>NZ_JACHNC010000001.1:3212812-3854375 GCF_014205215.1 Actinoplanes lobatus
GGCGGCGGACACACCGGTGGAAAGAACAGTGACGATCATGCCGCCACCTCCGCTTCGCTCCGGCGTCGACATGATTTCAAAACTGAGTTCAATGATTCACTCGCAAGCTCGCTCATGCCGCCACCTCCGCTTCGCTCCGGCGTCGACATGATTTCAAAACTGAGTTCAATGATTCACTCGCAAGCTCGCTCATTGCGGCACTCCGTGGTGCAGAACGGTTCGGATCAGGGGGACACCCGGCCGGTAGGCCAGGTGCAGGTGCGAGGGCGCGTCCAGGACGATCAGGTCGGCGCGGGCGCCGATCGAGACCCGGCCCAGGTCGGTGCGGCGCAGGGCGGTCGCGCCACCCAGGGTCGCCGCCGCGACCGCTTCGCTCGGTGTCAACCGCATCTCCCGTACGGCGAGAGCGATGCAGAACGGCATCGACGACGTGTACGACGACCCCGGATTGCAGTCGGTGGCCAGCGCGACGGTGACGCCCGCGTCCAGCAGCCGCCGCCCGTCCGGGTAGGGCGACCGGGTGGAGAACTCGGCGCCCGGCAGCAGCGTGGCCACCGTGTCCGAGGAGGCGAGCGCGTCCACGTCGGCGTCGTCGAGGTGGGTGCAGTGGTCGGCGCTGGCCGCCCCCAGCTCCACGGCCAGGCGCACACCCGGCCCGGGGCCCAGCTGGTTGGCGTGCAGCCGCAGGCCCAGCCCGTGTTTCGCGCCGGCCAGCAGGACGGCGCGGGCCTGATCGGCGTCGAAGGCGCCGCGCTCACAGAACACGTCGACCCATTTCGCGTACGGCGCGACGGCCTCCACCATCTCCCCGCACACCAGGTCCACATAGTCGCCGGGGCGGTCCGCGTACTCGGCCGGAACCACGTGCGCCCCGAGGAACGTGGTCTCCTCGACGATCTCGGCGGCCACCCGCACGGACCGCTGCTCGTCGGCGACGCTCAGGCCGTACCCCGATTTGATCTCGATCGTGGTGGTGCCCTGCCGCAGCGCCTCGCCCACCAGGCGCCGCGCATTGCGGCGCAGCTCGTCGTCGGACGCGGCGCGGGTGGCGGCGACGGTGGTCCGGATGCCGCCGCCGGTGTACGCCTCCCCGGCCATCCGCGCCCCGAACTCGGCCGCCCGGTCACCCGCGAAGACCAGGTGCGCGTGGCTGTCCACGAAGCCGGGCAGCACGGCGGCGCCGTCCGCGTCCAGCGCCGAGTCGGCGGCCGGCGCGGACGAGACCGGCCCGATCCAGGCGATCCGGTCGTCCTCCACCACGACGGCGACGTCGTGCACGATCCCCAGCCCGGGATCGTTGGTGAACAGCTCACCGATGTTGGTGACCAGGAGACTCATGTCGCCACCAGCACCTTCGCCAGCTCGCGGGGCACGTCGACCAGGGTGTGCCGGCCCTCGGAGACGATCCGCCGCCCACCGGAGATCACGTGGGTGACGTCGGCCGCGGTGGCCGCGAAGATCACCTGATCGGGCCGGGCGCCGACGGTCCGGACGCCGTCCAGGTTCACCGCCACCAGGTCGGCGCGCTGCCCGGGTGTGATCGTCCCGGCGTCGTCCCAGCCCAGGGCCGCGTGCCGGGCCGCCGCCGCGACCAGTTCGGCGGCCGGGAAGTGGCCGCGGCTCTCGCTGGCCAGCCGCTCGTTCATCTCCAGCCCGCGGATCTCCTCGAACGGGTCGATCACCGCGTTGCTGTCGCTGCCCAGGCTCAACGGCACACCCGCGTCGGCGAGCCGCCGGGCCGGGCCGATGCCGTCGGCCAGGTCGCGTTCGGTGGTGGGGCACAGGCACACCCCGGCGCCGCTGCCGCCGAGCAGCTTGACGTCGCCGTCGGTCAGGTGGGTGGCGTGCACCGCCGTGGTCCCCGGCCCGAGGATGCCGTGCCGGTCCAGCAGCTCGGTCGGCGTGCAGCCGTGCACGGCCCGGCACTGCTCGTTCTCGGCCCGCTGCTCGGAGAGGTGCACGTGCAAGGGTGTCCGCCCGGCCAGCACGGCCAGCTGGTCGGCGGGCACCGCGCGTACCGAATGGAGGGCCGCACCGATCCGGGCGTGCGGCGCGGCGGTCAGCGCGCCCACCCGCTCGGCCCAGCGTTCCGCGTCGCCGTCACCGAACCGCTCCTGCACGCCCTCCAACGGCGCCCCGTCGACCCGCGACGTCAGGTAGAGCGTGTCCAGCAGGGTGATCCGGATCCCGGCCTCGCCGGCGGCCTGCAACAGCGCCGCGCCCATCGCGTTCGGATCGTCGTAGCGGACCCCGCCGGGCGCGTGGTGCAGGTAGTGGAACTCGCCCACGCAGGTGATCCCGGCCAGCGCCATCTCGGCGTAGACGGCCCGCGCCAGCGCCAGATAGCCGTCCGGGTCGAGGGCGCCGGCGACCGCGTACATCTGCTCCCGCCACGTCCAGAAGCTGCCCGTGCCGGTGTGGGTACGCCCGCGCAGCACCCGGTGGAAGGCGTGCGAGTGGGCGTTGGCGAGACCGGGCAGCACCAGGCCGGGCAGGCGCTCGCCCGTCGCCGGGGCGCCCGGGGTGACCGCGGTGAACCGGCCGTCCACCACCTCGATCCGGACGTCCTCCGCCACCCGGTCACCCAGCCAGGCGTACCTGGCGTGGTAGACGCTCACGTCAGCGCCTCCAGCACCCGGGCCAGCGCCTCGACGCCCGCCTCGCAGTCGGCGTCGGAGGCGTGCTCGGCGGGGGAGTGCGACACCCCGGTCGGGTTGCGGACGAACAGCATGGCGGTCGGCACGTGCGCGGACAGCACCCCGGCGTCGTGGCCGGCGCCGGTCGGCAGGATCGGCGCGCCGCCCAGCAGGTCACTCAACCGCACGGCCAGAGCGTTGTCGAAGGCCACCTCGCCGGTCACCGACTCGGCGGTCACCTCCACCCCGGTGCCGTCCCGGCTGGCCCGCTCGGTCGCCTCCCGCACCACCGACCCGACCAGCTGATCGAGGGTGCCGGTGTCCGCGGCCCGGGCGTCCAGCCAGCCCCGCACCAGCGACGGGATGGCGTTCGTGGCGTTCGGCTCGACCTGCACCCGGCCCATCGTGGCGTGCGCGCCGGCCAGCCGGGCCTCCCGGTCGGCGACCAGCACGGTGAACGCGAACGTCTGCATCGGATCACGCCGGTCGGCCATCAACGTGGTGCCGGCATGGTCACCGACGCCGGTGAAGTCCATCCGCCAGCGGCCGTGCGGCCAGATCGCGCTGGCCACCCCGACCGGGACGGTCAGCGCCCGCCCCTGCTCGATGTGCAGCTCCACGACCGCCGACAGGGTCCGCACGCGCGGATCGGCGCCGGCCGGCTGCCGCCCGAGCGCCTCCGCGAAGGTGACCCCGTCGCGATCCCGCAGCGCGGCGGCCTTCTCCGGCGCGATCGCGCCGGTCAGCAGACGAGACCCCAGACACGGTACGCCGAAGCGCCCACCCTCCTCCTCGGCGAACGCCGCGACCACCACCTTCCGGTCCCGCGGGAGCTCGTCGACGGCGAGGAAGGCGCTCACGATCCCGAGCGGCCCGTCGTAGCCGCCACCGTGCGGCACCGAGTCGAAATGCGATCCGGTCAGCACGGTCCCCGGCGCCCACGGCTCGGCCCGCCACGCGAAGAGGTTGCCGTTGCCGTCCTCGGTGACCGTCATGTCCCGCTGGGCGGCCTGCCCGCGGAACCAGTCGCGCAGGGTCAGCTCGGGTGCGGTCAGCGCGTACCTCAGATAGCCGCCGCCGGCCGCCCGCCCGACCGGCGCGATCTCCGCCCAGAGTTTCCCGAACTCGCTCATCGCGACGCCTCCGCTGCGCTCCGGCGTCGCGATGAGTTCAAGACTGAGCCTGATGATTCGCTCGCAAGCTCGCTCATGGCCGCATCGGGATCTTCACGTCGCCGGCGCATCCCGACTCGTATCCGGCGTCGACGTGCCGCAGCACCCCCATCGCCGGGTCGTTGGTCAGCACCCGCTCGATCTTCTGCCCGGCCAGCGCCGTCCCGTCGGCCACGCACACCTGCCCGGCGTGGATGCTGCGCCCGATGCCCACCCCGCCACCGTGGTGGATCGACACCCAGCTCGCCCCGGACGCCGTGTTGACCAGCGCGTTCAGCAGCGGCCAGTCGGCGATCGCATCGGAGCCGTCGAGCATCGCCTCGGTCTCCCGGTACGGCGACGCCACCGACCCGGAGTCCAGGTGGTCCCGCCCGATCACGATCGGCGCGCTGACGTCCCCGCGCGCCACCATGTCGTTGAACCGCACGCCGGCCTTGTCGCGTTCGCCGTACCCGAGCCAGCAGATCCGCGCCGGCAGCCCCTGGAAGGCGACCCGTTCCCCGGCCATCCGGATCCACCGCGCGAGCGGCTCGTTCTCCGGGAACAGGTCCAGCACTGCGCGGTCGGTGGCGGCGATGTCGGCCGGGTCCCCGGAGAGCGCGGCCCACCGGAACGGCCCCTTGCCCTCGGCGAACAGCGGCCGGATGTACGCCGGAACGAACCCGGGGAAGTCGAAGGCCCGCTCGTACCCGGCCAGTTTCGCCTCACCGCGGATCGAGTTGCCGTAGTCGAACACCTCGGCCCCCGCGTCCTGGAACCCGACCATCGCCTCGACGTGCACGGCCATGCTGGCCCGGGAACGGTCGGTGAACTCGTCGGGTTTCGTCCGCGCGTACTCGGCCATGTCGTCCAGCTCGACGCCGAGCGGGAGATAGCTGAGCGGGTCATGGGCGCTGGTCTGGTCGGTGACGATGTCGATCGCGACACCGTTCCGCAGCAGCGTCGGGAAGACCTCGGCCGCGTTGCCGACCACGCCGACCGACAGCGCCTTCCGGTCGGCCTTCGCCTGGAGCGCGATCGACACCGCCTCGTCCAGGCTTCCGGCGATGACGTCCAGGTAGCGGGTGTCGACCCGGCGCTGGAGACGGGTGCGGTCCACGTCGACGATCAGGCAGACGCCGCCGTTCATCGTCACGGCCAGCGGCTGCGCGCCGCCCATGCCACCGCAGCCGCCGGTCAGCGTCAACGTCCCGGCGAGGTCGGCGCCGAACCGCTTGGCGGCCACCGCGGCGAACGTCTCGTACGTGCCCTGGAGGATGCCCTGCGTCCCGATGTAGATCCACGAACCGGCGGTCATCTGCCCGTACATGGTCAGGCCCAGCTGCTCCAGGCGCCGGAACTCCGGCCAGGTCGCCCAGTCGCCGACCAGGTTCGAGTTCGCGATCAGCACCCGCGGCGCCCACTCGTGGGTGCGCAGCACACCGACCGGCTTACCGGACTGCACCAGCAGCGTCTCGTCGCCGCGCAGCGTGTCCAGCTCCCGCACGATCGCGTGGAACGACGGCCAGTCCCGCGCGGCCCGGCCGGTGCCTCCGTAGACCACGAGATCCTGTGGCCTCTCGGCCACATCCGGGTCCAGGTTGTTCATCAACATGCGCTTGGCGGCCTCCTGCGGCCAACCCATGGCGGTGTACGCCGTACCGCGCGGCGCCCGGATCTCGGACATCGAAGTCTCCTCCCTCAGGCCAGAAAAACGTGCCGGCGAGCGGCTGTCGCCTCGAACTCCTCGAGACGGCGCTGCACCGGCTCGGGGGCCGCGTCACACATCGCCTGCAACAGCACCATGGCCATCGCCATCGGGCCGGTGTGCAGGTCGAAGACGAGTTGCGTGCCCACCGCGGCGGGCAGTACGACGTCGGCGTGCTCGGCCACCGGGCTGATCGCCGAATCGGTGATCGCGACCACCGCGAGACCGGCCGCCCTCGCCTCGCGGACGGCCTCCACCGACTCGCGCGGATAGCGGGGAAGCACCATGGCCAGCATGGCACCGGCGCCGTCCGCGCGGGCCTGATCCAGCCGGTCCAGCAGGCTCGTCCCGCCCCCGTCCAGCACCCGCACGCCGGGGAACACCTTGGCCGCGAAGTACCCGAAATACGCCGCCAGTGGGGCCGCGGCCCGCAGGCCCAGCACCGGAAGCGGGCGGCTGCCGATCAGCAGGGCGGCCGCACGGCGTACCTCATCGAGGTCGTGCAACTGTTCGCCGAGCCGCCGCAGATGCTCGGTCTCGGCATGCACCGCGCGCTGCATCGGGTTCAGCTCGGTCGGCAGGCCGGGCTCGTCCACGGTCAGCTCCCGCAGCTCCCGCCGCAACGCCGGATAACCCGAATAGCCCAGCGCCATCGCGAACCGGGTCACCGACGGCTGGCTCACCCCGGCCAGATCGGCCACCTCGGCGGCGGACAGATACGCCGCCTTCGACGCGTGCTCCACCAGGCAGTGCGCGATCCGCCGCTGGGTGGGCGTCAGGCGCGCGCCCTGGAACAGGCCCAGCAACCCAGCCGATTTGATCGCTCCGTCATTCACGAGAGCAGCTTATGCATAAAATCTTTCAGGACGCCAGGGTCCTCACCCGATGCAACACCCCGGAGCCGCAAAACGAGACGGGCCGGACCCCCGAGGGGAACCGGCCCGTCCAGGCTGACCTGCGTCAGGCGACACCCAGCCCGACAGGGCTGAAATCGATCAGTCGAAGGCGCGAGCCTGATCGATCAAGGGAAGTTGGGAAACCCTGTTCCCATGGGCCGTTGTGGCAGGCTGGGCGGCATGCGGATCGCCTCGCTCCACACGTACCCCGTCAAGGGTTGCCACCGGCTGAACCACGACGAAGCGCGAGTCGAACCGTGGGGCCTCGCCGGCGACCGGCGATGGATGATCGTGGACGCCGAAGGCGTCGGCATCACCCAGCGGGACGCGCCGCTGCTGACCCGGCTGACCGCCCGGCCGCGGCCCGGCGGAATCCACCTCAGCGCACCCGGCCTGTCCGATGTCGACATCGCCGAACCCGGTGCCGACGCCACCGCCAAGGTCCGCATCTTCCGCAACAAGACGCCCATTCCGGCCCGCGTCGCCGACACCACCTGGGTCTCCACCCTGCTCGGCCGCGACGCCCGCCTGGTCTGGCAGGCCGACCCCACCACCCGCGCCCTGACCGATTCCGTCCTCACCGGCGACAGCGTCAACCTCGCCGACGGCTACCCCGTCCTGCTCGCCAACACCGCCTCCCACGACGCCCTCAACGACTGGCTTCTGGAAGGCGGCGACGAACCCGTCCCCATCCACCGCTTCCGGCCCAACATCGTCGTCACCGGCGCCCCGGCCTGGGCCGAGGACGACTGGCACGGCCGCCGCCTGCGCATCGGCGACCTCACCTTCCGCGTCGCCGGAGGATGCGCCCGCTGCCTCGTCACCACCATCGACCAGGAGACCGGCGAAACCGGCCGGCAGCCGCTGCACATTCTCGGCCGCCACCGGCGCTTCGGCACCGAACTCCTCTTCGCCGTCAACCTCATCCCCGACCGGCCCGGCGTCATCCGCGTCGGCGACCGGGTCACCCCGCCGGGCGACCGCGTCTTAGGAGAGTCTTAGAAGAATTGCCCCCACCCCTCCGGGGCGACCAGGATGCCTGGTCGTGAGTGCTCATCGACCGAAGTTCACCGCCCGATGGCTCGCCGCCGGCGGCGCCGCCGTCCTCGCCGGCATCATCGGCGTCGCCATGATGCTGACCAACGGCGGATCCGCATGCGCCGCGCCACCGAGCACCACGACCAAAACCGGCAAGGCCACCTTCTACGACCTCGCGGGCACCAGCGGCAACTGCTCCTTCGAGGTCCCGGCCGACGACCTCTACGTCGCGCTCGGCCCCAGCCAGTACTCCGAGGGCGCGTCCTGCGGCGCCTACCTCGACGTCACCGGCCCCAAGGGCAAGGTCCGCGTCAAGGTCTTCGACTCCTGTCCCGAATGCCCGGCCGGGCACCTCGACCTGAGCCGCACCGCGTTCAAGAAGATCGGCGACGAGATCGACGGCATCATCCCGATCAAGTACAAGCTGGTCACCAACCCGTCCACCCCGGCGCCGATCAGTGTGCGCATCAAGGAGGGCGCGTCGCAGTACTGGTTCGCGGCCCGCATCGACAACCACGCGAACCTGCTCTCCTCGGTCAAGGTCGCGAGCGGCGGCGGCGCTTTCAAGACCGCCCACCGCACCGACTACAACTACTGGCTCATCGACGCGGGCGCGGGCCCCGGCCCCTACAAGATCAAAATCACCGATGTGTACGGCAACACCGCCACCCTCACCGGCATCAGGATGAGCCCCGGCACGGTCCAGAAGACCGGCGTCCGCATCGCCGGCGGTTCCACCACGGTGACCTCGAAGACCACCGCCCCCACGGTGAAGGCCACCACGTCCCCGGCCGCTTCCCCCGCCGCGAAGAAGCCGGCCGCCGCCACCCCGCCCCCGTCGGTGCCGGCCTCCGCCGAGGTCGACCCGCTCCTCGAGTCGGCGGTCGCCGAACCCGAACCCACCCAGCCTCTCGTCGACCTGGCCGCCGCACCCAGCAGCTGCTGACGTCCCCCACGGAGAACGGCCCGGTCCACTGGACCGGGCCGTTCCCGTTGCGGTGCGGAAGAGGGGAATCGAACCCCTACGCCCTCTCGGGCACGGGCACCTAAAACCCGCGCGTCTGCCGATTTCGCCACTTCCGCCCTATTTGCCCCTCAAGCCAGAGCGTTGTGAAGAGTGTAAACGGTCCGCTCGGCCTGTGGCGTCTCGCTTGCCACCGATCATTCCGTGATCGTGGCCCGATCGAGGTCGGGGGTTCGGGGCCGCCACGGCAACGGCGTCAGCGTCCCATGTGTTTCCCAACGACGCATCAGCGCATACACCTGACGACGCTCGCAGCCCAATTGCCGGGCGGCGTCGGCGACGGCCAGCTCCTTGCGCTGCACTTTCTGGAGCACTTCGGCCCTTTCCTCCTCGGTGGTCGCGCATTGTGCAGGCTGCTCCACCGGGCTTCCCCGGTCGTCCACCCGGACCATCGGCACTCGATGGCGAGGTCGGTTCCGGCCCGCGTAGGTGGCCGTCTGGCTGTGGCAGTTCGGGCAGAGGAAACGGAGGTTCTCCGCCTGGCAGTTCCAGAACCGCCCGTCGATATGATCGACCTGGAGGGTGAGGGGCCGTCCGTTCCAGGAACCATCGATGCCGCACTCGGTGCAGCGATAGGCGCGGCCCAGGTCCTCGAGTGCCCGGCGGAGCACCGTGGGTGCTTGCCGCTTGGCGTCGGGCGGGCGTTCGATCAGGATCTCGCCGGGTCCGCGCCGGCGCGGATTGCGCGTCCCTGGCATGTGGGCACGACCGAGGAAGTGTGACGTGTCGATCCCCAGCTGCGTGATCCGGCGGCGCAGGTAGGCGTGCGATCCACCGTTCAGTCGCAGGTTCAGGTGGCGAAGTACTCCGGACATCGAGGTCGAGGCGGCGACCGCCGCGGTCAGCATTTCGCGGGTGTACTTGACGTATGACATGTTGTCGACTGTACACCCCTCGGGGGTGGCTGGAAAGCGCGCACGGCGGCCGCCTTGCGGGTTGGTACCGCATGACGACCGCCGTGAGATCCCGGACCGCCGCGCCGTGCCGGCGATTGAACCCCTCATCGGCTTGGGTGGCCCGGACCTGTAGGTTTTCGCCCGGCTTTTCCGGTGGCCGGGATCAGTCGAGGCCGAGGTCGCGGCGGAGCTTGGCGACGTGCCCGGTGGCCTTGACGTTGTAGAGGGCGCGCTCGATGACACCGTTCTCGTCGATGACGAAGGTGGAGCGGATGACGCCGGTGACCGTCTTGCCGTAGAGCTGCTTCTCACCGTACGCCCCGTAGGCCGTGAGGGTGCTCTTGTCCTCGTCGGCGACCAGCGGGAACGTGATGGCGTCGTGCTCGCGGAACTTGGCGAGCTTGGCCGGCTTGTCGGGGGAGATGCCGACGACCTCGTACCCGGCGGCCTGGAGGGAGGCCAGCGAGTCGCGGAAGTCGCACGCCTGCTTGGTGCAGCCGGGCGTCATCGCGGCCGGGTAGGCGTACAGCACGACCTTGCGCCCGCGCAGGTCCTTGAGGGAGAGGCTGTCGCCGGTGTCGGTGGGGAGGGTGAAGTCGGGCGCGGCGTCGCCGGCGCTGAGACGCACGTTTTCAGTCATGGACCCGACGATAGTGCGGATCAGCCGGGCACCCGCTGAGTGCTCCACAGACGGCGGGCGGCGGTGAGGTCGCGGGGCCATTCCTCACCGCGGCGGGTGAGGGAGTGTTCGGTGATCCGGAAGTCGCCGAGGAGACGGTGGAATTCGTCGAGCACGTCGTTTTCGTGAAACGGCTTGCAGGAGAAGACGTTGATGAGGATCTCGCGCAGATGCGGGTAGGTGTGGATGGCGGCGTGCGATTCGGCGAGGATCACCACCGCGGATTTTCCGGCCTTTTCGGGCGGGCCGGTCTCGGTGGCGACCAGGGGGCCGGCGATGACCGTCATGCCGATGCGATCGACCAGGTCGCGCATGAACCGGGTGAGGGCCGCGTCGTCGTCGAGGGCGCTCGTGTCGGCGATGCCGGAGAGCCGGAGGGTGAGTTCGTCGCCGTAGTGGGACATAACTGTAAGTTAGCAATGTGAAACGGCGCGTGACAATCGATGGGCATGCCAACCCGAACAGCCTCGGGAATCCGTTTCCGCAGTCATTCCGGTCACCGTTTTCCGGTGCTTCGCGCATATCGGGAGAACGGAAACAACAGCGGTCGGCAGCGTGTTCTGCGCATCGAGTATCAGCCTTGTGTCACCCGGGAGGGTACGCTCCCGGCATCGACGTCGAGAGTGGAGATCAGCGCAGATGAGCGAGGTTACGGACGGCACCACGCAGGCGGGCACCACCACCGTCTCCAGCGAGGTCGTCGAGAAGATCACGGTCGCGGCCGTCAAGTCCGTGCCGGGTGTCGCGGACCTGGGTGGTGACGTGGCCCGGTTCTTCAACAACGTGCTGGACCGGGTGGGCCTGGACCAGGTCGGTGACGCGAGCCGCGGTGTCTCGGCGAAGGTCAGCGGCAGCGACGTGACGGTGACCGTGGTGCTGGTCCTGGAGGCCGGCCGGGTGGTGGCCGAGGTGACCACGGCCGTCCAGGAGGCGGTGACCGCGGCGCTGCGGGGTTACGGCCTCAACGTCCTGGCCGTCAACGTGAACGTGGACGACATCGCCGGGGTCTGATCAGACGGTCGTGGGCGCGGGGACCGCGGCGCGGAGCCGGAGCACACCGGTGAGCGCCAGCCCGGCGCCCGCCCCGATGGCGATCGCCACGGCGGCGCGGGCGAGCCAGGCCGGTCCGGCGGCGGGGACGACCGCGGCGAAGAAGACGTCGGCGCTGCCGAAACCGGCGAAGGCGGCCAGGATGAAACCGGACAGCGCCAGGTAGAACGGCGGGTGACGGTAGGCGGCCGCGCAGGCCAGCAGGCCCGCGACGATCGGTACGCCGGACCAGCCCTCGCCGTCCAGGGCGCGTGCTGTCGCGTACCCCAGGGTGGGAAGCCCCGCGACGAGGGTGAGGACGCGCACCGAGCCGGACCACCGCCGGGCGATGAGGGTGACGGCGAGGCCGATGAGGGCCGCGCCGGCCCACCAGGCCCAGGCGGCCGGGGGTGGCTCGTAGTCGAGGGTGCCCTGGATGTCGAAGGTCCGCACCTGGTCGCGCAGCGGGACCACCCACTCGCGGAGCCGGTGCGGCTGATCGGGCATCACCCCGGCGGGCAGGGCCGGCTCGGTCCACTGGGTGCGCTGGTCGTGCCAGCGGACCGTGGTGTCGCTGGAGATCTTGCGCCAGGTGGGCGCCGCGGTGGGGTCGGCGGCGGGTGGGAGCGCGGTGCCGCCGTCGCGGGTCTCGTTGAGGTACGTGGCCGGCGAGCCGGTGTTCTGATAGGTGCCGTCCGGCCGGACCTCCAGGTAGGGCTCGCCGGAGTAGCCGAGGATCTCGATGGCCCGGCCGGTGTCGTTGCCGAGTTCGAGACGGGCGCCGCCTTCGACGACCCGGACCCGGAGCCCGTCCATCGGATTGCTGAGCCCGGTGACGGTGACCCGGTAGGAGCTGACCTCGGTGGTGTCGCCGGCGTGGGCGGACGCCGGAGTGGCCGGCGCGAGGACCGCGACGGCCACGGCCAGGACGAGACCGGCGAACCGTCTCATCCGGCGGCCTTCTCGACGGTCTGGGTGATCAGTTCGGCGCTGGGCACGGTGTTGTTCTCCCCGGTGAGGGTCTTGCCGTCGACGACGATCGTCGGGGTGCCGGTGTGGCCGCGCCCGAGGAACGTCTCGGTGGCCTGGGCGGCCCACGCCTTGTACGTTCCCTCGTTCACCGCGTTCTTGAAAGCGTCGCTGGTGAGGCCGACCGTGGCGGCCAGCTCGATCATCCTGGCGTCGCTGAGGCCGTCGCTGTTCTCCGCCGGCTGGTTGGCGTAGAGCACGTCGTGGAACTCGGTGAACTTTCCCTCCTCCGCGGCGGCGGCGGACGCGGCGGCGGAGCGGGTCGAGTACTCGGTGCCGTTGGAGAAGCGGTCCAGGATGGCGACCGGGTGGAACCGGAGGGTGATCTTGCCGTCGGTGGCGAGCTGCTTCAGTGTGGGCCCGGTGGTCGCCTCGAAGTTGCCGCAGGACGGGCACATGAAGTCCTCGTAGACGTCGACGGTCACCGGCCCGGCGCCGGTGGCGAAGGCGGTGCCCTCGTCGACGGCCGAGGCGGGCGTGGTGACCTTGCCCTCGTCCTGACCGGACAGCACGGTGTAGCCGATCAGGCCGGCCACGAAGAGGACCAGGACCACGGCGACCGAGGTCCACAGCGTCACGGTGCGGCGCCGCTCGGCGGCCTTCTGCTCGGCGACGATCTGCCGCGCCTTGACCGCCCGGTCCCTGCTGCCCTTGCTCATCGCGCCACCTCCACTTCGCTCCGGTGTCGCGATGAGTTGATGACTGAGCTGAATGATTCGCTCGCAAGCTCGCTCATCGCGACACCTCCGCTTCGCTCCGGTGTCGCGATGAGTTGATGACTGAGCTGAATGATTCGCTCGCAAGCTCGCTCATTGTTCCCCCATGAGTACGCCGTCGACTGAGAACCGGGTGCGGGGACGCCACACCAGGATCCCGGAGAGTGCCAGGAACGCCAGGTCACGCAGGATGTCGACGGCGTACCCGGGGGTCTCGCCGGCGCCCAGCTCGCCGCCGGTGCTGAAGCAGCCGCAGTCGATGCGCAGGCCCTGGGTCCAGGCCCAGACGATGCCGGCGATGAAGACCGTGATCAGCACCGCGGAGATCGCCGCGGTGAACCGGGTGGCGAGGCCGATCAGCAGGAGTAGCCCGAGGGCGATCTCCAGGAACGGCTGCACCGCGCCGACGATCTTGGCGGTGTCGTACGACATGAGCTGGTAGGCGTGGACCGCGCGGGCCGAGTCGGCGAGGTCGCCGACCTTGAACGAGCCGGCGACGAGCCAGACGGCGGCCAGGCCGAACCGGGCTCCCGTGGAGATCCACGGCCAGGCCGCGGCCATCCGGATCTGCCGTGTGGTTTCCATGGTCACATCCGGTTAGTCGGACTTCGCGGCGCTTCGGTTCCCCGAGATCACCCATCCGCAGCATGTTCACAGGAAGCTAGCTCGCCCGTGCCCGCGCCACCGCGGTGATCAGCTCGTCGCGGGCGCGGGCCACCCGGGAGCGGATCGTGCCGACCGGGACCGACTCGACCTCGGCCGCCTCCGCGTACGACAACCCGATCACCTGGGTGAGCAGGAAGGCGGTCCGGCGCTCCTCGCTGAGGCGGCTGAGCAGGTCGGCGCTGCTGAGCCGGTGCGCCGGGTCGGGCGCCGGCAGATCAGTGACCGCCTGCGCGGCGAGCCGGACGTCGAGGCGGCGCCGGCGGACCACCGACCGCAGGTGGTCGGCGCAGGTGCGCCGGGCGATGCCGAGCAGCCAGGTGCGGACACTGGACCGGCCGGCGAAGGTGTCCAGCGCGCGGAAGGCCCGCAGGAACGTCTCCTGGGTCAGGTCGTCGGCCGCGCCCGGATCGACCAGGGCGGCGGTGAAACGCCAGACCTCGGTCTGGGTGGCGCGCACGAACGCGGCCTGCGCGGCCGGGTCGCCGTCACGGGCGGCCAGGGCCAGCGAGGTGGTCTCGTCCGTCTCCGCGTCACCAACCGTCACGAGGCGTCATGGTACGCGCTCCGCCGTTCCCGGTACGGATCTGGAACCATGCAGGGATGCCAGTCAAGACCATTGAGCGACGCCGGGTACTCGCCGTGCTGGCCGGGCTACTTCTCGGATTGTTCGGGCCGCTGCTGGCCGCGGCGCCGGCGAGTGCGCATGCCGCTCTGGTCGGCAGCGATCCGGCCAACGGCTCGGTGGTCCCGGACGCGCCGAACCGGGTGACGCTCACGTTCAGCGAGTCGGTGCAGCTCATCAGCGACAGGATCCAGGTCCTTGCGCCGGACGGCTCCCGTGCGGACCAGGGTGAGCCGACGGTCAGCGGCTCCCAGGTGACGATCCCGCTGCGCTCCGGCGGCGGCCGCGGCACGTACCTGGTCAGCTACCGGGTCACCTCGGCAGACAGCCACCCGGTCGCCGGCACGGTCACCTATTCGGTGGGCGCGGCCTCGACCCCGCCCTCGGGGGCTCAGGAAACCGACGTCGACGTCGATCCGGTGGTCGGCGCGCTCATTCCGATCGGCAAATATCTGGGGTACGCGGGACTCGTGCTCCTGGTGGGCCCGGTCCTCGTGCTCGCCCTGCTGTGGCCGCACCGGCTGGACCGGCGCGGACCGGGCCGGGTCATCTGGACCGGCATCGGGCTGGTCGCCGGCAGCACCCTTCTCGGACTGTGGCTCCAGGCGCCGTACACGCTGGGCACCGGCCTGTTCGAGGTGACCGTCGACGACCTGCGTGACGTGCTGGGCAGCACGTTCGGTGCGGTCATGCTGGTCCGGCTCGGCGTGGTCGTGGCCTCCGCGTTCCTGCTGCGGCCGCTGCTGACCGGCCCGGCCGGCGGCGAGTCACGGCTCGACCTGGCGCTGCTCGGCGTCCTCGGGGTGACCGCGCTGGCCACCTGGCCGCTGACCGGGCACCCGACCGCCTCACCGGTGCCCGGGGTGTCGGTGGTGATCGACGCGCTGCACCTGGGTGCCATGGCGGTCTGGCTGGGTGGCCTGGTGATGCTCTTCGCCTTCCTGCTGCCCCGGGCCGACGCCCGTGAGCTGGGCGCCATCCTGCCGATCTGGTCCCGCTGGGCCGCCGCCGCGGTCGGCGCGCTGATCTTTGCCGGAGTGGTGCAGGCGCTCATCGAGGTGTCGACCCTGGACGGGCTGATCAACAGCACGTACGGCCGGATGATCCTGGCCAAGGTCGGGCTCGCCGCGGCCGTGCTCGCGGTTGCCGCCCTCTCCCGCAAGATGGTCAAGTCGCGGGCCGCCGCCGAGACCCCCGGACCGCTGCGCCGCATCGTGCTGGCCGAGCTGGCGATCACCGCGGTGGTGCTCGGCGTCACGTCGCTGCTGGTCCAGGAGCCGCCGCCGCGGACCGCCCAGGCCGTCGAGTCCGGCCCGGTCAGCACCACGGTGGACCAGACGCTGACGTCCGAGAAGATGTCCCTCCAGGTGTCCATCTTCCCGGCCCAGGCCGGCAACAACTCGATCCATCTGTACGCGTACACGCCGGACAGCAAGCCGCTGCCGGTCGTCGAGTGGAAGGCGACCGCGTCGCTGCCGGCCAAGAACCTGGAGGGCATCGAGGTCCCGCTGCTGCGGATCACCGACTTCCACGCCATCGGGGACGTCAACCTGCCGTACCCGGGGGACTGGGAGTTCAAGTTCACCGCCCGTACCACGGAGATCGATCAGACCACCCTGACGATGACCGCCAAGATCTCCTGACTCCGGCTCGTTCGCGAGGCCCGGCCCGGTGGGCCGGGCCTCGTTGCGTATCTATCGGGGATTAGCGTCCAATTCGACCACTTTGGGGTTATTTGCATCTGTATGGTCCTCGCAGTACGGCCCGGGAAGGGGGAGAGACAGATGCGGGTGTTCCGCACGATCCTCGGCATGCTGTTACTGACCATCGGACTGCCCGCGCTGCTGGCCGGCGGCGGACTGTGGGCCGTCATGCAGCACCGCGATCCGGGAGGCGCCTTCACCGGCGAACTCCAACGGCTCACCGTGCCCGGGTACGCGGTCGTCGTCCCCGACATCGACCGGCTGCTGCGCGACGACGTCCCGTTCGCCCGGATGACCGGCACCCAGATGCGGCTCTCCGCGGCCACCGCCGACGGCCCGGCCTTCCTCGGGATCGCCCCGTCCGACACGGTCGCCCGATACCTCGCCGGAGTCCCGTACAACCGGGTCGACGCCGTCGACCTCGGCACCGGAATCCTCCCGGTCACCGCCGTCCGCTCCGGTGGCCGCCGGACCCCCGACGGCGTACCCGCCCGGCAGACATTCTGGACCGCGAGCGGAGCCGGACTGCTCGCCTTCAACCCCGCTGACCTGGGCGACCGCCCGCACAGCCTGGTCCTCATGAACCCCGGCGGCACACCCGTCGCCCGGCTCGCCACCGTCGCCGAGGTCCGCCCCGGCTGGCTCAACAGCGGCACCTGGGGCCTGCTCACCCTCGGCACCCTGCTCGTCATGGCCGGCGTGATCGTCCTGAGCTGGCCGGGCCGCCGCCGCGAGGTCGTCTACGTCGTCGAACCCAGCCAGGTCCCGGAACTCATGCACGCCATCGGCGCGCCGCTGCCCCTGCCCGGCGGGCTCGCCTACCACGCCGGGGCGCGCGGTGGGGCACACCGTCCGCGTACGCTCGCCGACTCCCGGCCCAGCCGCCCGCCCGCGCTGCCGCAGTTCGCCTGGCCTCCGAAGCGGCCGGCCGGCCCGTTCCCGCCGGCCTTCACCGCCACCCTCGACGGTCCCGAACCCGCCTCCGGTCCGGTCGCCGCCCCCGGTTCCCCGGCCGCCTCCGGCCCGCATCTCCACGGGGACGCGGCTTCCGGTTCGCTCGTCCCCGACGACCCGGGCGTCGTCTCCGACGCGGCAGCTTCCGTCGATGCCCTCCCCGGCCCGGGTTTTCCCGGTGACGGCGGCGCTCCCGTCCCGGGCTCTCTCGGTGACGGCGGCGCTTCCGGCCAGGCCTCGCCCGGTGACGGCGGCGCTTCCGGCCCGGGCTCGCCCGGTGACGGCGGCGCCTCCGTTCCGGGTGGGGGGACCCCGGCGCCCGGCCAGCCGCTGAGCCTGCTCGGCGACACGCCCGCCCTCGCCGGATCACAGCCCGGCACGGTTCCGGCCCGCCGCGGCGACCGCCGCCGCTCACCGTCCAGCCCGGACGCGCCCGGATTCCAGGCCACCGCCGTCGGCGCCTGGGTGGCGGCCACCGCCCCGGACCGGGCCCGCAAGACCGAGGCGCGAGCCGCCGCCCGGCTGGCCGAGGCGGCCCGCCGCAACGCCGGGAAGTTCACCCCCGCCCAGACCGGCAAGACCAACATGCCGGGGTCGACGATCCCGATCGCCCCCCGTCGCGGCCACACGACCGCGAACCCCGAAGAGGCGCCAACCACCGGCACCCCGGCCGTGACCGGGAGCGTCGCAGAGGAATCGGCCACGCCGATCACGGTCGAGGACGTCGCCGGGGAGCCGGAAACCCGTCCGGCGGACGCCGGCAACCCGGACGCCCCGGCAGAGGAATCGGCCACGCCGATCACGGTTGAGGACGTCGCCGGGGAGCCGGAAACCCGTCCGGCGGACGCCGGCAACCCGGACGCCCCGGCAGAGGAATCGGCCCCGGTGATCGCGGTCGAGGACGTCGCCGGGAAGCCGGAAACCCGGTCCACCGAGGCTGACAAATCGGATACCCCCGCCGTGATCGGGAGCGTCGCGGAAGAGTCGGCCGCACCCGCGAAGCCGGCGACTCAGGCCTCGGATGCCGTCGGCGGGCTGACCGAAAAGCACGATGCCACCGCGGATCGCGCCACCACGCCGCCGAAGACCCCCACCCAGCGTCCGGGGGCAGCGGCCCTGCAAACCCCCGACCAGGGCCGGCCGACCGCGAAACTCACGGCCACAAGCCCCGATCCGGTACGCCCGGACGACGGCCCATCAACCGCGGACGGCCCGGCCCCACGACCGGCCATGACCCGGGTGGCCCTCCGAACCGGACCAGCCGCCACCGACTGGACCGCAACCGGCCTGACCCGCCTGGAGCCCCGCCGCGTCCCGGCGCCCGAGCCGGTAACCGTCATCGGTGAGGCGGCTGACCGTCCCGATCAGACCGGCACCGTGGAGTCGAACAAGCCACCGGTCAACGAGCCGGCCGCGAACCTCACCGTGAAGCCCGGCGCGCACGGTAGCGCCCCGGCCGTCACCGAGCCCGGCCCGCAACCGTCCCCGCCCGGGGATACGCCCGCCGAGCCGGAGGCGAAGGCGACCACTACGGAGAAGGAAGAACCCGGGAAGCGCCCGATCATCCCGTTCCCGAGCCGTCCGGCGCCGACCGATGATCGCGAAGAAGCGGCCCCGGCCGGCGGTGAACAGCGCGCCTCGATCCATGCCGTCGAGGCCGGAATCCCGGTTCTCGACCAGGCCGCGCCTCCGGAGACCGTGGAATCCGGTGCCGCCCCGACCCCGTCCGTGGCGGACAGCACCCATGTCGAGGCCTCGGATTCCGTTCCGGCGACAACGGATCCGGACCACGGCAAGGCCGGCCTTTCCGAGCCGCAGCAGCCGCCCACCCGGCCGGGGAGGTCCAAGCGGGCATCGATGCACGCGGTGGAGGCCGGCGGGCTGACGCTCAGCAAGAAGCCGGCGCCCGTGCCGACCCAGGGCCTCGCGGCTCCGTCGCGACCCGTCTCCGAAAGCCCCGTCTCCGAAAGCCCTGTCTCCGAACGTCCCGCCTCCGGACGCACGTCCGAGCCGGCTCCCGAACACGCGGCCACGGCGGCGACCCCGAACGGCGAACCGGCAGGAAGCGTGACCGAGCCGGCTTCCGGCCACGCGGCGACGGCGGAGAACGATGAGCCGGCCGAGCGGAATGCCTCCTCGGGACCGGTGAAGGCCACAGCGAAGACCGCCGGATCCGGTGCCACCCGGGACACGGCCGAGGGCGTGAAGACACCGAAGGCGAGGGGCGACCGGCCCCGGACCGCCGAACCCGGTGGCGACAACCCGCTGGCAAGGGCCCAGAGCCGTATCGCCGGGGACATGCCCGCAGCGCCCCGCCCGGCCCCGGCCACACGGCGGACACCGGCTTCCTGGGTCCGGGCGGCCGAGTCGGTGGCGGCCCGCACCGGGGTGGAGGCACCCGACGGGACGGCTCAGCCCGTACCCCCGAAGGCCCGGACGGCCGGGACCCGGACCGCCGGAGTGCCGGAGCCGGAGCCGAAGGCGGCCGGGACCCGAGCCGCCGAGCCGTCGAAGCCGGAGCCGGAGCCGAAGGCGGCTGGAGTGCCGGAGCCGGAGCCGAAGGCGGCCGGGACCCGAGCCGCCGAACCGTCGAAGCCGGAGCCGGAGCCGAAGACGGCTGGAGTGCCGGAGCCGGAGCCGAAGGCGGCCGGGACCCGAGCCGCCGAACCGTCGAAGCCGGAGCCGGAGCCGAAGACGGCTGGAGTGCCGAAGCCGGAGCCGAAAGCGGCCGGGACCCGACCCGCTGGAGATCCGAAGCCGAAGGCATTCGGGGGACTGCCGTTGAGCTATCGCGAGGAAGCCGCCAAGCTGCTGGCCGGAGGCTCCGACCAGCGCCGTCGCCGGAGCCCCGCCGCTCGCAACCGCCCCAAGGACGGCGACGAGAAGAACTGACGAAATGGCGGGCCATCCCGGACGGGATGGCCCGCCCGTCATTGCGGACAGAACCTGGCCGCATAAGGACCTAGCGTCGCGGGTATGCGAGTTCTCCCCGCGCGCGTGCTGAACCGGACCTACCTGCGACGACAGTTGCTGGCCGAGCGCCTGCCGCGGCCCGCCGCCGACATCGTCCGGCATCTCGTGGCCGTGCAGGGTCAGGAGCCGGACTCGCCCTACCTGGGGCTGTGGGCGCGGTCGTCGTCCTTCCAGCGGGCGGACCTGACCGCCCTGCTGCACGACCGGACCGTGGTGCGTGGCGCCATGCTGCGCGGGACCCAGCATCTGAGCACCGGCGACGACTTCGGCTGGCTGCGCCCGACGTTGCAGCCGATGCTGGACCGCCTGGCCGGGAGGCTGAGCCGGGTCGATGATCCGGTGGCGTTCACCGCGGCGGCGCGGGAGATCCTGGCGGCGGGCCCGCTGACCCGGCCGGAGATCGCCCGGCGGCTGACGGCCCGGTTCCCGGAGGTGGAGTTGAGCGGGCTGACGCTGGGGGCGCATCTGCGGCTGGCGCTGCTGCATCCGCCGCCGTCCGGTACGTGGGGGCACCGCGGCCGGGTGACCTGTGTGCTGGCGGACGACTATCTGGGCCGCCCGCTGGCCGACGGCGTGGCCATGGAGACGCTGGTGTGGCGTTATCTGGCCGCGTTCGGCCCGGCGTCGGCCAAGGATCTGCAGGTGTGGTCGGGCCTGACCCGGCTCGCGGGGGTGCTGGCGGGGCTGAAGGCCCGGCTGCGGGTCTTCCGGGACGAGGCGGGGACCGACCTGTACGACCTGCCGGACGCCCCGATCGCCGATCCGGGCGAGCCGGCGCCGGTGGTGTTCCTGCCGGAGTTCGACAACGCGGTGCTGGGTCATGCCGACCGGGCCAGGATCATCCACCCGGGTGACCGGTCGCTGGTGACGCCGGGGTGGTCGATCGTTCGCCCGACCGTGCTGGTCGACGGTTTCGTGGCGGCGGTCTGGTCCCGCCGGGGTGGGACGCTGACCGTCGAGCCGTTTCGCCCGCTGGCGCCGGGGGACCGGGCGGCGGTGGAGGCGCGGGCGGCGGGCCTGCTCGAGTTCGTGGCGCCGGGTGACGCCCACGAGGTGCGCTGGGCATGAAAGGGCCCTCCGTGCTGCCGACACGGAGGGCCCTTTACCGGGGGGAACGGAGTAACCGAAGGGGGGCTTCGTCCGTTAAGTTCACTTTACCCGGCAACCGGCCAAGTGGGAAGTCCGGGTAGCAAACCGGACAAATGACTCGTACACGAGGGTCCGGGGGCGAACGGTGGCTCGACGCCCGGCGTAGGCTGTCGACGTGGCGGATCTTCTGGTGTGGATCGACTGTGAGATGACCGGTCTCGACCTGGGCAAGGACAAGCTCATCGAGGTGGCGGCGCTGGTCACCGATCCCGAGCTGAACGTGTTGGGCGAGGGCGTCGATCTGGTCATCCACGCCGACGAGGCGTCGCTTGACGCGATGCCTCCCGTGGTGCGCGACATGCACGCCAAGTCGGGGCTCACCGACGAGGTCCGCCGTTCGGCCATCACCATGGCCGAGGCGGAGGAGGCGGTGCTGGCGTATGTCAAGGAGTACGTGCCGAACCCCCGGACCGCCCCGCTCTGCGGCAACTCGATCGCCACCGACCGCGGCTTCCTGGCCCGGGACATGCCGGCGCTCGACGCCCACCTGCACTACCGGATGATCGACGTCTCCTCGATCAAGGAGCTGTGCCGCCGGTGGTATCCGCGGGTGTATTTCGGCCAGCCGGCCAAGGGCCTGTCCCACCGGGCGCTCGCCGACATCCGGGAGAGCATCCGCGAGCTGGAGTACTACCGCCGAACGATCTTCGTCCCACAGCCCGGCCCGGACGTGGAAGCGGCCAGGGCCGTCGCCGCCGAACTGTAGGTAACCCGCTCGACGGCCTCCCGGGGCGTGCGGCTATGATTGGCCAGCGCCGCCGATAAACAGGGCGGCCATGGTGGTCGTAGCTCAGTAGGTAGAGCACCGGGTTGTGGTCCCGGGTGTCGCGGGTTCGAATCCCGTCGATCACCCCATAGGAAAGGCCTCGTCGAGAGACGGGGCCTTTTTCGTTTCCCGCTCTTCGGAACACCGGAAGATTTCTCGTGGGATCGGGCAACCTTTTCGGTCCGGCGGGCCACAGGGGTGTGGATCAGTCGTCGTCCCCAGGAGTCTCCCCCTCATGCCCCGCATCCACTGACGGACAGGAACAGTCACTTGTCCGACCTTGGCACCGAATACGCCTTCCGGCGGTTCTTCGACGAGCATCACGCCGACATGTCCCGTCTCGCCTACCTGGTGACCGGCGACTCGCAGGCCGCCGACGACCTGGCGGCCGACGCGTTCGTGGAGGTGTGGCGGCACTGGGAACGCGTCCAGGCGGCGGACAGCCCGGTCGCGTACGCGCGTGGCATCGTGACCAACCTGGCCCGCCAGTGGATCAAGAAGCAGAGCCGGGAGCGGTCCGGTCTGCTGCGGCTCGGCCTGCTGCGCCGCGACCGGGCGGAGAGCGACACCCCCGCGGTCCTGGACGTGCGAGCGGCGCTGCAGCGCCTTCCGCAGCGGCGTCGCGAGTGCGTCATCCTCCGGTACGCGTTCGACGTGCCGGAACGTGAGGTCGCCACCATCCTCGGCATCTCGGTCGGCGCGGTGAAGAGCCACACCTCGCGGGGCGCCGCCCAGTTGAGCGAGTTCCTGCGCGGGATGCCGCTGGCGACGGGACGTCGTCATGGCTGAGCGTCTCCATCCCGACCTGGGTGCGGCGCTGCGCCGGGAGGCCGAGCGGCACACGCCGGACCGGGCCGCGATGCTCACCCGGATCGCCCAGCGCCGTGCCGAGCCGGTCCGCGGCCGGTGGGCGTTCTCGTTGCGCCCGGTGGCCGCCGCGGCGTCGGTGGCCGCCACCATCGTGGTGGGTTTCACCGGGATCCGGCTGGCCGGTGACGAGCCCGATCCGGATCCCGGTCCGGCCGCCACCGCCTCACCGGCGCCGTCGGAGTCCGGCGCCGCGCCGCCGCAGCCCGGCCGTACCCCGAAGGGGAAGCCCACGGAGACCGGCCGCGGTCCGGACCGGGGCACCGTCCCCGTCCCCGGTACGGCGCCGGTGGTTCCGGTGTGGAAGCCGGCCGACGGCTTCCTGAGTTCCAGCGCCGTCCTCGACGAACACTCGGCCGGCACCTGGGCGCAGGGCAACGTCACCCTGACCACCACCGAACCGGTGACCGAACTGGACGTGGTGATCGGCGTGGTCCGGACCGAGGGTGTCCGGGAGGCCGGGAAGTGGACGTCGATCCCGGCGGCGATGATCGCCATGGCCGTGACCGCGGAGAAGGACGTGCTGTACTACCGCTTCACCCTCAAGCCGGGCGCCCCTCTGGCCCCGGGCAGCTACGTCTTCGCGGCGCAATACACGCATGCCGAGGGCGACCGAAATCCGAGCGGCGACAACTACGGCGCGGTCGCCGCCGCCGGCCCGAAGAGGGCCACGGTGACCGGGGCGTTCCCGGCGGCCTGAGCGGAGACGAACGTGGGCCCCGGTGCGATCCGCACCGGGGCCCACGCCGTCCTGCCAGGCCTAGAGGTAGCTGCCCTTCTTGTACTCCGCGTAGCTCATGTTCCAGTCGGTCCAGCCGTTGCCGTTCTTCAGCTTGTCCTCGGTGCCGGTGACGCTGATCACGTCACCCATCATGGTGCGCTGGAACAGCCACTGGCCGAGCGCCTCGGAGACGTTGACGCAGCCGTGCGAGACGTTGCGCTTGCCCTGCACGCCCTCGGACCACGGGGCGGCGTGGATGAACTGGCCGCTGTAGGTGATCCGCTGAGCCCAGTCGATCGGGGTCTTGTAGCCGTTCACCGGGTCCTCGTCGGTGGTGTCGAAGACGGTGTGCGCCGCCTTTTCCATGATCACCATGGTGCCGCTGGAGGACGGGGTGCTCGGCTTGCCCAGGCTCACCGGGATCGTCTTGATGACCTTGCCGTCCTGCTTGACGGTCATCTTCTTGGTCTTGTTGGAGACCGTGAGGATCATCTCGCGGCCGATCTTCAGGTCCACCGTGAGGTCGGACCGGCCGTACCACCCGTCGCCGAGTTCAACGCCCTTGAGCTTCACGTCGGTGAAGACCTTGGAGTTGGCCTTCCAGTACGCCTGCGGGCGGAAGTGCACCTCGGTGGAGCTGATCCAGCGCCAGGTGCCCTCCTGCGCGGGTGTGGCGGTGACCACCATCCGGCGCTCGACCTCGGCCCGGTACTTCTCCGGGATGGCCCGCCCGAACTTCATGATCAGCGGCATGCCGACGCCGACGGTCTGCCCGTCACCCAGGAAGCTGGTCACCCGCACCAGGTTGGACGGCTGCTTCATCGTCGTGAACGAGCTGGTGGCGGAGTTGTTCTTGCCGTCGGCCGCCGGGGTGGTGACGGTCACTGTGTACTTCGTGCCCCAGGCCAGTGACTCGGAGGGACGCCAGAGATTCTGGTCCTTGTCGAGGGTGCCCTCGACCTCGTCGCCCTTGGCGTTGGTGACCTTGACCTCGGTGTTGTCCGGGTCCTCGCTGTCGAACTTCACCTCGGACCAGAGCTCGACGCTCTTCGCGTCCTGCGCGGGAGAGGTCACCGCGACAGTGCTCAGCGTGGGCTCGGCGGAGGGAGCCGATGACGCGCCGGCTGCCCCGTCACCGCCACCCTGCCAGGACGGATCGTCCTTGTCGCCACTGCACGCGGCGGTCAGCAGCAGGGTGCCCGTGAGCATCGCGGCCAGGGTCAGGCGCCACCGGCTCCGGCCATTTCGGGCGGTTGGACCGGCCCGCTCCGCCGACCGAATTCCATCCATCTCCATGGTCTCCTCACGGCGTCGTTCTCCCCGGCGCCCAATAGTGCCCCGCGAAACAGCGTCGCACCAATACCGGTTTCGTGCCGTGACCGGTGCAACGCCATCGATGTACCCCACCGGGTAGGAAGAACCACTCCGGGTGATCAGAGAGCGCTGCCCTCCTTGAACTTCTCCCAGCTCACGTCCCACGGCGTCCAGCCGTTGCCGTACTCCAGCTCGTCCCCGGTGCCCTTCACGGTGACCGGGTCGCCGATCAGGGTTTTTCCGAACAGCCAGCGGGCGTTCGAGGGGGACACGTTGACACAGCCGTGTGACACATTCGTGCGTCCCTGTGAGCCGGTGGACCACGGGGCCGAGTGGATGTACTGACCGCTCCAGGTGAGTCGCTGCGCGTACTCGATGTCGGTGCGGTAACCGGAGGCGCCGTCGGTGTCGGTGGTGTCGAAGACGGTCGCCGCCTTCTTCTCCATGACCACCATGTGGCCGCTGGACGACGGCGTGCTCTTCTTGCCGAGACTCACCGGGATGGTCTTGACGACCTTGTCGTCCTGGAGCACGGTCATCTTCTTCGAGGCGTTGTCGACCTTCATCTCGAACTTGCGGCCGATCTTGACCTTGGCCGAGCGGTCCTGGTCGCCGTAGCGGCCGCCGCCGGTGGGCAGCCCGCCGACCGCGATCCGGACGGTCATCTCGGTGCCGGTCTGCCAGTAGTCGGGCGCCCGGTAGTAGGCCTGCGTGCCGCTCGACGTCCACGACCAGGTGCCCGGCTGCGACGGTGAGGTCTCGACGAACATCCGCTTCTGTACGGCGGCGCGATCCGCCTTCTTGATGCCCGGGTTGAACTCGACGACCACCGGCATGGCCACGCCGTACGTGTTGCCGTCGAAGAGGTAGAGCCCGGTGCCCGTCTCCCGGGCCGGCGCGCCCATCGTGGTGAAGGTGGTGCTCGCCGTCGTGGACTGTCCGTCACTTCCGGTGGCGACGACCTTGGCGGCGTACGTCTGCTTGGTCTTGAGGGGTTTGGCCGGCACCCAGGCCGAGCCGTCCTCGCGCAGCTCGCCCGCGACGGCCTTGCCCTTGGCGTCGGTCAGGGTGACCGAGGTGACCTCGCCGCCGCTGACCTTGAGCCCGATCTCCGCGCTGACCGGCACGTTCTTCTTGTCGGCGGCGGGCGTGATGGTCAGTGCGACCGGGCCGCCCGCCGCGGACGTGCTCTCGGTCACCGGCGCGCCGGAGGCGCCGGGGTCGGCGCTCGCGGTCGTGGCCGGGTCGGCGAAGGCGGGTTTGGCATCGTCGTCGCCGCAGGCGGCGAGAGGTGCGATCAGGCCAAGCGCCATGATCGCCGCCAGAGAGCGGCGGAGGTGAACCATCGTCGGGCCCCGTTCTGGAGTTCTCAGCGCTGACATCCTGACGTATGGACGCAAGCCCTGCCTCCCCCTTCGGGTGACCGGCAGCCGATTTCAAGGATCTTCCGAGGTCGTGCTAACGTTTTCTCCGTTGTACGGCGAGCGTCGCTAGCTCAACTGGCAGAGCAGCGGACTCTTAATCCGCGGGTTGTAGGTTCAAGTCCTACGCGACGCACTCTCCAAGCACACGAAGCCCCAGCCCTCGGCTGGGGCTTTTTCGTGCCCTCCGCCGGTGCTTCCGGGATCCCCTCGATAGTTGCGGCCAGTAAAAGCGTGATCCATCGCCTAACTACTGCTCCCAAGCTCCGAAAGTTTCGAAAATTTACCGGCACTTAACAGTTGACGCGGTCCCGGTGACTCCGAACAATGAATCAGCGACGGCCGTCGATCCCTTCCCTGTTCCCCGACACGAAGGTGGATCCCCATGCGCAAGCTCAGAGCCGTGCTCTGCGGAGCGGCCGGCGTGCTGGCCGCGTCCGGCGCCGTCCTGGCTCCGCTCACCCAGACGGCCGCCGCCGCCCCGGCCGCCTGCAGCAGCGGTTACGTCGGTCTCACCTACGACGACGGGCCGAACGCCGGCAACACCACCAACCTGCTCAACGCGCTGCGGCAGAACGGGCTGCGGGCCACCATGTTCAACACCGGCCAGAACGCGGCGGCCAACCCCGGCCTGGTCCGGGCGCAGGTGGACGCCGGCATGTGGGTCGCCAACCACAGCTACACCCACCCGCACATGCTGACCCTGTCCTCGGCGCAGATGAGCTCGGAGCTGTCCCGCACGCAGAGCGCCATCCAGGCCGGCGGCGGGGGCACCCCGGTGCTCTTCCGTCCGCCGTACGGGGAGACGAACGCCACCCTCCAGTCCGCCGCCTCGGCCCTGGGCATGCGGACGATCATCTGGGACGTCGACTCCCAGGACTGGAACGGCGCCACCACGGCCCAGATCGTGCAGCGGGCCGGCACGCTCACCAACGGCCAGATCATCCTGATGCACGACCAGTACGCCACCACCGTCGCCGCCATCCCGCAGATCGCCGCCGACCTGCGCAACCGTGGCCTGTGCGCCGGCATGATCTCGTCCAGCACGGGCCGGGCCGTGGCGCCGAGTGGCGGAACGAACCCCACGACGCCGCCGCCGACCGGTGGTTCCTGTACGGCCACCTACTCCGAGGGCCAGAAGTGGACGGACCGCTTCAACGGTCAGGTGGCGGTCACCGGGACGAACAACTGGACGGTCACCGTCACGTTCCGTTCCCCGCAGAGGGTCATCGCGACCTGGAACGCCACGGTCGGCTGGGACTCCACCGGCTACGTGATGACCGCCCGGCCCAACGGCAACGGCAACACCTTCGGCTTCACCGTTCAGCACGGCGGCAACTGGACCTGGCCGTCGCTGACCTGCACCGCGACCTGACCCCGTTCCCCACGGCCGCGGGCGCTCCCCGGCGCCCGCGGCCACCCCCCGGCCGAAAATCGGGGCCGGGGTGGTGTGTTAGTCTTCCTCCCGTCGAAAGGCGCTGCTAGCTCAACTGGCAGAGCAGCGGACTCTTAATCCGCGGGTTGTAGGTTCGAGTCCTACGCGGCGCACGACCGACCGAGGCTCCACCTGATTCAGGTGGGGCCTCGGTGCTTTCTGTGACTTGCTGTGAACCCGCGCGTAGGCCTACCTGCCGACGATATTGTTGACAATCATGTGGCGGGTGAGACGGATCGCAGTGCTCCTGGCCGTACCCCTGATGGTGTTCCTCGGCGCGAAGCCGGCAGCGGCCCACCCGATGCCGAACTCGGTGGTCGTCCTCGACGTGCACCAGGGCTCGGTGACCGCGTCGCTCCAGCTGCCCGCCGGCGACCTGGCCCTGGCCAGCGGGATCGCCGCGACCCAGCTCCCGGCCCGGGCCGGGGAGCTGCGCGCCTATCTGACCGGGCACATCCGGCCCACCGGCGCCGACGGCGCCGCCTGGACGGTCGCCGCCGGGGACGTCGAGGTCAGTACGGCCGAGCAGACCGGCACCGGGCCGTACCAGGAGGTGATCGCGACCCTCACGCTCACCCCACCGGCCGGCGGCGATGTGCGGCACTTCGCCCTCGGCTACGACGTGATCGTCCACAAGGTGGTGACGCACACCGCGCTGGTGTCGGTCCGGCAGGACTGGGCGGCCGGCCGGGTGACCGAGGGTGACGACGCCGAGCAGGTCGGCGCGATCGCCGTCGACAACCGCACGATGACCGTCCCGCCGCTCGCCGTCGACCTCGGCGCGGGCGGCTCCTGGCAGGGCTTCCGGGCCATGCTCGAACTCGGCGGCCGGCACATCCTGGAGGGGACCGACCACCTGCTGTTCCTGCTCATCCTGCTGCTGCCGGCGCCGCTGCTGGCCCGGGGCGGGCGCTGGCGGGAGCTGTCGGGCGCGCGGCCGGCGATCCGGCGGATCGCCGGGATCACCCTGGCCTTCACCCTCGGTCACTCCGCGGCGCTCGCGCTCAGTGCCCTGACCCGGGTCGCGATCCCGGCCCGGCCGGTCGAGGTCTTCATCGCGGTGAGCATCCTGATCGGCGCCGTCCACGCGGTCCGCCCGCTCTTCCCCGGGCGCGAGGCGCTGGTCGCCGGGCTGTTCGGGCTGGGGCACGGGATGGCCTTCTCGCTCACCCTGGCCGACCTGCACCTGTCCACCACGCAGCTGGCGCTCAGCCTGTTCGGCTTCAACCTCGGCATCGAGCTGGTCCAGCTCCTGCTCGTGGCGCTCGCCCTGCCCGCGCTGCTGGCCCTGGCCCGGCTCCCGGTGCAGCCGTGGCTGCGGACCGGCGGCGCGCTGTTCACCGCGGCCGCCGCGGTCGGCTGGGCGCTGGACCGGATCGGCGTGCCGAACGTGGTCGCGAGGACCGCCGACGGCGCCGGCGCCAACCACGGCCTGATGCTGGCGGTCCTGACCGTCCTGGCGGTGGCCGGCACCGGCTGGATGCTCCGGGGGCGGAGACCGGCGGCCGGGTAATCCCTTCGGGCGTCCGAACCGGGGCCCCGCGCGCCGTATCGTCGCGGAATGACCCGTGTCCTGCTGATCTCGGGAAGCACCCGGGAGGGTTCCCTGCACAACGCCGCCCTGCGGACCGCGGCCCGGTTCGCGCCACCGGAGATCACCACCACCCGGTACGAGGACCTGCGCCACCTGCCCGCCTTCGTCCCCGGCGAGCTGCCGACGGGCCCGGTCGCCGAGCTGCGTTCCCTGGTCGACGCGGCCGACGCCGTGCTGTTCAGCACCCCGGAGTACGCCGGCTCGCTGCCCGGCAGCCTCAAGAACCTGCTCGACTGGCTGGTCGACGGCGGCGACCTGGGCGGCAAACCGGCCGCCTGGCTGTCCGTGGTGCGGCCCGGCCTGGACGACGGCGCCCGGGCCGGGCTGGAGTCGGTGCTCGACCACGCGGGCGCCCGGCTGCTGCGGCCCGCGTGCGTCCGGATCCCGCTGGAGATGGCGTCGATCGACGGCGACGGCATCGTCACCGACGACCGCCTGCACATGGCCCTCCAGGACATGTTGCAGGCGCTCGCCCGGGCCCTCGCCGACTCCCGGCCCCGCCCGCAGCCGTCCTGGCAGGCGCACTCCAGCGTCTACCCGATCGTGCCGGACCAGGGCCCGTCCGGGCGGCCGTTCATCTGGCCGGGCGGGGTCAGCTGATCGCCCGGGAGGCCTTCCCGCAGGCGTCCGCGCCGACGCAGGTGGCCATCCCGTGCAGTGCGGTGGTCAGCTCGGCGAGCCGCGCCGGCGCCAGCGTGCCGACCAGGTTGGTCAACATGTACGGGTCGGTCTTGCGGTCGAAGTACTCCCGGGTCCCGTCCACGTACTCGATGTAGGTGAACCGCTCGGTCCGCATCGCGTCGTACGACGGTGGGATGTTCTTGCTGTCGTACTGGAAGTCCGGGTCCTTCGGGTCGGTGGCCGGATCGTGGTGCTCGATCAGGGTCGCGTGCCGCCAGTCGGCCGGCGCGTCCTCGCTGAGCAGCGCCTTGAAGCTGCGGCCGTCGCACTCCGGCGACGGCGGCGCCCCGGCCAGGTCGGTGAAGGTGGGCCGCAGGTCGATGTTGGCCACCACCGAGCTGACGCTGCGCCCGGCGCCCACCCCGTGCCCGGCGACGATCAGCGGCACGTTGACGTCGGTGTCGAAGGCGGTCTGCTTGCCGGAGGGCAGCGCGTACTCGCCCATGTGGTAGCCGTTGTCCGAGCTGAAGATCACCACGGTGTCGCCGGCCACCCCGGACTTGGCCAGGGTGTCGCGCAGCGTGCCGACCATCCGGTCCACCGACTGCACCGACTGCACCCGCTTGCGGAACTCCTCGTCCACCCGCTGCGCCTGGTCCTTGGTGAGCTTGAGGTTCGGGGGCAGCCACGACGAGCCGACGGGGACCTTGTCGTAGGCCGCGGTGCGCGGCGCCTTCAGCCCGGGGAAGAGCTTCTCGTCGCGCGGCGCCGGAGTGTACGGACTGTGCGGGGTGTACGTGGAGACCTCGACCATGAACGGCTGCCCGGTCGCCGCCGTGGTGCTGATGAAGTTCGCCGCCTTGCCCGCGATCACGTCGGTGAGGTAGTCCTGCGGCTTCTTGCCGTACCTCTTGACCTGGCCGTTCTCGTTGAGGTCGTAGTCGAAGTTGTCGTACGCGTTGCCGCCGCCGAACCACTGGTCCCAGCCCGGCGGCACGTAGGGCTTGCCGGTGCCCATGGTCTTCTTGGGGAAGTACTCGTTGAGGTACTTGCCGAGGAACGCGGTGCGGTAGCCGGCCGCCTTGAGGTCGGTCGCGATCGTCGACTTCTCCTGGCCGCGGCTGTTGAAGAGCCGGAAGCCGCCGTCCGACCCGTGGTTCTTGACGATGCCGGTGTTGTGCGGGAACTGTCCCTTGAGGATCGAGGCGCGCGACGGGCAGCAGAGCGAGTCGGTGACCGTGTAGTTGGTGAACGTCGTGCCGTCCCGCTGCATCTTCTGCACGTTCGGCATGTACTGCACGAGGTTCATCGACAGGTCGTCGACCAGCACGAAGACGATGTTCGGCCGGGTCGGGACACTCTCCGTGGGAGTGCCCGGCACCGCCGCGGACGGTCCGGAGGAGGCCGCTGGGTGGGCTTCGGCGGGGTCTCCGACGGGTGCGGCGGGAGAGCCGCATCCGGCCATGGCCAGCAGCGACGTGACGGCGGCGAGGACGCCCAGGGTGCGGAAGGACATGGTGGCGCGGCTACTCCATCTACGAGTGGTCCCAAGGAGGGTAATCGGCCGGTGCCCACCGGTCTTGCGGTGGTTGCTTACCTCTTTCTCAGATGATCTTTAAGAAAGCATGAACAGCGGGGAGCCGGTCGTCGTACCGGCGGATAGTGGACACCTTCCCTGGAGGTGATCCGTACCAGTGGCCGATACCACCGAACCACACCGGGCGTACGTCGTCGTCGTGGTGGCGTCCCCGGAGCCGCGACCGCGCCGGTTGCGGCGGCCCACCGCCCGTCGGCCGCACCTGCCGATCCGTCCGCCGCGCGCGCCCCGGGTGCCGCGCCGCCCCGCCGCCTGACCGGGGCTGCCGGGAACCCCATCGACACGTATTGTCGGAATTCGGTTCCCGGCGGCCTGGAGGGGCGAAATGATCGATTTCACCGACCCGGCGTTTCAGAACGACCCCCACCCGACGTACGCCCGGATGCGCGGCACCGGCCCGGTCCGCCGTGTCCGCCTGCCCAGCGGCATGGACGCCTGGCTCGTCACCCGATATGACGACGCCCGCCGCGTGCTGGCCGACCCCCGGCTGTCCAAGTCGGTGGCCGCCCTCGGCTCCGCGGCCGGTCAGTCCGCGGCCGGCGGCGCCCTGTCCCGGCACATGCTGGCCGTGGACCCGCCCGACCACACCCGGCTGCGCCGCCTGGTCTCGGCCGCCTTCACGGTCCGCCGGATCGAGGCGCTGCGCCCGCGGATCGAGGTGATCGCCACCGAGTTGCTGGACGCCCTCGACGGCCGGGACCGGGCCGACCTGATCGACGCCTTCGCCTTCCCGCTGCCCATCCAGGTGATCTGCGAGCTGCTCGGGGTGCCGACCGCCGACCAGGGCTCGTTCCGTGCCTGGTCCAACGTCATCGTCGCGGGCGCGATGTCCGGCGACCGGCTGGGCCCGGCCATCGAGGCGATGATCGGTTACATCCGGACCCTGCTCGCCGAACGCCGCGACCACGGCGGCGACGACCTGCTGACCGGGCTGATCCAGGTCCGCGACTCCGGGGACGGGCTGACCGAGGAGGAGCTCACCTCGATGGTCTTCCTGCTGCTGCTGGCCGGCCACGAGACCACCGTCAACCTGATCGGCAACGGCGCCTACCTGCTGCTGCGTGACCGCGAGCGATGGGAGCGCCTGCGCGCCGACCGCGCGTTGCTGCCCTCCGCCATCGAGGAGTTCCTGCGGTACGAGGGACCCGTCGAGACGTCCACCTTCCGGGTCGCCACCGAGGACCTGGAGATCGGCGGGGAGAAGGTGGCCGCGGGTGACCCGGTCGTGGTGGTCCTGCTCTCCGCCAACCGGGACGACGACCGCTTCCCCGGTGCCGACGAGCTGCGGCTGGACCGTCCGCAGAACCCGCATCTGGCCTTCGGGCACGGCATTCACTACTGCCTGGGCGCACCGCTGGCCCGGCTGGAGGCGCAGATCGCGTTCACCGCTCTGTTCGACCGTTTTCCCGGTCTGCGGCTGGCCGTCGAGCCGGAGGAGCTGACCTGGCGGCCCGGCACCCTGCTGCGCGGGCTGACCGAACTTCCGGTCCGCTTCTGACCCGTCGCCTGGCATGATGGCCGCCGTGCCGGATCCTCATGACCTCTACCAGCCGACGGCCCCGATGCCGGTGGTGGAGCAACAGCAGCGCGGCGTCTACCGGGCCGCCGACCACCGCCGGGTGGCCCTGCTCGCCGCGGCGGGCTCCGCGGTCGTCCTGTCCGCGCTCGTGGTCTGGCTGTTCTCCGGCGACGACGAAACTCCACCTCCGGTGGCCGCGCCGCCCGCCGTGGTGGTGACGTCGGCGGCGCCGGTAGAGACGCCGGAGCCCTCGCCCTCGGAAGTAGAGGCGACCACGACGACCGCTCCGGTCACCGTGCGTCCGGCCCAGCCGGCCGAGTTGATCGCCGCCCTCAGAGCCGTGGTCGACTCGCTGGAGGACCAGGGCGAGATCGACGACGACGGCGCCGAGGCGCTGGACCGCCGGCTCAAGTCCGCCGCCGACCGGCTGAAACGGGGCAAGGTGAAGGACGTCGCCCGCAAGATGGACGAGTTCGCCGAGAAGCTCGTCGACCTGCGCGAGGACGACGACATCAGCCAGTCCGCCTTCAACGCGCTGGCCGCCGGCGCGACCCAGGTCAGGGCGGCGCTGCCGGCCCGCTGAGTCAGCTCACACCCAGCTCGGTCATCCGCTGGATCTCGACCACCTGCTCGATCGCCGTCTCCTTGGCCATCTTGGCGAGCCGTTCCTCCGACCCGGTACGCAGCAGATCGCCCACCATCGTCTCGGCCCCACGGTGGTGCTCGGTCATCATCGCGACGAACCGGCGGTCGAAGTCGGCGCCCCGGGCCGCGGCCAGATCGGTGAGGGCCGCCTCGGACTGCATGCCGGGCATCGTGGCGTGGTCGTGGGCCGGGTCCGACTCCGGCTCTCCGCGGTCGGCCAGCCAGGTCCGCAGCACCGAGATCTCCGGCCCCTGCGCGGCGGTGATCCGGCCGGCGATGTTCTTCACGCCCTGGTTCGCGGCCCGGTCGGGCACCAGATCGGCCATCTGGAGGGCCTGCGCGTGGTGGGCGATCATCATCTGGGCATAGGTGACGTCGGCCCGGTTGTAGGTGGACGCGGCGGGCGCCTGCACGTGATCGGAGTCGGTGACGCCGGCCGACTCACCGGGACGGCCCGGCACGACGACGCGGACCGGAGAGGCCGAGGAGGCCGGCGCGCTCACCGGATCGGCCGGGCCGGACGCCCGGGCGGCCAGCACCGCACCCACGGTGCCGAGAAGGACCGCAGATGCGGCGGTCAGGGCCCATGCGCGTCGGTGTTGCATGTATTTCCTTTCCGGCAGGCGGCCCCCACGGCCGGGCTTCGACGGTTATCGTAACGACCGACATCGCTGTCACCGATAGTGCGGACGACACGACTCGCCGTGCGTCATCGGTGCTCCGAAACCGGAAGGAGCTTCATGAAGCATCCTGCCTCACGAGGGCGGATAATGCGCCTGGCCTGTATCGGGGCGGCGGCGGTCCTGTCCACTCTGGTCGTGGCCGCGCCGGTCCAAGCGGACCCGGCCGGCATCCCAGGCGTGGACCAGATCGTCAGCAGCCCCAACATCAGGCAGATCGGGAACGAGCCCAAGGTGGGCCCGTTCGCTCCGGAGAACGCGCTCAACAGTGACCTGGCCTTCCAGGGGAAGTACGCGTACGCCGGCAACTACAACGGCTTCAGCGTCTACGACATCAGTGAGCCGAGCGACCCGGTGCCGGTCACCCAGGTGCTCTGCCCCGGCGCGCAGAACGACATCTCGATCTGGGGTGACCTGCTCTTCCTGGCGACCGACTCGATCCGCAACGACGACTCCTGCAGCAGCGTTTCGGTGCCGAACTCGGAGCCGTCCACCGCGCCCCGCTGGGAAGGCGTCAAGATCTTCGACGTCAGCGATCCGCGCAACCCGAAGTACGTCAAGGCGGTCAAGACCGACTGCGGCTCACACACCCTGACGCTGGTTCCGGGCAAGGGCCACGACCGCTCGGTGTACGTCTACGTGTCGTCGTACAACCTCGACGTGGTGGACCTGCCGAACTGCGCGCAGCCGCACGACAAGATCTCGATCATCAAGGTGCCGCTGAGGAAGCCGGACACCGCGAGCCTGATCGCCGCGCCGGTGCTCTTCCCGGACGGCGGTTTCCCGGGTGACGCGGACAGCCGGCGGACCACCGGCTGCCACGACATCACCGCCTACCCGGCCAAGGACATCGCGGCCGGCGCGTGCATGGGTGACGGCGTCCTGCTGGACATCTCCCGCCCGGCGTCGCCCAAGGTGATCACCACCGTGCGGGACGCGGAGAACTTCGCGTTCTGGCACTCGGCGACGTTCAACAACGATGGCACCAAGGTCGTCTTCACCGACGAGCTCGGCGGCGGCGGTGGCGCGGAGTGTCTGCCGTCCATCGGCGCGAACAAGGGCGCCGATGCGATCTATGACATCACGGGCAAGGGCAAGCACCGCAAGCTCGAGTTCCGCAGCTACTTCAAGATCCCCCGGGAGAACGCCACCACCGAGAACTGCGTGGCCCACAACGGCTCGCTGATCCCGGTCAAGGGCCGCGACATCATGGTCCAGGCGTGGTATCAGGGTGGCATCTCGATCTGGGACTTCACCAACTCGCGCAAGCCGGTGGAGATCGCCTACTGGGAGCGCGGCCCGCTCAGCCTCGACCGGCTGATCGTCGGCGGTTCCTGGTCGGCGTACTGGTACAACGGCCACATCTACTCCAGCGACATCCAGAAGGGTTTCGACGTCCTGGAGGTCAGTGACCGCCGCATCGATCACGCGGAGCGGCAACGGACGTGGCAGTTCAACGCACAGACCCAGACCGACTACCGCAAGTGGTGATCGGCTAGAGAGGCCCGGTGTGACCGCCCATCACACCGGGCCCCGCCATGTGTGCAGCGCCCACCACCAGCGGACGGTCTCCAGCACGGTGAGCCGCTCGCCGAACCCGGTCAGCTCCCGCAGCCGCCGCAACCGGTAACGCACCGTGTTCGGATGCAGGTGCAGCGCACTCGCCGTGAGGTCCAGCCGCTGTCCGTGGTCCAGATAGGCCAGTGCCGTACCGGCCAGCTCCCGGTGGAAATCGTCGGCCGGGTCCAGCGCCGCCAGCAGCCCGTGCCGCAGGAATCCGGCCAGCATCGGCTGCGCCGCCAGCGCCGTCTCCCCGGCCAGCTCGGTCACCTCGCACGGCCCGGTCACACCCCGGGCGCGAGCCGCGTGCAGCGCCAGGCGGGCGAGGCGGTGCGCCTCCGTCGCCCTTTCCAGGGGTACGGGCGGAGTGGTCACCACCACGGCCGGGGCCATTGTGGTCAGTTCCGGAAGTCGTGGGGTGAGCCCGCACAGCCGTCCCCGTACCGGCCCGAGGATCCCGCCGCACCGGGCGAACGCCTGCTCCAGCTCCCGCACCCGGCCCGGATCGGCCACGTCCGAGACGGCGCAGTGGTAGAGGCCGCCGGGAGTGAGCCCGAACCGGGCCGGATCCACGCCGTCGCTCTCCTCGCCGAGCAGCAGGTGGCGCAGCAGCCGGACGCGGGCGGCCCGCCGGTCGCTGTCGAGCTGCCGCTCCGCCGTCCGGTAGCCGTCCAGCACGTGCCGTTCCAGCGCGCCGCCGTACCGGTCGAGCCGGAGCAGCCCCTGGAGCAGCACGTCGTCGGGCAGTCCGGTGGCCCGGCCGCGGGCGATCGCGATCTCCAGGATCCGGCTGCGGCCGGCGTGCACCCCGGACAGCAGCGCCGCCATCGGCACGCCGAGCGCCGCGCCCTCGGCCCCGAACCGGGCCGCCTCGGCGAAGTCCTCGCCGGCCGGCTCGCCGGGGCGCAGGAAGGTGGCGCACCCGGCCCGGATCAGCGCGGCGACGTACCGGCGGCTTTCCGTCCCGGGCAGCCGGGCGGCCTCCGGGGACTGGGCGCGGGCCGCGGCCACCACGTCGTCGACCAGGCGGGCGTCGTCGGCCAGCCCGTGCACCAGCGCGGCGAGCGGGTCGGGTTGTGTCCGGGCGACAACGGGGAGCGTCCGCATTGGGCCTCACAACCTATCGATGTGAGTCATCCTCTTGTTCTCCTGGTGTTACCGCAAAGTAACAGGCCACGATATCGATGGGAATCACATGAAGACTCATCTCGTACCCCTCGCTCTCGGCCTCCTGCTCGCCGCGGGCACGGCCGTGGCGCCCGAGCCGGCGGCCGCCGCTCCTGCCCTGCGCCAGGTGATGTTCGTCGGCAACAACTGGGACGGCACCGTCGACGTCATCGAGGCCAGCGGCTCCTACAGCCGCATCGGCCGGCTCAACGTGGTGCCGGACCGCACCCAGCGGCTCACCGAGATCTACCTCAACCCGATCCGGCTGGCCTTCTACCTCGGCATCCAGCAGGGGCCGGGGGAGGGGCACGACCAGCTCGTCGACGACATGTACACCACCCCGGCCGGTGACGCCCTGGTCATCTCCCGGCCCAGCTTCGCCGACGTGGTCTCGATCGACCTGGCCACCGGGAAGCCGCGCTGGCGGTTCCCGGTCAGCGGCTTCCGCTCCGACCATATGGCGGTCAGCCCGGACGGCCGTTCGGTCGCCGTCTCCGCCTCCACCGGCAACACCGTGCACGTGCTCGACATCGTCACCGGCCGGCAGCTCGGCTCCTTCGCGACCGGCGACAAACCGCACGAGAACATCTACGCCGGCGGCGGCCGCTACCTGTGGAACATGTCGATCGGCGAGGTCAACACCGACCTCGACGACCCCTGGCTGGACTTCACCAAGGGAGACCGGAAGATCACCGTCGCCGACACGAGCACCTTCCAGGTGGCCCGCACCATCGACATGCGGAACCGCCTGGACGCCTTCGGCCGCAGCGACCTCTCCGACGCGGTCCGCCCGGCCGTCTTCACGCCGGACGAGTCCAAGCTCTACTTCCAGGTGTCGTTCTTCGCCGGCCTGGTCGAGTACGACGTGGCAACGGACCGGATCACCCGGGTCAAGGAGCTTCCCCAGAACCCGGCCACCGACCCGGATCGCACCACCTGGGTCAACGACTCCCGCCACCACGGCCTGTCGATCAGCCGGGACGGCGCCAAGCTCTGCGTCGCCGGAACCATGGACGACTACGCCACCGTCGTCGACCGGGCCACCCTCACCCCGGGGCCGCTGGTCACCGCGATCAAGCCGTACTGGGCCACGGTGAGCGCGGACGGCCTCGACTGCGTGATCTCCGAGGCCGGCGCCGACCGGGTCACCGCGATCAGCTTCGCCACCGGACAGGCCGTCGCCTCGGTGCCGGTCGGTGACCACCCGCAGCGCGTACGGATCGGCAACATCCCGGTCGGCTGGACCGCCCCCTGAGCCCGTTCCCGGCGCGCCGAAACGGACCTAAGATCACAATCAGGTACTTTCAGGCAATGGCAACGATCCGACGCAGCGCGCTGCTCCGGTCGTTGCCATTCCTGTTCGCGCTCTTCCTCGCCCTCTTCACGGCGGCCGGCCACGGTGCCGGCGAGTCATCCCATCACCCGGCCCACGCGGTCCACGCCATCGGCGACACCACGCACCCGGCCCGGACGACCGGCCTCATCGCGGATCCCGCCGCCGGCCCGGCCCACGACGCGCATCTGAGCGCGGGGACCGACTCCGTGACGCCCCCGGACGGGGATGGCTCCTACGTCGACGCGGAGCTCGTACGGCGTACCGCTGAGGGAAGCGCGACCCACCGTGTGCCGGACCGGACCGGCAGGCCGGCCACCCGGCACGCCGCCGGGATCCTCACCTCCCGCGCACCGCCCGCCGCCGTCTGAGGCCCGCGGCCGTCCCCGGACCCTGCTCCTGACGACCAGTCTTCCGCGGTCGCGGCAGGCTCCCGCTCCCATTGATCGTTTCCGGGCAGATCGTCCCGGCGATCCGGTCGCCCACCGCCCGCCAGCTTCGCCCTGATTCACGCCGCGCACCGAGCCGAACCGAACGGACCACCGTGAACATTCTCGCCGACATGCTGCTGTCCGAGCCCGCCCCGATCGCTGTCTGGGCCGTCCTGATGCTCCTCGCCCTGCCCGCCCTGATCGTCCTGGCCAGCCCGGACGGGGTCCGCAACCCGCGCCTCGAACTGGTCGAGACGATCACCTGGGTGCTCCGGACCGGGCAGCGGCGGCGGGAGCGGCGGGCCCGGCGCGCGGCGGAGGTGGCGCACGCGCTGCGATTCGCCGGAGAGATGCGGGTGGCGGCCACGCAGGCCGGTGAGGCGGTCGACCGATGGCAGGGGCACTGGCAGGCGGCCGTCGACCGGGTGGACGCGGCCCTCGCGGCGTGGCAGGCCGCGGACGCGCGCTGGGCTCGTTGCCGGGCGACAGCGGCCTTCGGCACGCCCTGGACCCCGCAAAACCCCGCGGAGTACGCGTCTCGCGAGCGTTTCCTGCACGACGCGGTCCGTGCCGCCGCCGACCGGGGTGAGCTGCCGGCCGCCGCCGTGGTCGGCGCGCTGACCGGTGGCGGCGGGTGGGACGCCTGGCTGCACCCGGCCGAGCAGGAGGTGGTGGTGTCCCGGGCGTCGGCGGCGCACCTGGCGCTGGTCTACCGGGAGGCGGTGGCCGCGGAGCGGGCCGCCTGGCACGACGTCCAGCTGGCCCGCCGGAGCCGGGACAGCCTGCGGCGGGAGGCGGCGCACGCCGAGGCCCGGGCCACCGTGGTCCGCCCGGCCGCCCCGTCGGCCGGGGCGGGGGAGTTGCGGCGTTCCGCGTTCGCACAGGCTGCGTGACCCCGATTGCTCACGCTCGGTGGTGCGCGATCAACTCGCGGTCAGCGTCTCTGGCCGATCCTCATCAGTAACGAGAAAAGCATTCGTGAATAGCGTGGAATGGGGCGTGAATAGTGATGGCCCTGCCACGGAAAGTGGCAGGGCCGGTGCCGATGCCACGGCGCCCGCGTGAGCGGATCACCGCGATATCCCTCAAGGTGCAGATGACGAAAGTCGACCTTGGCTCAGGTCTTCCATCGGCTCGCGCCTATCGGTAGGCTCTCACGAAACGATGTCGAATTCGCCGTCCTTGGCAGAGTCCACGAAGGCGGTCCACTCCGCTGGTGTGAACATGAGGGCCGGTCCACTCCGGTCCTTGCTGTCACGGACGGCAATTCCACCAGCGTCGAGGAATGCGACCTCGACGCAGTTGCTGCCGCCTGTACCGTTACTACGGCTGCCCTTCTTCCAGACGGCCCCGTTGATTTGGTGCGCAAGCAACTCAAGCACCTCCCTTCGATGTGATTGTTCATCGGGAGTGCTAAGCGACGAGCAGACTCTCGATCATCTTGATGGTCGTGCGATGGTCAAGCGCCATGGCGCTCAATCGCTCGAACTCCTGCCGATACCAGTCAACCATGTCTGGTTGTTCCTCGTACAAGTCTCCCGCAAGGCCTTCCATGTAAACAACATCCAAATGGGTGGTCTCTCGGAACTCCAAAAGCGCTGCCGGGCCGCTCAGGAAGGGGTGCCCACCAGCGGTGAAGGGCAGTATCTGCAGGAAAACATTCGGTAATTTAGCTACCTCGATTAAATGGCGAAGCTGCTCCGCCATGACCTCCGCGCCACCGATCACATGGTGCAGTGCGGCCTCGTCCATGAAGGCCGACAACTCGAGCGGGCGCTCACTGGTCAGCCGGCCCTGACGGGTCAGGCGCAGATTGATCCGCCGGTCGATGTGCTCCTCGGGATCGGTCGGGCGTCCGCTTCTCATCAGTGACCGCATGTAGGCGGGAGTCTGGAGAAGGCCGGGCACGAGCACCGGCTCCCAGGTCCGCATCGCCGAGGCGGCGGCCTCGAGACCCACGAAGTTCCCCGGCCGCATGATGTCGCGGTAGTCGGTCCACCAGGTCCGCTCGCGGGACTGCCGGGCCAGCTCGACCAGCGCCTCGCGATAGCTCTGGTCCCGCACGTTGTAGAGAGTGAGCAGGTCACGCACGTCCCGCGGGGTGACCGCCACCCGGGCGGTCTCGATGCGGGTCACCTTGGCCGAATGCCATTCGAAGTGGCGTGACACGTCCTGCTGGGTGAGGCCCGCGGCCTCCCGGCATCGTTTGAGCTCCGCCCCCAGCCGGCGGCGACGCAGCGTCGGACCCTCGATATCGGACACCTGGACTCCCCTACGGTCCTGATGGAGTCGATATTACGACCGCTCCCTGACGATCCAGTAACCCATTCATGATCGCTATTTCGAAAAGATCAATAAAGTGGACCTCGGCACCGAGGACTGAATAAGAAGTCTAGTACTTCTTGTATTGACCTTGGTGTTGGGTACATGATGCTCCGGACATCGAGTTCTGTCTTGTTTCCTACATAGGTAAAAGATCATTGGAACTTGCGTCTAAGGGGCGTGACGCAGTGTTGGCTGACCAGTACTACCTGATCGCGCACGAGGACCGGACGGGGCGCTCCCGCCTCCACCCTCGTGCGACCGGCCTGGGTCTGGCCGCCGCATTATTGGCTGAGCTGGTCCTGGAAGGCCGTATCGGAGTGACCGACGGCGACCTCTTCATCGTTGACCGCCACCCACCGCGCGACGCTCTCGGACACGACATCCTGGACCTTCTCGTCGCGCAGCCGCAACACCGGGACGTTCGGACCTGGCTCGCCTTCCTGTCACAGGACGCGGCGTTGCGGGTGGGCGAGAGGCTGGTTCGGCTCGGCGCCGTCGAGCCGGTGACCCGGCGGCGGATGCTCGGCGCCAGTCACACGCTCTACATGCCGAACAGCGCCCAGCAGCGCAACGCCGCGGCGTGGGCCTCCACCCGGCTGGCGAACCTGCTCGTCCGCGGCATGGAGCTGAACATCGTGGACCGGATGCTGGTCAGTCTCGTCTCCGCGACCGGCCTGACCCGTCACGTGCTCTACGGATTCGAGAACTATCCGCACGCGTTCCAGTTCCTGCCGAACGCGGCCGCGTCCCTTCCCAGCGACCTGCGGGAGATCGTCGACTACACCGAGGCCTCGATCGGCTCGGTCGTGACCGTTGGCCGCCGATGACCTCCGGCCGACACGCGCTGCGCCACAACAACCAGGACCAATGGGCCGGACGGCTGCTGATGGACCGCAAGCCGGCCATCGAGCCGGACATCATCACCCGGGCCCTGGCCAGTAACCGGATGGGCGTCGCCTCCGTGGTGTTCTTCGGAGTCGCGGGCGCCGCGCCACTCACCGTGATCATCGGATCGATCTCGGCGATCTACGCCATCCAGGGCAGCACCGCCGTTCCGGTCGCCTACCTGGTGGTCGCCGGCATCCTGTCGCTCTTCACCGTCGGATTCGTCGCGATGAGCCGGCACATCGTGAACTCCGGCGCCTTCTACTCCTACATCAGTCACGGACTGGGCAGGGTGGTCGGCGTCGGTGCCGCGTTCGTGGCGCTTCCGGCGTACTCGCTGATGCAGATCGGGCTCTTCGGCCTGTTCGGCTCGGCGGCTTCCGGCATCCTCGGCGCGATGGGTCTCCAGGTCTCCTGGTATGTGTGCGCCCTCGTGGCCTGGGCTCTGGTCACCGTCCTCGGTGTCCTCTGGGTCGACCTGAGCGGCAAGGTCCTCGCCGTCCTGCTGGTCGCCGAGATCAGCATCGTGCTCCTCTACGACCTGGTCATGGTCGCGAACCCGGCCGGTGGATCGATCTCGTTCGAGACGCTGTCCCCGGCGCCGATGGTCACACCGGTGGTGGGTTCGTTGCTGGTGCTGGCGATCGCGGGCTTCGTCGGCTTCGAGGCGACGGTGGTCCTCTCCGAGGAAGCGCGCGACCCGAAGCGGACGATCGCGCGGGCCACCCATCTCGCGGTCATCCTGGCCGGCCTGCTCTGTGGCGTCTCGGCCTGGGCGATGTCGGTGACCACCGGTCCGGACAAGATCCTCTCGGTCGCCGCCGAGCACCAGACGGATCTGGTGTTCACCCTGGTCGGGCCGCACCTGCCAGCCGTCCTCGTGGACATCGGCTACGTGCTGTTCATGACCAGCGTCTTCGCGGCGCTGCTGGCTTTCCACGCCGCGGTCTCCCGGTACCAGTTCTCGCTCGGCCGTGAGGGCGTGCTGCCGTCGGCCTGGGGTTACACGCATCCCCGGACCGGGGCGCCGCTGCTCGGCTCGATCACCCAGAGCGTGTTGGCACTCGGTGTGATCAGCGCCTATGCCTGGGCCGGGGCCGAACCGCTGCTCTATCTGTTCGCCTGGCTGACGACCATCGGCGGGCTGGGGGTCCTGGTCCTGATGTGGGCGGCGTCCGCATCGGTGATCGCGTTCTTCCAGCAGCATCGCCGTGGGGAGAACGTCTGGCGTGCCTACGTGGCGCCGTTCCTGGCGTTCCTGCTGCTCTCCATCGTGTTGGCCGCGACGATCATCGGCTTCGGAGACCTCTTGCAGGTCCCGGCCGGGTCCCCGTTCCGCTGGGTGTTCCCGGTCGCCTACCTCGGCGTCGCGGCGCTGGGCTTCGGGTGGGCACTGGTCATGCGGACCGTCCGTCCCGAGGTCTACGCGGCGATCGGCCGCGGCGCCGACGTGCGGGTCACCGCACTTGTCGAGAACGACTTCCCACCGCCGTTGCCGCCGACCCCCGTGGGCACGCACGGCTACCGCTACTGAACTTCAGTCCAGAAAGGAAACCGATGACGTACGCCATCCAGGAACTCGTCATCCGGGATGTCACCCCGGTCGACACCGACGAGATCACCGACCTCGTCGCCGAGGCGATGCGCGACGGGCCGGTCGCCCGGTGGCTGCACTCCGATCCTGACGTCCGCCGCCGGGAGGCGCCCGCCTACTTCTCGATCTTCGTGGAGCACGCCACGCGGCATGGTGAGGTCTACGCCACCGCCGACGCGCAGACCGGTCGCCTGTCCGGGGTGGCCCTCTGGTTCCCGCTGACCTCGCTGATCCCGCCGCCGATCGACTACGAACGCCGCCTGAAGGAGGCGGCGGGCGATGCCTTCGACCGCGCCTGCCAGCTGGACGCCGCGATCGAAGAACACCACCCGCTCGAGCCGCACCACTACCTGGCGTTCCTCGCGGTCCGCCCGGACGAGCAGAACCGTGGCGTCGGCAGCGCCCTGCTCGACCGTCATCACGCCCGGCTCGATCACGCCGGCATCCCGGCCTATCTGGAGGCCAACGACCCCCGCAACCGTGACCTGTACCTCCGGCACGGATACCAGGTGCGGTCCGTGATCGAACTACCCGACGGGCCTCCGCTCTGGACGATGTGGAGGGCGCCTATGGCTTGATGACGATGCTTACCGCCGCGCCTATGCGGCTGAGGGGAACTCGTACAGCCAGAAGGATTGTTGATCGATCTGGTTGAAACGCATGTTGTTGTTGCAGAGACGGCCCACCATGAGCCGGAACCGCTTCGACATGCGCCGCACCTCGTCGTTGTAGGTGCATATGTCCAGTCCGACCATGCCGTTCTGGGTGGCTGCCACGAGGTACATCTGCTCGACGATCTGCGCGAACCCGTCTCTGCCCTTGCCCACCGGGCTGGCGGCGATGAAGACGATGTACCAGATTCTCCTCGCCGCGAAGTGCTCGGGCCAGTGCCGCTCGAAATACTGTGGCGAGATCAGCGGGATCGCCTCGAGGACGTTGGTGTAACAGGCGATGCCGGACAGCGTGCCGTCGGCTTCCAGGGCCAGGTACTTGTCTATCCGGGTGTCCCGCATGACCTCGTCGAACTCGGCGCGGTACATCAGGTGCCGTTGGGCGGCGAGGGCGTTCAGCTCCTCGAACGCGTCCAGGTACAGGGTCCAGGCGGCCTCCAGCAGATGGTCGTCGGTGATCTGGTCGAGCACTTTGACAAGCATGGCTGCTCCCTCCGGGCCCCGTGACAGCCGGCCCGCTGCATCGTACTTACGAAGGTCGATTGCAGTTGACCATCAGAGTACGAACTGTAATAGGGCTACGACAATGCGTTGCCGAGAATTCGACGTGCCAATTCCAGTTAGGAGGGATGGTTATCGGATGATCTTGTGCAACTTGCAAAGTTGCAGGTAGCAGTGCTGGACAAACCCGCCGGAGTTCTGGTTGGCAATTCTTGCGAGGGTTGTCGGAATCGGTTCTGGAAAGTGCATGATTCCGTGAGTCTGCCTTTCTGCGGAATGCACCGAGTACTAGCCTCCGTGTGATTGGCGTCTTGTTGACGCCTCGCCGCCGGGACTCCCCTTCGATGACGCGGCGGGTATCTCCAGCGAGTCTGCGGGCCACCGCCGGGCGAGGAGCGCATCCCCCGCTCGCCCCGGGTGGTCCGCAGTCATGTGTGGACATCGATTGACATAGTTTGGCGTCCATACATAGTCTGCCGAGGTGAAGCGGGAGCGCTCCCAATCCCCGTACTCCCGCGCGTCCTAGCTAGGAGCGTCATGTCGCGACTACTCGGCAGGCTGCTCGCGCTCACCCTGATCCTCGGTGGGATGGCGTGGGCCGGTCCGGCACAGGCGGCGCCCACCGCCGCCGCGATAACGAAAGCCATGCAACCGGGCTGGAACCTCGGCAACACCCTGGACGCCACCGGCGCCGACGAGACCTCGTGGGGCAACCCGCGCGTCACCCGGGAGCTGCTGAAGGGCATCCGCGCCCAGGGCTTCAAGAGCATCCGCATCCCGGTCACCTGGGGCCAGCACCAGGGCCCGGCGCCGGACTACACGATCGATCCCGCCTACCTGGCCCGCGTACAGGAGGTGGTGGGCTGGGCGCTCGACGAGGGCCTCTACGTGATGATCAATATCCATCACGACTCGTGGCAGTGGATCGCCACCATGCCCACCGACCACGACAACGTGCTGGCCCGCTACAACGCCATCTGGACGCAGGTCGCCGGCGCCTTCCGGGACACCTCGCCCAGGCTGCTCCTGGAGAGCGTCAACGAGCCGCAGTTCTGGGGCAGCACCGGTGACACCGAGAACTACGCGCTGCTCGCCGAGCTGAACACGTCCTTCCACCGGATCGTGCGCGGCACCGGTGGCGGCAACGCCAAGCGGTTCCTGGTCCTGCCGACCCTGCACACCAACGCCGACCAGGGCCGCCTCGACGCGCTGACCGGCGAGTTCACCGCGTTCAACGACCCGAACCTGATCGCCACCGTGCACTACTACGGCTACTGGCCGTTCAGCGTCAACGTGGCCGGCGGCTACCGGTTCGACGCGACCGCCCAGCAGGACCTGCTCGGCACCTTCCAGCGGCTCCGCGACAGCCTGATCAGCAAGGGCATCCCGGTGATCCTGGGCGAATACGGTCTGCTCGGCTTCGACCGGCACACCGGCACCATCGAACAGGGCGAGAAGCTCAAGTTCTTCGAGCTCTTCGGGCAGCAGGCCCGTGCGTCCGGGGTCACCACGATGCTCTGGGACAACGGTCAGCACTACGACCGTACCGCCGGGGTCTGGCGCGACGCCGAGCTGTTCGGCCAGATCTCGTCGAGCTGGCGCACCCGCTCCGGCACCGCGGCGAGCGACCTGGTGTTCGTCCGGCGATCCGCGCCGGTCACCGCGCAGACCATCACGCTCAACCTCAACGGCCTCGGCTTCACCCACGTCCGCCTCGGCGAGGCCACGCTGCGCCGCGGCCCCGACTACCAGGTCTCCGGCGATCAGCTCACCCTCACCGCCGGGTTGCTCCAGCGACTGACCAGAACCGAGGGGTACGGGGTGAAGGCGGCGCTGTCACTGCGGTTCTCCGGTGGTGTCCCGTGGCGGCTCGACGTGGTCAGCTCCGACACCCCGCAGCTGTCCGCCGTGACCGGGGAGACCAGCGCGTTCGCGATCCCCACCGTGTTCAACGGGGACCGTCTCGCCACCATGACGGCCACCTACGCGGACGGCAGCAACGCCGGGCCGCACGGATGGACGCCGTACAAGGAGTTCGACCGCGCCTTCGCCCCCGACTACACGGCCGGCACGATCAGGCTGACCCCGGACTTCTTCGCCGAGGTCACCGACGGCGCCGTCGTGAACCTGCGGTTCTACCTCTGGAGCGGGGAGACCGTTTCGTACCAGGTCACCCGTACCGGAACCGTGGTGAGCGGAACGCTCGCAGGGTGAGAGATCGTCCGGGCGGCGCGGTGGTTGGGCCACCGTCGCGCCGCCCGGCGCTGAAATACCGGCCGCCGGCCCCCAACCATGGGGCCGGCGGCCGGCGTTCTAGAAGATTGTGAATGTGGGAGTCGGCGAGGATCGATATCCGGGCTTCCGGGACTTCGTCTCGGCGCGCGGGCCGGCGCTGTCGCGTGCCGCCTATCTGCTGACCGGCGATCACCATGCCGCCGAGGACCTGGTCCAGTCGGCGCTGGCCCGGGTGCTCCGGCACTGGCGGAAGGTCCGGGACGGCGATCCCGAGGGTTACGTCCGCCGGACCATGTACCACCTCCAGATGTCCTGGTGGCGCCGCCGCCGGGTGCCGGAGCGGCTGGCCGCCGCCCCACCCGATCAGGGCGGCCCGGATCCGCACCGCACCACCGCCCTGCGGATGACCCTGGACCAGGCCCTCGGCGGGCTCAGCCCGAGGCAGCGCGCGGTGCTCGTGCTGCGCTTCTACGAGGACATGACCGAGGCGCAGGCGGCCGCGATGCTGGGCTGCTCGGTCGGCACGGTCAAACGGCACACCCACGACGCCCTGGCCCGGCTGCGGACCACGGCGCCACATCTGATCGACGAGGATCGGCCGGCGCCGGCCGAGCGAGCCGTGAGGGGACGGTCGTGACAGCCCGGTTGCGTGGAGCCCTGCGGGAGCGGGCCGACCAGGTCGAGCCCTACGACCTCTATCACGGCGCGCTCACCCTGGCCCGTCGTCGCCGCCGGCGGGGCCGGATCCTCGCCGCGGTGGCCGCCGTCCTGGCCGTCGCGCTGACCGTGATCGTCCCGCTGGACCGGCCGGGCCGCGACCTGCCCGCGGCGCCACCGACCGCACCGGGCTCCCTGCCGAACCGGGTCGGCGTCCCGCTCTGGGGAACCTCCGAAGTGGAGGACCGGCCGATCGGTGCGGCGAGCGTGGTGTTCGGCGCGCCCGACTGGTGGCCGCTCGGCAGCAAGGGCGCCCTGGCCCTGGTCGGCGCGCACGAGGACGTCTACGGCATCTCCCACGATCCCCGGAACTTCCGGTACGCCGGGGAGCAGGCCGTGCTGTCCCCGGACGGGACCAGGCTCGCCACGGTCGGCGCGGTGATCGATCTCGGTACCGGCGACCACACGCCCCTGCCGGGTCTCGGCGCCGACTGGGTCGTGCCGCAGGCCTGGTCACCGGACGGACGGCGGCTGGCGGTGACCGCCTATACGGCCGACGGCGAGAAGTTCACCGGCGCCACCCTGTACCTGGTGGATCCGGCGGCCGGAACCTCCCGGGTGATCAGCGACCTCGACCCGCGAACCGACCGTGACGGCTACACGGTGGCGTTCTCCCGCGACGGTGGGCGGCTGGCCTACCAGTCGGGGGCGATCGTCAGGGTCACCTCGATGGACGGGCAGATGATCAGCCGGTTCAGGGCGGTCGACGACAGTCGCCTGGCGGGGAAGGGGGCCTGGACACCGGACGGTGTCGGGCTCACCCTGCTCCGGCAGAGCCGCTGCTGCGACGGCGCCGACTACCCGTCCCGATGGAAGCTGATCATGGTTGATCCGGCCACCGGCGTGGAGCGGTCCACCCCCGCCATCCGCGAACTGACCGATCTCGTGGCGGTCCGGCTGCTCGGCTGGTCACCCACCGGGGAGGCGGTGGTGACAGCGTCGTACCCGTTCGCGGGAATCGACGTCGCCGGTTTCGAAACCGGTGGCGCACGCCTCGGGGAAGGACTCACCGACTACGAGCGGATCCGCAAGACCGAGGTGTGGGCGGTCAGCCCGTTCACCACCCCGCGCACCCTGCTCACCGGCCCCGACCTGCAAATCCGCTCGGTCGACGTGGCCGACGACGTGATCAGCGGAGGCCTGATCCGCGCCGCCCGCCCCCCGAGCGGCCTGGGCCCATACCTCCGAAACGCCCTGCTCGTCACGATCGCGGCCACCCTGACCCTGATCGTGATCCGGGTGCGAAGGAGACGGCTCGGCCAACCTCGATCGTGATCAGGGTGTGGGGGAGACGGCGAGGCGGATTCCGATCGTGATCAGGACGGCGCCGGTGACGGCGTCCAGGGTGCGGCGCACCACCGGCCGGGACAGCATCCGGCGCAGGGCCGCGACCAGGTTCGCCACCACCACGAACCAGGCGACCGTCACCGCGACCGCCACCACCGACAGCAGCAGCACGTCCGCGGCGGCACCGTCCACCGGCGCGAACTGCGGCAGCACCGCCACGAAGAACACGCCACACTTGGGATTGAGCACATTGGTCACCAGGCCGTCCCGGAACGACGCCCACAACCGCTTCTCCGGACGCCCACCCGCTGCCGGCTCGATCTCACCGCCGCCACGCCGGGCCGCGAGCAGAGCGCTCACCCCCAGCCAGAGCAGGTAAGCCGCACCGGCCAGCTTCACGACGGTGAACGCCACCGCCGACGCGGCCAGAAGCGCGGCCACCCCCACCGCGGCGGCCACCGACCAGACGAACACCCCCGCGGCGACTCCAGCGGCCGCGGCCATCCCATGCCATCGCCCGGCCGCCACCGAACGCCGCACCACCACCGCGAAGTCCGGCCCCGGCGACACCGCCGCCAGCCCGATCACACCCGCGAACGCCAGTGCCTGCCCGAGACCAGTCATCCCCCCATCCTCCTGCGCCTGATTGCTCCGCGGCAATCGTCCAAGATTGGCTGAAGGTGGCTCTGCGGCCTCTCCTGGATCTTGGACCTTCTCTCACCGTCCGCGGTGGCCGGTCGTCCAAGATCGGCGGGCATCTGGGCGGCGCGTCTCCCCCCTTTCGGACCTTGGACGTTTGCCTACCGCGAACGGTGGTCGGTCGTCCAAGGTCAGCCTGGGGGTGGGCGGTGCGGCCTCCCTGTCCAGATCTTGGACGTTTTCCTGCCGTGAGTGGTGGCCGGTCGTCCAAGATCGGCCGGGTGATGGGAGGCGAGGAAGGCGGGCGTCGAGTGTGCCACCGTCCGGCTGGAAGGCGGGGTCAGCGAGTGAAGGCGATCGTGGTGACTGTGGTGTCGGGGGTTGAGTAGAGGACGAACAGGTCGTGGGTGCCGGTTACCGGGGGGACCGGGGTCGAGGCTGTCGTGTTGAGGGTGGCCAGGATCGGGCCGGAGAGCGGGTCGTCGAGGCGGAGGACGATCTCGCCAGGGGTGGGAAGGGCGGCGCGGACCCGGGACGGGCCGGTGAGGCCGAAGTCGACCTGGTCGAAGACCGCCCACGCGCCGGGACGGGCGCCGCGCAGGGCCTCGCCGGGGTGGTCCGGGACGGCTACGGGAGTCGTTTCCGCGTACCCATCGTTGTCGATCAGATGGAGTGGCGACCAGGGTGAGCGGGCCGGGATGCGCTCGCCGTCGACGCGCAGCGTCCTGGTCAGGCGCCAGTCGGTGCTGGACCGGCCCACCGCGATGGTGTGGGTGGCCTCCTCGATCACCCAGCGGGAGCGGGTCACGTCCCAGAACGCCAGCTCGGCGGCGGGCAGCAGGAATTCCACGGTGGACCGTTCGCCGGGTTCGAGCCGGACCTGCCGGTAGCCGCGCAGGCGCCGCAGCGGCTGCTTGACCCGGGAACGCTGTTGACGGGTGTAGAGCTGCACCGTCTCGACGCCGGGCCGGTGTCCGGTATTGATCACGTCGACGGTGATCGTGACCTCGCCGTCCAAACCGATCGACGCCGCGCTGACCCGCAGGTCCTCGTAGCGGAACGAGGTGTACGACAGCCCGTGCCCGAACGGGAACAGCGGCGTGCCCCGGTAGTAGAGGTAGGTGGCGTCGGTGGCGATGATGTCGTAGTCGAGCAGGTCGGGCAGGTTGCCGGCATCGGTGTACCAGGTCTGGGTGAGCCGCCCGGCCGGGTCGACGGGCGCACCCGACGGGTCGCTGCCGAAGAGCACGTCGGCGAGGGCCGTGCCGTGTTCCTGGCCGCCGTGCGCCGACCACACGATCGCCGGCAAAAGATCAAGAGCATGACCGATCGCGTACGGGTAACTGCTGCTCAACACCAGCACGGTCCGCGGGTTGGCCGCCTGGACGGCGCGCAGCAGATCGTCCTGGGTGCCGGGCAGCGCCAGGTCCCGGCGGTCGGCGGTCTCCCGGCCGGTGACCAGCGGATGGTTGCCGAGCGCCAGCACCACCACGTCGGCCCCCGCGGCCACCGTGGCGGCCGCCGCCACCCCGTCGATCAGCAGGTCGACGGTGAAGACGGTGGCGTCCGCGGCCCGGGCGGCGCCGGTACGCACCAGCCCGTCCCCACCGGCCGAAAGGTACCGCCCGCTCTGCACGTGGAGCAGCACCACACCGTCGCCGGCCGGCTCGAAGCGGAACGTCTCCCGCACCTCCCAGCCGTTCGGGCCGGGCCGGTCGTTGACCAGCAGGTGGGGCTCGGGGCCGAGCCCGTCGGCGCCGATGCACCGGCCGTTGACGACGGCCCGCAGCGAGAACGTCTCCTCACCCCAGTCGAGCACGTCGAACAGGGTGGTGTCCTCGTCCTCGTGCTCGTTGATCCGCAGTGGACCGCCGTCCGGGTCCGCTGACAGCAGGCCCGCCGGGCAGCGCAGCGCCACCCGGTCGGCGCCCTCGTGGAAGAGGACCGCGTCCGCGCCGACCCGCTCGGTCAGGGTGCCGCGCAGTGTCCGGCGGTACGGCGGGGTGCCGCTGTACCAGTCGTCGAAGGTGGTGTCGCCGAGCGGGCCGAGCACCGCGATCCGCCGGGTGGCCGCCGGGTCGAGGGGGAGCAGGCCGTCGTTGCCGAGCAGCACCACCGAGGCGCGGGCCGCCTCCCGGGCCAGTGCGCGGTGCTCCGGGCAGTCGATCACCTCGGGGCCGGTCTCCCGGTACGGGTCCTCCTCCGGGTTGAACTCGCCGAGCCGTACGCGTACCGAAAGGATGTGCCGGACCGCGGCGTCCACGTCGGACTCGGTGATCAGGCCGCGGTCCAGGGCGGTGGCGAACGACTCCTCGGACAGCGGCCCGGGCTCGGTGACGCAGTCGATGCCGGAGCGCAGCGCGGCCGCGAACCCGGCCGGGTGGTCCTCGAACAGGTTCTGGTCGCCGGCCAGGTTCTGGACCGCGTACGCGTCGCCGACCACCATCACGTCGTCCTCGGCCCAGCCGCGCAGCACCTCGTTGATGAGCGGGCTGAGATGTGTGGGCCGTCCGTTGATCAGGTTATAGGAGGCCATCACGGCGACCGCGGCGCCAGCGGCCAGGGCCGGGCGGTAGGCGGGCAGCTCGTACTCGTGCAGCACCCGTGGCGGCAGGTTGCTGGAGGTCAGGCACCGGTCGGTCTCGTTGTTGTAGGCCAGGAAGTGCTTCAGCGTGGGGGCGGTGCGCAGCCAGCGGGGGTCGTCGCCGCGCAGCCCGTTCGAGTACGCCGTGCTCAGCACCCCGGTGAGCCAGGGGTCCTCGGCGTACCCCTCCTCGTTGCGGCCCCAGCGTGGGTCGCGCAGCAGGTTGACCACCGGCGCCCAGACGTTGAGGCCGACGTTCTCCGGGTCGCGGTGGTGCATGGCGCGGACCTCGGTGCCGACCGCGGCGCCGACCCGGCGGAGCAGGTCCGGGTCCCAGCTGCTGGCGAGACCGACCGCCTGGGGGAAGACGGTGGCGACGCCGAGCCACGCGACGCCGTGCAGCGCCTCGGTCCCGGTGCGGAAGGAGGCGACGCCGAGCCGGGGCACGGCGGCCTGGTGCTGGTGCAGCAGGGCGATCTTCTCCGCCAGGTCGAGCCGCTCCAGAAGGTCGGACACCCGCGTGGCGAGCTTCTGCTGCGGGTCGCGAAAGACGATGCGAGAGGGGGATTCGGTCACAACGTGTTCCTTCGGGCCAAGCCGGTCGTCGAAGCGCTTCGACTGCGCGGCGAAAGAAGCCTCCGCGAGTGGTTTCGCGAATGTTTCGAACGGAGTTCCCTGAGGCTCGCACCACAGTCACGCCTCGGTCAAGGCGCTCGGGGCATGTTTGGTCATCGATTGTTACGCGCGGGATCCGCCCGGGTGCGGCCCCGGGCGGATCCGGTCACTGCTTGGGCGGCAGGCTGCCGGTGTCCACCCGGTCCAAGTGGGACACCGCACCGCCGAGGGCGGCGGCGTGCAGGCCCAGGCTCGACGCGGTCAGCCGGACCCCGCCCGCGTCCGGCGCCAGGGTGTTGCGGGTCAGCTCGGCCTCGGCCGCCGGGATCAGCCACTCGGCCAGTGCCGCGTAGTGGTCGCCGAGCACGATGAGCTCCGGATTCACCAGGTTCGCCAGCAGCGCCAGGCCCTGGCCCAGATGGCGGCCGGTGTCGCCCAGGGCGGCCAGCGCCCCCGGGTCGCCGGAACGGGCCAGCGCGGCCACCTGCTCGACGGCCGGCGCCAGGTCGGTCAGCGACTCCGGGTCGAAGCCGGGCAGGGCTCGCCGGACCAGCGGCTCGACGCCGGCCAGATCCTGGAGCGTGGGCGAGCCGGCCGCGCCGAGCGCGAAGCGGCCGATCTGGCCGGTGAAGCCACGGGAGCCGTGCAGCAGGCGGCCGTCGACCACGATGCCGGCCTCGACCCCGGCCGCGCCGGAGACGTACGTCAGATCGAGCTCGACCTGATGCCCGCCGTAGCGCAGCTCGGCGACGGCGGCCAGGCCGGCGTGGTTGGCCACCGCGACGTCCAGTCCCGGCTGGCGCAGCGAGCCGGAGAGCAGGCCGCGCAGGTCGACGTCGGACCAGCCGAGCGGCGGGGAGAGGCGGACCGTGCCGCCGTCGGCGACCAGGCCGGGCACCGCCACGGTCAGGCCGAGCACCTGGCGGCCCTGCTGGCGCACCCGGGTCGCGGCCCGCTGGGCCAGGGCGGCGATCGCGCTGACCGCACGGCCCGCCCCGGTGGTGGCCGGCTCGCCGTCGAACGCCCGATGCCACAGCAGCAGCTGGTCGCCCGCGAAGTCGACGGCCAGCGCGGTGAGCCGGTCGGCGGAGACCTGGAGGCCGATCGCCGCGTACGCCGAGCCGTCGAGGGCCAGCGCCGTCCCGGGGCGGCCGATCCGGTTGCTGGTCAGGCCGGTCTCGCGCAGCAGCCGCTGCCGGATCAGGTCGCCGGTCAGGCTGGACACGGTCGCCTTGTTGAGCCCGGTCGAGGCGGCGATCGCGGCGCGCGAGCTGGGGCCGTGGGCGCGCAGGTGCCGCAGCACCACGGCCAGGTTGGTGGCACGCACATCGGTGAAGTCGGCCGGTTGTGGATCGGCCCGGGTGGTCCTCACATCAAGCTCCGCTCTCGGCCGGGCGCCTGCTGTCCGCCTGGTCATCTTGCCGCATCACCGCGGTTCGTCGTCTCCCCTGATAGGTGCCCGCCGGATGGGTGCGCTCCCATTTGCTTCTTGTCGGGCCGTCACCGTGTCGGTTAGCTTGTCTTCGATGTACTTAGTTTAGACGCTAACCAAACTAAACCCATAACGGAAGGGTGGTGCGCCGTGGCGAATACGCTTCCGGGCGCGTCGACGAACAGGCGGAACTTCCTGGGGCTGGTCGGCCTCGGCGCGGCCTCGCTCGCCAGTGGCGGAGTGCTGGCCGGTTGCAGCAAAGAGCCGGGCGTGGACGGTTCGGCGACCACCGCCGAGGAGGCTGCCGGGGTCATCCCCAAGTTCAAGGACTCCACCCTGGTCCAGCCCGACATCAAGGGCGTCCGGCCGATGGCCGACGGTTACGCGAAGTACCCGACGTCGTTGGCCGACGCGGTCACCGACAAGGCGGTCGGCAGCGGTAAGCCGGTCACCGCCACCACCCCGTGGTGGGGCCCGGCACCGCCGACCGCGAACAAGCTGGTCGAGGCGGTCAACGCCGACATGGGTGCGGTGATCAACTTCAGCATCCAGGACGGCAACACCTACGGCGACAAGCTGAGCGCCATGCTCGGCGCGCGGGACGTGCCCGAGCTGACCTGCATCCCGGGCTGGGAGACCAACAAGCTGGCCCGGTTCTCCGAGGGCGTGCACGCGCTCTTCGAGGACCTGACGCCGTACCTGGCCGGGGACAAGGTCAACGCGTACCCGCTGCTCGCCGGTCTCGACTCGGTGGCCTGGCAGGAGTCGGTGTGGGGCGGCAAGCTGATGGCCGTTCCGTTCCCGGTCGACGCGCCCTACCCCACGGTGCTGTTCTACCGCAAGGACGTCGCCGACGAGCGCGGCATCGCGGCCCCGACCACGCTCGACGAGTTGTGGGACTTCGGCAAGAAGCTCACCAACGAGGCCAAGGGCGAGTGGGCCTTCGGCGACATCTGGTGGGAGGTGCAGCAGATCTGCGGCGTCGGCGGCTCGGAGAACGGCTGGATCAAGCAGGCCGACGGCAAGGTCGTGAACAAGATGGAGCTCCCGGAGTACAAGCGGGCTCTCGAGTTCATGACCAAGGTCTACGCCGAGAAGCTGATCCACCCCGACCTGGCCAGCAGCAAGGGCGGTGACGTCACCACCCTGTTCAAGGGCGGCAAGATCTTCATGTACGCCACCGGCGGCGGCTCCTGGAAGGAGACCTGGCGCCCGGCCGTGCAGACCAACCCCAAGTTCAACATGCAGGCCGTCAAGGTCTTCGGTGCCGACAAGGGCCAGGCCCCGGTGCGCCTGAAGGCCCGCTCGGCGATCATCTGGACGTTCATCAAGAAGGACCTCGGTCAGGAGCGGGTGCAGGAGTTGCTGCGCGTGCTCAACTACACCGCGGCGCCGTTCGGCACCAAGGAGTGGGAGCTGCAGAACTACGGTGTCGAGGGCACCCACTTCACGCGGGACGCCAGCGGCACGCCGGTCACCAACGACCTGTACGTCAAGGAGTTCGCGAACCAGTACGTCTTCCTCGGCGGCCGCCCGCCGGTCGTGGTCGGTGGCCCGGACATTCCCACCTACGCCGGCGACTTCGTGGCCTGGGGCAACGACGCCACGCAGTACCTGGAGAAGAACCCGTGGGAAGGCATCAAGGTGGAGACGCCGAGCGAGCAGGCGGCCCTCGCGCAACCCACCGAGGACAAGATCACCGACATTCAGCGCGGCCGTACTCCGATCAGCGAGTTCGACAAGATCCTCTCGGACTGGAAGGCGGCCGGCGGCGACAAGGCTCGCGACTTCTACGCCAAGGTTCTGGCTGACAACGGGCGATGAGCGCTCCACCCATCGCTGAGCCGCAGGCTGCGGTGAAGGCGAAGAAGAACAAGGCGATCCCGCCGCAGCGGCTGTCCTTCGGGCAGCGGCTGCGGCGGGACTGGCCGCTGCTGCTCATGTGCCTGCCGGCGATGCTGTTGCTGCTGGTCTTCCACTACATCCCGGCGCTCGGCAACGTCATCGCCTTCCAGGACTACAACCCGTTCGCCGGGGACGACCCGCTCGAGGCGTTCCTCTACAGCGAGTGGATCGGGTTCGGGAACTTCGAGTACCTGTTCCAGACCTCGGCGTTCTGGGACTCGGTGGTCAACACTCTGTCGATCACCGCGTTCCAGCTGGTGTTCTACTTCCCGGTCCCGATCTTCCTGGCCATCCTGCTGAACAGCATCATGTCGCCGCGCATCCGGTCGCTGGTGCAGAGCGTCGTCTACCTGCCGCACTTCTTCAGCTGGGTGCTGGTGGTCTCGCTGTTCCAGATGATGATCGGCGGCGCCGGCCTGCTCGCGCAGACGCTGCGCCAGGCCGGCTACACGCCGCCGGACATGATGACCAACCCGGACACGTTCATCCTCCTGATCACCTCGCAGGCGCTCTGGAAGGACGCCGGCTGGGGCATGATCGTCTTCCTGGCGGCGCTCGCGGCCATCGACACCTCCCTGTACGAGGCGGCCGCGGCCGACGGCGCCAACCGCTGGCGGCGGATGTGGCACATCACCCTGCCCGGCCTGCGGTCGGTCGTCATCCTGCTGCTGATCCTGCGGCTCGGTGACGCGCTGAACGTGGGATTCGAGCAGTTCATCCTCCAGCGGGAGATGGTCGGGCGGGACGCCGCCGAGGTCGTCGACACCTACGTCTACTACCAGGGCATCGCGATCCAGCAGTGGGGCGTCGGCGCGGCCGCCGGGCTGTTCAAGGCGGTGATCGGGATCCTCCTGATCGTGGGCGCCAACAAGCTGGCACACCGGTTCGGCGAGCAAGGGATCTACTCGAAATCATGAGCGCAGACACCGCGATCCGGCCCCGCCGCAACTCGAACCGCCCGGCGTGGGAGGAGAAACCCACGCTGATCGGCCAGTTCGGCAAGGGCACGATCATCACCGTGGTGCTGGCCGTCGTGCTGGTGCCACTCTGGACGGTCGTGGTCACCAGCCTCTCGTCCGAGAAGACGATCAACGAGGCGGGTGGCTACGTCTTCGTTCCGCGCGAGCTCAACCCGTCGGCGTACGTGGTGATCTTCTCGGGCGGGCAGGTCACCGACGCGATCCTGGTCAGCACGTTCGTGACGATCCTCGGCACGGCCATCAGTCTGATCGTCACGGTGCTCGCCGCCTACGGCCTGTCCCGGCCCGGGACCCTCGGCCATCGGTCGATCCTGTTCTACTTCCTGCTGACGTTCCTGATCTACCCCGGCATGATCCCGAGCTATCTCGTGGTCACCGGCCTCGGCCTCAAGGACAACCTGCTCGCCCTCATCCTGCCAACCGCGATCAGCGCGTTCAACCTGGTGGTGCTGCGGGCGTTCTTCATGAACATCCCCGGCGAACTGTACGACAGCGCCCGCATCGACGGCGCCGGCGAACTGCGCATCCTGTGGCGAATCGTGCTTCCGCTCTCCAGGGCGGTCACCGCGGTGGTCGGCCTGTTCTACGCGGTCGGCTACTGGAACGCGTTCTTCAACGCGATCCTCTACATCGACCGCAACGACCTCCAGCCGGTCCAGCGGGTGCTCCAGCAGTTCATCCTGGCCGGGCAGTCCCCGACCACCTCGGGAATGGCGGTCGCCATCCCGGGCCTCGGCTCGTCGACGCCACCCAGCCTGGCGATCAAGATGGCCGTCGTGGTGGTGACGATCGTTCCGGCCCTGATCGTCTACCCGTTCATCCAGCGCCACTTCACCAAGGGCGTGATCATCGGCGCCGTCAAGGGCTGACCCGACCCGCTGCCGCCCCGGCCTTCCGGGACGGCAGCGGTCGTTATCGGTGGTTTCGCTTCAACCATCTTTTCCGGTACGCGTGACGCCGTTCATCCCATTTGGGCCGCCCCGCCCTGCCGGCGGATCCTGCTGCCTGCTCCGGCCTCTGCCCGGCCGCCGGGCTGAGATCGGTGGCCGGGCAGGCCGGCCGGGTGCCGTGTCCCTCACCTGCCGCCGCGCCAACCGGAGCGATCTTGATCGATTTGCCACCGGCTCGGGTGGCAAATCGTTCAAGATCGCACAGCGTCGGCATGCAAGGCGGGCTAAACGGGTGAAACGGGCGCCTGGCGAGCAAGGCGGGTGCACTGATCAGGGTGGCCGGCGGCAGGTCCTCAAAGGTGCACCGAAGGTGTTGTGAACTGCGGAAACGAAACTGTGTGCGGGCTGTTGGCGGACAGGCGGAGGAGCTGCCGGCCGCCCGGGTGGGAGACCTGTACGACACGGTCGGTGGGGGAGGTCAGGACGGCCTCGAAGGACCCCGGCGACCAGGTCAGGTCGACCGTCACCGGGCCTCGGGCCACCAGGCCGCGGATGCTGCCGGTGGGCCAGGCGGAGGGCAGGGCGGGGAGCAGGTCGATGTGGGCCATGCCGTCCGGGGCGACGTCGCGGCTGCGCAGGAGCATCGCCACCACCAGGGCCGGGAGGCCGCCCGCCAGGTCGACGTTGAACATGTGGTCCCGGTTGTGGGTGGGCACCCGGTTGGGCCGCCAGTACGCCTCGGAGATCCGTTCCAGGGCCGCGTACGCCTCCTCGCCCAGCCCCAGATGTGCCGCCGCGACGCCGAGCAGCGCGAGCCCGTACCCCATCTCGTCGGAGGCCTCGCTCAGCCACCACCGCAAGCGGGATCGCACGGCCCGCACCGCGGCGGCGCGCAGCGCCGGATCCTCGTCGACCGCCGGATCGCCGCCGTAGAGGAACGGGAGCAGGTGGCTGGAATGCCGGTGCTCGTGGTTGTCCGGGAAGCGCGGGTCGATCCACTCGGCCAGCTCGCCGGCGTCGTTGATGCGGTACGACGGCAGCGCGGCGAGCAGCCCCCGCCAGCGCCCCTCGTCCGGATCACTGACCCCCAGCGTCTCGGTGATCGCCAGCAGGCCCCGGAGCAGCCCGGACACCGCCTGAACGTCCATGGTGGCGTCCACCGACGCCTGAGCCCGCCCACGTCCCGGGTCGTTCTCCGGCGAGTAGGACGGGCTGAACCGGGCCCGCCCGTCGACGATCTCGGCGAACCCCAGCTGGAATTCGGCGACCTCGCGCAGGAACGGCAGCGCCCGGTCGGCCAGGAACGCGCGGTCGCCGGTGTGCTGCCAGTGTTCCAGGTAGAGGCGGGCCAGCCAGGCGGCGCCGGCGGTCCAGAAGGTGAGGCACCAGATCGGGCCGAAGTGGTTCTGCCGGCCGTGCGTGCCGAGGTGGGCGGGGGCGTACAGGCCGGGCAGCCCGTAGAGCCGGCGCGCGTTCTCCCGGAAGTCCTCGCGCAGGCTGTCGAGCAGGTCGAACAGCGGCGGCATCAACTCGGGGACGCCGGTCGGGTGGACTGCCAGCAGGGCGGCCTGGAGGTTGCCGTCGATGGTCCAGCCGCTGCGCCACGGCGGCGACCAGGTGCCGCTCCAGACGCCCTGGAGCGTGGGCGGGCGGGCGCCGGTGCTGCTGATGATCGCGTACCGGCCGGCGTCGAAGAGGTGTTGCGCCCGGATTCCGCCAAGGTCCAGGGAGACCCGCTCGAACAGGTCGCGGTGGATCTCGGCGTGCTCCTTCAGCAGGTCCTCGAAACCGCCGCCGGGCAGCGCGGCGAGGGCTTCGGCGGGCGTGCGCAGGCCGGGTGCCACCCGGGCCACGATCAGGACCGATTCGGGGGTACGCCGTACGCGCACCGCCACGGTCCAGCCGTCCGGTGCGCCCGGCCAGAGGTCGCCGCCGAACCGTCCGGTGAGGACCAGGTCCTCGCCGCAGTGGTCGACGGTGAACGCGACCGGGCTCTCCGGCACGCCGTCGACCGGGGCGATCCGGACCGTGCCGCCGGTGCCGGTGATCCGGACCGCCAGCACGTCCGCCGACCGGGAGACGACCGCGTCGGCCACCACCCCGGACCACTCCTGCCGCACCACGCCGGTGGTGAAGTCGGTGCCCCGGGAATAGCCGTCGCCGGGCCGGTCCGGGATGAAGGTGATCGTGCCGGCGCCGATGAGTGGATCGATCCAGCGCGTCTCGGCGTACCCCGGATGCTCCTGAACGGCGAGGTCGCAGACCGCTCGCGCCGCGTCGCCGAAGCGCCCGGTGGCGAGCAGCTCGCGCAGCCGTGGCAGGGCCGCGGCGGTGGCCGGCGCCGGGAGCGGCTCGGTGACCGGCTGGAAGAGGTCTTCGTGGGCGAGGGTGAAGCGCAGCCCGGCGGGGGAGCCGTAGCAGAGGGCGCCCTGCCGCCCGTTGCCGCTGATCAGGGCGTGTTCCCAGTCCTCGGTGCACGTGCTGTCACGGAAGGACGGATTGACTTGGCTCTCCACGAGTGAATACTTTGTTTAGAGGTCAAACTAATGTCAAGGGTGGTGCGATGCTCTTCTTCGGCGGCGACTACAACCCGGAGCAGTGGCCGGAGGAGGTCTGGGCGGAGGACGTCGCGCTGATGCGGCAGGCCGGGGTGAACATCGCCACGGTCGGCGTGTTCTCCTGGTCCAACCTGGAGCCGGAGCCGGGGCGCTACGAATTCGGCTGGCTGGACCGGGTGCTGGACCGGCTGCACGACGGCGGCGTCCGGGTCGCGCTGGCCACCCCGACGGCCTCGCCGCCGCCCTGGTTCACCCTCGCCCACCCGGAGGCCATGCCGGCCGGCGCCGACGGGATCCGGCTCACCCACGGCAGCCGGGACACCTACTGCGTGTCGGCGCCCGCCTACCGGGCCGCGGCGCGGAACATCGCGGAACGCCTGGCCGAGCGGTACGCCCACCATCCGGCGCTGGCCATGTGGCACGTGCACAACGAGTACGGCACCGACTGCCGCTGCGACACCACGGCCGCCGCGTTCCGGACCTGGCTGGAGAAGAGGCACGGCGACCTGGACGCGCTGAACGAGTCGTGGACCACGGCGTTCTGGAGCCAGCGCTACTCGGACTGGGCGCAGATCACGCCGCCGCGCGCCACCCAGTACCTGCCGAACCCCGCACAGGTGCTCGACTTCCGCCGGTTCCTCTCCGACGAGCTGCTCGGGGCGTACGTGGAACAGCGCGACCTGCTGCGCGCCGCCAACCCGGACGTGCCGGTCACCACCAACTTCGTGCAGGGCGGCTGGGTGAGCGTCGACCACGCGCGCTGGGCGGCCGAGGTGGACGTGGTGGCGGTCGACCACTACCCGGACGACGCCGGGCCGGGCGCCGAGGAGGAGACCGCCTTCGCCGGGGACCTGGCCCGCGGCTGGGGCGGAGGATCCTGGCTGCTCATGGAGACCGCGCCGAACCTGATCTACACGCGCGGCCGGATGCACGCCAAGGAGCCGGGGCGGCTCACCCGGCACAGTCTCGGCTACGTGGCCCGGGGATCGCGCGGGGCCATGTACTTCCAGTGGCGGCAGCCGCGCGGCGGGGCGGAGCTGTTCCACTCCGCCCTGGTCCCGCACGCCGGCCCGGACTCGCCGGTCTTCCGGGAGGCGGTCGGGCTCGGGCGCACCCTTCGCGGATTGGCGCCCGTCGCCTCAGCTCTTCCGCCGGTCGCGCAGGTGGCCCTGACCTGGGACGCGCCGTCCTGGTGGGCGTTGCAGGCACCGGCCCTGCCGTCCGCCGACATCGACTACCCGGGCGCGGTCCGGCAGGCGCACCGGGCGCTGTTCCGCGCCAAGATCCAGACCGATTTCGTCTTCCCGGGAATGTCGACCGGCCTCGGCGGCTACCGGCTCGTCGTGGCGCCGCACCTCTACCTGGTCTCGGACGAGGCGGCGGCCGCCTTCCGGGACTACGTGGCGGCCGGCGGGCACCTGGTGGTGACCTACCTGAGCGGGATCGCCGAACCCGACACCCGGGTCCGGCTGGGCGGCTACCCGGGCGCGTTCCGTGAGGTTCTCGGCGTCCGCGTGGTCGAATGGCATCCGCAGCCCGCCGACCGGACGTTCGCCCTGGACGACGGCACACCGGTCAGCCGCTGGATCGAACGGGTCGAGACGGCCGGCGCCGAGACGATCAGCCGCTACGCGGACGGTCCGCTGGCCGGGGCGCCCGCGATCACCCGCCACCGGTACGGGCAGGGCGCCGCCTGGTACGTGTCCACCTCTTTCGGCGACGACGGGTTGCGGGCCCTGCTGACCCGGATCGCCGCGGAGGCCGGGGTGGAGCCGGTGCTGCCCGGCCTGCCCGATCAGGTGGAGGCGGTCCGCCGGGGCGACCTGATGTTCCTGTTCAACCACGGGATCACCCCGGCCCGGGTCGGCGAGGTCACCATCCCGGCCGGCGGCGTGCGTTTCACTCCGGCGCGTTGAAGGCCCGCCGGTAGGCCGACGGCGACGTGCGCATCGCCTGTCCGAAGTGGTGGCGGTAGGTCACGGCGGTCTCGAACCCGACCGTCGTGGCGATCGCCTCGATCGGGGTCCGGGTCGTCTCCAGCAGCGGCAGGCTGGCGTGCACCCGCCGGTCGATCAGCCAGCGGATCGGCGTGGTCCCGGTCGCGCGGGCGAAATGCCGCAGGTAGGTGCGCTCGGACATGTGCGCGTGCCGGGCCAGCGTGGCCACCGTGATCGGCTCGGTCAGGTTGCCGAGAGCCCAGTCCATGCTGCGGGCCACCCGGGTGTCCTCCGGGTCGGCCGCCACCGGCGCCTCCACGAACTGGGCCTGGCCGCCGTCCCGGTGCGGCTGGACGACCAGCCGGCGGGCCACCGCGTTGGCGATCGACGGGCCGTGGTCGAGGCGGATCACGTGCAGGCAGAGATCCAGGCCGGCGGCGCTGCCCGCGCTGGTCAGCACGTCGCCGTGGTCGATGTAGAGGACGTCGGCGTCGACCTCCACGGCCGGATGGCGCTCCCGGAGGGCGTCCGCGTACCGCCAGTGGGTGGTGGCCCGGCGGCCGTCCAGCAGACCCGCCGCGGCCAGTGCGAACGCACCCGAGCAGATGGACATGATCCGCGCGCCCCGGGCGTGGGCGGCCCGCAGCGCGGCGATCAGCTCCGGCGAGACACCGGAGTTGACCCCCGGCACGATCACCGTCCCGGCGGCGGCGAACACGTCCAGCCCGTGCTCGGTGTGCAGGGTCGCGCCGCCGACCACCCGTACCGGGCCGGGTTTCTCGGCGCAGATGGTCAGCTCGTACCACGGCCGGTCGAACTCCGGCCGGGGCAGCCCGAAGACCTCGCTCACGATGCCCAGCTCGAAGACCGACATGCCGTCGTACGCCAGGACCGCCACCGTTCGCATGGCGGGATCTTAGCGGTCGGCGTCGTCCACGCCACTGTGCAGGTTTCCGCGCGGGCGGCACGATCAATGCCATGACCAGCGCGATCGAGCACTTCCAGAACCGGCTCCGCTTCGAGACCGACGTGAGCGACGTCCACCATGACCTGGAAGCCGGCACCCCCGGCCTCGTGGTGATCGACTCCCGCAGCACCGAGTCCTGGGACCAGGGCCACATCCCCGGCGCCGTCCACCTGCCGACCCGCCAGATCGCGGCCCGCGCCGCCGAACTCGTCCCGCCCGGCAGCGCGGTCGTCACCTACTGCTGGGGCCCGGGCTGCAACGGCGCGACCCGGGCGGCGCTCGAATTCGCCAAGCTGGGCTACCCGGTCAAGGAGATGATCGGCGGCTACGAGTACTGGGTCCGGGAAGGCTTCCCCACCGACGGCCCGGCCGGCCGGACCAGCCGCCCGGTCGACGACCTCACGGCGCCCGCTGGGCTCGCGTGCGGTTGCTGACCGCCACCGCCTCGGTGACATTGAGCACCACCAGCACCAGGACCAGGGCGGACAGCGCCACGACCGCGGGCAGCAGCACGGCCAGCGGCAGCAGGAGCAGCGCGGACAGCGCCGCGGCGGCCCGGCCCCAGCCGACGATCCGGAACATCCGCCATCGGGTGTAGGCGAAGGTGCCCAGGTAGAGCGCGGCGCCGCCGAACAGCAGGCCGGCGGTGTCCAGGTGCAGATGGTCGGTGGGATGGCTGACCACCTCGGCCAGACCCACCGCCACGGCGATGACACCGCCGATGAAGAGCAGATGACCGTACGCCAGGACGGCCCGGACCACGTCGGTCTGCACCTCCGTGGTCGCCAGCGCGTGCCGGATGCCGTCCGCGGCGTACGAGAAGTAGACCCACCACAGGCCGCAGACCAGCGCGAACGCGGCCGCTACGGCGAACAGGCGGGGGCTGGTCAGCGGCTCGCCCGCGGCCACCCCGCCGACCGCCACCACCGACTCGCCGAGCGCGATGATCTGGAACAGGCCGAACCGCTCCGGCAGGTGGTGCGCGTCGAACTTCACCAGGGCCAGCCGCCGCCGGACCAGCCGCGGGGTGAGCAGGTCGATCACCGCGGCCGTGGCCCAGAGCGTCACCCGGAGCCACCCGTCGGCCAGACCGCCGGCCAGCATCAGCGGGCCGGTGACGACCGCCGAGACGCTGAACGTGTTGACCGGGATGCCCCGCCAGCCACGGAACACCAGCGCCGCCAGGATCAACCGGGCCGCCCAGTAGGCGGCGCCCAGCAGGATGCCGTGGTCGTCGTACGCGTGCGGCAGCGCCAGCGCCATGAAGAGGCTGGCCAGACCGACCCCGAACATGCCGATCCGGTCTACCGGGTTGTCCACGTCATGAGTGTTCGCATGCACCGAGGTGCCGACCCAGGCCCAGTAGACCGGCACGAAGACGATCAGCGCGCGGCCCACCCCCGCCCACGAGTGATCGTCGTGCAGCAGGTGCGAGGCCTGCGTGACCGCGAAGACGAAGACCAGGTCGAAGAAGAGCTCAGCCCAGGTGACCCGTTTCTCCACGAACGACTACTCCCTACCCCAGCAGGCTCTCCAGCCAGGCGTTGCGGAACATCCCCTGTGGATCGAAGCGGTCCACCAGCGCGGCGAAATCGCCGAATCGCGGGTAGGCGCCGCGCACGTCGGAAGGGGCCGTCGTGAATATCTTGCCCCAGTGCGGCCGGGCGCCGTGTGGCGCCAGGGCCTTCTCCAGGTCGGCGACGACCGGGAGCACCGCGTCGGTGTCGGCGATCCAGGTGAAGTGCAGGGCCAGGCTGTCCTGTTCGTGGTTGGGGCTGAGCCAGAGGTGGTCGGCGGCGATCGTCCGGATCTCGCAGACCTGGAGGACGGCCGCGATCCGTTCCCGCAGGCCGGCCACCGCCTCGAGCGCGGCCCGCCCGGCCGTGCGCGGCACGTGCCACTCGGACTGGAGTTCCTCGCCGCTGCTCGGGGTGAACTCCATCCGGAAGTGCGGCAGCCGTTCGTGCCACGGGCCGGGGACGCCGCCCTGCCCGGTGCAGTTCTCGGTCGGCATGCCGGGCACCGGGTGACGGGGGCCGTCCGCGGGACGGGCGCCGAACAGGTCCCCGGTCAGCGGTGCGTCCCGTTTCAGCCACACCTGGTCGATGTCCGTGCCGGTCCAGCGGGTGAAGAGGCTGACGCTGTATCCGGCCGACAGGATCTCGTCGAGGTGCTCGTCCAGGGCGGCGGCGGGCAGGTTCTCGTAGACGTACTGCCGCAGCTCGAAGGCCGGGACCACGTCGAGGGTGAGCGCCGTGACCACGCCGAGCGCGCCGAGGCCGACCACGGCGCCGGCGAGGTCCGGGTGGTCGCGGTCCAGGACGGCCGTCGAGCCGTCGGCGCGGAGGATCTCCAGCCCGGAGACGGCGGTCGCCAGGTTGCCGTTGCGCACGCCCGAGCCATGGGTCGCGGTGGCCACCGCGCCGGCCACCGAGATGTGCGGCAGCGACGCCATGTTGTGCACGGCCAGGCCCTCGGCGGCGAGGCGGGCGGCCAGTTCGCCGTACCGGATTCCGCCGTCGATCCGCACGCTCCGTCGATCCGGCGCGATCTCGACGCTGCGCGGGAGCCCGGCCAGCGAGACGAGATCCCCGTCGGTGTCGGCGAGCCGGTTGAACGAGTGACCGCTGCCGAGAACCCGCAGCCGGCCGGCCCCGGCGAGCACCGCGCGCAGCTCGGCCACCGAATCCGGACGATGCAGCCGCCGCGCCCCGAAGGTGATGTTGCCGGCCCAGTTCGTCAGACGCTCCCGCATCAGCACACCCTATGTCGCTCCGGCCGACGGACACGGTGTGTGATGAACGAGACCTCGGGCGCCCGTGCCGAGAGCGTCGGCCGGTGCGGGCAATGCTGTCTTATTTCATGAGTGTTACGTAACGTTATATAGGATTCTTTGTGTCTGTGTGATCACCGTCAGGTGCATCTGTGCCGATATAGCCTGAACAAGGCCACTCAATACTTCAGTAGATCCAAATCGAGACGCGCTGCTCGTTCTCTCGTAACGCAACCTGCGTCACAATCAGTCACGCCCATGGCGGGGGTGAGGGCAGGATTCAGCCCGGCGGAATCGCGAACGAGAGGAACGGCGCGAGATGGCGCAGATCCATCACTTCGAGTACGGGGCCCTAACCCCCACGGTCAGTTACATCCTCTCCGTGCTCGGGTCACTACTGGGGCTCACCAGCGCGGTGCGCCTGCGATCGGCGCGCAGCGGCGGCGAGCGGTTCTGGTGGCTGACCCTGGCGGCGGTGGCCATCGGCGCCACCGGCATCTGGAGCATGCACTTCGTGGCGATGCTCGGCTTCGACGTGGACGGCACGCCGATCCGGTACGACATTGGCCTCACCGTGGCGAGCGCGGTCATCGCCCTCGCGTCGGTCGGTGTGGGCCTGGCGATCGCTCTGCTCGGCAAAACGGCCCCGCGGCTCCGGATCCTGGTCGGTGGCGTGCTCGCCGGCCTGGGCGTCGGCGCGATGCACTACACCGGCATGGCCGCCATGCGGCTGCGCGGCGAGATCCACTACTCCGGCCGTGAGGTGATCGCCTCGATCGCCATCGCCGTGGTCGCCGCGACCGTCGCGCTCTGGCTCACCCTGATCGTCAGCAAGCCGATCGCCATTTTCGGTTCGGCCCTGCTGATGGGTGTCGCGGTCAACGGCATGCACTTCACCGGCATGCTCGCCATGTCCGTGACGCCGGAGGGCGAGGCGTTCGGCTCGGTCGAGGGCGCCACCGCGGCCAACCTGCTCGTCCCGGTCGGCGCGGCGGTCGTCTTCGCCATCGTCGGCATGGGCTACGCCCTGGTCTCCGCGCCCACCGAGGAGGACCGGGAGGCCGCCGAGTACCTGCGCCAGCGGATCGAGAACCGCGCCGCGGCCCCGGCTGCCCCGGCCCCGGCCCAGTTCGGCGGGCAGCCCGCCGGGCAGCAGCAGCCGCCGAACCGTTCCACCGGTCGCGGCACCCTCGGTGACGCCTCGTGGACCTACCGGGACCGTGGCCGCCAGTAGCCCGACTCGCGGCCGATGACCCGCTGACGGACTGTCCGGCATTTATCAGCCGAACCGTCAACTGTTCGATCCGCATGTTCCCGCCCTGCATGGATAGGGTTTGCAGGGCGGGTGTGAAACGTGAAAAGCAATGAACGGCAAGACCTGGGGGATGGGTGTGGCAGTAGGGATTCTCGGAACCGGCTCCTATCTACCGACACGGGTCGTCACCAATGTGGACCTGCTGGCCCTGGTGCCGGACGCGGATCCGGAGTGGGTGTCCCGGAAGACCATGATCGAGGCGCGCCGATTCGCCGCTCCCGGTGAGGCGGCCTCCGACCTCGCGGCGAACGCGGCCCGGGCGGCCCTCGATCGGGCCGGTGTCGCGGCGGCCGAAATCGACTACATCGTCCTGTCCACTTCGACCGGTGACTCTCCACAGCCGCCGACGTCCAATCTGGTGCAGAACGCGATCGGCGCCACCCGCGCCGCGTGCATGGACGTCAACGCCGTCTGCGCGGGCTTCGTCTTCGCCCTCGGTGTGGCGAACGGCCTGATCGCCACCAACCCCGACGCGCTGGTCCTGGTCATCGCGTCGGACATCTACTCGCGCATCCTCGACTTCGGCGACCGGCGGACCGCCGTGCTCTTCGGGGACGGCGCCGGCGCCGCGGTGGTCGGCCGGGTCACCGACGGTCACGGCATCCTCGACCTCGATCTCGCCTCGCGCGGCGACGCCAACGATCTGATCTACGTCAAGGGCGGCGGCAGCCGCCTGCCGGCCTCGCCGCAGACGGTCGCCGACGGCGACCACTACTTCCGGATGAACGGCCGGGGCGTCCGTGACTTCGTCGCCACCGCCGTGCCACCCGCGCTCGACGCGCTGCTGCGCCGCAACGAGCTCAAGGCCGAGGACGTCGACCACTTCGTCCCGCACCAGGCCAACGGCATGATGCTCCAGGAACTGGTCGAGTCGGCCGGCTTCCAGAACGCGCACACCCACCTCACCCTGCCGTGGTACGGCAACGTGGGCAGCGCCTCGCTCCCGGTCACCCTCGACGATGCCGCCCGCAACGGGTCGCTGCGCGACGGCGAGGTGGTCCTCCTCGCCGGGTTCGGCGGCGGCATGTCGATGGGCGCGTGTCTCCTGCGCTGGGGGCGCTGAGACCTGATCTCCATCCCGGCCGGGTCCGCATGCGCGGGCCCGGCCGGAGTCATTTCGGCTGGATCAGCCAGTCCCACGCCCGGCGTAGCCCGGTCGCGCGGCTCTCGGCCAGGTCGGCGGCCGCGTCGGCGCTCGGCTCGGCGAGACGGACGGCCGGCTCGGTCACGATCACGCCGTGCTCGAAGAGCCCGTCCACCTGGTCGCCGCCGGCGAAACGCGGGCCGACCGGGGTCGCGATCAGCAGACCGTGGAAGACGTCCTCACGCTCGTCGGCGAGCACGTGCTCGATCGTGCCGACCGGGTCCCCGGCCCGGTCGTAGACCGGCGTCCCATCGGTGAGCACCAGGTATGAGACCGGTGCACCGAGGTCTTGGGGCGCGGTCTCGCTGTTCTGCGTCATGCCGGTCGGGTTACCCCTCAACGCAGCGATTCAGCCCCGGAAGGCCAACATCATCTTTTCGGCCGAGCGGCTTCTAAACATTTTGTACCGTTTTCGGTTTCTCGCGGCGAAACGCACGTGAAACCGCACGATTCGCCTTGAATTCCCATACTGTCCGTTTTGCCAGTGAAGCGTCTCGTACGACGAGTACGGGAAAGGCGCGCACCACGGTGCTCTCACCGGCGGTGCTGCGAAACAACCTGGCCGGGTGGCCACGACGGTCCGGGCGGTCCCGGACGCGGTCACCCGGACGGGCTGGGCCACGACGGCCCCGGCGGTCCGGGGAACGGAGGCCCAGACGAAGACCCGAAGGGGTCCGGGTAGGGGCGGCCCTGGTCATCACACCCCCGGTGGTGACCAGGGCAGGCCCCGAACGGCGAACAGCCGGGTCCGGGCGGGCGGAATGGCCCGCGCCACTGACCGAACAGAAACGCGATGCCCGGCCGGACGGAATCCGGCCGGGCATCGCATTTGCTCACGGCGTACGAAATGGGTGGTTCGAAAAGGGGGCGCCCGGCCGATCCGGGGGGCACACCGGCCGGGCGCCTGCTCGTCAGCGGTTCGCCATGATGAGCCCCGCCGGGTCGCTGCAGACCAGGTACAGGGCCCGGTCGATGACCGCCGGGTCGTAGGTGGTGCCGTGGAACGTCGCCTCCAGGTGCAGGACGCCGTTCATCTCGCTGGTGGTCAGGGTGATGCCCTCGGGGCCGTTGAGCGTGGGGACGCTCTGGTTGACCCGGCCCGCCGGGTCGACGGCCCACGGCAGGTCACCGAGCATGTCGTGCCGGCCCTGGTTGCTGAACGTCAGCCGCGGCTGCGGCTCGGCCGCCACCTCGGCCGGGTACGGGTCCGGCATGCCGGGCGCCCCGGTCAGCATGATCTTGCCCTCGCGCAGCAGCATCATGGTCAGGATCCGGCCGGTGGCCAGTTCCGCCTTCAGCGTCGTGTGGATCGCCATCGGGTCGGTGAGGCTGGCCGGCGTCAGGAACGGGCCCATGCAGAAGTTGCTGTCGATGCTGACGCCCTTGTCCACGTACCGGCGGGCGTCGGCGAGGAACGTGCCGCCCCGCAGGTCCGGCTTGAGGCCCAGCTCGATCAGTGCCCCGGTGAACGCCGCGAACGTGATCGCCGAGGTGGTGACGCCGGGAGCGTGCTGGTCACGCCAGGCCCGCATCTGGCCGAGCACCTGGGCCGAGCGCGCGGTCCGCACGGTGAGGGCGGCCTGCCACGGACGGGTGGGGCCCTCCTCGACGTGCGGCGGGCGGGCGAAGCTCAGGCCTTCCTTCCAGCGGCCCGGCTTCAGGCCGAACTGCTTCCACCAGGCCTTCGGCAGCGCCGTCTTGTGCCGCAGGGACGGCGCGATCCGGGCCGCCCGCTGCTCGCTCGCGGCCAGGACGATCTCCCGGACCAGCGTGTTCACCGGGCCGGCGTCGCCGTACGCGTGCGACACCTTCAGCGCGAAGTAGCCGCCGCCGACGAGGATCCGTACCGGGTGGTGGGCCCGCTGCTCGGACTGGAGCTGACGGGTCATGGCGTCGAAGTCCACCGGGCCGGGGCCGAGGTCGGTCACCGCGTCCTCGACGTACCGGGCGAACGAGGCGCCGTCCATGTGCTGCCAGTTGGCGCCGGAACGGTCCAGCCGGGAGACGGCCCGGTGCGTCGGATCGGCGGTGTGCAGGCCGATCAGCGCGTCGCGCACCCGCTCGGCGTTGACCCCGGTGAGCGGGCCGACGGTGCGGATGTACTCCAGCGGCAGCCATGCGCGCTCGCGCAGGGTCAGGCTGGTGGTGGACATGACGTCAACTCCCTCTGCTACCGCGGACATGTCGACGACCGGTGCGAAGACGACCTTCAGCACGGTCGGGGCGACCAGCACCGTCTCGATCGCCATCACGATCGCCACGGCGGTGACCAGGTCGTTCAGGTCGCCGTGGGTGCCGGCCCACCAGGCGGCCAGCAACTCGGCCACGCCGGCGAAGACCGAGAAGATCCCCGCGCCGCGCAGCTTGCCCTGCACGCGGGAGATGGCCAGGAAAAAGTGGTGGAAGACGAACGGGACGTAGGTCAGGGCCAGGATGGCCAGAGCGTCGCCGGCGGTCCTCGCGTACTCCGCGCCGAACAGCCCCATGATCGTGTCGGACAGGAACAGCACCACGAGCGACGCCGGGAACCCGGCGCCCAGGCAGATCAGCAGGCCCACCCGGACCTTGCCGCGCAGCGCGCTCTTGTCGCCGGCGGTCACCGCGAACAGGGTGAGCGCGACGTTGCCCGGCACCATGGCCATGAAGGACAGCACCATGAACGCGGTGTAGAAGGCCGCGTTCGCCTCGGCGGACAGGGTGGCCGTGACGATCAGCGGCAGCGCGGCCCGGGGCAGGTAGGTGGCCAGGTTGAGCAGGTTGTGGTCGAAGGTCGCCCGGCCGCGCCCGCGCATCAGCGACGGCCGCGGGTGCAGCGAGTCGATCATGCCGCGCCGGTTCAGCACCCGGAACAGGATGGCCGTCGACGCCACGATGCCGGCCACCCAGGTGAGCAGCAGCAGGGTGCCGGTCAGGGCCAGCCCGGGGATCACCGCGACCACGCCGAGCAGCACCAGCTTGAGCAGCGAGAACCAGGCGTTGCGCATCAGCTGGAGCGGGCCCTGCAACAGGCCGACCATGGCCTCGTCGAGGACCAGCGTCATGGCGTTCAGCGCGATGCCGACGACCAGCAGGAAGGAGCCGAAGGTGCCGCCCAGCGCCTCCTGGAGGCTGGGGATCCACAGCGTGGCCACCAGCACGTAGAGCAGGCCGCCGACGGTCGCCGCCGAGCCGGCGGTGAGCAGGCAGGTGGAGATCAGGTCCCACTTGCCGCGGGCGATGGTGGGCAGTTCGGAGATGAGCATGGTGCCCATGCCGAACATGCCGATGGTGCCGATCAGCGTCATCGCGGAGACCGCCGCGGAGGCCTGGCCGACCGCCGCCTGCGGGGCCACGTGAGCCGCCACCCACCAGTAGGCGAAGCCGAAGACCGAGGTGATGAGCGTGGTCGCCATGAGCGAGCCGGCGTTCAGGAACAGGTCGACGTGACCCTTGAGAGCCGCGAAGATGCCGCCCCTACCCGTCGACTCCGGCCCGGTGTGCTGCGGTGCGGCGTCGGTTGCCGTCACTCTGATATCCCCCCAAAGATCGACGCAGTCAGAAAACTAGTAACTCGCCGTATTTGTGGGCTAGGGCAGGACGCCCGAGCTTCGGCGACCGTCCGGTGTGGTAACCGGCCGTATCGGTGGTTGACAGGACCCTTTAGGTGGAATGACCACACCATATTGGGGGTCTTCATCGCGTGATTCAGTAGCGAATCGGACCGCGCGGCAGACTGTGATTTTCATCTCTGTAACACTGAGTGACTGCGCAGATCACAGCCAACCGGACTTCTTGAGGCGGTGGTAGACGCCCCCGCCGATCAGCAGCATGGCCGCGATCGAGACGTAGAAGCCCCACTTCGCCCCGGTGCCCGGCATGACGTCGAAGTTCATCCCGAAGACGCCGGCGATCACGGTCGGCACCGCGGCGATCGCGGCCCACGCGGCGATCTTGCGCATGTCGTGGTTCTGGTCGACCGACACCTGGGCCAGCCGCGCCTGGAGGATCGAGTTCACCAGGTCGTCGAAGCCGCCGACCCGGTCCGCGGCCCGCGCCAGCCGCCCCCGCACGTCCTCCAGGTACGGCCGCAGCCCGGTCGGCAGAACGCGCGACTCGAGCAGCCGGGTCAGCGGCTCGGCCAGCGGCAGCACCGCCCGCTTGAACTCCACCATCTCCCGCTTCAGCTGGTAGATGTGGGCGAACTCGTCGGTGCGCACGGACGCGAAGGTCTCCTCCTCGATGCGCTCCAGATCCCGTTCGACGTGCTCGGCCACGTCCAGGTAGCTGTCCACCATCCGGCTGCCCACCGCGTACGCCACCGACCACGGGCCCTGCCGCAGCACCTCGGGGCGCGCCTCCAGTTCCTTGCGCACCGCCCAGAGCGGGCCGACCGGGCCGTGCCGCACCGTGATCGCGAACCACGGGCCGATCAGGACGGTGACGTCCCCGGTCTCCACCACCTCGGACGTGGCGGTGAGGCGGTCGTGCTCGACGTACCGCGCGGTGCGCAGCACCAGCCGGGTCACCTCGCCCAGGGTCTGCACGCCGGGCCGGTGCCCGCCCGCGACGGCCTGCTCGACCAGCAGCTCGTGCAGCCCGAACACCTCGGCCACCGGTCGCATCGTGGCCAGGTCCGGTTCGTGCAGGCCGAGCCAGAGGAAGGCGCCGCGGCGGCGGCGGGCCTGCCGGGCCGCCTCCGGATAGGAGACCGGCGCCGAACCACCGCGCCGTAGACCGTTCGCGTAGATCGCGCAGTCCACCACCGCGTCCGGGTTGCCGCCGCGGGGAACCGGGCCGGCCACCGGAACCGGCCGGGCGATGCTGCCCAGGAGGCGGCCGATCGCGTGCGGCAGGTCACCGAGGCGGGGCGGGCGCACCAGGCGCCGTCGTTCGGCTGAGTCCTCACTCCGCCCGAGCATCGGCCCGCCACCTTCCCGCACGCATTCGGCTGCGAGGCAAAAGGTAGCGGGCCGGGGGAAGCGCGGCTCAGTCGGAGCGCTGCATGGCACGGACCCCGGCGGCCAGGCCGAGCAACCCGACCAGTACGGCCGCGACCAGCCCCTCGAGCGTGCTGCGGGCCAGCACCTCGCCGTTGAACAGAGCCCGTTCGGCGTCCACCACGTACGTCATGGGATTGATCCGGGAAAGGGCCTGCAACCAGCCCGGCCCGTTCTCGATCGGGAGCAGCACGCCGGCCAGCAGGAGCAGCGGGAACAGCAGGGTCTGCTGGACCGTCCAGAACATCCACTCCTTGTTCTTGGAGGCCAGCGCCAGCGTGTACGACAGCGCGCCCAGCCCGATGCAGAACCCGGCCAGGATGACCACTCCGAGCAGTGCCCCGCCGAGGTGCAGCTCGAAGCCGAACGGGATGCAGACGGCCACGATGAGGGCGGCCTGCGCGATCATCGGCACGATCTCCTTGAGCGCCCGCCCGATCAGCAGCGCGGGCCGCCGCAGCGGGGTGACCAGCATCCGCTCGTGCGAGCCGGTCTGCATCTCGTAGAGCAGGTTGGAGCCGGTCATCGAGGAGCCGAAGAGGCAGGACATCACGATGATCCCGGGTACGAACCACTGCAACGGCGAGCCGCCGTCCGGTGAGTCGGGCAGCAGCGGCGCGAACAGGCCCAGGAAGAACAGCGGCTGGATCATCGAGAAGATCACGGTGAACGGGTCGCGGAGGACCGGTCGCAGCTCCCGGCTGAAGACCACCCGGGTGTCGGTGACGAGCGATGTCATGGTCAGGCCTCCACGAGTTCGGATTCCGGCGTGCTGGCGTCCTCGCGCAGGCTGCGGCCGGTCAGGGTGAGGAAGACGTCGTCCAGGGTCGGGCGGACGACCTCGATCGAGTCCGGCCCGAGGGCGGCCAGGCGGGCGGCGAGCCGGGGCCCGTCGTCGGTGGTGATCCGCACCTGGGCACCGTGCTGTTCGCCACCGGAGGCGCGCGCCGCCTCGGCCGCCCCGTCGGGACCGGCGAAGCCCAGGATCACCCGGTCGCCGACGTGCTTCGCCTTGAGCTGCCGGGGCGTGTCGTCGGCGATGATCCGGCCGTGGTCGATCACGATCACCCGCTCCGCCATCGAGTCGGCCTCGTCGAGGTAGTGCGTGGTGAGCACGATGGTGGTCCCGTGCTCGGCGCGCAGCCGCAGGATGTGCTCCTGGAGGTTGGCCCGGTTCTGCGGGTCCAGCCCGGTCGACGGTTCGTCGAGGAAGAGCAGCTCGGGCGCGTGGATCAGGCCCATCGCGATGTCCAGCCGGCGCCGCTGGCCGCCGGAGAGGGTGGAGACGGTCCGGTTCGCCACCTCGGCGAGGCCGAGCGACTCGATCAGCTCGTCGGCGCGGGTCCGGGCGGCGCGGACTCCCATGCCGTACGCCCGGCCCTGGCTGATCAGCTCGTCCCGGCCGCGCTGGCTGTGCCCGGCGCCGTTGCCCTGGCCGATGTACCCGATCCGGAGCCGCACCTCACGCTGACGGCGGACCACGTCGAAGCCGGCGACCTCGGCGCTGCCGCTGGTCGGGGGGATGAGGGTGGTCAGCATCCGCAGGGTGGTCGACTTGCCGGCCCCGTTCGGCCCGAGCATCGCGACCAGTTCGCCCCGCGCCACCGTCAGATTGATGCCGTCGACCGCGCGGACGTCCTTGAAGTGCTTCGTCAGCTCTCGCGTCTCGATCATGCCTCGACGGTAGAGTTCGTTGCGGCCATTTTCTGACCGCAATTCGATGGAGTCTGGTGCCATGGCGAATACGAGTGCACGGATGCTGCGGCTCCTGTCGCTGCTGCAGACACATCGCTACTGGCCCGGCTCGGAGCTCGCCGAGCGGCTCGAGGTCAGCGCCCGCACGCTGCGCCGGGACGTCGACCGGCTGCGCGAGCTCGGCTATCCGGTGGACGCCTCGCGCGGGGTGGCCGGCGGCTACCAGTTGCAGGCCGGTGCGGCCATGCCGCCCCTGCTGCTCGACGACGAGGAGGCGGTCGCCATCGCGGTCGGGCTGCGCAGCGCCGCCGCCGGCTCGGTGGCCGGTTTCGAGGAGACCTCGGTACGGGCACTCGCCAAGGTGATCCAGCTGCTCCCGCCCCGGCTGAGGCGCCGGATCGACGCCCTCCAGGCGGTCACCACGCCGGGCGTGTTCGGTGGCGGCCCGGTCCTCGACGCCTTCACCCTGACCACGTGCGCGATGGCCTGCCGGGGTGAGGAGCGGCTGCGGTTCGACTACACCCCGCGGCAGGGCGAGTCCGCCCGCCGCCATGTCGAGCCGCACCGCCTCGTCTCGCTGGGCCGACGGTGGTATCTGATCGCCTGGGACCTGGACCGTGGCGACTGGCGCAGTTTCCGCCTGGACCGGCTGACCGGCCCGCAGCCGACCGGCGCCCGGTTCCGCCCCCGCGAGCTGCCCGGCGGCGACCCGGTGCGGTGGCTGCGCTCCCGGATGCGGACCATCCCGAACCGGTACGCGGTGTCGGTCGTGGTGCGGACCGACGTGGCCACGATCCGCGGCTTCGTCGGCAACTGGGGCGAGGTGGAGGAGTTGCCGGAGGGCGGCTGCCGGCTGCGGATGAACATCGATGACCTGGGCTGGCCGGTCATGGTGCTCGGGGTGCTGAACGCGCCCTTCACCGTGGAATCCCCGGAGGAGCTGCGGGAACAGGTGCGCCGGGCGGGCGAGACGCTGCTGCGCGGCGCGGCCTAGGCGACTTTGGACGGACCGGCGCCCCCGTGGCGCCGGTCCGCAGTGAAGAACCTAGCGACCGGGTACGACAAGATTCCGTCACGTTTAACCGGCCGCTTATATAAATCTCGATGAAAATCTAATCAGCGCGGCGGACCGACTCGGCGATCTCGAGCGCCTGCTCCGCGGTGAACGACCGGGGCGTCATGATCCGGACGATCGAGCGGTCGGCGAGCCGTGCCTGCACCATCCAGAACTCCTCGGTCTTGAAGAGATCGGCCGGCCGGCCCTGGACCGTCACCTTCGTCTGCCTCTGGAGGTCCTGCACCTCCTCGTCCCGGAAGAGCGGCTCCGACGCCGGCACCCATTGCACGTGGAAGTCGATCTCCGGATGGGCCGGATCGCGGTACATCAGGATGCTGTCGTCCTTGAAGGCGGCCAGCTCCCAGCCGTCCGGGATGAGCCCCACGGTGACCTCGAAACGCAGCCGCTGCGGCTTGTCCTCGACCCTTCCGGCCAGCTCGATCAGCGCCTCGTCGGTGCCGTACCGGCCCTGACCGGTCAGGCGCAGCCACTCGCCGGGCCGGTGCTCCCAGACCAGGACCCGCGGCAGGGCGCTGCCGTCGGCCGACGACCCGGTGGGCTCGATGATCCGGCCCGGGCGGCCGCCCACCTCGACGTCGTGCTCGCCCATCCCCAGGAATTTCCGGTCGTAGTCCTTGTCCGTGCTGGTCAGGTAGACGTCGCTGCCGTCGTCGGCCAGGTAGACCGCGATCACCGGGTCGCCGGGATTGGCGGTGAAGGTGGCCTCGCCGAGACCGGACAGCGTGTACGGGAACTCCGGGACGCGTGCCGCCACCAGCCGGATCGGCCCGGCCGCGGCCGTCGTCGCGGTGGGGGCCGGGTCCGGCGGGTAGCCGAGGCGGGGCAGGGTGACCCCGGCGGCCGCCACGGCCATCGCCAGACCCAGCCCGGCCAGCGCCACGCGCCCGGTGAGAAGGCGCCTGGTGAAAAAGGGGCGGGGAGCCTCTTCGGTGAGCAGCCGGGCGCGGGCCGCGTTCAGCACGGCGTCCGAGGGCGGGGCCGCGTCCGGGCCGTACGCGTCGAGCAGTTCGATGTCGTTCACTTGTCCACCTCCAGGGGCGCGAGGACGGCACGGGTCACCTTGCGGGCCCGGTTGATGCGTGAGCGGACGGTCCCGACCGGGATGTCCAGGGCGGCCGCGATCTCGGCGTACGAGAGCTGGGCATAGGCGAGCAGCAACAGCGCGTCGCGGTCCCGGGCCTTGAGTCTCGCCAGGGCCGCGGCGAGGTCGGCGCGCAGCGCCACGGCGTCCACCCGGTCGTCGGCGGAGTCGTCGGTGTGCGGGCGCGGCTGCTCCCCGGCGGCCCGGGCCAGCGCCCGGTAGTGCCGCTCCTCCTGCCGGACGTGCCGGTGCAGCACGTTGGTGGCGATGCCGAAGAGCCAGGCGCGGACCTCCAGCCCGACCGGCTGGTAGGACTCGCGCCGGCGGAAGGCGATCAGGAACGTCTCGGCGAGCAGGTCGTCCGCGGGCGCCCCGATCCGGCGGGCGAGATAGCGGTGGATCGCCACCGCGTGCCGGTCGAAGAGCGGCGCGAACTGTTCCGGCTCCCGCACCGATGCCCGGATCAGCACGTCGTCGGTGATGTCCATCAGATCGTTCACACCAGTTGATGCCCGCAGCGCGGGATCGGGTTCACGGAATCCTTCAGATGCCCCGGGAGAAGCGCCAGGACCAGGCGTTGTCGGCCTCGGTGGAGCCGTAGGTACGGCGCCGCTCCACCGGGCGGAAGCCGCGCGCCTCGTAGAACGGGATGCCGAGCTCGTTGCCCTCCAGCGCGGCCACCCACATCTCGGTGGCGCCCAGCTCCCGGATCTGGTCGGTGATCCGGTCCAGCAGCAGCGTGCCGAGGCCGCGACCGCGCTCGTCCGGGTCCAGGTAGAGCACGAACAGCTCGCCCACGCCCGGCGCGGTGAGCCCGCCGCCGGCCGCGCCGACCACCCGGCCGTCCTCCTCGGCCACCTGGTAGCCGAGCCAGCCCGGGGGAGTCGCGGTGACCTCCCTGGTCACCCGCTCGGCGTTGTAGAACTCGGTGAGCATCCGCTCGATGAACTCCGGCGACAGCAGGTCCGGATAGGTGGTCCGGTAGCCCCGCGTACAGATGTCGCGGATCGCCGCCACGTCGGAGCCGGTCGCCGCCCGAACCTCAGCCATGGACGGAGGATAGGTCCCGCTGCCGGATGTGGTCGTCGTGCCACTCGGAGCCGACCAGGAACCGTTTCACCCCGACCACCTCGAAGCCGTGCTTGGCGTAGAACCGGGCGGCCCGCTCGTTCTGCTGGTTGACGCCGAGCCAGCAGGTCGCCGCGCCGGTCTTCGCCGCGGCCTCCAGGGTGCCGGTCATCAGCTCGGCCGCCGCGCCGCCGCCGTGCCGCTCCGGCGCCAGGTAGAACTTGCTCAGCTCGATGCTGGTCGGCGCGTCCACCACGGCCGCCACGTCCGGGTCGCCGATCGGGCCCTGGACCAGCATCGAATAGCCCACCGGGTGATCGTCGACGGACACCAGCAGCAGGGTCCGCCCCGGGTCGGCGAGATAGCGGGCGAAGCTCTCCACCGACAGATGGGCGGCGACGAACGCGTCGATGTCGGCCTGCGCCGTGCCGGGCGGACAGGCCAGGCCGAACGTGCGGGCGGCCAGGTCGTGCAGCGACTGCTCGTCACCCTTGGTGGCGAAGCGTGTGGTGATCGTCATGGAGAAACTGTTTACAATCTTCAGAGTGAGCGAGCGGACGGTGCAACTCGGCGATGTTATCCCTCGGCCGGCGTCGGTGCGGCCGGTCGCGGACGCGACGTTTCCGATCGTTTCCGGTACGGCCGTCAGCGCGCCGCCGGAGCTGGAGCGAGTCGCCGCGCACCTGGGCCTGCCCCGGGCCGCCGACGGCGCGATCCGCCTGACCCTGGACCGGGAACTGCCCGCCGAGGGCTACCGGCTGGAGATCACCGCGGACGGCGTGACCCTCGCCGGCGGCGCCCCGGCGGGCGTCTTCTGGGGCGTCCAGACGCTGCGCCAGCTCGGCCCGGTGCTGCCCGGCGGTGTCATCGAGGACCGTCCCCGGTACCCCTACCGGGGCGCCATGCTCGACCTGGCCCGGCACTTCTTCACCCCGGACGAGGTGAAGGCGCACATCGACCTGCTGGTCCAGTTCAAGATCAATCACCTGCACCTGCACCTCACCGACGACCAGGGCTGGCGGCTGGAGATCCCCGGTTGGCCCCGGCTCACCGAGGTCGGCGGCGGTCCGGGCACCGGTGTGGACGGGGCCGGGCCGGGCTTCCTGACCTGCGCCGAGTACGCCGACCTGGTGGCCTGGGCCGCCGACCGGTTCGTCACCGTGGTGCCGGAGATCGACATGCCCGGCCACGTGAACGCGGTGCAGGTCGCCTACCCCGAACTCACCGCCGACGGGCAGCCGGTCGCGCCGCGCACCGACGCCGAGGTGGGCTACAGCTCGCTGGTGGCCGGCAAGGAGGAGACGTACGCCTTCGTCGAGGCCGTCCTGAAGACGGTCGCCGACCTGACCCCCGGCCCCTACCTGCACATCGGCGGCGACGAGTGCATGGCCACGCCGCCGGGTGACTACCGCGCCTTCCTGGAGCGGGTGCTGCCGATCCCGGCCGCCCACGGCAAGAGCGTCATCGGCTGGCACGAGATCGCCGCCGTCGACCTGCCGGAGAACGCGATCGTGCAGTTCTGGCGGATCGAGGAGTCCGACGAGGCGGTGGCCCGGGCCGCGGCGTCCGGCCGGCGCGTCATCGTCTCCCCGGCCGACCGCACCTACCTCGACATGAAGTACGACGCCGGCAGCCCGCTCGGGCTGGACTGGGCCGGGCATCTGACGGTCGAGCGGGCGTACGACTGGGACCCGGCGGAGCGGCTGCCCGGCGTCGGCGAGGAGGCGATCCTCGGCGTCGAGGCGCCGCTCTGGTCGGAGACCCTGCGCAGCGTCGACGACGTGCGCTACCTGACCTTCCCCCGGCTGCCCGCGGTGGCCGAGGTGGCGTGGTCACCGCGCGGCGGCCGGGACTGGGCGTCGTTCCGGGAGCGGCTGGCCGCCTTCGGGCCGCGCTGGACCGCCGCCGGGATCAACTTCCATCGAGCACCCGAGATCGACTGGCACTGACCGGGCGGATCGCCGCGTACTCCGGGACGACCATCTGGATCCGGTCCCGGGGCAACGCCGGGATCCGGGACAGGTCGATCGCGGTGTCCTGTGGCGGCAGATAGTGGTCCAGCGCCGCGAGCCGCCGGACCAGGGTGCCGAGCACCGCGACGGTGATCCGCTCGCCCGGGCAGCGGTGCCCGGTCCGGGGATCCCCGCCGCCCTGCGGGATGAAATCGAAGTCGCCGGTCTCCCGGCCCAGGAACCGCGCCGGCGAGAACGCGTACGGCTCCGGCCACAGCTCCGGGTCGTGGTTCTGCCCGTAGACGTCGAGCAGCACCAGCGTCCCGGTCGGGATCGGCTCGCCCTGGAAGAAGGCGTCCCGGACGGCTCGGCCGCCGAGGAACGGGGCGAACGGGTAGAACCGCCGCACCTCGTGCACGAACGCCTCGGTGTACTCGTCGTTGCCGGAGCGGATCCGGGACTGATGACGCGGCCACATGTCCATGGCGTGCGCCGCGAACGCCAGGTACCAGGCCACCGCGATCGCCGGGCGGATGATGTTCAGCAGCTCGACGGCGGCCACCCGGGGATCCAGGCGGGCGCCGTCCTCGGTGTGGTGAGCCACGGCGGACAGGACGGTGTCCGAGCGCGGCTTCGCCCGTACCGTTGAAATGATCTTGGAAAACCGCCTCTCCTCCCGGCGGCGTGCCGCGAGCGCCCGCGCGGTGCGCGGCCCGACCGTCGCGAACCCGTCGACCATCGCGACGCAATGCCTGGCCAGGGCGTTCACCTCACGCTCCTTCAGGGGTACGCCCACCCAGCGCGACACCGCGGAGGCGAGGACCCGGGCCGACTCGTCGAAGAGCCGCACCGGTGGACCGCCCCGCCACCGCTCGGCGGCCGCGTCGAATGCCTCCCCGGCCAGCTCGGCCAGCCGGTCGACGCCGTCGTCCATCAGCAGCGACGTGAACAGCGCCTTCCGGCGCCGGTGCGCCCTCCCCTCCAGGGTCTGCACCCCGCCTGCGCCGAAGAGGGTCCGCACCGCGAGATCCGGCAGCGCCGAGTGCCGCTCCAGGTTGCCGGTGCCGTAGAAGAACTGCGCCGCGGACGGGCCGCAGATGCCGACGGCCGGCCGGCCCAGCACCCGGGTCCGCACCGCGCCACCACCCGCCCGGCGGCGCAGATCCGGCAGCCACGCGTACCCCTTCAGGGCGACGGCCAGTGTCTGATCGAGGTCAGCCATACCGCTCCGTATAACCAGCAGTCCGGACACGAAACGGTTACGTACGGTTTTGGCCCTACGCTGGGTGGCCGATCTGTGGGAGGAGTGCGGCTTGAGTAGGAATGCACCACCGGTGGCGGCGCGATCGGCCATCGCGCTGGCCGGGTTCCCGGTCGTCGCCGGGCTCCAGCTCGCCGCCGTTCTGCTGCTCCTCTGGACGATCCTGTCGGTGCTGCCCGGCGCCGTCGCGCTGCGGGCCGGGGTGCCGCTGAGCATCGCCACCGTCGGCGCCCTCGGGTACGAGACCTGGCGGGCCCTGCACACCCGCCGGCGTACCCCGGCCGGGGTGGCGGTCACCCGCGGGCAGGCCCCGAAACTGTGGGAGCTGATCGACGGCGCCGCCGCGGCCGCCGGGGTCCGCCCGCCGGACGGGGTCACCGTGGTCGCCGACGCCACCGCGGCCCTCGGCGAGCGCACCCGGGTGCTCGGCCTGATCGGCGGGCGCCGCGACCTCTACCTGGGCCTGCCGCTGCTCCAGGCGCTCCCGCCGGCCCGGCTCCGGGCGGTGGTCGCGCACGAGCTGGCACACGGCTCGCCGAAACTCGGCCGGTGGGCGCCGCTCGCCTACCGCGGCCGGGTCGCGGTCGGCCGGACCGCGCCCCGGATCTCCCGGCGCAATCCGGCCGGGGCGGTGCTCCGCGCGTACGCGGGGTTCTACCGCCGGATGGACGCCCCGTTCAGCCGCGCCCAGGAACTGGCCGCCGACCGGATCGCGGCCGACCACGCCGGGGTGGCGGACGCCGTGGCCGCACTGCGGGACATGCCCGCGCTGGCCGGGATGCAGCGCCTGTTCCACGCCGAATACGTGGGGCCGGGCTGGCAGGCCGGTTACGTGCCGGATGACGTGTTCGGCGGGCTGTTGCGGGTGCTGGCCGCCCGGCCGGTGGAGATGAGCATGCTGCGGGCCACCGAGCCGGAGCCGAGCGGGCCGTGGGACACCCATCCGCCGCTGGCCGAGCGGGTGGCGGCCCTGACCCCGCGGCCCTCCCCAGCCTCTTCCGATACCGCGTCCGCGCCCTCTTCCGATACCGCTTCCGATGCCGCGCCCGCTTCCGCGTCTGAGGAGCCGTCCGCCTCGGAGGACGTGTCCGGGGAGCCGCCCTCCTCGGAGGCCGCGGACGAGGAGAAACCCGCGGAACCGGACGAGGAGCTCGTCCCCGATCTGCCCGCGCTCGGGCGGGCGCTCCAGGCGGTGGCCTTCCCACCGCGCGGGCGCACCGTGGTCAGCTGGGACGAATGCCTCAGCTTCGCCCGTACCACCGAGATGGAGCGGGAAGCGGAAGCCGCCCTCGCGGCGATCTCGCGCGCCTCGGACGCGGCCGTTCCGGACGCCGCGCATCTGCTCACCCTGGTCGCCGACGGCCGGCTGCGTGCCGCGGCCGGCGCGGTCTTCCCGGACACGTCACCGGAGGAGATCACCGCGCGGATCGTCGACCTGCTCGGGCTCATGCTGGCCCTGGCCGCACTGCGCGGCGGCGTTGCCCGCTGGCGGCACAGCTGGACCGGCGCGGCCGAGGTGGTCGCCGTCGACGGCGCCAACCTGAACCTCGCCGAACTCGCCGCCGCGGCCGCCGACCCGGAGACCACCGAGGCGGTCCGGACCTATCTGACCGAGAACGGCTTCGACCTGGCGGCGCGGGCCGACCAGCGCGCCTCGGCCCGCGCCCGGGTACTCGGCGGGCTGGTCAACCTGTCCGCGGACGGCACGCGTACCGATCTGCTGATCACCGACCTGGGCCTGCTGCTGGTGCCGGGGCTGCCGCGGGGCCGGGGCGTCGAGGCGAAACGCCGGCTGACCCGGATCGCGGCCGACGGTGTCCCGGCCGGTGCCGAGCCGCCCGTCGAGCCCGATTCCGATCAGGAGGCACGCCGTTTCGTGCCGTTCGCCGACGTGGCTGGGGTGACCGTCCTACCCGGACGGCGAAAGGGGTGGGTCCTCGGCCTGCGGGACGGCGGCAACCTGTCCCTGCGCCCCGCCCTCGACGCCGATGAGCTGCCCGGAGGCTGGGCGGCCTGGGACGAGGCCGTCATCTTCCTGGCCGGAACCCGCTGACCCGAGTCGCCTGTCCGACGAATCCGCAACCGTTACGTCACTTTGGGTCACAATAACTCCAGCGATTGTTTGCTTCGCCGCCGTCCGAATTGGGTAGCAGGTGCCGGAGTGAGGCGCGACGATCGTCTCGGACGCGGGGGAGGGGCCGTCATGGAACGAGGTCCGTTGGCACTCTTCGGGGCGATCGTGTCGGTCGGACTGGGTCCCGCCCTGTGGCTCGGCGCGCAGCTCGGTGCGGTGAACCTGGCGCCCAGCCAGCGGCCCGCCCCGGTGAACGAGCAGTTCCCCGGGGTCGACATGGACTTCGGCGGCGCCGGCGCGGGTGATCCGGCCGCCGATCCGGTGTCCACCTACCCGTTCACGCCGTACGCCCCGCCCACGTCCACGGCGCCCGTGAAGCGGAAGCAGGCCGCCCCGGCGAGCCCCACGACGCTCGAACCGGTGCAGCCGTCCCCGCCGCGGGCCTCCCCGTCGTCCTCGCCGTCGTCGCCGGCCTCACCCGCCTCACCGGCCGGGCCGTCGCCCAGCACCGCGCCGGTGTCGTCGCCGTCGCCGTCGCCCGAGTGCTCCGAGTCGGAGACCGGCGCCGATCCGTCGGCACGATGAGGGGGAGCCGTTCGCGGCTCCCCCTCATCGTGTGCGGCGGTCAGAGGCCCAGCAGCCGGTCCAGGATGTCCCGGTAGCTACGCAGCTCGACACGCAGCGCCTCGGTCTCGCCGGTGCCGGTGGACAGCGAGCCGCGGTGGTCGCGCAGTGCCTTGGCCAGCTTGTCGACCGCCTCGTCCACCAGTCCGGCCGCCTCGCCGGTGGCCGCCTTCGGGTCGTCGACGAAACGCAGCTGGATGTCGCGCCACCGCTCGCGCAGCGACTCGACGTCGCCGCCCGGGAAGAGTGCCACCGGGCCGGTGAGCAACGTTTCCGTGGCCGGTCGCGGCTCGTCCACGGTGGAGTCGGTCTCCCGGGTCAGGTGCGGGTCGTCGAAGGTGCCCCGGTCCTCGAACGCCTGGTCCACCGCGGCGTCGTCCTTCCGCACGTCGTCCTGGTGAGCGTCGGCCTTCGCCTCGGCGGCGCCGGCCTCGGCGTCGGCCTTGGCGGCGCCGTCCGCAAAGGCGGCGGTGCGCTCCGGGTCGTCGTCGACGGCGGAGGTGCCCACCGCGACGGGCTGCTGGTCCGGTTCGGGGTCCGGATGCCACGGGGATCCGGCCCGCTGCTGCGGGACCGGCCGCGAGGCGGCCCCGTTGGCGCCGTCGTGTTCCCTGACGGCCTGGTCGGTCTGGTGGTCCTGGCCGGTCTTGTCGGTCTTGTCGGTCTGGTCGGTCTCGTCGGTCTCGTTGGCCTCGTTCGAGAAGAAGCGCATCGTCGGAGCTCCTCAGCGGCTGGTGGCGTCGGTTTCGGGGGCGGTTCCGGTGCGGGGCGCGGCCTCGGCGGCCGGCCGGGACGCCGGGGTGGTGTGCGCGACCGGTTCCTCGCCGAGCAGATCGGCGAAGAGGGCGCGGTAGTGGACGAGCGCCTGGCGCAGATCCTCGGTCGCGGCCCGGCCGTCCCGGCTGCGGACGCTGATCTCGTGGGCGGAGCGGTAGTGCTCCAGGGTGGCGGCGTGCTTCACGGACAGGTCGGCGAGCCGCTCGTCGTAGTCGCCGGTCGGGTAGCCGCGCTCGGCTATCAGGCGGGTGACCAGCTCGTCGGCGGTTGCCACCGCCTCCTTCGGGCTGTCCACGAAACGGATCTGGACCTCTTCCCAGGCCGCGGAGTACCGGGTCCGGGACTCGGCGGAGAGCGGCTCGATCTCCAGCTTCGCGTGCCGCCTGGTGCGCTCGAGCAGCTCCTTCTCGGCCTCGGAGCGGCTGCCGGTGTCGGCGACGACACGGTCGTACTCCGGGCCGAAGGTCTGCCGCAAGCGGCGGCGGCGCGCGGCCTGGACACCGGCCACGACCGCGGCCAGCACCAGGAGGACGACGACTATCAGGACGATGGTGGCGGTGGTGGACATCAGGTCCCTCCTTCTTCCACCGCCTGTATTCCCACCCGATACCAGGCGCCAATCCCCACCGCGCCGAATAGGGGATGTCCGAGCCCGCACCGGGCCGCCACTGTCATAAGACCGACGATCTAGCGAAAAAGATCGTGAGGCGTTCTGCCTGGACAAACAGGAGGAAGACGGCCGCTGGAGCGGTTTCTGGAACTAGCTGAGACGGACGTCATTACGTATTCTTCCGCAAGCGTGCCCACGGGTGTGCCGGTCGTTCCCCCTCCGACCGGCCGGTACCACGGGGCGGCGCGCTGGTCGTTGCCTGCCGAACCCCTCGGGCGGAGCCTGATGAGAAGCCGTAACTGGTCGATCCGTTCGAAGATCATCGCGATGGTCGCGGTGCCGCTGTCCGCGGTGCTGGCCCTCTGGATCTTCGCGACCTCGGTGACCGCGGGACCCGCCAACCATCTGCTCGACGCCCGCGAGTCGGTTCTCACGCTCGGCGACCCGGGGATGCGGCTGATCGGCCAGTTGCAGCGCGAACGCCACTACTCCGCCATCTACCAGGCCACCACCCGTCCGTCGAGGACCGAACTGGCCCAGGAGCGGGTGATGACCGACCGGCTGGTCGGCGAGGTGCGGACCGCCGCCCGGAAGGCGGACGCCAGCGAGGACGTCACCACCCGCGTCGACGCCCTGCTCGTCGAGCTGGACAAGCTCGGCCAGATCCGCCGGGAGGTCGACGACCGGAAGACCAGCTACTTCTACACCGCGCAGGACTTCGACCGGATCATCGAGGCCGCGTTCGAGGTCTCCCGGTCGGCGGCCGTCTTCTTCCACGATCGTGTCGACCGCGAGGTCCGTGGCCTGATCAGCGCCTTCCGCGGCCTGGAGTACATGAGCCGGATCGACGCCCTGCTGGCCGGCGCCAACGCCGAGGGGCGGATCGACGCCAAGACCCGGGAAACCCTGATCCTGTACGTCGGGACCTCCCGCTACCTGATCAACGCCGGTGTCGCGGACATGCCCGAGCGGGCCAAGGGCGACTACTCCCGGCTGATCACCCACCCCAGCTTCGTCAAGATCGACGAGCTGACCAACGCGCTGCTCGCCGAGCGTTACGCCGGCGGTCCGCCCCCGGTGAACGGCGTGACCTGGCAGGCCGAGTACGACTTCGTGTCCCAGGAGATGCGCGACTTCACCATGCGGGTGGTCGACGACGTGGCCGAGGACGCCACGCCGTACGCCATCGACATCATCGGCAAACTGGCGGTCGGCGCCCTGCTCGGCCTGGTCGCGCTGGGCGCGTCGATCTACGTCTCGGTCCGTCTCGGCCGCTCGATCGTGGGCCGCCTGATCCGGCTCCGCCGGGACGCGCTGGAACTGGCCTCGGAACGCCTGCCCTCGGTGGTCCGGCGGCTGCAGCGCGGCGAGATCGTCGACGTCGGGGTGGAGACACCCCCGCTGGAGTACGGGCTCGACGAGATCGGCCAGCTGGGCCACGCGTTCAACGACGTTCAGCGTACGGCCGTGCAGTCCGCGGTCGAGGAGGCGAACGTCCGGCGCGGCATCAACGAGGTGTTCCTCAACATCGCCCGGCGTTCGCAGACGCTGCTGCACCGTCAGCTCTCGCTGCTCGACCGGATGGAGCGCCGGGAGACCGATCCGCAGGAGCTGGAGGACCTCTACCGGGTCGACCACCTGGCCACCCGGATGCGGCGGCACGCCGAGGACCTGGTCATCCTGGCCGGCGCGGCGCCCGGCCGGGGCTGGCGCAACCCGGTCCCGGTGGTCGACGTGGTCCGTGGCGCGATCAGTGAGGTGGAGGACTACAAGCGGGTCGACATCCGCTCGATCCCGACGGCCGCTCTGTTCGGCCGCGCGGTCGGGGACGTGATCCACCTGCTCGCCGAGTTGATCGAGAACGCCGCCTCCTACTCGCCGCCGCACACCCGGGTCCAGGTCATCGGCCAGTTGCTGCCGAACGGGTACGCCGTCGAGATCGAGGACCGCGGCCTGGGCATGTCGCCCGAGGCGCTGGAACAGACCAACCGCCGCCTCGCCGAGCCACCGGACTTCGACCCGGCGGACAGCGCCCGGCTCGGCCTGTTCGTGGTGGCCCAGCTCGCGAACCGGCACGGTATCCGGGTGTCGCTGCGCGCGTCGGCGTACGGCGGGGTGACCGCCGTGGCGCTGATCCCCGGCGACCTGGTGACCGGCGGACCGGGCGGTGGGCGCCCGTCCAACGGCTCCACCCCCGGCCCGCTGGTCGGCACCGGCACCGAGGACCCGTCCCGGTCGCTCGCGGCACTCCAGTGGCAGGACAGCGGCGAGCTGAAGCAGATCACCACCTCCGGTCGCCGGGCCGCCGTCGGGGACGAGAAGCCGGCGCGCGACGGCGTCACCGTGAACGGGCACCACCGGGCGGCCGCCGAGCTCACCGGGCCGGCAGCGAGCACGGTCGCGGCGGAGTTGAGCGCCGAGGGCCTGGTGCAGCGCAGGCGCACCCGGAAGCAGACCACCCCACCGCCGGCCGCCCCGCCCACCGACGTCGCGGACCAGACGATCGACCTGTCGGTACTGGACGAGCTGGCCGCCGGACTGCCGGCCGCGCCCCGGGCGGTGCCCCGCAACTCGGGGCCGCCGGCTCTCGACGCGCCGCCCGCCTCGGACGTCCCTGATCTCGGAGTGTCCGATCTCGAGGCGCCGGCTTTCGAGGCGCCGGATCCCGACGCTCCGTCGACTGAGGACGTCGAGGCGACCGTACCCCTGCCGGACCTGTCCGGCGGCGCGACCGGCGACGACGGGCTGCCCCGCCGGGTCCGTCAGGCGAGCCTGGCACCGCAGTTGCGCCAGGCGCCGCCGGCTGAGGAGCCGCCGGCCACCGCACCGGCTCGCAGCGCCGAGCAGGCTCGTACGCTGATGAGCGCACTACAGCTCGGTACCACCCGCGGCCGCGTCGACGCGGCCCGCGCCGAATCGGCCGCCGGACACGCCGAGGCTCCCAGCGATGTGACGCCCGACGATGCGGCTACCGTCAGTCTCCCGGCCCTCCCGACGGCCGGGGAGAACGAGAACGCACCATCCGGGCCGGAGGTCGGCGTGAGCGGCGACCACGCCGAAGGTCCCGGGGAGAACCTCTTGCTGGAGAAGGACGCATAAGTGGCACAGACGAAGCAGAGCGCGAATCTCACCTGGCTCCTCGACGACCTGGTCGAGCGGGTGCCAACCGCGCAGCAGGCGGTGGTGCTCTCGGCCGACGGGCTGATGATGGGAGCCTCCGCGGCGATGAGCCGGGAGGACGCGGAGCACCTGTCGGCCATGGCGGCCGGCTTCCAGAGCCTGGCCAAGGGGGCGAGCCGGCATTTCCGGGCCGGTCAGGTCCGGCAGACGGTGGTGGAGATGGAGGAGGCCTTCCTCTTCGTCACGGCCGCGGGGCAGGGCGCCTGCCTGGCCGTGCTGGCCTCCGCCGACGCCGACCTGGGCCTGATCGCCTACGAGATGGCCATGCTGGTCACCCGGGTGGGCCAGACCATGGCCGCCCCTGAGCGGTCGGTGCTGACGCCGTCCGACGTCCTCTGAGCAGCCGCGTGTGACTCACGACTGGCTGGACAACGACGCGGGCCCGGTGGTGCGTCCCTATGCGATGACCCAGGGACGCGTCGCTCCGGTTGACTGTGACTTCGACCTGGTGGCGTTCGTCGTGGCGACCGTGCCCGACATGCCGCCCGGTCAGCACCTGCAGCCGGAGCACCATGCCATCGTGGCCGCGGCCTGGGAGCCGATCTCCGTGGTCGAGCTGGCCTCTCAACTGGATCTGGCACTCGGTGTGATCCGGGTGTTACTCGGTGATCTACGCTCAGCGGGTCTCATCTCGCTGTACGAACCCCCGGCTGCGTCGCAGCCGCACGACGTCGACGTACTCAAGGCGGTTGTCAATGGACTCCGTGCGCTCTGACCGTAACGGTTCTTCGCGCATCCCCGTCGCTCTCAAGATCCTCATCGCCGGTGGGTTCGGCGCGGGCAAGACCACCATGGTCGGGTCGGTCAGTGAGATCCGCCCGTTGCAGACCGAGGAGGTCCTCACCGGGGTGGAGGGGGCCGACGACATCTCCGGTGTGGAGGGTAAGACCACCACCACGGTCACCATGGACTTCGGTCGGATCACCATCACCGAGGACCTCCAGCTCTACCTGTTCGGCACGCCCGGCCAGGACCGGTTCTGGTTCCTGTGGGACGAGCTGTCCCAGGGTGCGCTCGGCGCGGTGGTGCTGGCCGACACCCGGCGGCTGGCCGACTGCTTCCCGTCGATCGACTACTTCGAGCAGCGGGGCACCCCGTTCGTGGTGGCGGTGAACTGCTTCGACGAGCAGCACCGGTTCGCCCCGGAGGCGGTGGCCCGGGCCCTCGACCTGGACCCGGGTGTCCCGGTGGTCCTCTTCGACGCCCGCGACCAGGTGGCCGCCCGCAACGTGCTGATCGAGCTGGTGGAGTACGTGGCCCGCCGTCAGCTGACGGCCACGGCCCGCCGTTAGCGGATCGCGGAGGGCGGGGCGACCTGCCCGGGCGGGACGCAGATCAGCCACGGCTGGATCCGGCGCAGTGTCCGGTCGGTCAGCAGGCCTCGCCGGGCCAGGTCCTCCGGGCTCTGGTAGGGCCCGTGCTCGTACCGGTCGAGGGCGATCCGGTGCGCCTCGATCGGGCTGACGCCGCGCAACCGGGCGATCTCCTGCGGTGGCACGTGGTTCAGGTCGACCAGTCCACCGTCGTCGAAGGAACGCAGCAGATCGGGCCGCCCGATCCCGGCCTGCCGGGCGCCGTCCGGGTGGATCGCCGCGAACTGCCGGGCCAGTTGCCGCCGGGTGCGGGCGCCCCGGTTGTCGCCGGGATGGCAGGCGAGGATCGCGCCGTGCACCGCGGCGACCGGGATGATCAGGAACATCAGCGTGAACCCGACGTCCTCGGCCGCGCTGGTGGTCTCGCTCTCCAGGTCGCTCGGGTCGATCGCCAGGAAGAAGATCGCCGTGAGGTACGCGGTCACGTAGAACACCGCCGTGAGCACGTCCCGCAGGGTGCGCCGCTGGAACGCCGCGTAGACGAAGTAGGCCCAGCTGGCCATCGAGCACGTGACCACCGGCAGGACCCCGGCCACCACGGCCTCGACCACCGGGATGCCGGTCCGGCGCGGGGACATCAGGTGTCCCGGCATCACGGCCGGCGGCGGCCACGCGGGGGCCGGCGGCTGGTGCGGGATCGCGGGCGCGTACGGCGCCGGTGACCACGGCTGCACCGACACCGGATCGGCGGCCGGCGGCGGCGGGGGTGGTGGTGGCGCCGGGGACGACGGCGGTGGCGTCGGCTCGGCGCGGTCGGCCCACGGGTCGACCGGTTCGGCGTAGAACGGCTCGTTGCGCAGGATCCGCCGGTGCGTCTCCTGGAGCCGCTCGCCGGGTTCGGCGCCCAGCTCGTCCAGAAAGTACTCCCGGGCGTCCCGGAACGCGGCCAGCGCCTCGGCCTGCCGCCCGCTGCGGTACAGCGCGATCATCAGCTGTGCCCGCAGGCCCTCGCGCAGCGGGAACTCCTGCACCAGACGGGACAGTTCGGAGACCAGGCCGGCGAACCCGCCCCGGGACAGTTCGATCTCGGCCCACAGCTCCCAGGCGCTGGCCCGCTCCTCGCTCAGCCGGAGCCGGGCCGCCTCGAAGACACCCCCGGTGAGGCCGCTGAGCGCCTCGCCACGCCACAGGTCGAGCGCGATCCGGGCCCGGCGGGCGGCCTCCTCGAGGTCGCCGCCACGCCGCTCCGCGTCGGCCCGGGCCAGTCCGGTCCGGAAGTCCTCGGTGTCCAGGGCGCCGGCGTGCAACACGTACCCACCGTCGGTCAGTGCGATCAGCTCGCCGGGGGTACGCGGTGAGCGGTCCGGATCGAGCACCCGGCGCAGGCCGGCCACGTACTTCTGCACCACGTTGGTGCCGTTCTCCGGGGGGACGTCACCCCAGACCGCGTCCACGATGCGGTGGACCGGCACCGGCCTGCCTGGGCTGAGCAGCAGGACGGCCAGGACCGCGCGCTGCTTCGCCGGCCCCAGATCGAGCGGCGCGCCGTCCCGGATCGCGCGAACGGCACCCAGGATCTCGAACCGCAGCGGGTCGGTCGCCGGGTGCATCGTCACCCCAGCACCCCCCTGTTGAGCAGCAGTTTTCCCCCATGGCAGCAAAACCGCAGCCGGCAGCAGCATAGCCGCAGCACATCGGCAGCCGTCTTCCGGAGGCTTCGTCCCATCAACCCCGCACGTTCGGAGAAAGACGAAGCGATGAACGTTCTCACCAGGACAGCGAGCACCCTGTTGATCGTCGGCGTGACGCTGACCGGCTGCGGCGTGGGCGAGGCCGTCGAGGAGACGGTCGCGCAGGTCTCCGCGGCCACCACTCTGGCCGAGGGTGTGCCGACCACCGAGTCCCCGGTGTTCCGCTACACCATCAAGGGCGGCCAGCAGCCGCTCTCCGGTGTGGTCGACGGCCCGCACAAGGCCCTCACCACCGAGGCCCAGGAGAAGATCCCGGACAGCGACATCACCCTGAGCATGAAGTTCCTGATCGTCGGCGACGAAGCCTGGACCAAGATCGCCTTCAAGAACGCGGGAGCGGACTCCGGTCTGCCGAAGCTGCCGAAGAAGTGGATGAAGCTGGACCAGAAGAAGCTCGCCGCGGACTCCGGCGAGGACTTCACCTACCAGGGTGAGTCCGACCCCGGCTACGTCAGCGACCTGCTGCGGGCCGCCGCGGACCTCAAGGAGACCGGCAAGGGCGTCTACGCCGGCACCACCGACCTGACCGGGTCCACCGAGGCCGAGATCGTCGACGCCGACACCCTGGCCGCGCTGGGCGAGCAGGCCAAGACCGTGCCGCTGGAGCTGACCTTGGACGCCGAGGGCCGGATCACCAGGGCGCTCGTCAAGATCCCGGCGGCCGGCAAGGCCAAGGCCGCCACCTATGAGGTCGTCTACGACCAGTACGGCACCGTCGCCCCGGTGACCGCCCCGACCGACGGGGTGGCCGCTCCGGCCGACGTCTACGAGATGCTGAAGGGCTGACCCGCGGAACACCGCCGTCGGCAGCGCGGGCGACAACGGGGGTCCGCGCCGCCGCCGGCGGTGTGCTGCCGTGCGAAGACCCGGTTCTGTGGTGGGATCGGGGCATGGGTTCCAGCGATGAATACGTCTTCGTCGGGTGCTACACCGGTGACAAGGGAGGTGAGGGTGACGGCATCACGCTGCTGCGGCGTGACCCGGCGACCGGGGATCTGATCCGGCTCGGGCTGGCCGCGCGCACCCCGTCACCCTCCTTTCTGGCACAGCACCCCACACTCCCGGTCCTGTACGCCGTGAACGAGCTGGACCAGGGCAGCGTCTCGGCCTTCACGGTGGCCCCGGACTGCTCGCTGATCCCGCTGGCGGTCCGCCCGACCGGCGGCTCGGACCCTTGCCACCTGGCCGTCACGGCGGACGGCAGGCACCTCGTGGTGGCGAACTACTCGAGCGGCTCGGTGTCCGTACACCCTCTCGACGCCGAAGGCGCCCCCGGAGAGCGCAGCGATCTGCTCACGCTGACCGGCGGCGGGCCGGACGCGGAGCGTCAGGCCGGACCGCACGCCCACCAGGTGGTTCCGGAGAGCAACGGCCCCGGCGTGCTGATCTCCGACCTGGGCTCGGACCGGGTGTGGCGTTCCCGGCTGGACCCCAACTCGGGCCGGCTGAGCCTTCCGGAGCCCGCCGTGGAGGCGAAGCCGGGCACCGGCCCGCGGCACATGCTCCACTCGGCCGACGGCGCCCTGCTGGTGGTCGGCGAGCTGACCGGGAACCTTGCCTGGTACCGCCCGGCGGGTGGCCCCACGCTCGAATCGTGGGGCGAGACGCCGTCGAGTACGTCGTCCGGCGCGGTCTACCCGTCGGAGATCACGATGGGCCGGGACGGCAGGTTCGTCTATGTGGCGAACCGGGGGCCGGACACCGTCTCGGTCTTCTCCTGGGACGGCGAGCAGGCCACGCTGGTCGCCGAGGTGCCCACCGGAGGGGTGTGGCCGAGGCACATGGTCCTGCTTGGAGATCACCTCTATGTAACCAATCAGCGTTCACACAGTGTGACCGTTTTCCGCATCGACCCGGACACCGGAATTCCCGGAATCCAAGGTGAACCGACCGGCGAACCGACGCCAACCTGCCTGCATCGCTGGAATCCGGTAGTGATCAGGTCATAGGTTAGATCAGGCATTGCGGCGTGTCGGTGATTCCGTGGGACAAACCCGGCACGCCGCAGGTCAATCTCGATACCGATCGGAACGGCGCCAACACGCTCCGTGTTTTCTAGATCAGGAAGCGCCAATCCGAGTAATTTTCGTCCGAACGTATATGGCATTCAGCTTCGGACATGCGCACTATGGAGCGCGTGTCTGGCCGCCATCGTAGAAACTTCAACTCCAAGGGAGCGGGCGTCGTCGGAGGTGCGATGGCGATAGTCGTCGTAATTGCGGGGACGTGGATCGGTTACCAGCAGGTAGCCGACTCCGAGTGCTCCGGAGCAGTGAACCTCACCGTCACCGCTTCTCCTGAGATCGCCCCTGCCGTCGACCAGGTCGCCAAGCAGTGGAGCGCCGCGGGCGCCGAGGTTGACGGGACCTGTATTCAGGTGACCGTCGCCGAGGAGGTCTCGTCGACCATTGCCGGCGCCGTATCCCGCGACCACCAGGTAACCCTCGTGGGTCTGGACACCGCACCAGATGCGATCCAGGTGCCCGACGTGTGGATCCCGGACTCGTCGGCATGGCTTATGCGCCTGCAGCAGGAGGCCGCCGGCTTCCTGCCGAGCAAGGTCACCTCGGTCGCGCAGAGCCCACTCGTGCTCGCCGCGCCCGAGCCGATCGCCACGCAGATGGGCTGGCCGGACAAGAAGATCGGCTGGGCCGAGCTGGTCGGCAACTTCAGCGCCGCCGAGCCGCTCTCGGTGGGCATCATGGACCCCACTGTGGACGCCTCCGGTCTGACCAGCCTGGTGGCCATGAACCAGGCGACCGGCACCGCGTCGACCGCCGCCCTCCAGGCCAAGACTCGCGCGCTGACCGCCGTGTCGCAGAACAAGTTCAAGCTGCGTGAGGAGCTGTTGGCGAAGTTCCCGAAGTCGGCGGCCGACCTCACCAACCCCGACTCGGTGGCCATCGCGCCGCTCTCCGAGGAGGACGTGGTCGCCTACAACGCGCAGCGGCCGGCCGTGCAGCTCAGCGCCATCTACCTGGAGCCGTCCCCGGCGCCGCTGGACTACCCGTACACGATCATGCCGCAGGTGGTGGACCAGCAGAAGTCGGCGGCCGCCGACGGCCTGCTCAAGCAGCTCGCCGAGAGCGGCGCCAAGGACGCGCTGGCCGCGGTCGGTCTGCGGGCTCCGGACGGCACCTACGGCGCGGCCTTCAACGCCCCGATGGGCGCACCGCAGGCCTCGCCGGCGGTCACCGCCTCGGCCACCAAGTCCGCGGACGGCGGCGCTGCCGCGGGTGGCGTCACCGGTGCCGAGCTGAGCCAGGTGGTGGGTAGCTGGATCGCCCTCACCAAGCCCGGCCAGGCCCTCACCGTCTTCGACGTCTCCGGCTCGATGGGCGACCCGGTGCCGACCGCCGGTGGCAAGTCCCGTGCCCAGGTCACCCAGGCCGCGGCGAGCGTTGGTCTGTCGCTGTTCAGCAACAAGTGGTCGGTCGGTGTGTGGCGCTTCTCCACCCGGCTGAAGGGCAAGCAGCCGTGGGAGCAGCTGGTCCCGATCAAGTCGCTGGCCACCTCCCGTGAGGAGGTGCAGAACTCGATCGGCCGACTGGACCCGACGAACGGCGGCACCGGTCTCTACGACACGATCCTGGACGCCTACAACCATGTGAAGGCGAACTACGCCCAGAACAAGGCGAACTCGGTCATCCTCTTCACCGACGGTGAGAACCAGAACGCCGACGGCATGACCCGGCCGCAGCTCCTGGCCGCTCTCAAGAAGGCCCAGGACCCGAAGACGCCGATCCGGCTGGTGCTCATCGCCGTCGGCCCGGACGTCAACCTGGACGAGCTCAAGGAGATCAGCAACGTGGTGAAGGGCAGCGGCGTGTTCCCGGCCGAGGACCCCACCAAGATCACCGGCATCTTCGCCCAGGCGATCGGCAGCCGGACCGGCGTCAGCTGATCCGACGCGAACGCCGAAACGGCCGTCGTCCCTCGGGGCGGCGGCCGTTTCCGTTCCGGGGCCGCCGCTGTGCGGTGGGCGCGGCTCTACGCGTACCGCTGGGAAGAGCGACGGAGCCAGGCCGCGGGATCCTCCCGGACCGCCCGGATGATCGCGTCCGCCGCGCCGCGCATGGCCGCGTCCGCGCCGAGCGCCGCCGGGCGCAGCGCGACCGCCGCGAGACCCGAGGTGAGGACCCGCTGCCGCAGCTCGGCCTCGATGCCCTCCCGCAGCCCTTCGAAAATCGGGGCGTACGCCCCACCGAGCACGATCACCGGTACGTCGAGCAGGTTGACCACCGCGGACAGGGCGATCCCGAGCGCCGCCGCGGCGAGTGGCTCCCCGGATTCCAGGGCCTCCTGGCCGGCGTACTGCTCCAGGCAGCCCCGTGAGCCGCAGCGGCACGGCCGCCCGTCGGGGTAGACGGTGACGTGCCCGATCTCGCCGCTCCAGCCGCGCACGCCCCGGTAGAGCTCGCCGTCGAGGACCAGCCCGGCGCCGATGCCGATCTCGCCCGAGACGTACAGGAACGAGGCCTTCTCGACCTGCCGGGGCCGGCCGGCGCCGGTGTCGCCGGAGGGGCCGGTGGCGCCGGTCACCCGCAGTTCGCCGAGGGCGGCCAGGTTGGCCTCGTTGTCCACGGTGACGGGCAGGTCGGCCAGTTCCGGTACGCGGTGCAGCTCGGCGACCGCGTCGATGTCCTGCCAGCCGAGGTTGGGTGCCACCCGGACCAGCCCGCCGCCGGCCACCAGGCCTGGCACGGCCAGCGCCGCCCCGGCGACGGTCAGCCCGTCCGCCTCGGCGGCGAGCCGGGCCCGGGCGGCCAGTGCGCCGAGCGCTGCCAGGGCCTGTGCCGGGTCGGCGGGGCGCTGGTCGGCGTGCTCGACGAAGCGCTGCCGCACCGCGCCGGTCAGGTCCACCACGCAGGCGGCCAGGTAGTCGACGTTGATCTCGAGCCCGAGCCCGGCGGGGCCGGTGGAGGTGAGGGTGAGCCCGACCGCGGGACGGCCCGCGCCGGTGCGGGGCGGTGGGTCCACCTCGACCAGCAGGCCGCCCGCCACCAGGTCGTCGACGAGGGCGGAAACGGTCGCGCGGGTGAGCCCGGTGGCCGTGGACACCGCCGCGCGAGATGGCTGATTTGTGCTGTTCGCGACTGTTTGCAGCACCAGTGCGAGATTATGGGCCCGCACGCTTGCCTGGCGAACCGGTGCCGTGGAAGGGCTCAACACGCCCTTGACAGTGCCATACCCCGGCCAAATAATTCAACCACTAAACAATTTCGGGGAGGTAACCCGTGTCCGTACAGGCCACACGCGAAGACAAGTTCTCCTTCGGTCTCTGGACCGTCGGCTGGCAGGCCCGCGACCCGTTCGGCGACGCGACCCGGCCCGCGCTCGACCCGGTCGAGGCGGTCCACAAGCTCGCCGAGATCGGCGCCTACGGCATCACGTTCCACGACGACGACCTGGTGCCGTTCGGCGCCGACGCGCAGACCCGGGACGGCATCGTCGCGGGCTTCAAGAAGGCGCTCGACGAGACCGGCCTGATCGTCCCCATGATCACCACGAACCTGTTCACCCACCCGGTGTTCAAGGACGGCGGTTTCACCAGCAACGACCGCAACGTCCGGCGGTACGCGGTCCGCAAGGTGCTGCGGCAGATGGACCTCGGCGCGGAACTGGGCGCCAGGACCCTGGTGCTGTGGGGCGGCCGCGAGGGTGCGGAGTACGACTCGGCCAAGGACGTGAAGGCCGCGCTCGACCGCTACCGGGAGGCCCTCAACCTGCTGGCGCAGTACTCGGAGGACCGTGGCTACGGCTTCCGCTTCGCCATCGAGCCGAAGCCGAACGAGCCCCGTGGCGACATCCTGCTCCCGACCGCCGGCCACGCCATCGCGTTCACGCAGGAGCTGGAGCGCCCCGAGCTGTTCGGCATCAACCCGGAGGTCGGCCACGAGCAGATGGCCGGGCTGAACTTCACCCAGGGCATCGCCCAGGCGCTGTGGCACAAGAAGCTGTTCCACATCGACCTGAACGGGCAGCACGGCCCCAAGTACGACCAGGACCTGGTCTTCGGCCACGGTGACCTGCTCAGCGCGTTCTCCCTGGTCGACCTGCTGGAGAACGGCCCGGACGGCGGCCCGGCCTACGAGGGCCCGCGCCACTTCGACTACAAGCCCTCGCGCACCGAGGACTTCGACGGCGTCTGGGAGTCGGCCAAGGCCAACATCCGGATGTACCTGCTGCTCAAGGAGCGGGCCAAGGCGTTCCGCGCGGACCCCGAGGTGCAGGCCGCGCTGGCCGCGTCCAAGGTGGCCGAGCTGAGCACGCCGACCCTGAACCCGGGCGAGGGCTACGCCGACCTGCTGGCCGACCGCAGCGCGTTCGAGGACTTCGACGCCGACGCCGCCGGCGCCCAGGGCTACGGCTTCGTCAAGCTGAACCAGCTCGCCATCGAGCACCTCATCGGGGCCCGCTAACCATGGCGCTCGTGGCCGGGATCGACAGCTCCACCCAGTCCTGCAAGGTGGTGATCCGCGACGCCGAGACCGGTGAGCTGGTCCGGCAGGGCCGGGCGGGGCACCCGGACGGCACCGAGGTGCACCCGGACGCCTGGTGGGCCGCGCTCCAGCAGGCGATCGAGGAGGCCGGCGGCCTGGACGACGTGGCCGCCGCCTCGGTCGCCGGGCAGCAGCACGGCATGGTCGTGCTGGACTCCGACGGCGAGGTGGTCCGGCCGGCGCTGCTGTGGAACGACACCCGCAGCGCCGGCGCGGCCGCCGACCTGATCGACGAGCTCGGCGGCGGCGACAAGTGGGCGGACGCGGTCGGCATCGTGCCGGTCGCCAGCTTCACCCTCACCAAGCTGCGCTGGCTGGCCCGCAACGAGCCGGAGAACGCGGCGCGGGTGTCCACGGTCTGCCTGCCACACGACTGGCTGACCTGGAAACTCGGTGGAAAGGCGGGTCTCCGCACCGACCGCAGTGACGCCAGCGGCACCCTCTACTGGTCGGCCAGGACCAACGAGTACCGGCACGACCTGCTGGAACTCGGTTTCGGTCGATCATTGGAACTTCCGGAGGTGCTCGGCCCGACCGGGATCGCCGGTCACCTGCCCAACGGCGCTCCGCTGGGCCCGGGCGCCGGGGACAACGCGGCGGCCGCACTCGGCACCGGCGCGCTGCCCGGTGACGTGATCGTCTCGATCGGCACGTCCGGCACGGTCTTCGCCTCGTCCGAGGTGGCGCCGAACGACCCGACCGGAACGGTGGCCGGGTTCGCCGACACCACCGGCCGGTTCCTGCCGATCGTGGTCACCCTCAACGCGGCCCGGGTCCTGGACGCCGCGGCCAAGCTGCTCGGGGTGGACCACGACGAGCTGTCCCGGCTCGCGCTGTCCGCTCCGGCGGGCGCGGACGGACTGGTCCTGGTGCCGTACCTGGAGGGCGAGCGGACCCCGAACCGGCCGGACGCCACCGGCGCGATCCACGGGCTCACCCTCCGGACGTCGACCCCGGCGCACCTGGCCCGGGCCGCCGTCGAGGGCATGCTCTGCGCGCTCGCCGACGGTCTGGACGCGCTGGTCGCGACCGGCGCCGTGGCCGACCGGATCGTCCTGGTCGGCGGCGGGGCGCGCAGCGAGGCGGTCCGCCGCATCGCGCCCGCGCTCTTCGGCCGGCCGGTCGTCGTGCCGCCGCCCGGTGAGTACGTCGCCGACGGTGCGGCCCGCCAGGCCGCGTGGGTCGCCCTGGGCGGGGACGTTCCGCCCGCGTGGTCGGCGGCAACCCCGGCGGTGTACGAGGACGACAGTGTCCCGTTGATCCGGGAGCAGTACGCGGCGGCCCAGCAGGCGGTCCTCGACCGCAGGCGCTGACCCGCGAACGACCGGCTCCCACGGTTCTCCGGCCCATCCGGAGCGACCGGGGGAGCCGGGCCCGTTTCGGCGCGCGTCTCCCGTACCCCGGAAAAGATCCCGATTTTTTGTTGTCGCCCTGCGGACGCGGCATCTACGTGCACAGGAACACCGGCCGACCTCCCCGATCGGCCGTCATCCCCGCACGTTAGGAAGGACCGCAGTGGCAGAGAGAAAGTCCGGTAAACGGGCACTTTTCGGCGTCGCGGCCGCACTGGTCGTGCCCACCGGGTTCATCGGCTGGTCGATGATGCCGTCGAGCGCGGCGGCCGCTCCGGCCGCCGGCAACACCTACCAGCTGGTCGTGAAGAAGAGCGGCATGTGCGTCGATGTGCCGTCCGCGTCGAAGGACAACGGTGCGCTGCTCCAGCAGTGGGGTTGCACCGCCGGCGCCGCCTGGCAGCAGTTCAAGCTGGTCGCCGCGGGCAGCAACTTTCTGATCCAGAACGTCGACAGCGGTAGGTGCGTCGACGTGCCGGCGGCCTCGACCACCTCGGGTCAGCGGTTGCAGCAGTGGGGTTGCGCCTCGTCGCAGACCAACCAGCAGTGGAAGCTGGTGGCGTCCGGCACCGACACCTACCAGATCGTCAACGTGGGCAACGGGCTGTGCGTCTCCGACCAGGGCGCGTCGACCGCCTCGGGTGCGTCGATCATCCAGGAGACCTGCACCGCGAACTCGAACAAGCAGTTCGCGTTCAACCTGGTCTCCGGGGGAACCACCGGCCGCACCTGGGCGTCCACCCCGGACGGTTTCGCCTCCACCGGCGGCGGCACCACCGGCGGCGCGGCCGGGACCACGGTCACCGTCACGACGCTCGCCGACCTGACCAGGTACGTCACCGCGACCGAGCCGTACGTGATCAAGGTGGCCGGCGCCATCACGATCACCCCGAAGGGCACCGAGCTCAAGGTGCAGTCGAACAAGACGATCGTGGGCGCGGGCGCCACCGGCGAGATCGTCGGCGGCGGCTTCTTCCTCGGCTCCGGGGTCAGGAACGTCATCATCCGGAACCTCACCATCCGGGACACCCAGATGACCGAGGACGACCCGGACGACAAGACCTACGACTACGACGGCATCCAGATGGACACCGCGGACCACATCTGGATCGACCACAACAAGATCACCCGGATGAACGACGGCATGATCGACAGCCGTAAGGACACCACCTACCTGACCGTGTCCTGGAACATCCTGGACACCGGCAACAAGGCGTTCGGCATCGGCTGGACCGACAACGTGACGTCGCGGATGACGATCCACCACAACTGGATCAGGAACACCGTGCAGCGGAACCCGAGCACCGACAACGTCGCGTACGCGCACCTCTACAACAACTACATGCAGAACATCACCTCGTACGGCAACCTGTCCCGGGGTGCCACGAAGATGGTTCTGGAGAACAGCTACTTCGACAACGTCGTGAACCCGTACTACAACGACACGTCGGCCGCCCAGCTCAAGCAGTCGGGCAGCATCGTCAAGAACTCCTCGGGCAAGCAGCAGACCAACGGCTCCGCCTTCGACCCGAAGAGCTTCTACCCGTACACCCTCGACGCCGCGGCGGACGTTCCCGCGCTGCTGGCGAAGTACGCCGGGCCGCAGGCCGACATCGGCGGCTGAGCCTCACCGGGGGGTGAGTGAGGGGCGGCGTTGCCCGGTGCGGCGCCGCCCCTCGTGTTCGGCGGATCTCCGGCTAGCCTCTACCAGGTGACGAGCAGGGGCGGAAGCGTGCACCGGGCGTACAGCGTCGTGGTGTTCGTGATCCTGGCCGCGCTGGACAACGTGGCGATCGGCCTGGTTCCCCCGCTCTACGGCAGCATCGGCGCCGATCTCGGGGTCAGCGAGGGCCACATCGCGCTCGCCACCACGACCATGTTCCTGATCAGTGCGGTCGCGGCGATCGGTTTCGCGTACGTCGGGGACCGCACCGACCGCAAACCGGTGCTGATCGTGGGCACCGTCATCTGGGTGGCCGGCACCGCATGGTCCGGGCTGGCCGGCGACTACGGGCAGTTCCTGGCCTCCCAGGCGGTCGCCGCGTTCGGGCTCGGCGGTGTCGCCTCGGTGAGCTTCTCGGTGGTCAGCGACCTGATCTCGCCGCGCCGCCGGGGCCTCGTGATGAGCTTCTGGGGTCTGTCGCAGGGCGTCGGCACCCTGGCCGGCACCCTGGTCGGCGGGATCCTCGGGCACGACGACTGGCGGCGGCCGTTCCTGTTCGCGTCGGCGGCCGGGGTGGTCGCCCTGCTGGCCTACCTGTTCACCTACAGCGTGCCGCGCGGCGACAGCCAGCCCGAGCTGGCCGGGGTCGACTACGAGGAGCGGATCCACCACGAGGACCTGCCGGTCATCCTGAAACGGCGCACCAACGTCTGGCTGATCCTCCAGGGCGGGACGGCGCAGATCGCGTTCGGCTCGATGGTGTGGCTGCCGGTGCTGTTCCGTGCCCGGGCCGAGGACCAGGGCTACACCACCGGCACGGCGGTGCTGATCGGCAGCGTCTTCGCGACCGTCTTCCAGCTCGGGGCGGCGCTGTCGATTCTCGGCGGGCTGGCCGGCGACCGGCTGCAACGGCGTACGCCCCGGGGCCGGGCACTCGTCGCGTCGATCGGGGTGCTCGCCGCCGTACCCCTCTATGTGGTGTTGTTCTTCGTGCCCATGAAGATCACCGTTCCGGACGGCGCGGGCACCGGCGCGGTGATCAGCGGGGTGTTCACCAACGTCCTGACCGAGCCGACCGTCGGGATCTGCCTCGCGGTGGCCGTCGTGGCGGTGATGCTGACCTCGGCGAACTCGCCGAACTGGTTCGCCATGATCGCCGATGTGAACCCGCCGCAGCACCGCGGCACCGTCTACAGCCTCGGCAACCTGGTCAACGGAGTCGGCCGGGCGGGCGGCAACGTGCTGGTGGCGGTCGCCTTCGCGAGCCTCGCCGGGGCATTCCCGCCACCGCTCAACTACGCGGTCGGGCTGGCCGCCTTCCAGTTCTTCTTCATCCCGACCGGGATCATGTACTGGCTGGCCAGCAGGACGGTGGCGAAGGACATGGCCGAGACGCACACCGCCCTGCTGGCGGTCGCCTCAGAGCATCGCCCAGACCGTCACGTCGGTGGGGACGAGCCCGCCGGCGTCCAGCGGCTCGCTGCTCAGCAGGATCCGGGCCCCACCGGGTAGCGCCACCGGCTCGTCGCCGAAATTGGTGACCACCACGATGTCGCCGTTGCGGAACGCCAGCGCCCCCGGATCCGTCGCCAGCCAGACCAGCTCGCCGGAACCCAGCTCGTGGGCGCGCCGGGTGCTCAGCGTCGAGCGGTACAGCTCGTACGTCGAGCCGGGCACACCCACCTGCCGGTCCAGCGCGTACTCCGCCCAGAGGGCCGGCTGCGGCAGCCAGCTCGCGTCGGTCGGGCCGAACCCGAAGGACGGTGCGTCGGCCTCCCACGGGATCGGCACCCGGCACCCGTCCCGGCCGCGCTCGGCGTGCCCGGACCGCTCCCACGCCGGATCCTGCCGCACCTCGTCGGGCAGCCCGGTGTGCTCCGGCAGGCCCAGCTCCTCACCCTGGTAGAGGTAGGCCGAACCGGGCAGCGCCAGCATCAGCAGGATGGCCGCGCGGGCCCGGCGCAGGCCCAGCCCGGCGTCCGGCTGCGGGTCGCCGATCCCGATGCCGGGCCGGCGGCCCTCACCGGGCGGGAAACCGAGCCGGGACGCGTGCCGCACCACGTCGTGGTTGGAGAGCACCCAGGTGGTGGTCGCGCCGACCTCGTCGTTGGCGGCCAGTGACGAGTCGATGATCTCCCGCAGGTCGGCGGCGGCCCAGGGCGCCTCCAGGTAGGGGAAGTTGAACGCCTGGTGCATCTCGTCCGGGCGCACGTACCGGGCCAGCCGCTCCTCCGGCTGCACCCAGGCCTCGGCCACCAGGATCCGGCCACCCGGGTACTCGTCCAGGACCGAGCGCCACTGCCGGTAGATCTCGTGCACGCCCTCCTGATCCCACATCGGCGGCGGCGGGCCGGCCGGCTCCAGGCCGCCGAGGACCACCGACGGCGCGGTCCAGTCGCTCAGGTCCGCGTCCTTGATCAGGCCGTGCGCCACGTCCACCCGGAACCCGTCCACGCCGCGGTCCAGCCAGAACCGCAGGATGTCCAGGAACTCGGCGCGGACCTCCGGATGATCCCAGTTCAGGTCGGGCTGGGCGGCGTCGAACAGGTGCAGATACCACTGGCCGTCCGGCAGCCGCTCCCAGGCCGGGCCGCCGAACACGCTCTGCCACGAGTTGGGCGGCTCCGCGCCGTCCCGGAAGATGTACCGCTGCCGCTCCGGGCTGCCCGGGCCGGCGGCCAGGGCGGCCCGGAACCAGGCGTGCTCGCTGGACGTGTGGTTCGGCACCAGGTCGACGATGACCCGCAGGCCGAGCTCGTGGGCCGTGTCGATCAGCTTGTCGGCGTCACCGAGCGAACCGAAGCGGGGGTCGACGCCGCGGTAGTCGGCCACGTCGTACCCGGCGTCGTGCTGCGGACTGGGGTAGAAGGGCGACAGCCAGATCGCGTCGACGCCCAGCCGCCGCAGCCCGGGCAGGCGCGCGGTGATGCCGGGCAGGTCGCCCATGCCGTCACCGTCCGAATCGGCGAACGACCGGGGATAGATCTGGTAGATGACCGCATCGCGCCACCAGGCTTCAGTAGGCATGGCCCCACCATAGGTCGGGCCTCGTGCTCACTCGTCCAGGATCGCGGCGAAGCGCTCCTCGGCGAGGTCGAGCTGGTCCAGGATGTGCTCCTTGGCCTGGGTGGAGAGCGGCGTGTCCGGGCGCCCGACCAGCTCACGCAGCTTGGGTACGAGAGGCCGGTACTTCGTCGCCGACCGGTACGCCTTGTCCATCGTGGTGTGGATGACGCCGACCCCGTTGTCGGTGAAGTCGGAGATCTTGATGATCCGGGCCCACGGGTCGCGCTCCAGGTTCTCCGCCACGTGGGTGCGGTACTGCTCGTGCTTGTCGCGCGCCGGGTCGTACTCCGGGTTGGTGACCGACCGGACCAGCTCGGCGACCCGCGGGTTGAAGCGGCGCGCCAGCTCGGCCAGGGCGGCCTCGGTGTGCTCGGCGCAGGGCGCGTCCGGGTCGATCCCGCCCAGCTCGGCCGGGTGATCCTCGACGGCGTCGTGCAGCAGCGCGGCGACCAGCACGTCGGTGTCCCGCACCCCGTAGTAGCGGATGATCCGGATCGCCACCCGCAGCAGATGGTTCAGGTACGGCTCGCGCACCCGGCGGTCGGCGGCGTGCAGGTCGGAGGCCAGGTCCAGCGCCTCGGTGAGGATCTTGCGGTCCTCGGCCGGGAAGGCCTCCAGTTCCAGAGCGAGACGGTCCCGCAGACCGGCTTCGCCGTACACCTCCGTGATGGCGTGCAGTGGCATCGAGAGCAGCATCCTTGGCGCCATGCCGTTCAGGTATACCGGATCGGAGGCGGCGACGGGTTTCGATCAGCTACCGGATGTGGCGGGTGGCACCGCCGGCGACGGCGCCGCAGCGGGACGGGGTGACGGCCGAGGCCCGGGAGAGGGACGGGCGGTGCCGGCGTTCCGGTTGCCGACCACGGCCCGCGCCGCCGGGGTGAGTCGCATGGCGCCCATCGACGACTGCTTCAGCGACCACGGCTGCGGGGACTCGGCGTGCACACCGCGTTTCGGGGTGCCGGCCCCGTCGGTGAACTCCTCCTCGGTCATCGCCTGCAGCGCGCTCAGTGCCACGGCGACGATGGTGGCCGTGGTGATCAGAATGATCGGCACCAGCATGGTGAGCGGCCGGATCCCGCCGGACGCCGGTGCGCCCGGGTGCAGCTCGATCGACATGGCCGCCATGCCGGTGTAGTGCATGCCGCAGACCGCGACGGCCATCACGGCGGCCGCGCCGGTGACCTTGAGCGCGCCCCGGACCGAGACGGCGAACCACAGCGCCACCGTGCTGGCCGCGATCGCGATCAGGGCCGAGGCGACCATCAGCGGCAGCGAGTAGTGGATGGTGGCGGGAAGCCGGATGCCCTCCATGCCGGTGTAGTGCATGGCGATCACGCCGGTGCCGGTGAGCAGGCCGGCCGCCACGGTCTTCGGGACGCTGCGCCGGCCGTGGCCGACGACCAGCAGCCCGATGCCGACCGTCAGCACCGCGAAGGCCAGGCTCAGCAGGGTCATCGCGAGGTCGTAGCGGACCGGGCTCGCCGGCACCTCGAAGCCCAGCATCGCGGAGAAGTGCATGAGCCAGATCCCGCCGCCGCCGATCGCGAACGCCGCGATCACCAGCCATCGGTTGCGCCGGCCGCGGTTGCGCGCGTCCCGGGCCCGGCCGGTGCAGAGCAGCCCGAGGAAGGAACCGAGGAACGCGAGCATGTAGGCGGCTATCGGATTGAACACGCCGTAGGCGAAGTGATGGACGTCGGCCACGCCCGGGATTGAGTCAGAAATCAGCGGCAGTACATCGCACCCGCTGTGCGGTCGGTCCCTAAAGAGAACCGGGGCCACCGGGGCGGTGTCCGAACCGGACCCAGCCGCGGCGACCCCGGTCCGGGTCGACGACATGGCGGATGACGAGGAGGGATCAGGTGAAGATGCTGACGCCGCCGGGACCCACCAGGAGACCGACGATGATCAGCACAACGCCCCACAGGATCTGCCGCCGGAACAGCGCGAGGATGCCGGCGACCACGAGGATTACGGCGAGAATCCAAAGCAGTAGGTCCATGTCTCATCGATTACCCGGACCGCCGAAACCGGAAACCTGACATCAGGCGGGTACGAGCGGCGCGTCCACCGACTCGGACAGCAACTGATACACGTTGTACGCCTGCTTGATGACCGGGTGGGCGACGTTGCGGACCGGAACACCACCGGGCGTACGGCCGCGCTCCGAGCCGTGGTGGGCGTGCCCGTGCAGGGCCAGGGCGGTCGGCGCCGAGTCGACGGCGTGGCCGAGCTGGTAGCAGCCCAGGAACGCGTAGATCTCCAGCGGCTCGCCGACCAGGGTGTCCGGCACCGGCGAGTAGTGGGTGAGCGCCACCAGCGCGTCGCATCGGACCGAGCGCAGCGCCTCGCCGAGCCGGGCCGAGATCTCCTCGGTGGTGCCGACGAACTGCTTCATCTCCCGTTCGCCGAAGTTGCTGGCGCAGGCGCCGGCGAAACCACCGCCGAACCCTTTCGCGCCGGCGATGCCCAGCCGGTGCCCGCGGATCTCCAGCACCGTGGTTGAGCACTCCAGGACGGTGATCCCGGAGTCGGTCAGCACCTCGGTGACCTGCTGCTCCTGGTCACTCTGGTGGTCGTGGTTGCCGAGCACCACCACGACCGGTACGGCCAGCCCGCCGAACTCCGTGGCGAAGCACTTCGCCTCGTCGACCGTCCCGTGCCGGGTCAGGTCACCGGCGACGAGCAGCGCATCGGCCCGGTCGGGCAACTGCTCGAGGGCGGGACGGTAGCGGCCCACCACGTCCTTGTCCACGTGGACGTCGCCCACGGCGGCGATCCTGATCATGAAATCTCCTCCACCTCGCTGGGCGCCTGGGCCCGGGTGATGCCGATGTCGCAGGTGATCGCCACGCCGGGGAAGTGTGCGGTGATCTGCCGGCAGATCTCGTCCCGCCGGTGGGTGCTCTCCACCTCCCCGCTGAGCACCACCACGTTCTCCCGGTGGTGCACGGTGATGCCCTGCTCGGCGACCTGTTCGTGTTCGATCAGCAGGCGATGGATCTCGGCCTCGAGATCGATCTGGTTCGTCATGTCATCCCCCAACCTTGAGTTCCGTCTCGCCGGGGAACGACACGACGTCCAGACGGTCGAGCAGCACCAGGAACGCCTCGGCGTACGGCGACTTGATGGTCTCCCGGCGGACCCGGCCCCAGTCGATCTGTTCCCGCAGCGAGCGGGCGACCGGCAGCCCGGTCGCGAAGTCGCAGTAGTGCTGGCTGTAGCTGAGCAGCTTGTGCACCATGAGCCGGGTCGCCGAGAGCACCGGCATGTAGATCGCCTCGACCGAGATCTGATCGGTGTCGTGCAGTGTCTCGTCGTCCACCGGCGACTCCACCGGACGGTAGATGAGATCCACCATCCGGCCCTCGTCGTATACCTTGACCAGCCAGTCCTCTGGCGGCTGCTCGGTACGGCAGCCGACCGCGGCCAGTTCCTGGAGAGCCCGGTCCTTGTCCTGCTCGCGTATCAGGAAGTCGACGTCGTGGTCACTGGAGTAGCCGCCTCTGGCGTACACCGCGAAGCTCCCGCCCAGGGCGAAGGGTATGTCCGCGCTCTTGAGCGTCGATGCGACGCGCTTGAGGGTGGTGGCCAAACCCTGGTCCACACGGTGTGGCATGGCGACCTCCTGTCCGTTCCCGGTGGATGACCGACTACCCGGAGTCGCGACACCTTGAACCCCTGCGATTATTCTGGGGGACCGGCTCGTCCCCGCGGCGTGGAACAGAAGGTGCGGTATCCGGCTACCGTCGGTTGGTATGGCTCTCCCCGCGCAGTCCAGGCCGGCGGCGCTTCCCGCCCGCGGCGCCCGACGGTCGCCGCGCACCATCGCGCTCGTCGGCATCGACGGCTCCGGCAAGACCACCCAGGCCCGTGAACTGGCCGCCAGCCTGATCGCGGACGGTTTCCCAGCGGCCTACCGGCAGAACGCCGGTGGCCGGCACTGGTTCGGCCGGATCGCGGTGCTTCTCGGCCGGGCGGACGCCGAGGACCTGTTCGGCCGCCGGGGCACGCTCGCCGTCGAGTCGGCGCTGCGCTGGCTGGCCATCGCCCGGACCCTGCTGCGCCGGGCCGTGCGCCGGGAGATCGCGGTGATGGACCGGTACGCGGTCTGCCAGTACGCCAGTCTCCGGGCCCACGGCGCCCGCCCGGCCGCCGAACGGTTCGCCCGGCCGGCCTACCGGCTCTTCCCGCAGCCGGATGTCACGTTCTTCCTCGCCGTCGACCCGGAGATCGCCCAGGAGCGGATCGAGCGGCGCGGCTACGACCACGAGTCGATCGAGTACCTGCGGGGCGCGACGGACGCCTACCGGTCGCTGCCGGAGTACCCGGGCTTCGTCGTGATCGACGCCAACGGCACGCCCGACCAGGTCCTCAAGGCCCTCCGTGCCGAGCTCGGCCTGGATCAGGCCTGACCGTAGACCGGGATCTGGGCGCCACTGGTCGGCGCCGACGCGTCCGAGGCCAGGAAGAGGATCACCGCGGCGATCTCCGCCGGGCTCACCCAGCGGCCGTGGTCGGCGTCCGGCTGGGCCGCCCGGTTCGCCGGCGTGTCGATGATGCTGGGCAGCACGGTGTTGCAGCGCACGTCGTGCTTGCGGTACTCCACGGCGACCGCCCCGGCGAAGCCCAGCACTGCGGCCTTGGCGGTCACATAACCGGCCGCGCCCGGGAACGGTGACACCCCGGCCCGTGACGACACGCACACCACCGAGCCGCCGCCGGCCGCGACCAGGTGCGGCAGGGCCGCCGCCGTGGTCAGGTAGGTGGGCCGCAGGTTGACCGCCAGCATCGCCTCGAACTCGGCGACCGGGGTGTCGGCGATCAGGCCACTGCCCGCGTACCCGCCGACCAGGTTGACCACGGCCCGCAGCGGCGCGTCCGGCTCCTCGGCGGCCACCGCGGCCACGGTACGGACGTCCGCCTCGACTGTGAGGTCGGCGTCCACGGCGATCGTGCCCTCCGGCAGCCGGCCGGTCGTCCCGGGGCGGACCGGCGCCACCACGCGCCAGCCGTCGGCCAGGAACGCCGTGATGGTGGCGGACCCCAGCCCACCTGTGCCGCCGGTCACCAGAGCCGTACGCGTCGCAGTCATGGGGAGCAGCTTGTCACACCGTAGGGCGTGTGCTTTTCCTCACTCGTCCGGTGATCTTGCCCCCGACCTGGGGATGTTCCGGGCGGCTGAAGCGTCACCCGTGTGGGCGAGTGATGTGTGGCGTGTCGTGGCGCATCGTGACCGGTGGTCCCGGTTGGGCCCTCGAGATCCCGAATCTTTCGCGGGCGTTTGTTTCAGGCCCGTCTTTACCCGGCCGACAGTGCATATGAACCCCGCGGGCGCCAAACCCGTACTCGGGGGTGACGAGCATCGCGGTCCCCAGGGTGATGCCCGTCGCTGTGACGAGAAGAGGCCGATGGTGTTATGAGTAACGCGCGAAGGGTATCGGAACGTCTGCACAGCAGTCGCGAAGACGTCGCACTCAGGTACCGCGCACTGGGCTCTCAGCTATTACCCAGGCATTCGTGACACTTTCGACCCGCCAGCCGGAATCAGTCCGGCCAGCTTTTTGTTGTGTAGATGTGTCAGCAACCGCAATGCACGAGCTGCGGACGTTACGGGAGAGGGCTGATGGACGCAGGTAATGCCCGTAACAGGGTTAGTGACGGCAATGAGGGGACCGTGGGCAACGTGGAGAAGAGCACCGTGATGCGTACCGATCAGGTCGCCGAAGAGCGCGACCTCGTCGGAGTCTACCTGCACGAGATCTCCAGGACGCCGTTGTTGGACGCCGAGCGGGAGGTCGAGCTCTCCAAGGCGATTGAGGCGGGCCTTTACGCCGAGCACCTGATCGAAACGGGCGAGGATCGTCGCGGCGTCAGCCGGGAGGAGCTGGAGCGCCTCGTGACCGAGGGCCAGCGCGCGAAAGACCTGTTCATCCGGGCCAACCTGCGGCTGGTCGTCTCCATCGCCCGCCGCTACGTACGGTCCGGCATGCCGATGCTCGACCTGATCCAGGAGGGCAACACCGGCCTCGTCCGCGCCGTCGAGAAGTTCGACTACGTGCGCGGCTACAAGTTCTCGACGTACGCCACGTGGTGGGTGCGCCAGGCGATCAGCCGGGCCATCGCCCAGCAGGAGCGGACCGTCCGGCTCCCCGTGCACCTGGTCGAGGACGTCAACCGGATGCGCAACGTCACCCGCCAGCTCGTCCGTGAACTGGGCGGCGACCCGGAGCCCGAGCAGGTCGCGGCCGCCCTGGGCGTGACCGTGGAGCGCGTCAACGAGCTCACCCGCTGGGCGCAGGACACCGTCTCCCTGGACACGCCGGTCGGCGACGACGGCGACACCAACCTCGGCGACCTGGTGGCCGACAGCGACGCCCCGAGCCCCGAGGAGATCGTCCTCAACGCGCTCGAGCGGCAGCGCATCGAGGGCCTGCTGAACCACCTGGACGACCGGTCGGCCGGCATCATGCGGGCGCGGTACGGCCTGGAGGACGGCCGGGAGCACTCCCTGACCGAGGTGGCGTCCCGCTTCTCGCTGAGCCGGGAGCGGATCCGCCAGCTGGAGATCCAGGCGCTCGGCCGGCTGCGCGAGCTGGCCCGGGCCGAGGGCCTGCAGGCCGCCTGAGCTCCGGCTCACCTGAACGATGAAGGCCGGTGCCCCGGGTGGGGCACCGGCCTTCGCCGTCGGTACGGAGTTACTTGATCCGGCCGTAGCCGTTCGGGGTCATGATGTCGATCGTGCGGTACAGCACGTCCCGGCCGGCGGACGGGGCGTCGATGATCTTCCCGTCGCCCACGTAGATCGCCACGTGGCCGTTGCTCCGGTAGAACACCAGATCACCGGGTTCCAGGTCGGATCGGCTGATCCGGGCGGTGGCGCTGTACTGCGCGGCGGCGTTGTGCGGCAGGGACTTGCCCGCCGCCGCCCAGGCCGCCATGGTCAGGCCCGAGCAGTCGTACGAGCCCGGGCCGGAGTCGCCGTAGCCGTACGGCTTGCCGATCTGGTTGAACGCGAACGTGACCGCCTTGCCGGCCGAGCCCGGGATGTCCGGGATCTCGCCGGTGTAGGAGCCGGTGTCCTCCGTGGCGCTGCCGAAGGCGGCCTCGCGCATGTCGAACAGGTCCTGGAGGTCGTCCTCGATCTTGTCCTTGCGCGCCGACAGTTCCTTGACCTGTGCGGTCTGCTTGGTCTGGGTCTGGGCGAGGGCGGTCTTGCGGTCGGCGAAGGTCTGGGTCGTCTCGGTGAAGGCGTCGATGTCCTGCTGGTTCGACCGGGTGATCTGCTCGAGGAACGTCATCCGCTCCAGCAGACTCCCTTGATCCCCGCTCACCATGACGTTCACCGGGCCGACACGGCCCTGCATGTACGTGGTGGCGGCGATGGTCTGGACCTTCTCGGTGGCCTCGGCGAGAGCCGTCTGGGCCGGCTTGAGCGAGGCCTCCAGCTTCACCGTGTCGGCCTTCGTCTTCTTCAGGTCGAGGCGCATCTTGTTGTATGACTCGGTGACGTCCTCGAGCTTCTCCGACGCTGCGTCGATCTTCTTCTTCAGCTCGCTGGCGGACGGGGCGGCGTGTGCGGCCGTCCCTCCGGACGTGGTGATCGCGAACGCCGTCAACGCGACCACGAGCGCCCGGAGCCGGGTACGGGGGTGTGGCACTGGTCAGGGGCCTTTCTTCCGCTTGGCCGCCCACCGGGTCGGCGGGAGAGCAGGGCTGGAAGAGAGGCCCTGTCCGCGTTTGCTCCCGGCCCGGTTCACGGCGGCCGCCGCCCGTGGGGTGGGGCGCCGGATCGCCGCGCGTCATTCGGCGGCGTTGGCCGGCGCCACCCGAGGGGTTGTGGCTGCGGACCGGACCAACCGCATTAACCTATCGGCGGAAGAAAAGAAATCAAGGCCTGACCGAGTGATTTTTACCAATAGCCGGGATCGCGTCATTAATCCCGATAACGGGCTGTTATTTGCTCGCCGCTGAGCGTTATTACGACGCGATAAACGGACTATTCGCTCAGGGCCGGTTCGGCGGCCGGGACCCAGTGCCGGGTCACCTGACGTTCGGCCCAGAACGAGAAGAACGGGATGGTGCCGGCCAGCATGACGAGGACCATCCGGCCGAACGGCCACTTGGCGCGGCGGGCCAGGTCGAAACTGCAGACCAGGTAGACCATGTAGAGGAAGCCGTGGAACGGGCCCACCGTCTCGACCACGATCGGGTTGCCGGACGGGCCGTACTTGAGCGGCATGCCGACCACGACGAGGACGATCAGGACCACGCCGACGATCCAGGCGATGATCCGGTAACGGGTGAGGGCTCCCTGCACGGCGGGTGACTCCTTGATCGGTATCTACTGGGGGATGCGGCCGGGGTAATCGGCGGGGCGGGCGCCCGGGTTCGCGGTGAGCCAGGCCAGATAGTCGTTGTACGCGTCGAGCTCCGGATCCGCCTCGGCGGGCGCCGCCGGACGGGAGCCCACCCGGACCGGGCGGCCCAGGGTGACCGCGGAACCCGGAGCGGGCGACGGGGCCGGCTCCTCCGGGGCGGTCAGCGGCTCACCGGCCGCCTTGCGACGGGCCACCTGGATCTCACGGACCCAGATGAAGACGACGAAGCCCCCGAAGACCGGCCACTGGAACATGTAGCCCCAGCTGATCGCGTTGCCGTCGGCGGCGCGACTGAACTGCCACCAGCCGAGAGCCAGGCAGCCCGCGGTCAGCACGATCGCGAGCAGATGCCGGGCCATCCACGCCGGAGTCCACAGCCCTTTCATGACCCGAGCGTACCGGCGGGTTTGGCGGGCGCACGCATGGGCAACCCGTGCTCACTGGCGGATTGACGCGAACGGAGACGGACGATGATGGAAGCGCGGTTGGAGCAGGGGGCGATGGTGAATTTCGACATCGGCATCGACCCCGCGGGCCTGGCCGACGACGACCTCTTCCGGGAGCTGGCGAGCCTCTACCGAACCCGGTTGCAGACGCTGCGGCACGGGCCGGACGCGGCACTCGAGAACCACTTCAAGCGCACTGCCGAGCTGGAGACCGAGTACATGGCGCGCAAACCGGGCCGCGAGGTCGACCCGGACCGGCTCACCCAGGACTTCTGACGGTCCGTGGGTGGCTGGGCCGGGTCACACGTTGATGGCACGCAGCGCCTCGGCGGCCTCGTCCTGGGCGTACTCGCCCTCGGGCAGGGCGTCGACGCGCGTCAGGGCGGCCGCCGGAAGGTTCGCGGCGATCGCCCGCCGTCGCAAGTCTCCGCTGGTCAGCCGCTCCTGGGCGTCGTAGGCCGCGTCCAGGAAGGTGTCCAGCTCTCGGATGTCGTCGGTCACGGCGGGTGGACTACCCGGGCCGGGTGCGGCCAAACCCGCGGCTGTAATCCAGGTCACAGAAGCTCACGGAATCATGGGCCGGTGCCGACGGTTGTGAACGGATGCCGGTGTGCCCAGTGTCCCCGGGCCTCACCCAACGCCTGCACGGAATTCCGTTCGGCTGGAGCCGTGTTGAGCCACTCGCCGCGAGGCGACCTGCACACCGGCCTCCGCGTCCGCCCTCCCGGTCTCACCGGGAGGGCGTCGCGGTTTTCCGGGCCACTTGTGGGGTACCTGCCCGCACATGACCGACGATCGCATCGGCCGGCGCGCCGCGAACCTGTTTCCGGAAGAGTCCGCGACCGGCAGCGCCGACCCGGAATCCCAGGCCGAAGCGGTGCTCGCCGAATCCGGCGAGCGTGAGTACGACCCCGGAGCGACCCCTGACCCGTTCCTCGAAAAACGTCATTCTGACGAGACGGTTTATTCCGGCAACACCCCCCATTAGGGGCACCTCGTGGCGCGCTTTTCCGGATAGACGTGGCAATATCCCTCGGGTGTCCGCACCGAAACGACGTGTCCCCGCCGCGCAGCGTGGCGCCCGGCTGACCCGGCGCACCCCCGCAGATGGCACGATCCAGCCGTCACGCCGTGGGAGCGCCCGGCGCTCGTCCCGGTACTCCGGAGCGCCATCCACCGGTCCGCACCCGGTGGAACTGGCCGGGCTGCTGCACGAGCTGACCGTCCGGCTGCTCGCCGCCGATTCGCTCACCCAGGCGCTCGACCGGCTCGCCGCGTTCGCGGCGGGGGCACTGCCAGGCGTGGTCCGCTGCTCGGTCGCCCTGATCGGTGAGGGTGGGCCGCTCACCGGGGCCGCCGCCGGCTCCGCGGGCGAGGCCTTCGACCAGCTTCAGTACGCGGGAAGCGCCGGCCCGGGACTCGAAGCGGCCCGGACGCGTACGGTGGTGACCTCCGTGGATCTGCCGGCCGACGAGCGCTGGCCACAGCTGCACGCCGCGGCCCGGGCCGACGGGCTCGCCGCGGTCGCCGCGGTCCCGCTCGACGTGCGGCGCAGCGCGGTCGGGGCGCTCAGTGTCTACCCGGACCGGGCCGGTGAGGTGGACCCCGAAGTGCTGGTGACCGCGATGGCGCTGGCCGGGCAGGCGGAGGTGCTGCTCGGCGAGCTGCACCGGCGGGAGGCGCTCACCGAGGGCGCCGAGGTGGACCGCGCGGTCGGCGTGATCATCGCGCAGCGCGGCTGCGGCGTGCAGGAGGCCTACGCCGTCCTCCAGGAGAGTGCCCAGCGCCTCGGCCTGGACCGGAGCACGGTCGCCGGCCGCCTGGTCGCCGCAGCCGCACGGAATGCGGGAACCTAGGCCTTCTCCACCTGCTGGACCACCTCGAACTCGAGGAGGGAGGCGCCGGTCGCCACGGGCTTGGCGCGCTCGCCGGCGTGTGCGGCCTTGGCGTCGCCGTTCGCCCAGTTCTGGAAGGCCTCCTCGCTCTCCCAGCGGGTGTACACGAAGTAGCGGGTCTCGCCGGCGACCGGGCGCAGCAGCTCGAAGCCGAGGAAACCGGGCGAGTTCTCGACCGCGCCGTGCCGGGCGGCGAACCGCTTCTCCAGTTCGGGGCCGGCGCCCTCGGGGACCTCGATCGCGTTGATCTTCACAACAGCCATGTGGTCACGCTACTGCGCCTGCCTGAGAAGGCGGCGGAGGCCGGGGGTACGGGCGGGTGCTCCCACCCGTACCCCGAAGGTTTGATCTAAGCGGGACCGTCGCCGGTGGCCTGGAGCTCGTCCTCGGCGCGGGCCTGCTGCGCGGAGCGCTGCGACAGCGGCAGCTCCGGCAGGAAGAAGACCACGATCAGGCCGATGATCATCACGAAGAACGCGATCAGGTAGACGACGTGCACGCTCTCGGCGAAGCCGACCTTGAACGGGTGGGCGATCACGTCGGACAGCCGGCTCAGGAACGAGGTGTCGGCGAGGCCGGCGCCGCCCATGGCGGTCTTGAGCAGCTCGCCCTGGGACGGGTCGGAGGCCAGTGCCTGCTGGAACTCGGGTGTCGCCCGGGCCGAGGCGTAGGCGTCCTTGATGTTGCCGGGCAGCACGTTGAACAGCACCGACAGGAAGACCGCGGTGCCGAGCGTGCCACCCATCGAGCGGAAGAAGGTGACCGCGCCGGTGGCGGTGCCGATCTCGCGGGGCGAGACGGCGTTCTGCACGGCGGTGATCATCGGCTGCATGTTGCTGCCCAGGCCGAGGCCCATCAGCACCATGACCAGCATGGTCCGCCAGAGCGGGGTGTCCGCGCCGATCAGCGAGAAGAGGAACAGCGCGACGACCATGAAGACGCTGCCGACGATCGGGAAGATGCGGTAGCGGCCGGTCCTCGAGATCAGCTGGCCGGAGATGATCGAGCCACCCATGATGCCGAAAACGAACGGGATCATCTGGAGACCGGCCAGCGTGGCCGAGGAGCCCTTCACGATCTGGAGGTAGAGCGGAACGGTCATCAGACCGCCGAACATCGCCATGCCGAGGATGGTGCTGGCGGTGACGCCGACCGCGACGGTGCGCTTGCCCAGCAGGGCGAGCGGCAGCAGGGCCTCGTCCTTGTAGGCCCGTTCGGCCAGCACGAAACCGATCAGGCCGATCACACCGATCACGTAGCAGAGGATCGAGCGGCCGGAGGACCAGCCCCACTCCCGGCCCTGCTCGGCGACGGTCAGCAGCGGGACCAGGCAGAGGATCAGGGTGAGCGCGCCGGGCCAGTCGATCCGGTGGTCGACGCGGTGGTGCGGCAGGTGCAGCACCCGGGCGACGACCGCCATGGCGGCCAGGCCGATCGGCACGTTGATGTAGAACACCCAGCGCCAGCCGTCGGTCCAGAGGATCTGGTCGGCGCCCGCGAAGAAGCCGCCCAGAATCGGGCCGAGGACGCTCGCGGTGCCGAAGACGGCCAGGAAGAAGCCCTGGTACTTGGCACGCTCACGGGGCGGGACGATGTCACCGATGATCGCCAGAGCGAGCGACATCAGGCCACCGGCGCCGAGGCCCTGGATGGCCCGGAAGGCGGCCAGCTGCCACATGTTCTCGGACAGGCCGCACAGGAACGAGCCGAAGATGAAGATGCCGATGGCGAGCAGGAAGAAGGGCCGCCGGCCGTAGATGTCGGAGAGCTTGCCGTACAGCGGCGTGGAGATGGTCGAGGTGATCAGGAAGGCGGTGGTGGCCCAGGCCTGCAGGTCGAAGCCTTGCAGGTCGTCGGCGATGGTCCGGGTCGCCGTCGCCATGATCGTCTGATCGAGCGCGGCGAGGAACATGCCCATCATCAGCCCGCCGAGGATCGTCAGGATCTGGCGGTGGGTGAACTCCACCGGTTTGGCGTGAGTCACGCAGGCTCCCGTTGGGGTGTGGTCGGGTCGGTGCGCAGCAGCGCCTCGACCGCGTGGTTGAACTCTTCGAACAGGTCGGTGAAGGCGGTGATCCGCTCGGCCGGCCAGTCGGCGAGGGCCCTCTCGAGCATCGCCGCACGGACTTCGCGCACCCGCTCGCACGCCTGCACCCCGGCCTCGGTGACGGCCAGCCGCGAGGCACGGCCGTCCGCCGGATCCGCCTCCCGGCGGGCCAGGCCGGCCCTGACGAGCTGGGCGGCCTGACGGCTGACCGTCGAGGGATCGGCCTGCTTGAACTCCGCGAGATCGGTGACTCGCATCGGGCCCATCGCACGCAACGGCGGCAGCAGCATCAGCGCGGAGAACTCGGCGCCGAGATCCTCGGTCTTGAACATGCCCCGGAATCGCGCGCCCATCCGGACCAACCGCGCGATCTCGTCGCCGAGGCGGGTGGATTCCTGTTCATGCACTCGCGGCCTCCAGAGGGAATATGTGTGTAGCCTACAACTTGTTGTACGACTCAACTACCTTTGAGTCGCCACACCCCGGTGACCAGGGACTCGGCGTCCTCGAGAGCGGCCGGAACCGGCACCACGTACTCGGTGACCAGGTCGAAGAGATGCCCGGGAAAGAAGCCGCGGCCCGGGTCGCCGACCAGCACGGTCGCGCCCGCCCGGCGGGCCGCGCGCAGGGTGGCGACCATCTTCGGGGTGACCGTGGGGCTGTAGAAGACGTCCCCGGCGAGCACCACCTGCGGATCGTCGAGGTGGCCCACCAGGGACAGGCCGTTCGCCGACGCGTTGCGGTGGGCGGCCTCGACGGCGGCCGGGTCGATGTCCGTCACGGCCACCGCGGCGGCGCCGCGGTAGGCGGCGGCGATCGCGGCCACCCCGGAGCCGGTGGCCACGTCGAGCACGCGACGGCCGGCCACCTCGTCCGGATGGTCCAGCAGGAAACGGGCCAGCGCCTGCCCGCCGGCCCAGGCGAACGCCCAGAACGGGGGCGGCAGGTCGCTACGGAACTCGCCGCCGGTCAGATCGAACAGGCCGACCGGGCGGTTCACCAGGAACAGGGAGATCTCCGGGGCCAGTGGCACCGGCGTCAGGGTGGTGGGCAGCACCCCGTGATTGTGCTGGTCCTACCGGATCGGCTGCGGGGCGCTTGCCATGATCAGTTTGGCGCGGTACTCGGCACGGGCCTCGGCGGCCCAGGGCGCGTCCTCGTCCTCCAGCAGCGGACGCGACGCCAGCACTTCGGCGGCGGCCAGCGGGCGGGTGGCCCGGTCCGCGGAACGGCCGGACGCCACGGTGAGCAGCTGATCGAAGGTGGCGGCGTCGACGTGCACCCGATCGGGGTCCAGCCGGAACGTGCCCCGGCGGCCGGTGATCACCGACTCCCGGTCCCGGACGCCCGGCTCCAGACGGTCCCGCAGCACCGCCAGATCCGACTTGACCGTGGCCGGGGCGACACTTAGCGTGTCGGCCAGCTCCACAAGCGACCGGCCTCCGCGCAGCGCCAGGAGCGCGAGCAGATGACGGGGCCGGGCGCCGCCGAAGTCCTCCCCGGAGAGGACGATGCCGCGGGTCCGGACCTCGATCGGGCCGAAGAGCTGGATGTCGAACATGATCCAGAACTCTGCTTGTCCGGCGTCCGTGGCGGCAAGCCCCAAAGCGAGGGGGTGAGTCGGCCGAACGACGGGGCATCCGGTCCGCTCGGAGGCAACCGGTCGTCGGCCGTACCGGCGGGCAGCCTGTTGGTAGGTCGGGTGTTCCTTCGGGTAATCCTTAGACTGCGCGGAGCCCGACGGGGGCGGACTGAGGAAGGTGACGTATGGACAGCGACGAGGCGATCACGGTGCTCGTTGTCGATGGCCACCAGACCTTCGCCGAGTTGCTCGGGCACGCTTTGGCTGGTCAGCCCGATCTGCGCTGGGTGGGGCACGCCAGGACGGGGGCCGAGGCGATAAGTCTCGCGGCAGAGTTGCGACCCGATGTGATCGTGCTCGATCCCGAGCTGTCCGATGCGGACGGCATCGCCATCGCCGAACTCATCCGGGTACGACAGCCGGATTCACGTGTGGTAATCCTCACTGCCAGCGAGGAGCAGAGTCTGGTACGGCGGGCCACCACCGCCGGTGCGGCCGGATTCCTCTCCAAGAACGGTGCGCTCGGTGACGTTCTGAACGCCTTGCGTACCGCGCACCGGGGCAGCATGACCGTCTCCACCGACGTCCTGGCCCGGCTGCTGCGCAGCACCACGCCGGCCACCGCCTCGCGCGGCGGCGTCGCCAGCGGTGGGCTGACAGTCCGGGAGAACGAGGTGTTACAGCTGATGGCCGCCGGTTTGGACACCCGGACCGTGGCCCGCCGGCTGGGCATCAGCGTGCACACCTGCCGCGGATATCAGAAGGCCGTGCTCGCCAAACTGGGGGCGCACAGCCAGCTGGAGGCGGTCGCCATCGCCACCAGGCGCGGGCTAGTTCGACCTGACCCACGGTAAACAGCCTTGTCACTCATCCGATAGGCGATTCCTTACGTACTTCCATCGGGGGACATACCGAGGTTGCGCTGCAGGGAGGAATCGCGTGGACCGTACCGCCGCCGTCGGCTCATCTCCCGACTCGGCTGGAGCCGGGGCGGGGGAGGAGCGTACGGCTTCGGGGCTGCCGTTGCGGCGGCCCAAGAAACCACCGCTCGAACCGGAAGGGGAGCCGGTCTCGTGGTTCGGCGGCGAGTCGGACACCGGCTCGCTCTCGTCGCCGGTCGCGGCACCGACGCCCGAAACGGCGGCGTCGGAACCGTCGCCGCGTTCGGTGTCGTCGCCGCCCGCGTTCGGGCCCGCGTCACCGGCCGGGCCGGGACGGACGTCCTTCGGCTTCAGTGACGGGCCGATCGGTCGATCCCGGACGGGCCGTGCGCCCGGCGAGGACGACACCGGCGACGACCGGGAGCCGTCGCGAAACCCGAAGCCGGCCGGCGGCTCGATGGGGGCGCTGGCGGCCGCCTCGGGTGCGCTGCCGGTGTCGGACTCGTCGTTGCCCTCCCGCCGGCGCAGGAGCCGTTCCGATGTGCCCTCCGAGGAACTGCCCGTCGTGCGTACGGGTCCGGCGCCCGCCTTCCCGGGGTCGCCTGTCGCGGAGCCGCCGACTTTCGCGGAACCGCCCACGTGGGGCCCGATCGGGAGCCCGGCCGGGGAGATGTTCTGGAGTGGAGCGCGGGACCAGCGGGCCAACGAGCCGGCCGTCTGGGGCGAGACCCCGGCGTCCTCCGCTCCGGCTCCGCCGGCTGTCCGGCCGCGGCCGCGGCAGTCCCGGCTGGTCACCGCCGGCATGACGCTGCTCGGCGTGGTGGCGCTGGCCGTCGTGACGTTCACCGGTGTCGTCTACTACACCGGCGACGACAACCAGATCAGCGACGTGCTGCAGCTCGGGGACGACCAGCGGGTGGTGACCGGGCCGCTGGAGTCGCGGACCATCGCCACGTTCGAGATGATGGCCGCCACCGACCGGGTGCGGTTGACCATCGCCGACCTGGGCACCGACATGTACCGGATCAGCGCGCCCGACAACGCCGGCATCCGGCCCAACGCCGAGTTCCGTGACGACCGGCTGCGGGTGGACGTGGCCCGGGACGAGACCGGCACCGGTGGCGAGGTGGAGGTCGTGCTGTCCGCGAAGGTGCGGTGGACCATCCGCTTCTCCGGTTACTCGGCCGAACGGATCGTCGACCTCAGCCAGGGACGGATCCGGGGTATCGAGATCGTCGGCGGCACCCGGCGGGCCGAGATGACCCTGGCCGACGCCTCCGGCACGGTGCCCATGAAGATCACCGGCGGGATCGAGGAGCTGATCCTGCGGGCGCCCAGCGGCAGCCCGGTCCGGATAAAGGTCGGCGGTGGCGCCGGGACGGTGACGGCCGGCTCCCGGACGCTGCGGGACGTGGCGCCCGGCTCCACGCTCACCCCGAAGGACTGGACCAGCGGCAACCGGTACGACGTCGATGCGGTCGCCCCGGTCACCCTGCTGACGGTCGAGACCGCCTGACCTTTACGGTCAGGCGGTCTCGGACCGGCTTTCGTATTCAGGTGGTTCCGTGCCGCGAACTGTCAGTTCAGGACGCGCAGGCGGACGGTCTGCTCCATGGCGCGGAGCTGGTCGAGCACCTCGTCGCTGTAGCCGCGGGCGATGTCGGTGATGAGGTAGCCGAACTCGCCGCGGGTGCTGAGCATCTGGCCCTCGACGTTGACACCGTGCTCGGCGAGGATCCGGTTGACCTGCGCCAGCACGCCCGGCGTGTTCTTGTGCATGTGCACGATGCGGTGCATGCCGGGCAGCTCGGGCAGGATCACGCCGGGCAGGTTCACACTCAGCGTGGTGTTGCCCTCGGTCACGAACTTGGCCAGCTTGTTCGCCACGAAGCCGCCGATGTCGGACTGGGCCTCCTCGGTCGAACCGCCGATGTGCGGGGTGAGGATCACGTTCGGCAGGCCGCGCAGCTCGGACAGGAACTCGTCGCCGCGGCCCTTCGGCTCGGTGGGGAAGACGTCGACCGCGGCGCCGGCCAGGTGGCCGCTCTGCAGCGCGTCCCGCAGGGCCAGGTGGTCGACCACGATGCCGCGGGACAGGTTGAGGAACAGGCTGCCCGGCCGCATCTTGGCGAACTGCTCGGCGCCGAAGAAGCCGGCGTTGCCGGGCCGGCCGTCCACGTGCATGGTGACGATGTCGCTGGACTCCAGCAGCTCGTCCATGCTGGCGCAGCGGTGCGCGTTGCTCAGCGCCAGCTTGTCGGCGGTGTCGTAGAACGAGACCGACATGCCGAGGTTCTCCGCGAGCACCGACAGCTGGGTGCCGATGTTGCCGTAGCCCACGATGCCGAGGCGGCGGCCGCGGATCTCGTGGGCGCCGTCGGCCGACTTGTCCCAGACGCCGGAGTGCATCAGCGTGTTCTTCTCGGTGAGCCGCCGGGTCAGCGCGATGATCTCGGCGATCGCCAGCTCCACCACGGAGCGGGTGTTCGAGAACGGCGCGTTGAAGACCGCGACGCCACCGGCCGTGGCGGCCGGCAGGTCGATCTGGTCGGTGCCGATGCAGAACGCGCCGATCGCGACCAGGCTGTCAGCCGCCTCCAGCACCTTCGCCGTCACCTGGCTCTTGGACCGGACGCCGAGCAACTGCACTCCGGAGATGCGGTCGATCAGCTCGACCTCGTCGAGCGCGTTGCGCAGGGACTCGACCTGGAATCCGTCCTCCTCGAGCCGGGAGACGGCGTCGGGGTGGATGCTCTCGAGAAGCAGGACACGCACCTTGGGCTGGTCGATCATCATCTTCCGTTCCATGTTTCGGTTGGCCGCCCGGGCCGCCACGCCGAAGCCCAGTTCAGGGCGTCCAGCCTAGTCCTCCGGCATGCCGGGTCCGGTGCGGTGTGCTTGAGGTCCCATCTACCGGTCAACCCCGTAACTGTTACGGGATGGCCGCGGGTGTGGTTCAGTCCGGTTTCACGGCCGTGACGCTAACGGGTTGACCTTTCTTTTTCCTTGCGCGGGTTTTGTCGCTTCAGCCGCCGAGGGCGTCGCGCAACCAGGGCAGCAGGGCGTCGCCCTGGAAGCGCTGGAAGGCGCGGACCGTCGGCAGGCCCGGTGGTGGCGCGAGGCGGGAACGGTGCTGGAAGTAGGCGGCGGCGCCCGCGACCACGCCCACCACGGCGTCGTGGTCGACGCCGGCGAGCAGCGGGCCGGGATCGCCGGCGTGCACGATCACGTTGATCGCCAGCAACACGGAGTCGAGCCAGGAGGGGCCCACACAACCCCACGGCCAGTCGATGAAGACCAGCCGGCCGTCGGCCCGGACCAGGATGTTGTCGGCCCGCAGATCGGTGTGCACCATGGTCTGCCCGCTGGACAGCGCGGCGATGCCGTGGGTGGCCGCCGCGCGCAGCGCTCCGAGCCGGCGTGCGGCCCAGGGGTCGAGGTCGTCCGGCGGCGCGGCGGCGATCAGGTCCCACGAGGCGAAGTCGGCGCCGAGGCGGCCGGCCGCCGTCGGCAGGCCGGGCACCGGCGCCGGGGTGAGCGCGGCGGCCAGGTCGCGCAGCGCGGCCGCGGCCGCGTCGATCTCCTCGGCCACCCACGGGACGCGCGGGTGGGCGCCCGCCACGTCCTCCAGCACCAGGACCACCCAGGCGCCGTCGTCGAAGCCGCCCAGCATCCGCGGCACCGGCGCGTGCTCCGGCAGGGCGGCGGTGATCCGCAGCTCACGCCGGGCGAGGTCGGCCGACTCCTGGTTGAGCGCCGGGGTGACGGCCTTGACGAATGCCCGGGCCCCGGACGCGGTGCGGACCCGGTCGGCGGTCCCGGGGGAGAAGCCGCCCGGCTGGGAGGCCGCCGCGACGACCGGGCCGCCACCGATGATCTCCTCCACCGCGTGCTGGACCGGGCCGGGCAGATCCGCCCAGCCGATCCGCGTGCCACCCGCCGCCGCCGTCGTCATGCCGGGGATCGTGGCAGGCCGCGGACGGCCCGCGAAACAGATTTTCGCCAGCTGTGGACAAGTCCGGCGGCCTGTGGACGAGTGCGGAACTGTCGTACCCGTGGGTGAGGATGCGGGCATGAGCGAGGCGTACGTGAGGCGAGACGGAACGGAACGGCGGGCGGCCCCGCGGGTGGCGCAGGACGCGCGGCGGGAGGCGGCCCGCCGCCGGGCACACGGCATGGTGGAACGCAACGCGGCCCGGCCGGCCCGGGCACGCGCCCGCGCCGCGGCGCAGCGGAGCCGGGTTATCGCCGACGATTCCGGGTAGATCCTGCCGGTTCAGGGCGATCCGATGCGGTCCGTGCTCGGTATCGTCGATGGTAAGGACCGGTTTTGGTTCGGCCGCGCGACAGCGAGGTGGGGGCGATGGGATCGCTGGGGTGGGCCGTCGTGCTCTCCGTGCTGTCCGCGGCCGCCTACGCCGGCGCCGCGGTGGCGCAGGAGAGGCTGGCCGGGCGCGGGCATCGCGGCCGGTCCCGGTGGGCGGTCGCGCTGCTGCTCACCGGGGCCGGGGTGGCGCTGCACGTGCTGGCGCTGAATTTCGGCACGGTCGCCGTGGTGCAGGCCCTCGGCACGCTCACCCTGCTGTTCGCGCTGCCCATCCAGGTGATCCGCTATCACACCCGGCTCAGCCGGGCGGCCTGGCTGGAGGCGGCCATGACGGTGGCCGGGCTGGCGCTGATCCTGTCGCTGTCGGTGGAGTCGGAGGCCCCGGCGCTGCTGACCGAGCCGGCGGTGGAGGTGGTCGGGGCGATCACCGCCGGGGTGGTGTTCGCCTGCTCGCTGGCCGGGTGGCGGTCCGGTCCGCGGATGCGGGCGGTGCTGCTGGCGGCGGCCGCCGGGGCGGCCTTCGGGATCGCCTCGGTGCTGTCCAAGGCGGTGCTGGCGGCCTTCACCACGGGCGGGCCCGCGGCGGTGTCCGTGACCGCCGCGACCCTGGTCGGCGCGTTCTCGGTCACCGGCTACGTGATCGGCCAGCTGTCCTACCGCGGGGCCGGGCTGGCCGCGCCATTGGCCACGGTGAGCGTGACGAACCCGCTGGTCGCGGCGTTCGCCGGCGCGGTCCTGTTCGAGGAGAGGGCACGGTTCGGAGTGTCCGGGCTGGTCGCCGTGGGCGCCGCGGCGCTGATCATGGGGTGGGGCGTGGTGGGCCTGGCGCGACGGTCCGCCGCCTCGTCCGGGACCGGGGTCCCGGAACCGGTCAGGGGGCCCGGGGGAGAAGGACGGTGACGATCAGCCCGCCCTCGTCGCGGGCGTCGGCGTGGACCCGGCCGTGGTGGGCCTCGACGACCGACTGGACGATCGACAGGCCCAGCCCGGCGCCGGGCCCGGCCAGGCGTTCCCGGTTGTAGCGGTGGAACGGCTGGAAGAGGCCGGGCACCTCGTAGCGGGGGACCACCGGGCCGGAGTTGGCGACCCGCAGCTCCACCCAGCCGTCCGGGCGGGTGCGGGTGGACACCTGCACCCAGCCGTTCTCCGGCACGTTGTGCCGGACGCCGTTCTCCACCAGGTTCTGCACCAGGCGCTCCAGCAGCACCGGGTCGCCGAGCACGGCCGCCTCGCCCGGTTCGGCGACCACCTTGACGGTGTCCGCGACGGCCACGTGGTCGACGATGTCGGCGAGGTCCACGTAGGAGCGCTCGGTCACCTCGCGCTCGGAGCGGGCCAGCAACAGCAGGCCGTCGATCAGCCGGCCGTGCCGGTCGTTGATGGCGAGCAGCGTGGTGCCGAGCTGCCGCACCTCGGGTGAGGCGGTCTCCGGTTCCAGCGCCACCTCGAGCAGCGTCCGGTTCAGGGTGAGCGGGGTGCGCAGCTCGTGCGAGGCGTTCGCGATGAACCGCCGCTGCCCGTCGAGCGACCGGTCCAGCCGGGACAGCATCAGGTCGAAGGTGTCGGCCAGCTGCTTCAGCTCGTCGTTCGGCCCGTCCAGGGCGATCCGCTCGTGCAGGCCACGGTCGGCGGCGGGGGACTCGGCGATGCGCCGGGCCGTCTCGGTGATGGTGTGCAGCGGGTGCAGCATCCGGCCGGCGATCAGCCAGCCCAGCGCGATCGTCGCGGCGCTCACCACCACCAGGGCGATCGCCCCCTGGGTCAGCAGCGTGTAGAGGGTGCCGGCCTGGAACCCCTCGACGGTCTGCCGGGTGACCGCGTCGCCGGGCCCGGCGCCCACCGCCCCCGGCTCGACCTTGACCGACTCCCCGGCGAAGTTGCCCTCGAACACCATGGGCGCCCGCCGGTCGATCAGGATGTAGATGGCCGCCAGCAGCACCATCCCGGCGGCCACGAACAGGCCGCCGTAGACGAGGGTGAGACGGCCACGCACGGTGAGTCTCATCGGATCCTGTACCCCACTCCCGGCTCGGTCAGCACCACCGGGGGGTCGCCCAGTTTGCGGCGCAACTTGAGGATCGTCATTCGTACGGCGTGGGTGAACGGGTCGGCGTTCTCGTCCCACGCCTTCTCCAGCAGCATCTCGGCCGACACCGCGGTGCCGTCGGCGCGCAGCAGCTCGGCCAGCACGGCGAACTCCTTGCGGGACAGCGGCACGTACCGGCCGTCGCGGTGCACCTCCCGCCGGTACGGGTCGAGGCTGATCCCGGCCCGGCGCAGCACCGGCGGAGCGGCCGGCCGGGCCCGCCGTCCCAGCGCCGCGACCCGCGCCGACAGCTCCCGGAAGGCGAACGGCTTCGGCAGGTAGTCGTCGGCGCCGAGGGCCAGCCCGGACACCCGGTCGTCGATCCCGGCCGCGGCGGTCAGCATCAGCACCCGGATGTCGGCCTTGCGCTCGGCGAGCACCTCGCACACCTTGTCGCCGTGCACCACCGGCACGTCCCGGTCGAGGATCACCACGTCGTAGTCGTTGACGTCGATGCGTTCCAGGGCGGACCCGCCGTCGTAGACGACGTCGACCGCGTGCGCCTCCCGCCGCAGGCCCTGCGCCACCGCGTCGGCGAGCAGGGGCTCGTCTTCCACCACCAGGATCCGCATGCCTCCATCTTGAACCGGGTCGCTGTCAACTCGGCGTCATCGTTTTCCGTGACGGCCGGGATACGCGCCCACCGCTTGACTTCGGTGCGTGGCGGCCGACCGGCCGCCGGCTGAGGAGACGAGATGAGAACCAGGACGGTGCTCGCGCTCGGCGTCCTGCTCGCGGCGATGACGGCGGGATGCGCGACGGGCCAGGACGAGAATCCGGCGGTGGCCACCGCCGCCAGCGGCGATCCGGGCCCGGTGAGCAGCGCGGCGGCCGACAACGGCCCCGACCCGGACGCATCGCTCAAGTACGCCAAGTGCATGCGCGAACAGGGGCTCGAGTGGTTCCCGGACCCGAAGGCGGACGGCCGGATGGAGGTCGCGGTCCCGCAGACCGTCAACCTCGACGACATGCAGGCAGCGGAGAAGGTCTGCAAGAAGTTTCTGCCCAACGGCGGCGAGCCCCCGCCGCGTTCCGCCGAGGACATCGAGCAGGAGCGCAAGTTCGCCCAGTGCATGCGCGACAACGGGGTGAGCAACTACCCGGACCCGAACGAGAACGGCGAGATCGCCATCGACAGCTCGAAGCTCGGGACCGGCCCCGGTGACCCCACCTTCGACGCCGCCGAGAAGGCGTGCGCCAAGTACCACGACGGCGAGGGAATCCGCAGCGAGCACCACGAGGGGGGAGGAACGACGTGAGATCGCTGATGACCGTCGTGATCGGTGGCCTGCTCGTGCTCTCCGCCGGCTGCACCGCCCGCGACCCGGACGATCCCACCGTGGCGAGCGCGGTGAACGGGTCCGCGGCGCCGTCCGCGGCGCCGTCGGCGAGTTTCGATCCGGACGCCCCGCTGAAGTACGCCAAGTGCATGCGGGAGCAGGGGATGGCCTGGTTCCCGGATCCGCCGGCGCCGGGCCAGGCGCAGAGCCTGAACATTCCGCAAGGTCTTCCCGATGGCGCCTTCGAAGCCGCTGAGGAGGCGTGCCGCCAGTGGGCGCCGAACTCCTCCGAGAAGGGTGCGGGGCCGACCGCCGAGGACATCGAGAAGCTGCGGGCCGTCTCCCAGTGCATGCGCGAGAACGGGGTGCCGGAGTTCCCGGACCCGAAAGCCGACGGCAGCATGATGCTCGACGAGGACACATTGAAGAAATTGAGCTCGAAACCTGGCGAGGCGATCTTCGACGCGGCGGAGAAGAAATGCGAGGAACTCGGGCCGAAGGGCGGCCCGAAACAGCGCGTCGACGGCAACGGAGGCGTCTCCGGAGGGGGTACGGCATGAGCCGGAAGTGGACGACGACCGCGGTGGCGGTGGTCCTGGTGTCGGGCGGCGCGGCCGCCTTCCTGCTGGCCGGCGGCCTGCCGGAGACCGAGGGCAACGGTGCGCGGGCGAGCAGCGCCGCCACCACGGCGACCGCGGACATCACCCGGCAGACACTGATCGACAAGGAGCGCCACGACGGCTCCCTCGGGTACGGCGACACCGTGGGCCTCGCCACCCGGCTGTCCGGCACCGTGACCTGGCTGCCCACCGAAGGCGCCACCATCAAGCGGGGCAAGCCGCTCTACCGGCTCGACAACGACAAGGTGGTCCTGCTGTACGGAACCCTGCCGGCGTACCGCGCGCTCTCCCCGGGACTCGACGGCCCCGACGTGAAGCAGTTCGAGAGAAACCTGTGGGCGCTCGGCTACCGCGGTTTCACCGTCGACGACGACTACACCTCGTCGACGGCGTCCGCGGTCGAGGACTGGCAGGAGGACCTCGGCCTGGAGGAGACCGGCACCGTCGACCTGGGCCGCATCGTCTACGCCACCGGCGCGATCCGGGTCGCCGACCGGTCCGTCGAGATCGGCGCGACCGCCCAGCCCGGCACCGAACTGCTCACCACCACCGGAACCGGGCGGGTCGCCACGGTCGAACTCGAGATGAGCGACCAGCGGCTGGCCAAGAAGGGCACCAAGGTCGACGTGTCCCTGCCGGACGGCAAGACGGTCACCGGCCACATCATCGACGTGGGGACCACCATCGAAACGGCCGAGAACCCCGCCGAGGAGGACCGGACCACGATCAATGTGACGATCGGGTTCGACCAGGCTCCACAAGGCCTGGAAGAAGCTTCGGTGGGCGTACAATTTGTCGCCTCCCAGCGGGAGAACGTCCTCACCGTGCCGGTCAACGCCCTGCTCGCGCTCGCCGAAGGCGGATATGGGCTGCAGATCGTCGACGGCACCGGAAGCCGCGTCGTGGCGGTCGAGACCGGCCTGTTCGCCGACGGCCGCGTCGAGATCACCGGCGACGGCCTCACCGAGGGCATGAAGGTGGGTGTCCCGGCATGAGCGAGCTTGCGAGCGAATCATTGGGCTCAGTTTTGAACTCATGGCGGCGCCGGAGCGCAGCGGAGGTGACGACATGAGCCCGGTCATCGAACTGGCCGAGGTCACCAAGAGCTACCCGGGCGGGGTCCACGCGCTGCGCTCCGTCGACCTCAGTGTCGACCAGGGTGAACTGATCGCCATCGTCGGCCCGTCCGGCTCCGGCAAATCCACCATGCTCAACGTCATCGGCACCCTCGACCGGCCCACCACCGGCACCGTGCGCATCGACGGACACGACGTGGCGCGGCTCTCCGACCGGCAGCTCTCCGCCCTGCGGGCGAGCCGGATCGGATTCGTCTTCCAGTCCTTCCACCTGGCCCCCGGCCGTGACGCGGTCGCCAACGTCGCCGACGGGCTCCTCTACGCCGGGCTGCCGAAGAGGGAACGGGAACGGCGTGCGGAAGCCGCCCTCGTCCGGGTCGGTCTCGGCGACCGGCTCGGACACCGCCCCCATCAGCTGTCCGGCGGCGAACGGCAGCGGGTCGCCGTCGCCCGCGCCGTCGCCGGCGACCCCGCGGTGCTCCTGGCCGACGAGCCCACCGGAAACCTCGACACCGTCTCCGGTCACGGCGTCATGGACCTGCTGCGGGAACTCAACGCGGCCGGCACCACCGTCCTGGTCATCACCCACGACCACGACATCGCCGGAACCCTGCCCCGGCAGGTGCCGATGCGTGACGGGCGGGTGGTCTGAGATGGCTCTGCTCCGCCCGGCCCGGCTACGCCCCTCCGACCTGCTGCGTCTCGGCGGCTACGGCCTCCGTTCCCGGCCGCTGCGGGCGGTGCTGTCCGCGCTCGGCATCGCCATCGGCATCGCCGCGATGGTCGCCGTCGTCGGCATCTCCTCCTCCAGCCAGGCCGACCTGGACCGCAAACTCGCCGCCCTCGGCACCAACATGCTGCGTGTCTCGCCCGGCCACACGATGATGGGCGACGACGCCACCCTGCCCGACGACGCCCTTTCCATGATCAAAAGGGTGGGGCCGGTCATCGCGGCCACCGCCACCGGCAGCGTCACCGACACCTCCGTCTACCGCAGCGACCAGATCCCCGAACAGGAGTCCGGCGGCCTGTCCGTCCTCGCGGCGCAGCTCGACCTGCTCGAGACGGTCGGCGCCACGGTGGCCGACGGGACCTGGCTCAACGCGGCCACCGCCAAGTACCCGGCCGTCGTGCTCGGTTCCGGCGCGGCACGCCGCCTCGGCGACGTTCCGACCGTCTACATCGACGGCCGCTGGTACAGCGTGATCGGTGTCCTCGACAGCGTCCCGCTCGCACCCGAACTCGACACCGCCGTCCTCATCGGCTGGGACGCCGCCAGGTCGTACCTCGGCTTCGACGGGCATTTCACCACCGTCTACACGCGGGCCGTGGAATCCCAGATCGAAGCCGTCAAGGCCGTCCTCGGGCGGACCGCCAACCCGGAGAGCCCCGACGAGGTCGACGTCTCCCGCCCCTCCGACGCGCTCGTCGCCAAACGGACCGCCAACGCCAGCTTCACCGCACTGCTGCTCGGTCTCGGCGGTGTCGCCCTGCTCGTCGGCGGCATCGGCGTCGCCAACACCATGGTCATCTCAGTGCTGGAACGCCGCTCCGAGATCGGGCTGCGCCGCTCCCTCGGCGCCACCCGCGGCCAGATCCGCACCCAGTTCGTCTCCGAGGCCCTGCTGCTGTCCCTGCTCGGCGGCGCCGGCGGTGTCCTCGGCGGATTCGCGGTCACCGCCGTCTACGCAGGCACCCAGGACTGGCCGACCGTAGTGCCACCGTGGGCGATCGCCGGCGGGCTCGGCGCCACGCTCGCCATCGGCGCCGTCGCCGGCCTCTACCCGGCGATCCGGGCGGCCCGCCTGGCGCCCACCGAAGCGCTCGCCGCAGCCTGACCGATCAGACCGGCGGAACCTCACCGCCGGTTTGATCCAACCTGGGAGCGTTCCCGTATCGATGATCGAAGCGATCGATCGCGATGGGGAAAGCAGCAGATCAATGCCACGTAAAGCCTTCATCACCGCCGGGCTCGCCGTTGCGATGGCCGGTGCCGGAATCGGCATCGCGACGGCCGCCGAAGCCGCGGTGCCCACCGTCAACTGCCCGCAGGTCACCGTCAACGTCACCGTCCCGGCCCAGGCCCAGGCGGAGGTCGACAACAACCTCCGGCTGCTCGACCAGCAGATCAACGAGGCGAACAACCGGATCGCCTCCACCGCCGGCCAGGGCGGGGCCAACTTCATCCAGAACGCGATCCTCGGCCCGCTGAAGGACAAGCGGTTCGCCGCCATCAACCGGATCGAGACCGCGATCTCCCGCAACGCGGCCCGGCCGAACCTCAACGCCGAAGGCCTCGCGACCTGCACCCTCAACCAGAACGGCGGCGCACCCGCCGTCACCACGCCGCCCGCCGCCCAGCCCGGCAACAACCTCGGCATCCTCACCGACACGTGCGAGACCAGCCGCCTCGAGGCGCACACCGGCTTCCAGCTCGGCAACCGCTGCGTCTCCACCGAATTCGGTGAGGTCGGCACCGCCGCCAACAACCCCACCCTCCTGATCACCAGGGCCCCGCAGCAGGTACGCCGCAACCAGTCCTTCACCCTCCAGATCAGCACCCGCAACCTGATCCGCGACCGGTTCCTCGCGGCCGGGCAGGGCGGCTACTACGTGGAGAGCAGCGTCCTGCAGGGCGGCCTCGTCCGTGGGCACTTCCACACCGCCTGCCGCATCCTCGACAGCACCAGCCAGGCACCCGCGCCCGAGCCGGTCCCGGGGTTCTTCGTCGCCACCGAGGACAGCCGCGGCGGCGCCACCCCCGACACCATCGCCATCCAGGTGCCCGGGCTCGCGCAAGCCGGCACCTTCCAGTGCTCGGCCTGGGCGGGCGACGGATCACACCGCATCCCGATGATGGAACGCGCCAACCAGACGCCCGCGCTCGACTCCGTACGAATCAGGGTCCGTTAGGTTTTGCGATTTTGATCTTCTCGCGGCCCGCTCGGTCCGGCTGGATCGAGCGGGCCAGCGAGACCGATCTGTCTTCACCTGGTTGACGGCGAAGACAGATCAGCAGGTCAAAGCGCGCCCGGCAGGATTCGAACCTGCGACCGACGGATTAGAAGTCCGTTGCTCTATCCGCTGAGCTACGAGCGCTGGCCAGCACATACTAGGCGGTCGTGCCGGACTTGTCGTCCGCCTCGTCCGCGGCGATCTCCTCCACCGCCGCCTCGGCCGCCTCCAGAACGGTGGCTATGCCCGCTTGATCCTCCGGCGCGGGCGGAACATCCACCTCAGGAGTCCCCGGAGCCGGCAGAAACGCGTCCACCCAGCGTCCCAACTCGCGGAACACCTCGGCCCGCACATCCTTGCCGGACAAGGTCAAATCGTGCATGCCGCCGTCGAACCGGGCGATCGTCACCCGCGGGCCCAGACCCGGAGCCCACCGCGCGATGTGCTCCACATCCAGCACCGCATCGGTCACCCGCACGTCGTCGTGCCACTCCCGGCCCCGGAACGTCCGCGTGGAACACGCCACCAGCACCGGCGCGTCGATCGCCAGGCCCGAGCGCAGCTTGCGCTGCCCCCGCCGGATCGCCTCCAGCCAGCCCATCCGCACCGGGAAACCCAGAATCGGCTTCCACGCCAGGTCGTAGGTCCACTCGCCGTGATGGTCCGCGTGCAGGCTCTTGCCGTACAGGCCCAGCGACGCCGCCGGCATCGTCCGGTACGGCTGACGGCCGGTCACCGCCAGCACCATCGACATCAACGGCCGCCGCATCAGCCACGGCAGGTTGAAATCGAAGAACGGGCTGTTCAGGAAGAGACCGTCGATCGTGCCCCGCTCACGCCGGCAATGTGCCCACAACGACGTGATCAGGCCACCCGTCGAATGCGCGCTCACCAGCAGCTGGTCGTGACCGTCCTGCTCCCGGATGATCCGGGCCGCCTCGTCCAGTTCCGGGAAGTAGTCGGTCATGCTCCGGGCGAAGTTCGGCGTCTGGTGCGGCAACAGGCTGCGCCCGTACTTCCGCAGGTCAAGCGCGTAGAAGTCCCAGCCCCGCTCGACGAAGAAGTCCGCCAGATGCGTCTGGAAGAAATAATCCACGAACCCGTGGACGTGCAGCACCGCCCGCCGTGTCGGCGTCTCCGCCCGGCGGCGCACCAGCGTCGCCACCACCGGGCCCTCGTCGTCACTGCCCAGCTCGATGGTGTGCCGTTCGTACGGCCATCCGAGGACGTCGGTCTCCACGAGCACAGGTTACCCATGAGTACCGCCCGGTGCGCTATACCAAAATCGCGCCCGTGCCGCCCGTCGTCCACAATCCGCCGCCGTCCACAGCCGTCGGCCCGCCGACCCCGCCACATCCGCCAAGCTCGGCGACGACCGAAACACCCCACACCCCACCAGGGAGACGGCACCGTGTTCGAGACCAACATCGTCATCGTCGGCAACGTGCTCACCGCACCCGAGTGGAGACGCGTCGGCGACAGCAACAGGCTCGTCACCAACTTCCGGCTCGCCTCCACCGCCCGCCGCTACGACCGCGAGACCGGCCGCTGGGCCGACGGCAACAGCCTCCGCGTCCGGGTCACCGCCTGGCGCCGGCTCGCCGAAGGGGCCGCCGCCTCCATCACCGTCGGTGACCCCGTCATCGTCTACGGCCGCATCTACACCCGCGACTGGGTCGACGACGCCAACAACAACCGCGTCTCGTACGAGGTCGAGGCCTTCGCCATCGGCCACGACCTGGCCCGTGGCCGTTCCCAGTTCTTCCGCAACAAGCCCGCCCCCGCCGACAGCACCGTCGAGGGCCCGGACACCGACGCCCTCATCGGTGGGGAACCCTCCGCCGTCCTCCCCGACGACGAGATCCCGGTGACCTTCGGCGACGGCCTGCCCGAGCGCGACCCCGACGACGAAGGACCCACCTTCCAGGAGGTCGTCGCCGGCATCGCCGACCAGACCGCCGAACCCGGCGAGGATCCCGGCACACCGGAGACCCGCCCGGTCCGCCGCGTGAAACGGCGCGAACCCGTCGCCGCCTGAGACCTTCCCCACCGCCGCCACCGGGCATCGATCACCCTGCCGATCGCCAGGTGCGCGGCGCCCGGTGGCCCGGCCGGAAGCATCCCCGGCCGGGCCACCGCGAGGCCGGATCCGCCCGGCGCCCGCCGATTCCTTCTATCAGGATGGGCCGATCGTGCCGAAGCAACCGGCCACCAGTCGGAGCGGCCCGGCTAGGCCCCGGGTACGGCAACCGGGCAGACTGAACCCGTGCTGCTGAAGGACATCCGCGCCATCGTGACCGAGCAGATGGTGCTATCGCCGGAGGACCAGACGGCCGAGGACACCAACACCAACTGGTTCGGTGCGCCACCCCATGAACGCATGGGTCTGTCCGCGGACGAGGTCGTCACCGCGTTCGAGGAGACCGCGGCGGTACTACGCGACCAGGTGGCCGGCTCCGGTCACCGGGGCACCGCCACGTTCTACGTCTGGCACGACACCATCGCCGGGCAGCTCCGCTGTTCCGCCGGCACCCGCAAACCCAGCGACCTGCCGTTCAACGACGAATACCAGGTCACCGAAGACCTCCGGGGCATCGTCGTCGAGTTCCTCGAGGACCGGGCCCCCGGCTCCATCGCCTGGGGCGAACTCGAACCCGTGCCCTACCCCGACGAACTCGAACCACCCGCGCTCGCCGTGTGGGCGTTCGACCTCACCCCGTTCGGCCGCTGAGAGTGATGCCACGGTGGACCGCGGACGCGGCCGGCCTCATCGGCGGCTACCTGCTCGACGCGGCACTCGGTGACCCGCGCCGGCTGCACCCGGTAGCCGGCTACGGCACCGCCGCCGCGGCGCTGGAACGACGGCTCTACCGGCCCCACCGGCGCGCGGGGGCGGCGTACACCGCCATCGCCGTCGGTGTGCCCGTCCTCGCCGGGCTCGCCGCCGCACGGGCCACCCGCAACCGGCCGGTCGCCCGGGCCGCCGTCACCGCGGCCGCCACGTGGACGGTGCTCGGTGGGCGTACCCTCCGGCGCGAAGCGCGAATCATGGCCGGTCACCTGGAAGCCGGGGACCTGCCGGCGGCCCGGGGACGGCTCGGGCACCTGTGCGGCCGGGATCCGTCCGCACTCGACGAGCCGGAACTCGCCCGGGCCACCGTGGAGTCCGTCGCCGAGAACACGTCCGACGCGGTCGTCGCCCCACTCTTCTGGGGAGCGCTGCTCGGGCCGGCCGGACTGCTCGGATACCGGGCGGCGAACACGCTCGACGCCATGGTCGGGCACCGGTCCGAGCGGTACGCGCGATTCGGGACGCCGGCCGCCCGGCTGGACGATCTGCTGAACCTGGCGCCCTCGCGGGTCACCGGGGTCGTCACGGCGGCCGTCTCGCCGGTGGCGGGCGGGTCCGTCCGGGAGACGCTGCGGGTGTGGCGGCGGGATCGCGGGGATCATCCGTCGCCCAACGCGGGGCAGTGCGAATCCGCCATGGCGGGGGCGCTCGGGGTGCGGCTCGGCGGGCGGAACGTCTATTTCGGACGCAGTGAGGTGCGGCCGTTCCTGGGGGACGGGCCGCGGCCGTCGGCGGGGCATCTGCGACGGGCCGCCCGGGTGTCGGGGGCGGTCGGGGTGGTGGCTCTGGGGATGGCGGCCGCCCTGGCGGCGGCACGAGGTTTGATCACGGCCGGTGGTGGCGGGGGCGGGGCGGGGCCCGAAGGGCCGCACCAACCCACGACGCCCGTCCGGGGGACCCGTCGATGACCGGCGCGCTCCTGGTCACCGGCACCACCTCCGACGCCGGCAAGAGCATCCTCACCGCCGGTATCTGCCGCTGGCTGCACCGCAACGGCGTACGCGTCGCACCCTTCAAATCCCAGAACATGTCCAACAACTCGGCCGTCGTGGTCACCGCGGACGGCCGTGGCGGCGAGCTCGGCCGAGCCCAGGCCATGCAGGCCGCCGCCTGCGGCATAGACCCCGACCTGCGCTTCAACCCGGTTCTGCTGAAGCCCGGGAGCGACCGTTCCAGCCAGGTCGTCCTCCTGGGCGAGGCGGTCGACACGGTCACCGCCGGCAACTACCGCACCCTGCGCCCGCGCCTGGCCGAGACGGCGTTCGCCGCGTTCGAGGAGCTGCGTTCCGCGTACGATGTCCTGATCTGTGAAGGGGCCGGAAGCCCCACCGAGATCAACCTTCGCGACGGCGACTTCGTCAACATGGGTCTGGCCCGCCGTTTCGGCCTGCCGACCGTGGTGGTCGGCGACATCGACCGCGGCGGCGTGTTCGCCGCCTTCTTCGGCACGCTGGCCCTGCTCGCCCCGGAGGATCAGGAGCTCGTCGCCGGCTTCGTGATCAACAAGTTCCGCGGGGACCTCGGCCTGCTGCGCCCCGGCCTCGACATGATCACCAAGGCGACCGGCCGGCCGGTGTACGGCGTCCTGCCGTTCCACCTGGACGTCTGGCTCGACGCGGAGGACTCCCTCGCCTACGGCCGGGTCCTGGGCCGTCCCGGACCGCCACGCGGAACCGAGTGGCTGCGCGTCGCCGTGGTCCGCCTGCCGCGCATCTCGAACGCCACCGACGTCGAGGCGCTCGCCGCCGAGCCCGGCGTACAGGTCAGGTTGACGATCGAGCCCGGCGAGATCGCCGACGCCGACCTGGTCGTGCTGCCCGGCTCCAAGGCCACCGTGAGCGATCTGGCCTGGCTGCGCGAGACCGGCCTGGCCGGCGCGATCCGCGCGCACGCCGCCGCGGGACGCCCGCTGCTCGGCATCTGCGGCGGCTACCAGATGCTCGCCGAGACCATCCACGACGAGGTGGAGAGCGGCGACGGCACGGTGCCCGGCCTGGGCCTGCTGCCGGTCGGCATCACCTTCGCGGCCCACAAGACGCTGGCCCGCCCGGCGGGGAACGGCCTGGGCGCGCCGGTGCGCGGCTACGAGATCCATCACGGGTACGTCTCCGCGGGCGTTCCCGACCCGCTGCTGCGGTACGACGACGGCCGTCCCGAGGGCGCGGTGGCCGGCAACGTCTACGGCACGCACTGGCACGGCGCCTTCGAGTCGGACGAGTTCCGTCGCCGCTTCCTCACCGAGGTGGCACGGCAGGCCGGCCGGAGCGGGTTCACGGTCGCCCCGGACACCCGGTTCGCCGCCGTCCGCGAGCGCGCGCTGGACGTACTCGGTGATCTGGTCGAGGAGAACCTGGACACCGCCGCCCTCTGGCGGCTGATCGAGCAGGGCGCCCCGCCGGGGTTGCCGTTCCTTCCCCCGGGTGCTCCCTAGGGATCGATCTCCGGGTCTTCTCCGGGTCGCGGGCAGGGACACGCGTTGCATCGCGGGCGTACGTTGGGCCCGGAAGCGCGGCCCTGCGCCGCGGCAGCGGCGAGGACGGGGTGACACAGATGACCACCGAGGATGACAGCCGGCCGGTGCGCCGCCGGGTGACCCTGACCGGGATCAGCTCACGCGCCTGGGAGCATCCGGCCGACAAGGGCGCGCTCTCCGCCCTGCGCGAGTTGCGCGGTTTCGACGACGTGGTGAAGACGTTCTTCGGCATGTGGAACGAGCGGGGTTTCCGGCTCATGTTCCTGGCCGGCGGCATTCGCGTGGACCACCGGCAGTACCCGCGGGTCTACCAGCGGTTCACCGAGGCGGCGGCGGCGCTGGACGTGCCCGACCTGCCGGAGCTGTACGTGACGCAGGACCCGCGGATCAACGGTCAGGCGATCGGTCTGGACCGGCCGTTCATCGCGTTGACCACCGGCGCCGTGGAGAAGCTCGACGACGACGAGTTGCGGGCGCTGCTCGGGCACGAGCTGGGCCACGTGCGCAGCGGCCACGCCGTCTACAAGACCATCATGACGATCCTGACCAACTGGGCGGCGAACCTGAGCTGGCTGCCGGTCGGCGCGATCGCGTTGCGCGGGATCATCGCGGCGATGCTGGAGTGGTGGCGCAAGGCGGAGCTGTCCGCCGACCGGGCCGGCCTGCTCGCCGGTCAGGACCCGGCCGCCTCGCTGCGGCTGCTGATGAAGCTGGCCGGCGGTGGGGACCTGTCGCAGATCGACACGGCCGCGTTCCTCGAGCAGGCGGCGGAGTACGAGGGCGGCGGCGACCTGCGCGACAGCATCCACAAGATCGGCCTGACGGCGTGGAACAGTCACCCCGTACCCGTCGCCCGGGCCGCTGAGCTGCGGAAGTGGATCGACTCGGGGGAGTACGGGCGGATTCTCGGCGGCGACTACCCGCACCGGGACGGCGACGGGGATGCCTCGGTGTCCGAGGACGTGAAGGCCGCCGCCAAGGCGTACCGGGAGGACTTCACCACCTCGCAGGACCCGTTGGTGACCCTGGTGCGGCGGTTCGGCGGCGGGGCCGCCGATCTGGCCGGGTCGGCCGCCGGGAAGGCGTACAACTGGGCCAACGACGCGGCCCGGCGAGGCCGCGGCGACAACGGCGGTGAGGGTACGCCGGACGCATGATCCGCATGCCGCCGATCCGGGCGGGCCGGAGGTTGTCACACTTCCGGCCTACGATCGGCGGCATGAGCCTGAGTGAATCCGATCTGCGCGCCGCGATCCGGCGCGAGATGCCCGGTGTCCGCGCCGACCTGGAACGGCTGGTGCGGATCCCGGGTGTCGCTTTCGAGGGTTTCGACCACTCGCACGTCGAGCGGTCCGCGGTGGCGGTCGCCGAGCTGCTGCGCGGGTGCGGGCTCGACACCGAGATCGTCCGGCACGGCGGGCAGCCCGCCGTGATCGGGCGTAAGGCGGCGCCGGCCGGCGCGCCCACCGTGCTGCTCTACGCGCACCACGACGTGCAGCCCGCCGGTGACCCCGCGCTGTGGACCAGCGATCCGTTCGAGCCGGTCGAGCGGGACGGGCGGCTCTACGGCCGCGGCGCCGCCGACGACAAGGCCGGGGTGATGGCGCATGTCGCCGCGCTGCGCGCGTTCGGCGATCAGCTGCCGGTCGGCGTGGTCGTCTTCGTCGAGGGGGAGGAGGAGTACGGCTCGGACTCCCTCGACACGATCATCCACGAGCACCTGGAGGAGCTGCGGTCCGATGTCATCGTGATCGCCGACTCCGGCAACTGGGACATCGGCCGGCCGGCCCTGACCACCTCGCTGCGCGGCCTGGTCAACCTGTTCGCCGAGGTCCGGGTGCTGAAGAGCGCGGTGCACAGTGGCATGTTCGGCGGCCCCGTGCCGGACGCGCTCATCACCCTGGCCCGGCTGCTGGCGACGCTGCACGACGACGACGGCGAGGTGGCGGTGCCCGGCCTGGTGGGCCGCGAGGGCGCGAGCGTCGACTATCCGGCCGACCGGTTCCGGCACGAGGCCGGCATCCTGGACGGCGTCGACCTGATCGGCCGGGGCACCATCACCGACCGCATCTGGACCAAGCCGTCCATCTCCGTGCTCGGCGTCGACGCCCCGCGCACCCTGGAGGCGGCCAACGCGTTGCAGCCGACCGCCAAAGCCAAGATCAGCGTCCGGCTGGCGCCGGGCGAGGACCCCAAGTCGGCGTACGACGCGGTCCGCGCCCACCTGGAGAAGAACGTGCCGTGGGGCGCCCAGCTCGAGGTCACCCTGGAGAGCGACGGCCAGCCGTGCGTGATCGACGCGACCGGCCCGGTGTACGACGCGGCCCGCGCCGCCTTCCGCTCCGCGTGGGACGGCACCGAGCCGGTGGACATGGGCGTCGGCGGGTCGATCCCGTTCATCGCCACCTTCCAGGAGCTGTTCCCGGCCGCCGCGATCCTGGTGACCGGCGTCGAGGATCCGTATGCGGGCGCACACGGACCGGACGAGAGCCTGCACCTCGGTGAGTTCGAGCGCGTCTGTGTGGCCGAGGCGCTGCTGCTCAAGAACGTCGCGGAGACCATGACGAGGTAGATCGGGGTGGCTGATGGCCGAGCTGTCGTGCGAGGTCCTGGTGGTGGGCGCCGGCCCCACCGGGCTGATGCTCGCCAACTGGCTGACCAGACTCGGGGTTCAGGTGATCGTCGCGGACGGCAAGGACGGTCCGACGATCGAGTCCCGGGCGCTGATCGTGCAGGCGCGCAGTCTGGAGATCTACGACCAGCTCGGCATCGGCGACCAGGTGCTGGAGGCCGCGCACCGGGCCGAGGCGCTCGCCCCCGGCTTCGGTGCGCGCGGCTTCGGGCGGATCCCGCTCGGGCCACTGGGCGGGGCGGTCACGCCGTACCCGTACATCGAGGTTCTGGAGCAGAGCCGTAACGAGGAGATCCTCTACGAGAATCTGCAGAAGCTCGGCGGCCAGGTGTTGTGGGAGTCGCCGGTCACCGCGGTCGTGCAGACCGAGGACGGGGTCGAGGCGAAGGTCGGCAACCACACGGTGTGGGCCCGGTTCTGTGTCGGCTGCGACGGCGCCAACTCGATGGTCCGCAAGGCGCGGCGGATCGACTTCGAGGGCGTCACCAATCCGCACCGCTTCTTCGTCCTGGACGCGACCGGCGCCGGCGGGCTCCAGCCGGACGCGATAAACGTCCGCCCGTACCGGGACGATTTCCTGCTCGCCTTCCCGATGCGCGGCGACGGCAACTGGCGGCTGATCGGCCTGGTCCGGGACGTGGACGGCGACGGCGCCCTGGACGAGGAGGACGCCCGCGCCCGGATGCTGCGGACGTACGGGGTCACCTACGACCGGTCCCGCTGGTTCGCCACGTACCGGGTCCACCACCGGATCGCCGCGGCGTTCCGGGACGGCCCGTTCCTGCTGGCCGGGGACGCCGCCCATGTGCACTCGCCGGTCGGCGGCCAGGGCATGAACACCGGCCTCCAGGACGCCCACAACCTCGCCTTCAAACTCGCCGACGTGCTGCGCGGCACCCGGAAGGACGGCTGGCTGGACCGCTACGAGGCCGAGCGCCGCCCGGTCGCCCGGAAACTCGTCGCCACCACCGACCGGGTCTTCGGGTTCCTCACCTCCGGCCGGTGGCCGCTGCGCGTGCTGCGGCGGGTCGCGGTGCCGCTGCTCGCGCCGGTCGGGGTGCGGGCGCTGCCCGGCTCCTCCGGCGGGTCACGGCTTTTTCAGTACGTGTCGCAGATCCGGATCCACTACCGCCTCGACCCGGCCGGGACACCCGGGCGGCGGCGGGATCCGGTGGTCGGGCGGCGACTGCCCTGGGCCGACGGCAACCATGCGGCACTGCGGGCCGCCTGCTGGCAGATTCACGCGTACGGCGGGGTCACCGCGGCCGACGCGCCCGACCTCGGCGTGCCGGTGCACGTCTTCCCGGCGGCGCCGGCCACCGTGCTGCGTCCCGGCCTGTTCTACCTGGTCCGGCCGGACGGTTTCGTCGCCGCGCGGGCCGAACCGGCCGAGGCCGACACCCTGTTCCGGCACGCCATGGCCAGGTGAGACATGGTTGTCCACAGGTTGGATCCACGGGTGGCGCCGACGATCGATCCTGTTAGGATTCGAACATGCGTTCGACGACATCGAACACCCCGGCCGCAAGGCTAGGTCCGACCGCGCAGAGCATGTCGGCTGCCCTTGCCGGCCGCGCGGCCCGGGTGACCCCCGGTTCCGCGCGTGACCCACTCGACCGTCTCCGCACGCGTGAGCGGATCGAGTCGATCGCCCGGCTTCGTGCCGCGGCTCGCGCCCTCGGAGACGTCGACGTCTCCGGGTGGGACGACGACACCCTCACCGATCACCTCGATGACCTCTCCCGGGTGCTCTGCACGCTCGATGCCGAGCTGGCCCGCGTCGCGGACGCGGTCCGGGCCCGTGGCTTCCGCATCGCGGAGGAGCCCAAGGCCGCATGACCGTGCGCGTGCGGGGACACGAAAGACGTAACCGGCTGTCAGGATGGAGATCGTGCGGTTTCTCGACATAGCAGCCACCTCGGCCGCCGTCGCCGCGACCTCGGGCCGCAAGGCCAAGATCGAGCTGCTGGCCGGGGCGTTGCGGCGTCTCGACCCCGGTGAGATCGTCGCCGGGGCGGCGTTCCTGGCCGGCGAGCTGCGGCAGCGGCAGACCGGCGTGGGCTGGGCGTCCCTGCGTGAGCGGCCACCCGCCGCCGTCGCGGCCACGCTCACCGTGGCCGCGGTCGACGCCGCGATCCAGGAGATCTCCACCGTCGCGGGAGCCGGCTCCCAGGCCCGCCGCAGACAGCTGCTCGGCGCGCTGTTCGCTGCCGCCACCGAGGAGGAGCAGCGCCTCCTTCTCGGCCTGTTCGGCGGCGAGCTGCGGCAGGGCGCGCAGGCCGGGCTGCTGGCCGAGGCGGTCGCGGTGGCCGCCGAGGTGCCGGTGACCGCGGTCCGCCGGGCGCTGCTGCTCTCCGGCGACCTCAAGTCGGTGGCCGTCGCGGCGCTGTCCGGCGGCGCCGCCGCGCTCGCCGAGATCCACCTGCGGGTCGGCACCCCGCTCAGCCCGATGCTGGCCGGAAGCGCACCCGACGTCGCGGCCGCCCTCCAGGCCACCGGCGCCCCCGCGGTCGTCGACGTGAAACTCGACGGCATCCGCATCCAGGTGCACCGCTCCGGCGACGACGTGGCCGTCTACACCCGTAGCCTCGACGACATCACCGCCCGCCTGCCCGAGGTGGTCGCCGCCGTCCGTGAGCTGCCGCTGCGCGAAGCGATCCTCGACGGTGAGGCCATGGCACTCGACGAAGCCGGCCGGCCGCGCCCCTTCCAGGAGACGTCGAGTCGTGCGGCGACCCGGGGCGCCCCGGCGAGCGGTCTCCGGCCGTACTTCTTCGACCTGCTCCACCTCGACGGCGCCGACCTGCTCGACGAACCCGGCCGGGTGCGCTGGGCGGCCCTCGCCGAGACGCTGCCGGAGTCCCTCGTCGTCGGCCGGACCGAGGTCGGCAGCGAGGAGCAGGCGGCCGCCGCGTTCGCTGCCGCGCTGGCCGCCGGGCAGGAGGGTGTCGTGATCAAGGCACCCGAGGCGCCGTACGACGTGGGCCGCCGGGGCGCCGCCTGGATCAAGGTGAAACCCCGCCACACCCTCGACCTGGTCGTCCTCGCGGTCGAGTGGGGCAACGGCCGCCGCCGCGGATGGCTCTCCAACCTGCACCTCGGCGCCCGGGACCCGGACTCCGGCGGGTTCGTCATGCTCGGCAAGACGTTCAAAGGCCTGACCGACGAGCTGCTGCGCTGGCAGACCGAGCGGTTCAAGGCTCTGGCCGTCTCCGACGACGGCTGGGTCGTCCGGGTCCGGCCGGAACAGGTCGTCGAGATCGCCTTCGACGGCGTCCAGACGTCACCGCGTTATCCGGGTGGGGTCGCCCTCCGGTTCGCGCGGGTGCTCCGCTACCGCGACGACAAGACCGCGGCCGAGGCCGACACCATCGCCATGGTCCGGGCTCTCCACGCCGGAGTGGCATCCGCCGGGCCCTGAACCGCCGGGGTCAGAGCGCGGCCAGACTCCGGACGTAGTTGACCTGCTGGTTGATCGACGCCACATCGCCGTCCTGCTGAACCGGGACACGGCCCACGTACTGATGGGTGCCGCTCGTCACGGTCACATGCACCGTTCCCTGCGGGACCGTCTCCTTGACCAGCAGGAGCAGCAGGCTGAGGCCGCCGGTCGGGCAGATCGCGAGGAAAGCCACCACCTTCGCCCACATCGGTGTGCGCCGTTGCGAGAGCCAGTGATCGGTGACATGCCACCGCGAGCCGGCGAGCGGCAGATCACCCACCGGTGTCCGGACCAGCGAGGAGGTGACGTGAATCTCAGCGATCTCCACGATCACCGGCCCGGTCGCCTCCGGGACGGGCGGGCTCTCCGGCTCCGGCGAGGGAGCGGGCGCGCCCCACGGATCACCAGACGGAAAGGTCATGCCGCCACCCTATTCGCCCTCACCGATCGTCGCGAGGCGGCGCTCACGGCGCGGGGCCACCGTCTACTCGATCCGGCGATTTCGGTGGCGTCGGCGGCACGGCCGGGACGAGGAGGTGCTAGTCACTCTCCGGCCGGTCGGCCGTCACGGTCGCGGACCGCGATGCGGCGGCCTCGGCGGCCCGCCGGTCCGCTTCCTCGACGCGGTCACGCGGGGCTCCTCCGGCCCGGTCGCGTGCGGCCTTGCGCTGGTCGGCCGCTTCGACGCGGTCGCGGGGACGGTCGGCCTTCCGCGTGGGCCGGGCCCCGGACACCGGCTCCAGGGCCTCCCGCCGGGCCTGCCAGCCGTACAGCACGAAGACCATCCCGGCGAAGACCCACCACTGGACGGCGTAGCCGCCGTTCTGCCAGGAGTCCTCGTGCGGGATCGGGATCGGCACGAAAGCCGGATCGGCCGCCGGCGTCTGTTCCGTCAACAGGACATACGCCCCGTACACCGGGAAGGGCAGCTCGGTGGCGAGGCGCGGCAGACTGATCCGCCGAGTGTCCAGACGGCCGTCCCGCCGGTCCACCGGAGCGGGTCGGCTTTCCGACAGGTGAATCTGCCCGACGACCGTGACCTGCCCGGTCGGGGCAGGCGGAACCTCGGGTGCGGCGAGCGCCCCGCCGGGCGGCGCGGGCACCCAGCCGCGGTCCACCAGAACGGCCGTGCCGTCCGCCAGGAGGAGCGGTGTGAGGATCTCGAAACCGACCTTGCTGCCCACCGTGCGGCCCCGCGCCTGGATCTCGTTGGCCGGGTCGTAGCGGCCGGTGAGGGTGACCTTTGTCCAGGCCAGAGCCTTGCCGGGGGCGGCGCCCGGGGTGCCCGCCGCGGTCGGCGCGGTCAGCACCGACGTCAACGCGACGGCGTCGACGGCATCCGCGGCGTCGATCCGGTCATTGATGGCCGTGCGTTCCTGGTACCGATGCAACTGCCAGTTGCCGAGCATGACCATCACCACCGAGGCGACGACGGTGAGCGCGGCCGCGGCCAGCCAGCGGGGGGTCAGCAGGAACCGGTACACCCCCTGAGGCTACCCGGCTGGGCGATAGTCGCTGCTCCAGCCAGGTAGTCTGCGACATCCGGCAGTCGACGAGAAGTGGCGGCCGCCTGCGGAAACCTCGGGGGAGACATTGATCACCGCCCAGCCTCGTCTGGTCGTGAGCGCGCCGTCGTCCGGCCACGGCAAGACGGCCATCGCCGTGGGACTGCTCGCCGCGCTCAGCGGACGCGGCATCCCGACCGCGGGCTTCAAGGTCGGCCCGGATCACACCGACGCGGCGTACCTCGGACTGGCCGCCGGCCGCCCCGGCCGCAACCTCGACCCGCGCCTGGTCGGCGCGCAGCGTGTCGCGCCGCTCTTCGCGCACGGCGCGTCCGGTGCGCAGGTCACCGTCATCGAAGGCGCGATGGGCCTGTTCGACAGCCTCACCGGTCAGCCGGAGGTCGACGGCACCGCATCGGTCGCCGCCGCGCTGCGGGCCCCGGTCGTGCTGGTGGTGGACGTCGCCGCGATGGGCCACTCGCTGGCCGCGCTCGTCCACGGCTTCCGGATGTTCGACGAGATGGTGCACCTGGGCGGCGTCATCCTGAACCGGGTCGCCTCCGAACGGCACGAACAGATGCTGCGCAGCGCGATGGACGACATCGGCATGCCGGTGCTCGGCGCCCTGCACCGCGGTGACCTTCCCAACGTGCTGCCCGCCCGGTCACACGGGCTCGTTCCGGTCGCCCACCGGACCGTCGAGGCCGGCCGCGCCGTGCGCCGCCTCGGCGAGGCGGTGGCGAGCGCCCTCGACATGGAGCGTCTGATGGCGCTCGCCGCGTCAGCGCCGCCGATCCCCGGCCCGCTCTGGACCCCGGCCGAGGCGGCCGGGGACGTCCCGTTCGATCAGCGGCCACTGATCGCCCTGGCCGGCGGCCAGGGGCGCCCCCTACACCTACGTGGAGACTGCCGAGTTGCTCACCGCGGCCGGCGCCGACGTCGCGGTCGTCGATCCGCTGCGCGACGAGGCACTCCCTCCGGGCACGCGCGGCCTTGTGGTCGGTGCGGGCCTTCCTGAGGGGTACGCGGAAGAGCTCTCCGCCAATCGCCGCCTCTGTTCGGCCGTCGCCCAGTTCGCCCGGGACGGCTGGCCGGTGGTGGCCGAGGGCGTCGCCCTGCCGTGGCTCGGCCGTGAACTCGACGGGCGTCCCATGTGCGGTGTCCTCGACGCCACCGCCACCACCGGAGAGCAGACCGTCGCCGGCTACCGCGAGGCGACCGCCCCCGGCATGTCCGTGCTGGCGCCCGCGGGCGCCCGGATAACCGGCTACAAACAGCACCGGGCGGTGGTCACCCCTCGCTCCGGCGCGAACCCGGCCTGGACCTGGTCCGGCGGGAATCCGGAAGGCTTCGTCTGGCGCCAGGTGCACGCCTCACAGCTGGGCCTGCACTGGGCGGCCGCCCCGGAGATCGCCCGCCGCCTGGTCGCGGCCGCGCACGCCGGCCCGCAGGGTCCCGGATCGTCGCACCCGGCGGGCATGCCCTCGGCCCCGCCGCAAGGCATGCCGTCCGGGTCCCCGTCCGGCCCGCCGCCCGGCATGCCGCAAGGTGTTCCGTCCGGCCCACAGGGCATGCCCGCGGGTTCCCCATCCGGGATGCCGCCCGGAATGGTGCCGGCCGGCCACCCCGCGATGGTTCCGGCCGGGGCCGGCCTGTCGCCGGTCCAGGGCTCGCCGGCCGGCCCCGGCGCCGCGCAGGGTGTCCCGGACACCGTGGTCCTCACCACCTCGAGCCAGGTCTCCTCGAGCGCGGCCTCCGGCATGCCGCACGGCATGAACCATCCCGGCCACAACGGTCCCGGCTCCGGCCTGCCGGGCGCAGACGTGTACGGCCAGGACTTCCCGGGCCATGACGCTCCGGGCCAGGGCGCCTTCGGCCCCGATCTTCCGGAGCGCGGCGCGCCGGGCCAGGGCGCTTTCGGCTCCGATTTTCCGGAACGGGGCGTTTCCGTCCCCGGTCAGTCCGTCCCCGGTCAGTCCGTCCCCGGTCAGTCCGTCCCCGGTCAGCCCGGTCCGGGCGGGTTCGGGCCCGGTAATGGCCAGTCCGGTCCGGGCGGGTTCGGGTCCGGTAATGGCCAGTCCGGTCCGGGCGGGTTCGGGCCCGGTAATGGCCAGTCCGGTCCGGGCGGGTTCGGGCCCGGTAATGGCCAGTCCGGCCCAGGTGGGTTCGGACCCGGTAATGGCCGGTCCGGTCCGGGTGGGTTTGCGCCCGGTAATGGCCAGTCCGGTCCGGACGGGTCCGGCTCCGGCCAATCCGGTTCGGGCGGCTCCGGCTCCGGCCAATCCGGGCCAGGTGGGTTCGGGCCCGGTAATGGCCAATCCGGTCCTGGTGGGTTCGGGCCCGGCTCCGGCCTACCGGGTCACGGCGCGCCCGGCCAGGGCATGCCGACCAGCCCTGGCCCGGCCATGTCACCTGGCCAGGGAATGCCGCTCAACCCGGCCATGCCACCCGGCCAGGCAATTTCACCCGGCCAGGCCATGCCACCCTCCGCGGGACCGATCGTCCTACAGGGGCAGGTGCTGCCCCCGCTCGGACGCCAGGGCAACGGCAGGCCTCAAGGCGACATGCCCGGCCCGGATCACGGGATGCCGACCGGCCCGGGCGGCCCCGCCCACCCCGACGACCACGCGGCCCCGGACTTCCCCGTCCATTCCTGACCGCTCGTCCCGCGAAATGCCACCGCCGGCCGGGATTCCGTCTGTTCGAGGCCGGTTCCCCAGCCTCGGTGGGTGGCCTGAAGCGAGGCGATTTGTCTCTTGTCACCGGGCCGAGAAGGTCGCCGGCCGGCGGGCGGAGCCCGAGCAGGCCGTCCGTTGCCGCGGGCGGGTGTGGGGGTTCGCCGCCGGAAGCGGCCCAGCGTGCGAAAGGCCGGATCTCGGGCTGCGAAGTTGTCGTACCCCCCTCGTACCGTGAGGGCTACGAGAACCGAAGGAGGTGGATCGTGGCCGATCGTGTGCCGCTGGATTTCGACCCGCCGGTTCGTCAGATCAGAGCCCTGCTGTTGGGGGTCGACGATCGTGACCTGACCGCCCCGACGCCCTGCCCGGGCTGGCCGGTCGCCGCGCTGCTCGATCATCTGATGGGTCTGGCCCACGCTTTCACCTTGGCCGCCCGCAAGCGTTCGGGCGCGGACGGCCCACCACCCGAGCCGTCCGCCGACCACCTGTCCCGGCACTGGCGCAGTCGGCTTCCGGTGCTGCTGGCCGAGTTGTCCATGGCGTGGAAGGATCCGGCCGCCTGGACCGGCACGGCGCAGGCGGGCGGTGTCACCATGCCCGCCACCGCGATGGGCGCCGTCGCGATGAATGAGCTGGTCATGCACGGGTGGGATCTCGCCCGCGCGACAGGTCAGGACTACGCCGCCGACCCGCGCGCCCTGGAGCAGTTGATCGAGTTCCTCGGGCAGGGTCCGGCCGAGGGCACGCCGGGCCTGTTCGGTCCACGCGTGCCGGTCGCCCCGGAGGAGGATCTGCTGGCCCAGGCGCTGGGCCTGGCCGGCCGCGATCCGGCCTGGCGACCACCCCGCCGCCGGCCGGCCAAACCCGCCCGGCCGGTCCTCCCCGCCCGCGACTGAGTCCGGCCGGTCCTTCCGGCCCGCGACTGAGTCCGGCCGGTCCTTCCGGCCCGCGACTGAGGCCGGTCGGCTCGCGTCGCCCGTCGGCGCTCTCGGAGTGCGGCCGGCGCCGATGGGTGCCCGTCAGCCGCCGGGCCGGTGAGGCGCGCCGGGCAGGGGCGGCCGGGCAGGGATCGTCACCAGGCGAGATTGTCGGAGGGCGGGGTGAATTTGAGTTGGGGCTGGTCCTGGAGGGCGTCCCGCAAGGTCTGGGCGACCGTGTATTTCGACATCGTCGAGCGGCCCGAGCCGACCAGATGCTCCGGGTTGTCCGGGTCGGCGACGAAGGCGGAGGCCGCCAGCTGCGGGGTGTAACCGCTGAACCAGGCGGTCTTGTTGCCGTCCGTCGTGCCGCTCTTGCCGGCGACCGGGCGCTGCATGACGCCGTAGACCAGCGAGGAGGTGCCCCAGCCGCAGTGGCCGCGCGCCGCGCCGTAACCGGTGACGCAGCGGGCCGCGTCGGTGGCCGCGCGCGCGACGTTGGCCTTGACGGCCTGGTGGCAGCGGGGCGCGGCGACCAGGCGTTCCTGGTGGACGGCGTGGGTTCCGTCGGGGTTGCGGATGCTGAGCACCGGCAGCGGCTCGCAGTAGCGGCCCTCCGCGGCCAGGGTGGCGAAGACGTTCGCCATCTCGACCGGGGTGGCGTCGCTGACGCCCAGGGTGAAGGCGCCCCAGCCGGGGGCGTGTTCCTTGGTGGCGAGCTCCTTGTCGACGGCGGTGCGCCAGCGCAGCCCGAGGCGTTCCGCCATCCGCACCGCCTTGTCCGCGCCGACCCGCTGTTCCAGCTGTACGAAGTAGGTGTTGACCGATTTGCCGAAGCCGCTCCACATGGTCTGTGTGCCGGTCATCGACTCGCTGGAGTTCTTCGGGCACCAGTAGATGCCGCAGGTGGCCGGCCCGGGTGCGGTGATGTATTGGGAGACGAACCGTTGCGGCGCGTAGAAGGAGGTGGACAGTGGCAGCCCGGATTCCAGGGCGGCCAGCAGCGTGAAGATCTTGAAGGTGGAGCCGGCCTGATATCCGGCCATGTCGCCGCCACCGAGCAGCGGGTTGACCGTGTTGGGGTAGTTGCCCTTCTCGCCGTCCTTGCGCCTGTCGGTGTGCCGCCCGTTGTCCTCCTGGTCCAGCGAGTAGTTCCGGTTGACGGCCATGCTCAGCACCCGTCCGGTGCCGGGCTGCACCACGACCTGTCCGTGGGCGAAGGGGCTGCCGCGGCCTTCCTTCTCCAGTACGTGCCGCAGCGCGTACCGCTGGATCTCGGGGTCCATGGAGGTGACCACCCGGTAGCCTCCGCGGCGCAGTTGGGCCTCGCGTTCCTGGGGGTTGCTGCCGAAGGCGGGCTGTTCACGCCACCAGCTCTTGAAGTAGTCGCAGAAGAAGCCCCAGTCGTTGTGCTTCTCCGCCACCGACACGCAGTCGTTGGGCGGCGTGCTCAATTTGAGCCTGATCCTCGATTTGAGGGCGGTGGCGGCCTGCTCGGCGGTGATCGTGTTCATCTTCCGCATCTGGTCGATGACGTAGTTGCGCCGGTCCAGGGCGGCGCCCCGGTCGTTGGTCGCCGGGTCGTAGGCGGAGGGTGCCTTGACCAGCCCGGCGAGCAGTGCCGCCTCGGTGAGGGTGAGGTCGCGCGGCGCCTTGGAGAAGAAGACCTGGGAGGCGGCGAAGATGCCGTAGGCGCGGTGCCCGAAGTAGGCGGCGTTGAGGTAGCGCTCGAGGATCTCGTCCTTGCTGAGCCGCTGCTCCACCTCGATGGCGAGCCGCATCTCGCGCAGCTTGCGGGTGGCGGTCTGCTCGGTCGCCTTGAGTGCCTCGGTCGGGGTCTTGGCGCTGTCCCGCAGCGCCATCCGCACGTACTGCATGGTGAGTGTGGACGCGCCCTGGGAGACCCCGCCCGCCTGCTGGTTGGCGACGAAGGCCCGGGCCACCCCCTTGGGGTCGACGCCGTTGTGCTCGTAGAAGCGGGTGTCCTCGGAGGCCACGATCGCCTTGACCAGGTATGGCGACATGTCGTCCAGGTCGGTGTGCTTGCGGTGTTCCTCGTAGAACATCGTGAGCAGTGTCTTGCCGTCGGCCGCGTAGACGTAGCTGGTCTGGGCCGGCGGTGTCTCGGTGAGCTGTTCCGGCATGTTCTCCAGCGCCTCGGTGCCGGCCTTGACCCCCATGCCGGCCAGCGCGGTGAAGGGGTAGGAGAGGCCGGCGAGGACCAGTCCGGCGATGAGCCCGGCCCGGATCAGCATGGCGACTTTTCCGGCTACGGTGAGGCGTCGGCTGGTCACCCTTCGAAGGTATGACAAAAAGCCTCATGTTCACCCGGAACGGCCGAAGTGTGGCGTGGTCGGCCGTCCGGCATGCTGAGCCCATGAGTTTCGACCTCGATCACCACGGCGACGCCGAGGTGGGGGCGGGCCTGATCGATCTCGCGGTCAACGTGCGGCATCAGGCCATGCCCGCCTGGCTGGCCGGGCCGATCGCGGAGTCGCTGGGCGCGCTCTCGGCGTACCCGGACGACCGCGCGGCCACCGCGGCCGTCGCGGCCCGGCACCGCCGGGATCCGGCCGAGGTGCTGCTCACCGCGGGCGCCGCCCAGGGGTTCGTGCTGCTCGCGCAGGCGTTGCGGGGCGCCCGCAGGCCGGTCGTGGTGCATCCGCAGTTCACCGAGCCGGAGGCGGCGCTGCGCAACGCCGGCCACCGGGTGGAGCGGGTGATCCTGCGCGAGCCGGACGGCTTCCGGCTCGATCCGGGCCTGGTTCCGGACGACTCCGACCTGGTCTTCGTCGGCAACCCGACCAACCCGACCTCGGTTCTGCACCCGGCCGCCGACGTGGCGAAACTGGCCCGGCCGGGCCGCGTGCTGGTGGTCGACGAGGCGTTCGCCGACACCACCTTCCGGCCGGGCGTGCCGGGTGAGCCGGAGTCCCTGGCCGAGCGCCGCGACCTGCCCGGTCTGGTGGTGGTGCGCAGCCTCACCAAGACCTGGGGCCTGGCCGGCCTGCGTATCGGCTACCTGCTCGGGCCGGCCGGCCTGCTGCGCCGGCTGGCCGCCGCGCAACCACTGTGGGCGGTCTCCACACCGGCGCTCGCCGCGGCCGCCGCCTGTGCCTCGCCGGTCGCTGTCGCGACCGAGCGGGAGATCGCGGCGGCGCTCGCCGCCGAGCGTGCCCATCTGGTGGAACGGTTGCGGCGAGTGCCGAGCGTCACGGTTCCGGGCGACCCGGCCTCCGCGTTCGTTCCGGTACGCCTCCCCGCCGCCGATCAGGTACGCGCTGAGCTGCGCCGACGTGGCTACGCGGTGCGCCGTGGCGACACCTTCCCGGGGCTGGGCCTCGACTGGCTCCGGATTGCGGTGCGCGACACTGCCACCACTGACGGATTCGTGCAGACTCTGACCGATGTGATCGAGGAGCGACCGTGACGCTGGAGACCACCCTGGCGGCCATCCGGCCCGCCGACGACGGGGCCATGACCGCCGCCCGCGAGTTGCAGGCCCGGCTCACCAAGCCGGCCGGTTCGCTGGGCGTGCTGGAGGAGCTGTCGGTGCGCCTCGCCGGGCTGGCCGGGGTGTGCCCGCCGCCGCTGCCGGAGCCGGCCACCGTCGCGGTCTTCGCCGGCGACCACGGGGTGCACGCCCAGCGGGTGACGCCGTGGCCGCAGGAGGTCACCGCCCAGATGGTGGCGAACTTCGTGGCCGGCGGCGCGGTGGTCAACGCGTTCGCCCGCCAGGCCGGCGCGGACGTCATGGTGGTCGACGTCGGCGTCGCGATCCCGCTGCACGGCGGGCCGAACCTGCTGGACGCGAACGTGCGGCGGGGCACCCGGGACATGACGGAGGGCCCGGCGCTCACCCGCGAGGAGGCGCTGGCCGCCGTCGAGGTCGGCATCCAGGTCGCTACGACCCTCGTCGACCAGGGCGCCCGCGCGCTGCTCACCGGCGACATGGGGATCGCCAACACGACCCCTGCCGCGGCGCTGATCGCCGCGTTCACCGGCGCGTCCGCGGCGGCGGCGACCGGGCGGGGCACCGGCGTCGACGACGAGACGTACCAGCACAAGATCTCCGTGGTGGCGGCCGCCCTCCAGCGGCACGCGCCCGACCCCGCCGACCCGCTGGGCGTGCTCGCCGCGGTCGGCGGCCTGGAGCACGCCGCGCTGACCGGGTTCATCCTGGGCGCCGCCGCGCGTCGCGTACCGGTGATCGTCGACGGTGTGATCGCGGCGTCGGCCGCGGTCGCGGCGGCGGCCTTCGCCCCGGACTCGGTGGCCGCCATGGTCGCCGGGCACCGTTCCGCCGAGCCGGGCGCCGGTGTGGCGCTCACTCACCTCGGCCTGGACCCGTTGCTCGACCTGGGTATGCGCCTCGGCGAGGGCAGCGGCGCGGTGCTGGCCCTGCCCGTCGTGTCGGCCGCGGTCCGCGTGCTGCACGAGGTGGCGACGTTCGATTCAGCGGGAGTGTCCGAGAAGTGAGCATCTATCCGTTGGGTCTGCGGATCGAGGGACGCCGCGTGCTGGTGGTCGGCGGTGGCACGGTCGCCACCCGCCGGGTGCCGGCGCTGATCGCGGCGGGCGCCCGGGTCGAGATCGTGGCGCCGGAGCTGACCCCCACGCTGCAGGGGCACGTCGACGCCGGCCGGGCCGTCTGGACGCCGCGGCGCTTCGCGCCCGCCGACGTCGAGGGCGCGTGGCTGGTCCATGTCGCGATCGACGATCCGGAGGCGGCGGCACAGGTCAGCCTGGCGGCCGAGGAACACCAGATCTTCTGCGTACGGGCGGACGACCGCGATGCGGCGACGGCGTGGACCCCGGCCGTCACCCGGCACGGCCAGGTGACCGTGGCGGTCACCGACGGTGGCGACCGTCGCCGTGCCATGGCGGTGCGCGACATGGTGGCCGGCGTGCTGGAGGCCACCCCACCGGCCGCGCCCGAGCTCAAGGGGGTGGCCCTGGTCGGGGCCGGCCCCGGCGACCCTGAGCTGATCACCGTGAAGGGCCGCCGCCTGCTCGCCGCCGCCGACGTGGTGGTGGCCGACCGGCTGATCCCCGGCGTGCTCCTCGGCGAGCTGCGCCCCGAGGTCGAGCTGATCGACGCCGCCAAGATCCCGTACGGTCCGCAGGCCGCCCAGGAGGAGATCAACCGCATCCTGGTGGACCGGGCGAGCCAGGGGCGGTTCGTGGTCCGGCTCAAGGGCGGCGACAACTTCGTCTTCGGCCGTGGCGGCGAGGAGGCGCTCGCGTGCGCCCGGGCCGGTGTGCCGGTGCTGGTCGTCCCCGGGGTGACCAGCTCGATCGCGGCTCCCGCCCTGGCCGGCATCCCGGTCACCCACCGCGGGGTGGCGCACGAGTTCACGGTCATCTCCGGCCACATCCCGCCGGACCACCCGGACACGCTCGTCGACTGGGCGGCGCTGGCCCGGATGCGCGGCACCGTCGTGGTGATGATGGGCCTGAAGAACCTGCCGCGGATCGCCGAGCGGCTGATCGCGGAGGGCCGCTCGGCGGACACCCCGGTCGCGGTCGTGCAGGAGGGGTCGACGGCCCACCAGCGGTCGCTGACCAGCACTCTCGGCGCGGTGGCCGAGGCGACCGCGACGGCGGGGATCCGGACTCCGGCGGTCGTCGTGATCGGCGACGTCGTCACGGTGGGGGAGAGTCTCACGCTCGCTTCGAACTGAAGCGCGCGTCACGCGTACCGGAAGAAAGGGCGCCGGGCCGAAACGGCCCGGCGCCCGATCTCAATCCCCGGCCTTCTCGTCGTCGACGGCTAGCTCGTCGAGGAACGACTTCGCCCACCGGGCCACGTCGTGGGTCCGCAGATGGCGCTGCATGACCCGCATCCGGCGTTTGAGTTCCGGCCGTTCGGCGCCGACCGCCCGCAGCAGCGCGTCCTTCACGCCGTCCGGGTCGTGCGGGTTGCAGAGGAACGCCTGGCGCAGCTCGGTGGCGGCGCCCGCGAACTCGCTGAGCACCAGCGCGCCGCCGGTGTCGCCGCGGCAGGCGATGTACTCCTTGGCGACCAGGTTCATGCCGTCGCGCAGCGGGGTCACCATCATCACGTCGGCCGCCGCGTACATCGCGGCCAGCTCCTGTTTGCTGACCGACTGGTGCAGGTAGTGCACGGCCGGCGTGCCGACCCGGCCGAACTCGCCGTTGATCCGGCCGACCTCGCGCTCCACCCGCACCCGCAGCGTCTGGTAGTGCTCGACCCGCTCCCGGCTCGGCGTGGCGACCTGCACCATCACCGCCTCACCGACGTTGAGCTTGCCGTCGGCGAGCAGTTCGCGGAACGCCTTGAGGCGCAGCTCGATGCCCTTGGTGTAGTCGAGCCGGTCGACGCCGAGCACGATGGTCTTCGGATCGCCCAGCTCGGCCCGGATCTGCTTGGCCCGGGCCTGCACCGCCGGGTCGGCGGCGAGCTTCTCCATGTCGGCGGTGTCGATGCTGATCGGGAAGGCGCCGGCCTTGACGCGCCGGCCGTCCACCTGGATCGACTGGCCCTCGTAGCGCAGCCCGAGCAGGTGCCGGGCCAGGCGGACGAAGTTCTGTGCGGCCAGCCGCTGCTGGAAGCCGACCAGGTCGGCGCCGAGCAGCCCGCGCAGGACCTCGGCCCGGAACGGCATCTGCATGAACAGCTCGATCGGTGGGAACGGGATGTGCAGGAAGAACCCGATCCGCAGGTCCGGGCGCATCTCCCGCAGCATGGCCGGGACCAGCTGCAACTGGTAGTCCTGCACCCAGACGGTGGCGCCCTCGGCCGCCACCTCCGCCGCGGCCTGCGCGAACCGGTGGTTGACCACCCGGTACGCCTCCCGCCAGCGTCGCTTGTAGACGGGCGTCTCCACCGCGTCGTGGTAGAGCGGCCAGATCGTCGCGTTGGACTGACCCTCGTAGTAGCGCTCCAGCTCCTCGGCGCTGAGCGGAACGGGGTGGATGTGGATGCCTTCGAGATCGAATGGATCGTGCGCTGGGCCGTCCCCGCCGGCCCAGCCGATCCAGGTGCCGCGGTGCTGGGCCAGCACCGGATGAAGGGCCGTGACCAGGCCACCCGGACTCGGGCGCCACTGTTTCTCACCGTCCGTCGTGGTGACCTCGTCCACTGGCAGACGGTTGGCGACGACGACGAAGGAACTTCGTTGGGCCACGCTGAGTACACCTCCGAGTGGTTTCTGTTCCCAAGGTGAGCCTACTGTGTGTAAGCTCCCGCCCTCTCACCGCGTCTGCTCGGCCACGCGGGCCGATGCGTGATGGACCCGCCGGGAACCGGGTGTCATCCTGTGCCGGTGACACCGCTCGATGATCATTCCCACCGACGGCGGCCGTTGTTCATCCCTGTGGTGATCGCCACGGCGGTGCTGACGGTCGGCGGCTTGGTCACCGGGTATCTGCTCTCCCGCGGCCGTGAGCCGCACAACCCCGAACCGGGCATCTCGCAGGGGCCCAGCCTGCTGACGACGGGGCCGTTGTGCCGGCCGGAGACGCAGGCGATGGGGGAGAAGGCGGGCGCCGTCGGCGAGTTGCGCCAGGTGCTGCGCGTGCGGACCGAGAGCCGTACGGTCGTCTGGATCTGCCAGGACGAGGCGGCGAACCTCTACTACCACGCCAACAAGGGCGGCGGTGAGGCCAAATGGGTGGAGAACAAGACGGCGCTTTTCCTCGCCGGCGTGCGGCACAACGACGCCGGTGAGTTCTGGGCCGCGGCCGAGGACGGCGCGATCTTCGTGGTGACCGCCGACAAGCTGATCATCACCCACGAGGACGGCCGGGCCGAGGAACAGGACGTCGTCCCGGAGTGACAGCCGGGGTTGTCGTTCGCCGCGCGCGGGCAGGTGGAAAGATTGTCCTTTGATTCCGGCACCGAAAACCCACGATCTCGGAGGTAGGGCACACCGTGGCCCAGTTCATCTACGTCCTGGAGAAGGCGCGTAAGGCGCACGGCGACAAGGTCGTGCTCGACAACGTGACGCTGAACTTCCTGCCAGGCGTCAAGATCGGTGTGGTCGGCCCGAACGGCGCCGGTAAGTCCAGCCTGCTGAAGATCATGGCCGGCCTGGACACGCCGAGCAACGGCGAGGCCCGGCTCATGCCCGGTTACACGGTCGGCATGCTCGCGCAGGAGCCGCCGCTGAACGAGGAGAAGACGGTCCTCGGCAACATCGAGGAAGCGGTCGCGGAGACCAAGGCCAAGCTCGACCGGTTCAACAAGATCGCCGAGCAGATGGCCACCGACTACACCGACGAGCTGATGGAGGAGATGGGCAAGCTCCAGGAGGAGCTGGACCACTCCAACGCGTGGGACATCGACGCCCAGCTCGAACTCGCGATGGACGCGCTGCGCTGCCCGGCGCCGGACGCCGACGTCACCCAGCTCTCCGGTGGTGAGCGCCGTCGTGTCGCGCTCTGCAAGCTGCTGCTCGAGGCGCCCGACCTGCTGCTGCTCGACGAGCCGACCAACCACCTCGACGCCGAGAGTGTGAACTGGCTGGAGCAGCACCTGTCCAAGTACGCCGGCACGGTCATCGCGATCACCCACGACCGGTACTTCCTGGACAACGTCGCCACCTGGATCCTCGAACTGGACCGCGGTCACGCGTACCCGTACGAGGGCAACTACTCCACCTACCTGGACAAGAAGGCCGCCCGCCTCGCGGTGCAGGGCCGTAAGGACCAGAAGCTGCAGAGGCGCCTCACCGAGGAGCTCGAGTGGGTCCGGTCCAACGCCAAGGCCCGGCAGACCAAGAGCAAGGCCCGTCTCGAGCGGTACGAGGAGATGGCCACCGAGGCGGAGAAGACCCGGAAGCTGGACTTCGAGGAGATCCAGATCCCGCCGGGCCCGCGTCTCGGCAACACGGTCATCGAGGCGAAGGACCTGGTCAAGGGCTTCGACGGCCGTACCCTGATCGATGAACTGTCGTTCTCGCTGCCGCGCAACGGCATCGTCGGCATCATCGGCCCGAACGGCGTCGGCAAGACCACGCTGTTCAAGACCATCGTCGGCCTGGAGCAGGCGGACGCCGGTGCGGTGCGGGTCGGTGAGACGGTCAAGCTGTCCTACGTCGACCAGAACCGGGCCGGCCTGGACGGCAGCAAGACCGTCTGGGAGGTCGTCTCCGACGGTCTCGACTACATGATGGTCGGCAAGGTCGAGATGCCGTCCCGCGCCTACGTCGCCGCCTTCGGCTTCAAGGGCCCGGACCAGCAGAAACCGGTCAAGGTGCTCTCCGGTGGCGAGCGGAACCGGCTCAACCTCGCGATGACGCTGAAGATCGGCGGCAACGTGATCCTGCTCGACGAGCCGACCAACGACCTGGACGTGGAGACGCTCTCCAGCCTGGAGAACGCGCTGCTGGAGTTCCCCGGCTGCGCCGTGGTCATCTCCCACGACCGGATGTTCCTGGACCGGGTCACCACGCACATGCTGGCCTGGGAGGGCACCGACGAGGACCCGGACAAGTGGTTCTGGTTCGAGGGCAACTTCGATGCGTACGAGAAGAACAAGATCGACCGGCTGGGCGCCGAGGCGGCCCGACCGCACCGGGTGACCTACCGCAAGCTCACCCGTGACTGAGCGTTTCATATACGACGTGCCCGTGCGCTGGTCCGACATGGACGCGTACGGGCACGTCAACAACGCTCGCTTCCTCACCCTCTACGAGGAGGCGCGGGTGGCGATGTTCTTCGTCGGGGCCCGGGCGCACGGCCTGGGCTCCTTCGAGGAGGGCATCGTGATCGCCCGCCACGAGATCGACTACGTGCGGCCGATCGACTTCGGCGACCCGGTCCGCATCGAGATGTGGGTCTCCGAGCTGCGGGCCGCGGCGTTCACGGTCTCCTACGAGCTCTTCGACGACGGTGTGCTGGCCAGCCGGGCGAAATCCGTGTGTGTGCCGTACAACCTGGTCAAGGGGCATCCGCGCCGGCTCTCCGACGCCGAGCGGGAGTTCCTGGCGCCGTACGTCGAGGACCGGTCATGAGTTCGCACGGCCTGCTCGGGGTTCCCGATGCGGGCGCGTTCCTGGCACGGCTCACCCGGCTCGATCCGGCCGCGCCGGTCCGGCTCCGGTCGTCCGGCGGGCGGACCGCACTCTGGGCCCGGCTTCCCTGGGAGGTGCTGGTCACCCGTGAGGTGGCCGGTCCCGGACCGGGCGACGCCACGGTCTCCGCCGCCGAACTGCTGGCCGTGCTGGCCGCGGGCGGGGAGTCCCTGCCGGAGCGCCGGGACACGCAGTGGCGGTGGCCGCTGCCACCGCCCGCCAGCCGGGCCGTCGAGTCGATCTCCGGCGCCGAGCTGGCACAGCTGGCCGCGGCGGCCGCCGGGACGCTGCGGGAGGTCGCGTCGGGCGGCTTCCCGGGCCGGGCGGTCGGGCAGCGCGCGGTCCGCGACGCACTCCTTGATCACGTCGCGCTGGTCGTCACGCCCGAGGACGGCGCGCCCGTACAGATCTCTCAGCGTCTCGTCCAGGCGGTCGCCCGGATGGGTTTCCTCGGTCCGAGGGACGCGGACCCCGTGGAGGCACGGGTTCGGGTGGCCGGCGGCTGGGTGGGAATTTCTGCACCATATGGAGTAGCTTGGCGACAGAGCGTTCACAAATTGACCGTTATGCCGATGGTGAGTCACCCGAAAGGGTGACGCCACCTCGTTCTTCCGGTTCCGCCCTCTCGTTAGGGGGATGACCTTCAGGAACGGTACGGGTACCGTCTGCCCTCGGATCCACTGCAACACCCGGCTCTGGGTCTGTTGGGGAGTGAGGTGCACACGATGCCGTGGTGGTCATGGCGTCCGGGATCGGCTACGAGCAATGAGCCGGATACCGGTGGCGAGGTGGCGGTGCAGAGCACCGTTCGCGTCGGTGTCCCGGCCCAGCGCGAGCCGAGCCGCTCCGGAGTTCCGTCCGAACTGTCCGCGACCGGATCGTCCGATCTGGTCCTGCCGGTGCAGCTCGCGCGTGTCGGTAAGGCGCTCGATCTGCTCGACATCCGGTTCCTCGCCGACGGCGGCGGCAGCCTCCTGGCGATGTGGGAGCGGCACGCCGTGCTGTTCACCCTGGAGGGGCCGGACGACGAGATCCTGGTGATGCGGGCCCGCCCGCACGCGACGGTCCCGCCGGACTGGGCCGACCGCGCCTACCGGGTGGTCAACGAGTGGAACCACACACGCCGCTTCTGCAAGGCCTACGTCGGTGACCCCACCGAGAGGGGCCAGCTCCCGATCTACGCGGAGCTGCAGGTCCCCCTCGCCGCGGGCGTCCACGACACCCTGCTGGTCGAGCTGCTCGACTGCGGCGCCGCGGTTGCCACGTCGTTCGTGGACTGGCTCCACGACGAAGGCGCTTTGCTTTAATTGCTTCGCTTCGCTCCGCGGCGATTCGCCTTGTAACCGGTGACTTGGGACCCGGTTTTCCGCCACCGCAAACCCCGCGGCGTCGAAGAACCGGGTCCCAAGTCACCGGCGGCGAATCGCGGTTGTGGTGGCTAGCGGAGGGGGAACAGGCCGACGCGGCCGTGGAACTCGCGGCCCAGTTGGTCGGTGTCCGAGCCGACGAGCAGGCCGTCCGGGGTGACCAGGAAGGTTCGCACGCCGACACCCCGCGACCGGGTGGGATTCCACTCCAGGGCCTTGCCGGTGCTCGGGTTGACCGCGCCGATACCGGGGCGGGAGACCGCGCCCGGCCCCGGTCCGTTGCCGTCCGTGCCGTACGGGTTGTCGAACCACCGCTGGTGCCCGCCCAGGTAGACGGCCGGCCCGGTGATCGCCACGGCGTACAGGGAGTCGCCGCCGGTGCGCTGCACCCACGTCGGGTTCAGCCGTCCGGTGGCCCGCACCTCGAACCGGGCGGCCGAGTCGCACAGCTTCTGCGCCGACGACGCCCGGCCGGTCGCCGCGACCACGACGTACGAGCCGTCCGGTGAGAACTTCACCTGCCGCAGGTAGGTGTCGAAGCCCTTCATGCAGGTCGGCTTGAACGCGTCGGTGTACCAGTTGGTCAGGATGGCCCCGGAGCCGCCGACGTCGAACTGCGCGATCTGGGTACGGTCCGCGCCGTTCGACCGCAGGAAGGCGCCGACCGCGATCAGCCGGTTGCCGTCCGGTGAGACGTCGAAGTGCTCCACCCGGGTCCGTTTCAGGCCCGGCCCGGCCAGCCGCGCGTCGAAGCCCTGGTCCACCGAGCCGGTCTCGCCGTTGAGCCGGACCAGCCCGACCCGCTGCACCCCGTTGACCGCCGAGAACGTGCCACCCGCGTAGAGCCGCTCACCCCGGCTGACCAGTGCCCGGATGTCACCCCAGTTGACCCGGGCGTTGAAGGAGCCGTACCGGCTGCCGTCACTGACCGACATCCGGGCGAGGCCGCGCTGTTGCGCCCCGTTGACGGTCTTGAACGCGCCACCCATGTACACCGAGTGGTCGGGTCCGGCGGCCAGCGAGTAGATCGCGCCGTCCACCTGCGGGGCGAAGGTCCGGATCACGCCGTCGTGCAGCCCGAACGCGAAGATGTTCTTCCGCGCGTAGGTCTGCCGGCGGCTGCTGTCGGCCACCTTGGTGAAGGCCCCGCCGACGACCACCGTGTCACCGACCAGGGCCAGCGACCACACCGTCCCATCGAGCACGTGCGGCGTCCAGTCCGCCGGATCGTCGGAGACCACCGACGGGTGCGCGCGGTCGGCCGTGGCCGGCACGGTATCGATCAGCGCCGGGACGGCGACGACCGCGACGGCGGCGGCAGCGAGCAGGCGACGGCGCATGAGATGGCTCCTGAGATCGTTAGTGACAATACGATCAACGAGCCATCGCCGGTCGCGACACTGTCAGTGTGCGGGCTCCGCGGTATCCATCGTGTTCACCATGAAATGTGCCGCTCGCTCGAGATAGTCCCAGAGCTCCGCCTCGTACGGCGTGGGCAGTTCGAGTGAGTCGACCGCCACCCGCATGTGCCGCAGCCAGGCGTCGCGGGCCTCCGCGTCGACCCGGAACGGCGCGTGCCGCATCCGCAGCCGGGGATGCCCGCGGTTGTCGGAGTACGTGCTGGGGCCACCCCAGTACTGGATGAGGAAGAGCGCGAACCGGTCGGCGGCCGGCCCCAGGTCCTCCTCCGGGTACATCGGGCGCAGCAGCGGGTCTTCCGCGACGCCCTCGTAGAACTTGTCCACGAGGCGCCGGAACGTGGGTTCGCCGCCGACGGCTTCGAAGAGGGTCACCTCTCCATCCTGCCAGCACCCGCGGCGGGTTCCGGCAGGCCCTGGCGTGGCCAGGACAGAACGATGAGAAGCATCACGACGGCGCCGCCGATGCTCCACAGCCCGACCACGAGCGGCAGCCGGAAATGGTCGGCCAGAAGGCCGGTGACGATGACGGCCGTGAACTGGGTGACCTGCACCCCGCTGCCGACGACCCCGAAGGCGCGGGCCCGGTAGCCGTCCGGCAGGGCCAGCGTGAAGTTCGCGTTGAGGGTCGGCAGCAGCGCGCCCTGGGTCAGCCCGGAGAGCATCACCAGCGCCGCGACGAACGGCGCCGGCGGCGCGAAGATCGACGGCACGAGAAGCAACGGCATGGACACCGCGAGGTACGGGACGAGCCGCGCCCGGCGCTGGGCGGGCACGAGCCGGCTGAACAGGATGCCGCCCAGGACGAACCCGAACGGCCCGGCCGCCATGATCAGGCCCTGGTCGACGTTCGACGCGCTGTGGCTCGGGGTGCCCTCGACGGCCCAGGCCGCGGCGAGCCCCTCCGGGACGATGGCGAAAATGGTGACCGTGAGCACCACGGTCACGATGGAGCGCAGCAGCGGATGGGAGAAGACCAGCCGGAATCCCTCGCCGGTCTCCCGCAGCAGGTGGGTCCGCCCGCCGTCCGGGTTCGTGGCCGGCCGCGGCCGCACCCCGAACGCCACCAGCAGCGCCGAGAACAGGAAGGTCAGGACGTCCAGGCCGAGGGCGATCCGCGGGGTGAGGGCGACGGCCAGGGTGGCGCCGGCCAGGTAGCCGACCACCTGTGCGGTCTGGCTCGCGGTCTGCTGCAACGCGGTGGCCAGGGGCAGCCGCTCCCGCCCGACCAGCTCCGGCAGCAGCGCCGAGCGGGCCGCCTGCGCGGGCGGCGCGGCGAGCCCGGCCAGCAGCAGGACGAGCAGCATCAACGGCACCGGCATGTGCGGCACCAGCAGCAGCGCGATCAGCGCCATCCGGGTCAGGTCCGCGACGATCATGACCCGGCGGTACGGGTACCGCTCGGCGATCGCGGACAGCAGCGGCCCGACGATCCAGGGCAGGAAGCCGACCGCGAACGAGGCCGCGGAGAGCAGCACCGACTGGCTCTTGTGGTAGACCAGCACCGTCACAGCGGCCCGGGACAGGTAGTCGCCGAGCCAGTTGATCAGGGTCGCGAGATAGACCGCGCGGTACTCACGGAGGCGGAAAAGGCTACGGAATGTAGCGTTCCCCCCACTGTGTGTAGCCGTACTGGGGTCGTTCGCCACCGAAGCCTCCATCGCTTTCGACGATCGTCGAAGCACGACGAAGGCCGGGTGCGCCCGCTGATCTCCGGGGGATGGGCGCGCCGCATGTGCAGAATCTGTAGCGGATTCTGCCCGATCGTCCTAGTCGATGCTAGTGAAGTCGAGTCGAAGATTGGCCGTTCGGGCGAGGTGGAATCGGGACCTGTGCCTTAAATGCTGGTCAGGTGGCTCCACCGGGCCGCTGCGGCTCGGTCGATGGAGGCGAGGAATTCTCGCCGCCACCGAGCCACGCGGGCGGAACGGCGCTGCGCGGCAGGAGCCGGGACGCCGCGATCCGCTCGGACAGTCCCGACGTCTCCAGTGACTCGGTCAGCGCCCGGCGCAGGTCCCGCTGGATCGCCACCTGACTGTCCGCGGTGGTCTTGGCGATCGTCCGGATCACCGCGCCGTCCACGGTGAGCTGCTCGACGCCGATCACCTCCGGCGGCTCCAGGAACTCGGTCTGGTGCTCCGGCTCGGTCGCCACCGACCCGGCGGCGGTCCTCAGGACGGCGATCGCCTCCTCCGAGCTGACGAAGCCGATCGGGATGTCGATCACGACCATCGCCCAGCCCTGGCTCTTGTTGCCGACCCGGACGATCTCACCGTTGCGGATGTACCACAGCACACCGCGGGCGTCGCGGACCGTGGTGATCCGCAGCCCGACGCTCTCCACCACACCGGTCGCCTCGCCCAGGTCGACCGTGTCGCCCACGCCGTACTGGTCCTCCAGCAGCATGAACAGGCCGGCGATCAGATCCTTGACCAGACTCTGCGCGCCGAAGCCGAGCGCCACACCGACGATGCCGGCGCTGGCCAGCAGCGGTCCGAGGTTGAAGCCGAGCTCAGCCATCACCAGCAGCGCGGCCATCGTGAAGACCACCGCGCTGACGAAACTGCGCAGCACCGAACCGATCGCCTCGGCCCGCTGCCGGCGCCGCTCCGGGATGAACTGTCCCTCCTCGGCGGTGACCGTCACCTTCTCCTTGAGCGGCCGCAGCAGCGCCGGCATCGAGGCGCGCGAGGTGCTCGACGCCAGCCGGGTGATGGCGCGGTGCAGCAGCCACCGGACGAGCATCGCGATCAGGATGATGCCGATGATCCGCAGTGGCTTGATCACCACCACGTAGCTGCTGTTGCCCAGCCACTGACTGCCGGTCCACTCGACCAGCCGGTCGCAGAGCACGTTTGCCCCGCACTCCTTCTCGACGTCGGGGCTCTTGAAGAACGACGGCGTCGAAGGACTCGGCGAGGGGGGAGCTAAGAGGAACACGGGGACAGAAGCTACCGGGTCCGGCCGGGTGAAGACCTCTGACGTTTACCGCGTAGCCACAGATTGTGCTCGCAATTTGGTTATTCATCAGGGACTATTGGCGCACGGGCCCCGTTCGGCGAGGCCCACATCACACACGCATGGGCTATGGGAGCGGTCAACAGCAACTGACACCGGAAGGGTGATTGCGATGCCTGACATACGACCCACGGTTGGCTCTTCCGCGTTAGTGCTGAACGCTACCTACGAGCCGCTGTGCGTCGTATCGGTGCGTCGAGCGACCATCCTCGTCCTGACCGCCAAGGCGGAGTGCGTCTCCGACGGTGACGGCATCCTGCACAGTGCCCACCACACCCTCCCCGTTCCCTCCGTGGTTCGTCTCACGCGGTATGTGAAGGTTCCGTACCGTACTCATGTCGGGCTCTCCCGCCGGGCCGTCTTCGCCCGTGACGGTGGCCGCTGCGCCTACTGCCGCGGCTCCGCCGAGACCATCGACCACGTCTTCCCGCGCAGCCGTGGCGGCCTGCACGCCTGGGACAACGTGGTCGCCGCGTGCGCCAAGTGCAACCACAGCAAGGGCGACAAGACCCCGGCCGAGCTCGGGTGGCGCCTGCACGCGCTGCCGGCCGCCCCGCGCGGCGTGGCCTGGCGGGTGCTCGGGCACCGGACCCCCGATCCGCGCTGGATGGACTGGCTCGACCTGCCGCCCACCCCGGTCGAGACCGCCGAGGCTGCCTAGCCCTTCGCGACCAGGGAGGCGAAGACGACGACGTTGTCCTCGTAGCCCTCCTCCCCGCCCAGCCATTTGCCGCCGCACGTCATGAGGCGCAGCAGCGGGCGTGTGTAGTCGCCGTAGACGCGCTTGGCCGGCAACTCGTTCTTGTCGAACCGCTCCACGGAGTTGACCTCGAAGACCGCCTTCGAGCCGTCCGCGCGCCACACCCGGATCTCCTGGCCCGGCTTCATCGTGTCCAGCTTGTAGAAGACCGACGGGCCGGTCCGGGTGTCGGCATGCCCCACGATCACCGCAGGGCCGTACTGCCCCGGGGTCGGGCCGCCCTCGAACCAGCCGGCCTCGTTGTGCCGTTTCAGCGGCGGCACGTCCACCGAGCCGTCGTTGGCCAGTCCCACCTCGAGCACCGGCGCCGACACCCGCAGCGCCGGGATCTCCAGCCGCTCCGGCCGGCTCGGCTCCAGCACCGGGTACTCCCGGGGCGGCGGCTTGTCCGGGCCGCGGAACAGGCCGCCGACGTCGAAACCGGTCGCGAAACCCAGACCCAGGCCGACCACGAACAACCCGAGGAAGAGCAGCACCAGCGCGATCACCCCGATCGTCCCGGCACGGCGGCCCCGCACCGGGGGCGGCGACGGCATCCGCCGGGGCAGCGGGATCCGGAACGGCGACCGCCCGCGGGTCACCGGCGTGGGCGGCAGCGGCCCGGTGACCACCCCGGGTGGCGGCGCCGTGATCACCTGAGCCGGGCGCTTGCGCGCGACCGCGTCCGGCACGCGAGCGCCGGACGACGGCTTCTCCTCCTGGGCCACGGCCGCCTCAGCCGAGTCGCCGACGGCGCAGCGACATGAACCCGAGACCCAGCCCGGCGAGTACGGCGAGCAGGCCGCCGCCGATCAGCATCGACCCGGTGGCGCCGCCGGCGGTGCCTCCGCCGCCGGTGGCCGGGCCACGGCTCGGCTCGACGCCCGCGACCACGTGCAGGGTGCTCGTCGCGGCGCCGCCCTCCTGGCAGCGCAGGGCCACCGGGTAGTCGCCGGGCTCGGTGTCGGCCGGCACCCGTACCGTCGCGGTCAGGAAGCCGAACTCCGGCGAGACGGTGACCGAGCCGATCGGCTCGGCCGTCACCGTGGCCGCTTTGAGATTGTCCTCGCAGGACGCGCGGATCGAGAGCTCGTCGCCGGCCGGGACGGTGCTCGGGTTCAACTCCACGAAGACGGCGGCCGCCCGTGCGCCGGACGGGACACCCAGAAGAACGAGGATGAGCGCCGCCGCAGCGGCGGGGACGGACGTACGCATAGGATCCCCCTCCTGCCGTTCGCGACGGAAAGCACGCGGACGGCGCGTGAGGGTGATTTTCGCACCTGCGAGCGCGATCCGCGTAGATCCCGACGGCGTGAGACCCCGGTTCGAGACCCGACGCTCCGGTACGACCAGCGCTCCGCTACGGTGATTGATGTTCGAAATACGCAGGATCATCCGGCGCCTGGGGGCGTTCAGTTGTCAGTCATCAGCACCGTTCTGGTCTTCGTGATCATTCCGGTTGTGATCATCGGGACGATCGCGACTCTCGTCTTCGCCGGCTCCGACCGGTCGAAGCCGGATCGCCGTTACCGCCCGGGCCGTCCCTACGACTTCCCGGCGATGTGGTTCACCGCGAAGCCGCAGCAGGTCGCGCCGGCGTCGGCCGGTCACAGCGGACTGGTCATCGAGGACAGTTCCGGCGCACCGGTCCGCCCGGGTCCCACAGGAGGCGCAAGTGACAGTTGGTGAGGTCACCCCGCTCGAGCAGCCCGCCGAGGGTCCCTTCTCGACCCGGCAGCTGCTTCGTCTCGACGAGGCGCTCCGGATCGCCGACCAGGTGACCGGGCTCAACTTCAGCATCTACCTGGGCGAGCTCGGCGAGCCGCTGCGCGCCGCCGCCGAGGAGCTGCACCACCAGACCCGTGACCCGCAGCACGCGGTCCTGATCGCGGTGTCGCCCAACCAGCGCAAGCTGGAGATCATCACCGGCGCCGAGGCCCGCAAGCGGATCTCCGACCGGGACGCGAAGCTCGCCGGCATGTCGATGGCGGCGTCCTTCGCCGGCGGCGACCTGGCCGGTGGCCTGCTCATCGGGATCGACCAGCTGGCCACCCATGCCGGGGCGGCGTAGCCCCGCCTAGCGCCACTGCGCGGGGTTCACCCGGATCGGGTAGGGGCTGTCCAGCTGGAGCTGGCCGTCGGTGCCGGCGTCCTCGAGCGCCTGGTAGGACTCGCCCGTCAGCGTATGGACGCGGAGCACCTGTCCGGCCTCCACCCGCCAGTAGGCGGGGATGCCGGCCGCCGCGTAGACAGCCGGCTTGAGCAGCCGGTCGTAACGCCGTGTCTCCTCCGACTCGACCTCCACCACCAGCGCGACGTCCGCCGGGTCGACCCAGATCGACCCGGACGAGTGCGGCCGCAGCACGGTCACGTCCGGCACCAGGTTGCTCGTGCCCATCTCGATGCCGAGCCGCGCGCACACCCACCAGCCGGGCGGCGCCGCCGAGCGCAGCGTGGTGACCACGCTCTCGACCATCGAGTCGTGTCGCGCGTCAGCCCGTGGGGTGACGTGCAGGCTGCCGTCGAGGATCTCGTAACGGTGCCCGTCCTGCGGGAACAGGTGCAGGTCCGGCTCGGTCCATCGACCCTCCGGCGCACTCCACCGCACTGGGGAAACCTGGCTCAGCATTGTCAAGGCCACCTCCATCACCGGGGAGTGTCAGACTACTCACACAGAGTTGTTTCCCGTGGCCAACGCGGCGGTAAGTTGCCGCATGTGAAAGGCCCGCCCCACCAAAGTGGGACGGGCCGTCATCACATCCGGTCAGGCGGAGCGGTCCTTCGCCCGGGCCTTCAGCGCCCGCAGCACCCCGTCCCGGCCCTCGGCGACCAGCCGCCGCAGCGACGCCGGGTGACCCTCCCGGGCCAGCCACGCGTCGGTGAGAGCCACCGTCTCGTCGCTGATCTGGTAGGCCGGGTAGGCGAGCATCGCGAACTCCTGCGCCGGCTCACTGTCCGAGTGCGCCCACACGTCCGCGACCACCTCGAAGAACTTCTCCGCGTACGGAGCGGTCAGCGCCACCTGCCGGGTGCTCTGGAAGCCCTGGAGCAGCGACCGGTTCAGCCAGTTCGGCGGCGCCTGCGGACCGGTCAGCTCGGCCCACACGCGGGCCTTGTTCTCCGGCGTGGGCAGCAGCGCCCGGGCGATCGCCGCCTCCCGCTCGCCGCTGGCCGTCATGTCGGCGGCCAGCTCGTCGTCGATCTCGGACTCCTCGGCGGCGCCCAGCGCGGACAGCGCCTGGAGCAGCGACCAGCGCAGCTCGGTGTCGACGACCAGCCCCTCCGGCTTGGAACCGCCGGTCAGCCAGCCGCGCAGCACGGCCGCCTGCTCCGGGGTACGGGCCGCGGTGATGAACGCCCGCGCCCAGGTGAGCTGCCACCCGCTGCCCGGCTCCGCGGCCGCCAGCTGGGTCTCCGCCAGGCCGGCCAGGGCGGCCCAGCCGTTCGGCGCCCACTCCGGGTCGGCGAAACTGGTCAGCGCCGTGGCGGCCTGCCGCAGCGTGGCGGTCGCCAGGTTGACGTCGTTCTCGGCCGGCAGCCCGGCGACGACCAGGGCCACGTAGTCGCGGGTCGCCATCTCGGCGTCACGCAGCATGTCCCACGCGGCCGCCCAGCACAGCGCCCGCGGCAGCGCCGAGTCGAACCCGGCGATGTGGCCCACCAGGGTGGCCAGCGACCGCTCGTCCAGCCGCAGCTTCGCGTACGTCAGGTCCTCGTCGTTGAGCAGCAGCAGGTCCGCGGCCCGCACCCCGGTCAGGGCGGTGATCGCGGTCCGGTCGCCGGCCACGTCCGCCTCGATCAGCTCACGCCGGACCAGCCGGTCGCCGTCGAGGTCGTACAGGCCGATGCCGATCCGGTGGGTCCGCAGCGTCGGGTACTCGGCCGGCGCCTCCTGCGACACCACGACGCTCGCGTAGTTGCCGTCCGCGTCGGTCTCGACGACCGGCCGCAGCGTGTTGACCTGGGCCGTCTCCAGCCACTGCGCGGCGAACTTGCGCAGCTCCCGGCCGGACGCCGCCTCCAGTTCGGTGAGCAGGTCGTCGAACGTGGCGTTGCCCCACGCGTACTTGCCGAAGTAGGCCCGCAGACCGGTCAGGAACGGGTCCAGGCCGACGTACGCCACCAACTGCTTGATCACGCTGGCGCCCTTGGCGTACGTGATCCCGTCGAAGTTGACCTCGACGGCCTCCAGGTCCGGCATCTCGCAGTAGACCGGGTGGGTGGAGGACAGCTGGTCCTGCCGGTAGCCCCACGCTTTGCGGATGGACAGGAACGTCGACCAGGCGTCGGCGAACCGGGTGGCCTCGGTGTTGCACCAGTGGCTGGCCCACTCGGCGAACGACTCGTTCAGCCACAGGTCGTTCCACCAGCGCATGGTGACCAGGTCGCCGAACCACATGTGCGCCATCTCGTGCAGGATCGTGTTGGCGCGCTGCTCGTACTCGTAGTCGGTCACCTGCGACCGGAAGATGTAGTGCGACTCGGCGTGCGTCACGCAGCCGAAGTTCTCCATCGCGCCGGCGTTGAAGTCCGGCACCCAGAGCTGGTCGTACTTCGGCAGCGGGTAGCGCACCCCGAACTGCTCGTGGAAGAAGTCGAAGCCCTGCTTCGTGATCAGGAACAGGTCGTCGGCGTCCAGGTGGCGGGCCATCGAGGCGCGGCAGAAGACGCCCAGCTCGATGCCGTCGTGCGAGTCGCGCACCTCGTGGTACGGGCCGGCGCAGATCGCGGTGAAGTAGGTGCTCATCCGCGGTGAGGTGGTGAAGTGGACGGTCTTCGCGCCGAAGCCCGTCTGCTCCTCCGACTCCACCGGCATGTTCGAGACGACCTTCCAGTGCCCGGGAGCGGTCACGTGCCAGGTGAACACGCTCTTGAGGTCGGGCTGGTCGAAGCACGCGTACGCCCGCTGGGCGTCCGCCGTCTCGAACTGGCTGTAGAGGTAGACCTCCTTGTCGACCGGGTCGAGGCTGCGCTGCAGCCCCTGGCCGCTGGCCGAGTACTTGAAGTCGCCGGAGACCACCAGGGTGTTCTCGGCGGCGAGACCGGACAGCGGCAGGCCCTTCTCCGGTGACCACCCGCTGAGGTCCAGCGGGGTGCCGTTCAGCGTCGCTGAGTGGATCGCGGCGGCCGCCGCCTCGGCGAACGTCGCCGCGCCGGGCTCGGCGCACCGGAAACTGATCACTGTGGTGGACCGGAACGTGTCGGAGCCGGGGTTGCCGTGCCCGTCGGTCAGGTCAAGGGTGATGTCGTACCCGGTCACCTCGAGCAATCGACCACGCTCCGCAGCCTCGACCTGGGTCAGGTTGTGAACACCGGCCACGTGCACTCTCCTTCGAGCTGACTGCGTTTACCCGAAGCCTATGCGGCGACGGCGACGCAACTCACCCCGACTGGCGGCCGAAGAGGGAGGAAGATCGAAGCATGACAGAACGTGCCACCGTCGACATGTGGTTCGACCCCCTCTGCCCGTGGGCCTGGATCACCTCCCGCTGGCTGCTGGAGGTGGAGAAGGTCCGTCCACTGGACGTCCGGTTCAACGTGATGAGCCTGTCGGTTCTCAACGAGGGCCGCGACGAACTTCCCGAGCGCTACAAGGAGCTGCTGGCCAAGGGCTGGGGCCCGGTCCGGGTCTGCATCGCGGCCGCCGAGGCCGCCGGCCCGGCGGTCCTGCGTGACCTCTACACGGCCCTGGGCACCCGGATCCACCTCCAGAAGTACGACATCGAGGACCCGAAGCTGTTCCAGGAGGCGCTGGCCGAGGTCGGCCTCGACCCGGGCCTGGCCGAGGCGGCGCACACCGACGCCCGCGACGAGGCGCTGCGGGCCAGCCACAACGCCGGCATGAAGCCGGTCGGCACCGACGTCGGCACCCCGGTCATCCACGCCCCCGGCCCGAACCCGGGGGAGACCGTCGCCTTCTTCGGCCCGGTGATCACCCCGGCGCCGAAGGGCGAGGCGGCCGGCAAGCTCTGGGACGGCGTGGTCCTCGTCGCCGGCACCCCGGGCTTCTACGAGCTGAAGCGCAGCCGCGACCTGGGCCCCATCTTCGATTAGTTGCTTTTCGGGGGCGAAGGCCCCCGAAAAGCGATCCTCGGCCTCTCGCCGGTCGTTGGATGGGGGTGATGTACACCTCACCCAACGTGGAGGCGGGTATGCCGCAGTACGAGCCGGTCGGTTCGAGTTTCAGCGTCCAGCGCGGATTCTGGACCGATTTGTCACCAGAAGTGGCTTCTATGCTGGCTCCTCCGGTGACCGTCACGGCAGCGCCCGCCGAACACGTGGTGAATTCCCTCGCCGCGGCGCAGTTGGGCAGGTCACCGGGGACGACTCCGGTTGGTGGGCGACGGCGGCACGCCGGGTAAGTTGCCTGCCATGACGGTCGTGCACCCGATCAGCCGGGCCTGGATCACCAACGGAGGTACCGGGGCCCAGAACTACGACGAGTTCGCCGACGACGCCGAAATCACCGACATCATCAAGGCCAACCCGCACAGCGCGCTGGCCGTCGAGATGCCGCACCTCGCGCCCGAGTCCCTCGGGAAGTCCTTCCTCGAGTCGCTGCCGGACGCCGTTGTCCGCCTGCAGCGCGATCAGGCCGAGGAGAAGTACCGGCAGGCTGAGCACGTCGTGGTGCTCTACCGCATCACGGCACCGGGCGAGGCGCCCGCCTACGGCCTGTGGAGCATGGTCGAGACCGGCCAGATCTCCACCAGCGCCGACGAGCCCGGCCTGGTCATCCGCAACGAGGACGTCTTCATCAGCAAGGTCCGCGAGCGGGTCGCGCTGGCCGAGGCGGTCAACACCCTGCTCTCCCCGGTCCTGCTGCTGCAGACCGGCCGCGGCGAGGAACTGCACGCCGCGCTGGCCGAGGCGATCGACGCGTCCGGCGAGCCGGCCGCCACCGATGTGGACGGTTCTGGGCGTACCCATGCGATCTGGCCGGTCGGCCCCGGCGAGTTGCAGGACCGGCTGCTCGCCCTGGCCGGCGGCGGCGAACTGGTGGTCGCCGACGGCAACCATCGCAGCCTGGCCGCGCAGACCGGCGGCCTGGAGCGCTTCCTGGCCGTGGTCACCACCCCGGCCTCGGTCTTCATCCAGCCCTACAACCGGCTGGTCAGCGAGCTGCCCGCGTCGCTCGACGAGCTGCGCGACAGGCTCCGCGAGGCCGGCGCGACGGTCACCGAGCTGCCGCGCGCCGCGCAGCTGCCGCCCAAGGGCACCATCGAGATGTACGTTGCCGGCCGCACCGTCGCCCTGGAGTTGCCCACCGACCCGGCCGGCACCACGGTGGAGAACCTGGACCACGCCCTCGTCGAGCGCGTCCTGCTGCGCGACTCGCTGGGCCTGGACCCGGGCGACAAGCGGATCTCCTACATCGGCGGCGACTACCCGGTCGAGTGGCTGCGCGGTGAGGTCGACGCCGGCCGTGCCGAGCTGGCCGTCCTGATCGCTCCGGTCACCGTGGAGGACTTCGTCGAGGTGAACCTGGAACGGCTCAAGCTGCCCCGCAAGAGCACCTGGTTCACCCCGAAGGCCCGCGGCGGCCTGGTTCTCGCCGAAATCCGCTGATGCTCCACCCGCAGGTCACGGCCGCCGCCGAGTTGAGGCGGCGGCCGTCTTCGGAGGAACTGGCCGCGGATCCGTACCAGCGTCTGCTCGGCGTGCGGGCGGCCATGGAGGAGTCGAACGAGGCGGAGAGCGGGCCGGCCCTGCCCCTGCCGGTGGTCGCCGACTTCGACGCCGACGGCGTGCCCTGCCGTCTCTACGCCACCCGGACCGGGACCCCGGTCCTGATCTACCTGCACGGCGGCGGCTGGTGCTACGGCAGCATCGAGACCGTCGACCGGTTCTGCCGCCGGGTCGCCGAGCGTTCCGGCTGCGCCGTGGTCTCGGTCGGCTACCGCCTCGCCCCGGAGCACGTCTTCCCGGCCGCCGTCGAGGACGCCGAGACGGTCGTGTCCTATCTGCGCCGCTCCGGCGCCGACCTGGGGCTCGACGTCTCCCGGCTGGCCATCGGCGGTGACAGCGCGGGCGGCCAGCTCGCCACCGTCGCCGCCCGCCGGCAGCGCGACGCGGCCACCCCACTCGACTTCCAGGTGCTCATCTACCCGGCCCTCGACCCGCTCACCTCCGCCGAGTCGTACGACGAGGTGGGGGAGTACGGCCTGGACCGGGCCTCGATGAAGCTGGCCTGGGAGACGTTCGTCCCCGATCCGGTGCGCCGGCTCACCCCGGACGTGGCGCCGCTCGCGGTCGCCGACCTGTCCGGGATGCCGCCCACCCTGCTGATCACCGCCGAGTACGACGCGCTGCGCGACGAGGGCGCCGACTACGCCGACGCGCTGATCGCCGCGGGCGTCCCGGTGGTGCACACCCGCTACATGGGTGTGAACCACGGCTTCGCCCGCAAACTGGCCACCATCGACGCCGCGCGGGCCGCGGCTGATCAGGTGGCGTCCGCCCTGCGTTCGGCCCTCACCTTCTGAAAGACTTCTGCCATGCGCCTCTACCTGGGTTCAGACCACGCCGGCTTCGAGCTGAAGAACCACCTCGTGAACCACCTGAACAAGCAGGGGCACGATGTGGTCGACGTCGGACCGCACGTTTACGACGCCGAGGACGACTACCCGGCGTTCTGTTTCCACACCGGTGTCAAGGTGGTCGCCGACTCCGGCTCGCTCGGTATCGTGATCGGCGGTTCGGGCAACGGTGAGCAGATCGCCGCGAACAAGGTCCCCGGCGTGCGCTCCGCGCTGGTCTGGAAGACCGAGATCGCCGAGCTGGCCCGGCAGCACAACGACAGCAACGTGATCGCCATCGGCGCCCGCCAGCACACCCTCGACGAGGCCACGGCGTTCGTCGAGGCGTTCATCGCGACGCCGTTCTCCGGCGACGCCCGGCACGCCCGCCGGATCGGCCAGCTCGCCGACTACGAGGTCGCCCGCGAGCTGCCCGAGCTGCCGGACTCCGCCGCCATCGCCTGAAATCCCCTCCAGCTGGTCCTCAGAGCCGTCTCAACGCGTGGTGAGACAGCACTGGTGACCAGCTGAGGCACTTCTGTGGCCGCCTTCCGTGACACGGGGGCGGCCGGGTCGCTTCCAGCGGTGGGGCAGCTCGTTGCGGGGCGGCCGGGTCGCTTTTCAGCGGCGGGCAGCTCGTTGCGGGGCGGCCGGGTCGCTTTTCAGCGGCGGGGCAGTTCCTCGCGCGGCAGCCAGTTGCGCCGGACGATCGGCAGGCTCTCCTCCGCCTCGGCCAGGTCCGCGTCGGTGGGCCGGGAGGCGTCCCGGGCCCGCAGCGCGGCGCCCACGCTCACCTGCGACGACCCGGAACCGACCAGGCCGCGCAGCCCGCGCTCGGCCTCCCGGTCGTCGCCGCCCGGCCCGGACCCGGTCCGGCGGGGCGGACCGCCACGGGACTGCCGCTGCCCGCCGTTCTCGGCGGGCAGCCGAGGGCTCTCGCCCTCCGGCGTCGCCGCGGCGGCCGAGCCGGGCGGTCGTCCCGGTACGGGAGGCGCCGCCACGGAGGCTGAGCGCGGCGGCGGGGCCGGCACCGGCGGCGGTCCGGGCACCGGCGTTGCGGGCACCGACGGTCCGGATGCCGGCGTTGCGGGTGCCACGGCTACGGGTGCCGGCGGGCCCGGCACCGGTACGGCGGGAGCGGGCCCCGGCTCGGCGACGGGCTCGGCCGGTGGGGTGGGGTCGGCCGTGGGCGTGCCGGTGGCCGCCTCGGCGGATGCCGAGGAGGGGCGCACGCGGCGGCGACGGCGTTCGGGCTGGCCCATGACGCCGACGGTACCGCCGCGGACACCGGCACGGCACACCCCGATCAGAAGACCTCGGTGGAACTGGGCCGGCGGTGCCAGCCGAACGCGACCGTCGGATCGTTCCCGGTCAGCAGCCGGACCCGCCCGGACGCGACCAGCGCCGACAGCGGGGTGCCACCGAGGTACACGGCGCCCAGGTCGGTCACCGAGCAGGTCACGTCGGCCGGATCGGTGGTCGGCACGCACACCGCCCCGTCCGGACCGCCGGTGAGCCGCCAGCGCCCGGTGTTCCGCTCCAGGATCGGGTCGGTGACCTCGAGGACCACGTCGACCGGTGCGGCGTACCGGCGGGCGGCCAGGGCGGCCGGCACGTTGACGAGGCGCACCCAGAGGGCGTCGAGCACCGCCGGGCCGAGTCGGCGCGGCTCGTCGACCAGGTAGCGCAGCGGTTCGTCGACGGCGCCCAGCCGGAAGGTCACGCTGCGGCACAGGTCGATGCTCAGCAGGAAGCGCCAGAGCGCCTGGTACGTCTCCGGATCGGTGGCCACCACCTCACGGACCTGCACCTCGCAGTCCGGGCCGTGGCTGTCCCAGCCGTTCTTGACCCGCCACAGCGCGTACCCCGTGGGGCCGTCCGGACCGTCGTGGACCACCGCGTACCGCTTGGTGGCGCCCTCACGATGCGCCTCCAGATCGGTGAGGACGTAGCGCCACCACCGGTCGTCGCGGCTGGACCAGCCGGGACGGTCCGGGCGCAACTGCTCGTACACCTTGGTGAGGTCGGCGAGCAGGCTGGTCGGCTCGGCCATCCGCAGCCGGCCCGCGGGCTCGGCGGGCGGGACGGTGAGGCGTACCTCACGGTTCATGATCGTGAAAGCGAGCCGGGAGGAGGCGGGGCCGTAGCCGTACCGTGGGTAGATCGAGGTCTCGCTGGCCCAGAGCACCGCGATCGGCTCCCGGCCGTCGTCGGCGATCTCGGTGAGCTGCCGCCGCATCATCCGGTTGAGCAGCCCCCGCCGCCGGTGGGTGGGGACCACACCCACCCCGGACACGTGCGCGGCCGGCACGACGGCCCCCGGCACGGTGAGATCACGGGTGAAGGCGTCGATGTGCCCCACCACCTGACCGGCGTCGTCGGCGACCAGCGAGCGGTCCAGCTCGAGGACCCCGGCCTCCCAGTCGCGCACCTCCTCGCGGTAGTCCTCGTGGAACACCGTGCCGAGCAGATCGAGGATCGCCGGGACATCCCCCTGGGCGGTGGGGCGGATTGGTATCGCTTCCTTCATGGCTCGTGTGTAACCGACGGCTGTGTGCTGCGGCGACTGATTTGTTGGCTCGCTACCCTCGAACTGTCGCGGTCGCCGACCGCAGACCGAAAGGGGAACGATGCCGGAGCAACCGCAGTGGTCCGAGCGGACGCTCAACATGCCGCCGCAGGATCCGTGGGCCGATCAGCCGACGGAGCTGGCCGGTCCCGCCACCACGCCGCCGGACTCCGCTCCGGCCGCCCCGGGGCCCGAATCGTCCCCGTTCAGCCGGGGCCGCGCCCAGGTCACCCAGCGCACCCACCAGTTCACCGGCCAGTTCGGCGCCGAGCACGAGCCCACCGGCACCGGCTGGCCCGACGACCACGGCCAGCAGCAACCGCAGCGCAGCCTGAGCTGGCACATCCGGCGGCTGCGCCGCGGCGGCGAGTGGAGCAGCGCCGCCGGCCTGTTCGCCTTCGTCTGCTGGGGCATCTGGGCGCTGTCCGAGGGTGGCGACCTGTTCACCCCGATGGTGCTGTTCGTGGTCGAGCTGTGCGTGGCCGTGGGCGTGTTCGCGCTGGCCCGCCTGGTCGGCCGCCTCGTCCTGGAGCGGCAGATGGGCCGGGTGCGGCACACCGCCCGCGGCGCGCACATGATCACCGGGGTCTTCATGGTCGGCGTCGGCTTCTCCTACCTGCGCCAGACCGGCTGGGTGATGGACGCGGTCAACTGGGTGACCAGCACGTTCTGATCAGCTGACCGGTTTGCCGCCGGTGATCCCGAGGACCTCACCGGTGGTGCAACTGGCGCGGCGCCGCTATGCCGGCTGACGTGCCGGTTCCGAGACGTGCGCCGTGACGATCCGCCAGCCCTCCGGCAGCCGGACCCAGGTCTGCGACTGGCGGCCCAGCACGTCGCTGCCGGGATAGCCGAACAACGTGGTCACCACGGCCACGCTCTCCCCGTACCCCGCAATGATCGTGTCCTTGAGGCGACGGCCCGGCGGCAGGCCGCCCTGCGCGCGCCGCCACCTGGCCTGTTCCTCGATGCCGATCTGCTGGTCGGCGATGCCGAACCGCACGGCGGCGGGGGCGAAGAAGGAGAGGATCCCCTCGACGTCGTCGGCGACCAGCGCCCGCTCGTAGGCCTCGAACGCGGCGGTGACCTCGGCGATCACGTCCGGAAGGTCTCTTTCCACGAATTTTGCCCTTTCCGATGAGGACGCGGCCCGGAGGGGTCCGGGCCGCGTCGACGGGACCTCATCCGACGGTGGCGGACTCCTTCTCCGGCGCGGGGTCGGTCACCTCGTCCGGCTCCGGCGCCCGTGGGGTGGGCTTGCCGAGCGCGAAGAGCACGCAGACCAGCGTCAGGAAGAGGTAACCGAGAGTGACCTCGCCGTCGGCGTTCCACTGCACCTTCTCGGCGTGGATCAGGCCGATGAAGGTGAGCACCGCGCCGCTGGCCGAGAAGACCGCCGCGTGCCAGAACCGCTTGTCGATGAGGAACGCGACGATCGCCCCGAGCACCAGACCGGCCAGGATGGCGCCCTGACCGAGCGTCTTGAGGCCGTCGTAGACCACGCCCGCTCCGGCCAGCGCCTCGGTGCCCACCTGCGCGGCCGAGGTCCCGGCCGCGGCCAGCACGTTGTCCATCTGGCCGGTGGCCCAGGAGGCGATGTTCGGGATGAGTGCCGCGACCACGGCGGCGGCGTGCGCCTTCGGCGTGGCCTGGAACGCCTGCGCGCCGATCAACAGGCCGATGTAGAGCAGGATCGGCACGATCGCGGCGGTCGGGAAGATCGCGCCGAGCAGCCCGAACAGGCCGAAGAAGCAGAGCAGCGCGATCACCACGCCGGTGGCCATCGAATATCCGGTACGCCCACCGGCCGCCTTCCAGCCCGGGTGCCCGACGTAGACGGCCGGCGGGAACGGCGACCCGAGGCAGGAGCCGATCACCGCGCCCGCGCCGTCGGCCAGCAGCACGCTGCGCAGGTTGTACCGGTCGCCGGCGGTGGCGGCGCTCTCCACGTTGGTCATCGCCTCGGTGAAGTTGTAGACGCCCAGCGGGATCGCCGTCGCCAGCAGCGGCGCCATGTCCTTCAGGCCGTCGACCAGCAGGTCGACCTTGAGGTGCGGGAAGGCGAACGCGATGTCCTTCGCGGCGCTCTGCACGTCCGGCACCGACATGGCGCCGCCGATCCAGCCGATCGCCGTGCCGACCAGCAGCGCGGCCAGCCCGATCGGGAAGTTGAACGGCAGCTTCACGTCGGTGAGCAGGCCGATCAGCAGCAGGCCGAAGACCGGCAGGGCGATCCACGCGTAGTTCCACATGCTGGCGGCCGGGTTCATCGAGATGAACGTGATCGAGATGCCGGCCAGGGTGCCGAGCAGCGCGGCCCGTGGCGTGTACCTCCGGATGTACGGGCCGACGAACGCGCCGATCAGCACGATCACACCGATGATGAACGCCCACGCGATACCGGCCGTCCACGCCGCCACCGGATCCTTCGTGGTCAGGTAGATCGGCAGCATGATGACGAAGATGACGATGAACATGTGCGGGACGCTCGGGCCGTAGGGCAGGGCCGTCACGTCGGTGCGGTTCTCCCGGACGGCCAGCCGCCGCGCCAGGAAGGTGTAGTAGACGTTGCCCGCGACCAGGGCGATGCCCAGCGCCGGGAGGATCACGCCGAAGACGTCGCCGGCCGGCATCTTGATCACGCCGAGACAGAGGCCGGTCAGGGTGAGCACGTTGACCAGGACGTTGACACCGAACCCGAAGAAGGCGTTGGTGTCGCCCCGGACCCAGTAGGCGAGTTTCATCGGGCGATCTCCTCGATCAGAGCGGGGGACTCGGCGACCCAGCCGAAGATGCCGCCCTGCGCGGCGATCATCCGGAGGCCGGCCTGCTGGAACTCGGGAAAGTAGGAGCCGACGCAGTCGGCCAGGACCAGGCACTCGTAGCCGCGGTCGTTCGCCTCACGGACCGTGGTGTGGACGCACACCTCGGTCGTGACCCCCGTTACGACCAGGCTCTTCGTATTGCTCTTTTCGAGGATTTCCTGGAGATCCGTGGCGTAGAACGCACCTTTGCCCGGCTTGTCGACGACGGTCTCGTTCGGGAGGGGCTGAAGTTCGTCGATGATGTCGTGGCCGTACTCGCCTTGAATCAGGATTCTTCCGAAATTGCCGGTCTGGCCGATCATCGGGCCGCGCTTGAGCTTCGCCGGTGGGCAGTCGGACAGATCGGGCTTATGGCCCTCGCGGGTGTGGATGATCGGCATGTTCGTGGCGCGCCAGGCCTTGAGCAGTTCGCCGAGCGGCCCGATGGTCCGCCGGAGCTGGGCGACATCGTTGCCGAGCGACTCACCGAAGCCGCCGGGGAGAAGAAAATCCCGCTGCATGTCGATGACCAGCAGCGCGGTGGTGTCCAGATCGAATTCGAAGGGGGTGGGCTTTGCATCGACAGTCGGCATGGCTGGACCGCCTTCAGTCCGTTTTTCGGGTGGTGGGTGGGGCGGTTGGATGGGTTGCCGCTATCACGTCGTCCGAAGTGGCGACGCAGCCGAAGACACCGCCCTGCATGGTGACCATGTGCAGGGCGGCGGTGTGGTTGGACGGATCGGTGGCCCCCGTGCAGTCGCTCAGGATCAGGCACTCGTAACCCCGGTCGTTGGCCTCGCGCATGGTCGTGTGCACGCAGACGTCCGTGGTGATTCCAGTCAAGATCAAATGCGAGATTCCATGGGTACGGAGGACGAGGTCCAGATTCGTCGCATAGAAGGCGCCCTTACCGGGTTTGTCGACCACCACCTCGCCCGGCGCCGGAGCCACCTCGGGCACGATCTCCCAACCCGGCTCGCCCTTGATCAGGATCCGGCCGCACGGTCCCTGACCGCCGATCTCCGCCCCGATCCGCTTCGACCGCCACCGTTTGTTCGCCGGCAGGTCGGACAGGTCCGGATCGTGGCCCTCCCGGGTGTGGATGACGAGCATGCCCAGCTCACGGACGTGCGACAACAGTTTCGCGGTGGCCGGCAGCCCGGCCCGGGTCAGCTCGATGTCGTAGCCCATGCTGTCGACGTAGCCGCCGGGGCCACAGAAATCGGTCTGCCAGTCGATGCAGAGCAGGGCGGTCCGGTCCACCGGGACCGAGCCGTCGTACGGCCAGGCGTACGGGTTGGCCCGCACCGGCCCGATGCGTGCGGTCATGAGTCAGCTCCCTTCGAGCGGTGATTCCGCCAGCCGCCGCTGGCGGTGATGTCCCGGGCGCCGCGCACCGCGTACGCCTCGCAGAGGAATCCGGTCACCTCGGCGCCGTCCTCCAGCACGAGCCGGCCCAGCGACAGTGGCGCCGGGATGCCCGCGAGGAAGCCACCCACCTGGGCGGCCGGCAGCCGCCAGAGCTCGATCTCGATGGCGGCGCCACCATCCGCGACCCGGACCAGCCCGGGAGCACCCGACGGCAGCTCGTACATCCGGTAACAGGGCGCGGTCCTGGTCACGATCTGCAGCGTGCCGCCGCGCTCGCGAAGCTCCCCGTTGCGCGGTTCCCCACTCAGATGCAGCCCCACCACCGCGACGGTCATCCCGTCGGCTTCGCCGCTGGTCTCCTCGGCTTTGCCGCCGGCATTCCCGGTCTCGCGGCCGGTCTCCCCGGCTTCGCCGCTGGTCTCCCCGGCTTCGCGGCCGGCCTTCTCGGCTTCTGCCGCGCCGGTGAGTGTGTGGGCCAGCTCCATCAACAGGTCGTCGCTCAAGGCCGGCCCGAACAGCGTCACCGAGGCCGGACGCCCGTCCCCGGCGAACCCGTTCGGGATCGTCACCGCGGCCATGTCCAGCAGATTCGCGAACTGCGTGTACCGGCCCAGCACGAGATTGCGCCCGATCGGGTCTCCGGCGATCTCGGCGTGCGTGAACGTCGTCCCGACCGTGGGAAGCGCCAGCACGTCGATTCGTTCCCACATCCGCTCGGCGGCCGCCCGCAACTCCCGTAGCCGGTGCTGAGCTCGAAAGGCGTCCGCCGCGGTGAACGCCAACCCGCCCTCCAACACCCGCCGGGTCACCGGCAACACCGACTCGGGGTGAGCGGCCAGAAAGTCGCCGAGATCGGCCAGCCGCTCCGCCACCCAGGGCCCGCGATAGAGCAGATCCCCGGCCTCCAGCAGCGCTCCGATCTCCACCCCGCCGACCACCTCGAAGCCCTCGGCGATCCCTGTGGCTTCCGCACCGATGCCCTCAGCGCCTGCGTTGGCCACCGCCCTGCTCGTGGCGGCCTCTCGCTCTCCCGTGGTGGGTCCTTCGGTTGTCGCGTCGGTGCTCCGGGTTATCGCGGTGGGTTCTTCGGTTGTCGCGTTGGTGCTCCGGGTTATCGCGGTGGGTTCTTCGGTTGTCGCGCTGGTGCCCTGGGCCCTCGCGGTGACTGCCTCGGCGAAGCGGGCGAACGCCTTCTCCTGGCCGCTGTCGCCGAAGAAGTCGAGCACTCCGGGCAGGCCGATCCGAATTCGGACCGTCGCCGGCCGTCTTCCTTCCCGAATTCGGACCGTTGCCGGCCGTCGTCCTTCCCGCGACCAGGGATCGGCCGGCTCCCGCCCACGCGCCACCCGCATCACCCGCGCCGCCAGCGCGGTGTCCCGGGCGAAGATCGAGACACAGTCGAGCGACCGGCACGCCGGCACCACCCCGAGCGTGCTGAGCAGGCCCCGGGTCGGCTTGATCCCGACGATGCCGTTCAGTGCGGCCGGCACCCGCCCGGACCCCGCGGTGTCGGTGCCGAGCGAGAAGTCCACGGTTCCGGCCGCGACCCCGACCGCCGATCCCGAGCTGGACCCGCCGGAGATCAGACCGCCTCCGAAGACGCTTTCCGGAGCCCCGTACGGCGACCGCGCCCCGGTCAGCCCGGTGGCGAACTGGTCCAGGTTGGTCTTGCCGACCACGATCGCGCCGGCCGCTCGCAGCCGCCGCACCACCGGCGCGTCCCGATCCGGCGTATAGGCGAAGTCCGGACATCCCGCGGTGGTCGGCAGCCCCGCGACGTCGATGTTGTCCTTGACCGCGAACGTGACCCCGGCGAGGGGCGCGGCCGGATCCACCCGGCGGGCCTGCTCGTGCAGCTCGGCCGCGGAGAACCGGCTGATCCAGACCCCGTCCGGCACCGGCGCCGCGAGGACCGCATCGACGATTGCGTGTACATCCACATCGTCGATTGTCGACAATTCTGTTTCAGTGAGACCTGCATCACGTAACGGCCCGATTTCCCGGGGCTATCAAAGCCCTCGTACCGGATGAAAGCCCGACTCAGTTCAGGTAGGTCCGCGCACCGTGCGCACCCAGCGCTTCCAGGATCTCCGCAGTGGCGCCGGTCTCGACCGCCGCGAACAGCCGTTCGTGCCGCAACACCCCGTCCACCGCACGGGCGGTCTCGGCCTCACGCCGCATGTTCACCGCCATGAACAGCTGGATGCGTACGAGGATCGACTCGTAGAGGGCGGTGAGCTGCCGGTTCCCGCTCAGCGCGACCACCTCGACGTGGAACCGCCGGTGCGCGTTGGCCAGTTCCAGGCGGTCGTTGGTCGCCGTCGCCGTACGGATCGTGTCGAGTGCCGCACGCAGCCGGGTCAGGTCGGGCGCCGCGGGAGTGCTGGTGACCGCGTGCCGCTCCAGGACGTCGCGCACCTCGTACAGCTCACGCATGTCGTCGTCGGAGAGGGTGGCCACCCGGGCGCCCCGCCGCGGGATGTGTTCGATCAGGCCCTGCTCGGCCAGCAGTCGCATCGCCTCCCGCAGCGGCGCCCGGCTGATCCCGAGCCGGCGGGTCAGTTGCTCCTCGACCAGCCGCTCGCCCGGATCGGTCCGGCCACTCAGGATGTCCCGCCGCAGCCGGTCGACGGCGAGCTGGACGAGACTGTAGGTCTCCAACTCCCCGTCGCTCACGCGGCAAGTCTGCCAGCCCGTGCCGTGTGGGCACGGGCTGGCCCCGACGGCTGTTACGAGCCGGCCATGACCTTGCCGGTCTCCAGCAGGGACTTGAGGTCGCTGAGGACCCAGGCCCAGCCGCCGCCACCCTCGGCGCCGGCGTCTGGGCTCCCGGACACCATCGCGGAGTGGGCCGGCGCGCCGGTCAGCTCGTGGGTGATGGTGACCCGGCAGACGCCCGGACCGGAGTCCTCGATCTCGTAGGTGAGCGTGGTGAACGGCTCGGCCGCGGTGGACGGGTCCATGAGCATCCGCCACGTCTGCACCAGGCGCCGCGGCGGCTCCGCCTCCAGCACCTCGCCGTCGATGATGGTCTCGGGCAGTTCGAACCCACCGGTGGCCGCGTACGCCTTCATCTCCTCGGTGGCCGTCGAGTAGAACCGGCCGCCCTTCTTGAGCTCGTAGAACTGCGGGGCGGCGTACGCATACTTCGCGGTCCACTCCGGGTCGGTGATGGCCGTCCAGATCTTGTCGGCCGGCGCCTTGATCCAGATGCGGAAGACCTTGGTGTCGCTCATGACTCCTCCAGAGTCTGCTTGAGATCGATCAATGCGGTCACGTGCTGCTCGGTGAACTTGTCGATCCACCGGTCGTGGATCTGCCGGATCGGGATCGGGTTGAGGAAGTGCAGCTTCTCCCGCCCCGACCGGCGCACGACGACGAGACCCGCCTCTTCGAGCACCCGCAGGTGCTTGGCGACGCCGAACCGGGTCATCTCCAGCTCGGACTCCAGCTCGGTGAGCGTGCGGCCGTCACGCGCGAAGAGCAGGTCGAGCAGGAACCGGCGGCTCGGGTCGGCCAGCGCCTTGAACACCCGGTCGTCGTCCGTCATAACGCTAAGTTAGGTGACCATTTGGTCACCTGTCAACCGGAACCGAGATGTCGATCTTTCGAAGCTGGTCGGCGACCCCCAAGTTCTGCGCCGTGTGGCCATCCAAAGGGAGGGCGCCGCCGAGGAAGAGGCGCCAGAGTTCTGCCGCTTCCTCGACGAGGATGCCGAAAGCCCGCGTGATGCGCTGCGGAAACGGGATCGGGAGACCGTCCGCGGGATCCTCGGCGGGACCGATCCTGCGCGACTGGGCCCGGAAGAAGGATGACGACACCGGCCGCGACGACTGACCGTACGCGAGCGCGAACCGCCCGGGTCCGAACACCCGCCGCGTCGATCACGGCGGCGAGGGTGCCCTGACGGGCATCCGCGTAAGGCGGCGATCTCAGGCTTGGAAGACGCGATTCCGGGCAGTGCCCCGCGGCAATTCAAATAGCAAAGTTTATGAATCAAACATTGCCTGGGGTGAATTTGGTGTCCGATGATCTTCCCTTTACGATCACTAAGCCCCATACGCGCGAACGGCCCGAGGCCGCCGCAACGCCGCGAGCCGGCCGACGAAGGGAATGCACCGCGGTGGAGGAACGCCAGCAGGCTCCGCTGATTCGGCCGTACGTCGTTGAGGCGGAGAAACGGCAGTCCACCCCATCCCCGGAGCAGCCGGGCAACCCCCACGAGGGCACGCACCGATGGGCACCGGGCGACATCAACGCGAGCGGTGGGCCCGTTCCGGCTGCCGCAACACGACGGCCCGAGCCCACCGCCAGCGCGGCGTACGGTGAGATACCGCCGGTCAAGGCACCTGGCGCATCGCCCGCCGGCAGCGTAGTGGCCAGTGGGCCGGCCGGCCGGACAAGCTGGAAACGGCACTGGATCATCGCCGCGTCCACGGTGGTCACCGTCGTCGCCGGCATCCTGGTGGTGGCCCTGACGAAGGACTCGACCGCCCGGCCGGAGGCAAGGCCCGCCGGCGCCGACATCGTCGCCGGCTGGCTCCCATCCGGCCTTCCCGATGACGACCCCAGCCTGCCCGGTCCAGCGGCGCAGTTGCCGGAGGGCACCGGTCCGCCCTTCGAACCGCTCGACAACATCCAGACCGTGGATTCGGTAACACCAGGGTCATCCCGGCCGCGCGGTTCAACGGCCAGCCAGCCGCCGAAGAAACCTGCCACCTCCACGCCGAAATCCCCCGTGGAGAACGCGACCGCCTACAGCGTCATCGAGGCCGAGAAATTCGACGAGCAGAACGGCATCAAGACCGAGCCCGCCCAGGTGGGATCCGGTGTGCACATCGGATTCATCACGTCGGGCGACTGGGTCCGTTATGACAACATCGGGTTCACCGCGACCCCGGCGAGGAAACTGCTGATCAGTGCCGCCAATTTCGCCGCGGAGAAGCGGACCGGCGAGGTTGAGGTACGCCTGGACAGTCGTTCCAACGCTCCGATCGGCAGCATGACCATCCCCAACAACGGGGACTGGTTCACCTTCACCACCTATTCCATGACGATCCAGCCGACTACCGGGGTACACACCGTCTATCTGACGTTCACCAGCAACCAGACCGAGGAGTACGCCAACATCGACTGGTTCCGTTTCGGGCACTGATCCAGAATCAAGATCATCCCCGCGGGATGGACGGCGCAGGACCAGGTCGACGATACCGTCTTTGACCTGGGCCTTCGTGGCGGAGTAGGCGACGAGAATCGAACACCGGCGCACGACGACGAGACCCGCCTCTTCGAGTACCCGGAGGTGCCTGGCGACGCCGACCGGCGGCCCGGGTCGGCCAGCGCCTCGGTGGCTATCTGGCCACCTGTCAACCGGGGCGCCGAAAGTGAGGAGTCTTCCGGGACGGTCTGGCGAGCCCTACGCTCACCGGTCGTGTGGTCTATGAAGAAGCGGCGCGAGGCCGCCCCCGCCGCCCCGGAGTTCTGTAGCCTTCTCGGCGATCCCGACGCCGCCCGGCTGACCGAGGCACTGCTGAAACGCGACTGGGGAACCACCCGCGAGGTCCTCGCCACCCCTGATCCGGAGAATCGCTCCTACTACCTGAGCCTCACCGGTGGCAATCCCGGCCTGGAGGAGTGGATCACCGGCCCGGTCCGGGACGAGCCGGATTCGACGTTGCCACTGCTGGTCCAGGGCGCCCGATACATCTCTTGGGCGTGGGAGGCGCGCGGTACCGGCTGGGGCGACACGGTGAGTGAGGAAGCGGCGAAACTATGGTTCGACCGCCTTCGCCGCGCCGAGGACTGCCTCGACGAGGTGGTGGACCGCGAGCCGGACAACGCCGACGCCTGGCGATATCTGATCACCCTCGGCCGTGCCCGCGACCTGCCCGAGGAGGAGCGCCGACGCCGGTTCGACGGTCTGATCGCGGCCGACCCCACTCACTATTTCGGCCACGTCCAGATGTTGGAGGGCCTGATGCCGAAATGGGGCGGCAGTACCGAGGCGATGTTCGCGTTCGCCCGCGAGCGCGCCGCCGCCTGCCCCGGCACCCACATCCCGACCCTCGTCGTCCTCGCCCACCTGGAGAACCGGCGCGGCAACGGCGGCAACGACTATCTCGAACGAGACGACGTCGCCGAAGACATCTGGCAGGCGTCGCAGCTCTCCGTCTTCCACGACGACTACCAGGAGACGCTGCTCACCCCGATCGTCTGGAACAACTTCGCCTTCGCGCTGACCTTCACCGGCCAGTTCCCGTCGGCGTCCAGCATCTTCGACGTGATCGAGGACGACTGGATCATGAAATCACCCTGGGGCGACATGGACTTCTTCGTGGAATGCCGGGACTACGCCCGCGCCAATCTGGAGGACGACGACTGAGGCGCCGGCCAGCCGCGGTCGACCGCGGTCGACCAGACGCTGATCGTACGGTCGGCGCCGCCCTGCCGCCGGCCGAACACCGTGCCGAGACGGTCGAGCGGATCAGGCTCGGCACAGTCCTGATGGACGAGGCGATCAGCGCGCTGCGCTGCTTGCCGCAGGAGAACGCCTTCGACGCCAAGGGCCGAAACGACGACGGCCCAGGTCCTCTGACCTGGGCCGTCGTCACAAGAGCGGACGACGAGAACCAAACTCGCGTAATCAGTTCGGAAGATCGCTTCCGGCTGTCGTGATCCGCCCGGATTGCCTGCTCAGAGGCCCTACCCGACTATCCGATCATGACCTCTGGAGCCCACCGATGGCACGGTGAGATGGCACGCCGCTGGCACGGTCCGCGGTGCTCGGCCTTCGCCGCAACGTCCCGCTCACGGTGACCACCCGAGCCGGTGGCAAGCCGCGAAGCGGCGCGGCAGCAACCTCAGCGCGACCCATCACGGACCTGAGCCGCTGCAGTAGCCCGGTGCACGTCCAAGGCATCGCGGTCTCTGGATATCCGTTGCTCGGCCCGGTACGCGGGTCACATCATCGACACGTGTACGCCTATCAGTGTCCGACCTGCGATACGCGTTGCCAGGTCGCCGACTCCGCCCGCGCCAACACCCCTTGCAGCATGTGCGAGGCACGACTGACATGGGAGTCCTTGGCGCCAAGGACACAGCACTTCATCGATGCCGCGATCCGTCGAGGATCCATTCAGGGCGTGGTCGCCATGAGCGAAGCGAATCCGCCGATCCGGATGCCACACTCCCTCGACCTGCTCGCGTTCCGTGAGAGAGCAGGCGTCAAGCAGGACCGCCCCAGCTAACGAGGCTCGCGCCCAGCCAGCGCGCGACGGACACCACGAGCCATCCTCCGTGAAGCGTTGGGCTGGTCGATGAGGTCAAGCACCTCGATCTCGCTGAGTTCCGTGCGTCGGGCCAACGCCAACGCCGCTGCGAAGGGGCGTTCGTCCGGCTGGTTGAGCAGTGCGCAGGTCTTACGCAACACTCCTAGCAGCGTGGACCGATCCGCGTTGTGGTGTCGCGCTATCGAGATCAAGATGCTGTTCCGAGTCCACCGGTCCAGCCCGTCGAGAGAGACAGCGGCCAGTGTGGTCGCGTCGGCGAGCGGGGACCGGGCCACAGCGCTACGGACGAACGGAAACGGGTTCTGACCTAGCTGCCGCAAGCCTTCTTGATCAATCCGTGGGTCACTGACGAGGTTGCGGTAATCGACAGGCGAGCGCTCGCGGGGCAGCAGTTCATAGATGTCGACCACCGATGCATCCTGCCACGCGCCCGCCCGCTCCAGCGCCGTCCTGAACGGGCTGACGGCCCTCCCGACGTCTGCGTACTCATTCCCCGGAGAGCCCATCGGATCGCTGACGTGCCAGAGGACTGGGCGGCGTGCCGGCCGATTCCGGCCGGAGGCCGCCAGCAGGCCGAGTGCGCCGGCCGCGCCGCGCTTGCGTGGCGCCTTGATCCAAGAGAGATCAATTCGGCAGCAACTTCCGTGTCGAGCAGCGAGTGTGACTAGATACTTCGCCGACTCTTATGACTGATGCCTAGCAGGATCGAGCGGGCCGCGGTGGATAGTGAGTCATTGCCCGCATCTCGCCTGAATTGTGCAGGAAAGTGCAGGCGCGACGATCCCTGGAAATAGGAACGTGCAATCCGGCCTGTCTGTGAGTCATCTCTGTAGCGGCGGCCCTATGATGCGCCCATGGTTGATCGGGGAGTGAGCCCTTCGGATGTCCTATTGTCTGGGTTTTCAATGCAAGGATATCGGAGCTTCTTTGGTGATCCGCAGAAGGTTGCACCTATGGGGAAAGTTACCATTCTTGCAGGGCAGAACAATGCGGGAAAGTCGAACATAATTCGCTTTCTGCACAGCTACTTAAGCTCAGGTCGTTTTGCGCCGGAGGACCTGGATCTTCCGGTTGGTGTGCCGCGTGGCCCAGGCTTCAAACTGGCGATCGGCTTTGAAAAAGGCTTACTTTCGGCAGAGAGTCTTGCGGCGAGCTTGGATCGACGTGCGGAGCTGGAGACGTTCGAGCGGATCGCTGCCGATCTTTTTCCGGACGGCCCTGTAAGGTCGCAGGAGGATGGCCTCTACTGGTTTAGGTTTGTGCTCAATGATCAAGGCCGAAATTCTTGGGGAGTGTGGGCGCTTGATCGGGCGCAAGCCAAGGAGATTGCGAATAAGTCGTTTGCCGGACGTAGGGCGGCGATGCTTCACGATGCGTCGCTGTCTTTGTTTAACAATTCGTCAAACAATGTGGTTGACAATGTGATGACCTGGCTAGGTCGGTTCAACCTAATGAACCTGCTACCTAAGGTTGAGGTGGTGGAGGCTTTCCGTCAAATCCGCTCTAGCGATGTTGTGCAGGACGGTAAGGAGATTGTGGATTCGAATGGTAACGGGCTAGTCAAGAGTTTGCAGCGGCTTGAGAGGCCGGCAATCGATAGGCAGCAGGACAAGGAACGATTTGAGGCCATAAATCGCTTCCTGCGAAACGTTTTGGATGACGACAGTGCGCGTTTGGAGATCCCCTACGGCGCGGACACCATCCTTGTCAACCGGGGCGGAATAATCCTCCCACTGGAACATCTGGGAACGGGAATTCATCAGGTTGTTATCCTGGCCTCTGCGGCGACGCTCCTTCGTCGTTCACTTGTTTGCATTGAGGAGCCCGAGGTGCACCTGCACCCTCTACTTCAGCGGAAGCTTCTGCGCTATCTTGCGGCCGAGACCGATAATCAGTACGTAGTTTCCACTCATTCGGCGCATTTGCTTGATTCTGCTCGTGGGACCGTTTTCCACATTCAGCAATCTGATACTGGGACTAGAGTGGACCCTGCTGGAAGTCCTGCTCGCCTCTCAGGTATCTGTGCGGACCTCGGATATAGGCCATCCGACCTTCTTCAAGTGAATAGTGCAATTTGGGTTGAGGGTCCTTCCGATCGCATTTACCTTCTAAGGTGGATCGGACTCTTCGATTCCAGTCTAATCGAAGGAATTCACTTCTCTATCATGTTTTATGGCGGAAGACTTCTGAATCATCTGAGCGCCGATGATGCCGAGGTTTCGGAGTTTATCTCACTGCGCCGACTGAATCGAAATATCGCTATCATGATTGACAGCGACAAGACGTCGGCGCGCGGTCGGTTGAATGCAACTAAGATTCGAGTGCGGGATCAATTTAATGATCCGTCGTATCCCGGATTTGCATGGGTGACGGGATGTCGAACTATTGAAAACTATGTGGATCCAGCGGTTTTGGCGATGGCTGTTACCTCAATCCACCCCAAGGCTGAACTGGATTATAGTGGCGGCCCTTGGGAGAACCCCTTGCAGGTGCGATACGCTGCGAAGGCTCGCGTCGACAAAGTTCGTATTGCTCATGAGGTTTGCAGAACTCAAACTATTTCAGACCTAAACCGCTTCGATCTGGGAAGTAGGGTGAAGGCGATGGTTAGCTTTATTCGATCCGCTAATGGTCTTTGATTTTGAAGCGGCCTTCGCGGGATGTCAGTTGGTTAGGGAGGTGCGACTATTTAATCAGTCGACTGACATATCCGGCGTGGGTCAGGCGAGAGAAGGAAGTCCGGACCTCATCGGGAACATGCTGAGGGATGGCAAACCCGAGTGCGGCGTACTTTTCGATTCTTTGGGTGTCGCCGACAAGCATGTCTATGACTTTCCTCGGATTGCCGATGCTGGCAACGTACTCGTCAAGGGGGAGTGGGAGTGAGGCGCAAGTGACTTCGACCTCGGGCCAGATCTTCTTGCAAGTGGCGTAGGCGCGTCGCTGCTGGTAGGGGCGGGACATGAGGATGACGGAACGCGCCTGTATTCCCTGCTCGTCCAGGACTGCCCGAGTGAATTCGATGTTCTGGCTGGTGTTCCTGGCCTGTGTCTCGACGAGGATCGCGTCAGCGGGCACGCCGTTTTCAATGGCGTACTCGCGGTAGTGGATGGCTTCGCCTCGCGGGAACGTCTCGATGGTTGTGGGGGCGTTGGCGCCGGTGAACACCAGCCACGGGTACATCTTTTTGAAGTACAGCTCGGTCGCGATCTTCGCTACGCCCAGGTCGTGGCTGCCGAGCCCGATACCGACGTCGGCGGGCCGGATCTCGTGACCCATGTTGTGGTAGTTCCACAGACGCTCGACGTCCTCGCGGTGCTCGGTCGGGATGGTGGCGGGAGCTGTGGTCATGTCTTCTCTCAGTCGGGGATCTTGAAGGCGTATGACCACGTAAAGCGCGAGGCTGCGTGGACACCGCGGGCGAACTCGACCGGCCTTCCGCTGCTGGTGAACGTTGTGCGGTGAAGGATCATCACCGGTTCGCCGGCCGGGAGCTGGAGGAGTTCAGCTTCTTCCGGGGTCGGCATCCGAGCACGAACCGTCTCCGTGATGCTGTCCGGCTCCAAGCCGCGCTCGGTGAGGATGGCGAAGCCGCCACCGCGCCCGGCCGGCCCTGGCGTCGGGTCGACGAGGATCGTCCCGGCCACGTCTTCGGACCGGTAGTAGCTGGTGAGCGTGTGAGTCGGGACGTCGGCTTCCTTGACGAGCTGGGCGCGTTCGTAGACGGGCTCGCCCAGCTTGAGGCCGAGAGCTTCGGCGATTTCCGCGTCGGCTTCGACTGTCCGGACCTCGTTGGTCTGGTCGCCCGGTTTCCATGCCCGTCCGGTGGCTTCCCGGTCGGCGGCGAACGCGACGAGTCCTGACTTCCACTTGCTCTTCGCGTAGTGGTCGATGCCAAGGCGCTTCATCGCGACCCGTGGCCGGACCACGGTGCCCCGTCGGCGCACGGGCGTCACGAGTCCTTCGGCTTCAAGGACTCGAACGGCCTGGCGGACGGTCTTGATGTTGACGCCGTGCGTCTCCGCGATCTCTTCCTGCCGGGGCAATGTGCTGCCCTCGGGGAAGTCGCCTTGGTGGATGGCTTGGCGTAGGAGTGAGGCCAGCTCCCGGTACCCGATGCCCACTCTCGTTCCTCCAAGCCTAGAGCTACTTCTACCAGCAAGTGTGTCGGAGCGTCCGGCATTAGAGCTAGCCCTATTGACGTGACGGTCACTTGTTCTGTCATATAGAGCTAGCTCTAATGCCTTCGCTTGGGGGATCCGATGCTCGGCGGCACCGAAGTTCCGAACGTTTCCGGAGCATCCTCGGTCCCGCCTGTCCGCGCCACGGTCGAGCTGGTAGCCCCAGCGTTGGCGGGTCACGTCCGCTGGCGTGGTGTAAGAGGCGGCCAGCGCTGATCCGTGTGTGTTGATCTTATGCGGCGATTGCGGTCGTTTCGATGATTTCGGTGTCGTGTCCGTCGGTATTGATACTGGTCAGCCGTGCTTTGCCGAGGATCTCCAGGCCCATGTAGCGGCGGCCTTCGACCCATTCGTCGGTCTGTTCGGCCAGGACCGCGCCGACGAGCCGGATGATCGCGTCGCGGTTGGGGAAGATCCCGACGACGTCGGTGCGGCGGCGGATCTCCTTGTTCAGCCGTTCCTGCGGGTTGTTCGACCAGATCTGGCGCCACAGTTCGCGGGGGAACGCGGTGAAGGCGAGCAGGTCGGCGCGGGCGTCGTCGAGGTGTTCGGCCGCGGCCGGGAACTTCTCGGCGATGGTGCCGAGGACGCGGTCGAACTGCTGGCTGACGGCGATGGCGTCGGGTTGGTCGAAGATGGTGCGGACCAGGGTGGCGACCCACGGCTGCGCACTCTTCGGGACGCGTGACAAGAGGTTGCGCAGGTAGTGGGTGCGACAGCGCTGCCACTGGGCGCCGGGCAGCGCGGCGCCGATCGCGCCGACGAGGCCGCGGTGGGCGTCGGAGATGATCAGGCGGACGCCGGACAGTCCGCGGGCGGTCAGGCTGCGTAGGAAGGCGAGCCAGCCGGCGCCGTCCTCGTCGGACGCGACGTCGAGGCCGAGGACCTCGCGGCCGCCGTCGGCGTTGACGCCGACCGCGACCAGGGCGTGCACGTTGACCGTGCGGCCGTGTTCGCGGACCTTGATGACCAGGGCGTCGGTCCAGACGAACGTGTACGGGCCGGCGTCCAGCGGCCGGTTGCGGAACGCCTCGACCTGGGCGTCGAGATGCCGGGCCATCTCCGACACCTGACTCTTCGACAGCTGTTTGACGCCGAGTTGCTCGACCAGCTTCTCCATCCGCCGCGTCGACACCCCGAGCAGGTACGACGTCGCGACCACGCTGACCAGGGCCTGCTCGGCCCGGCGCCGGTGTTGCAGCAGCCAGTCCGGGAAGTACGAACCGGAACGCAGCTTCGGGATCGCCAGCTCGATCGTGCCGGCCCGGGTGTCCCACTCGCGCTGCCGGTAACCGTTGCGTGAGTTGGCCCGCTCGGCGCTGCGTTCGCCGTAGCCGGCGCCGCAGAGAGCATCGGCCTCGGCGGACATCAACGCGTCAGCGAAGGTTTTCACCATCGCCCGCAGTACATCAGGGCTCGCCGATTCCAGGTGCTGGCCCAGCAGGTCAGCGACGTTCAAACTCTCTGTTGCGGCCATCGCAGGTCTCTCCTTCGTGATCTTCAAGCAATCCGAAGGATCTGCGGTGGCCGCCTCTTTCGTCCCGGGAAGTCCGAGTCATACACCACTTCGGTGGACGTGACCCGTTGGCGTCCGCGGAATGCCGAGCCTGTGCGGGTCGCGGATGGAAGCACACGACTCACCGGACCGCTTTGCGGACGCTGGCCCAGTCGTGCCGGGATTCGCGTGTGACGCCTCGCCGCTCCTGCATGGACTGCGGCGGAAGCGGCGCGTTGGTGGCGGCGGCCTCATGAGCCGGGCACCGGGGCAGTTGTTGGTGTTCGCACCCGCTGGCCCTGGTGCCCCCAACCTGGAGAAGCTGTGAGCCCGCGTCCAGGTGAGGTCCTGCTCGTCAACGGTCAAGCCTCGGTGCAGTTCGCCGATGGGCGGCGCCTGGTGTTCCGGGTGATCTCAGTGAGTCCGAAACCGACCTACGCCGGGTGGGCGTGGCTGTCCGGCTACGTCCTGGATGACGCGGGCCGTGCCATAGAGCGCTGGGAGATCTTCGTCCGTAAGGACGGTCTTCGTCGCCTCCAGCCCTGACCCGGCGGTCCACGAGCGGGGACCAACCGATGACCGTCATCCTGACCGCTGCTGTCCTGGAGCAACTCGACTACACGCAGGAACAGCTCGACCGGCACACCGCGCCGAGCGCGGACGGCTGTTGCGCTGTCTGCGGCGAGGAGGACCCGTGCGGTCTCCGGCGGGTCGCGCTGCGAGTATTCGGCCGCTACGACTGCCTGCCGAGACGCTGGCCCGGTGCTCCTACGTGGTGCCCTGCGAGTGTGGAGACCGGCACCACCCGCATGACCCGAAGCTCGGCACCACCGCAAGCTCCAGCCGCGCACCCGCGAGAACTACGAGGACCGGTTCCGCCTGCACATCGAGCCCTCGACCACCTGCCGCTGGGCGAGCTGCTGGCCGGCGGCACGACGGAACCGCAGGCCGTGAAGTCCTACTCGCTGCTCCGGGCGATCCTCAACACCGCCGTGCGGGAGGACGAGATTCTGAAGCAGAACCCGTGCGACCGGTACCAAACCCCGGAGCGCCCGGTCGCCACCGTTGCCCAGGTCCTCGCGCTCGCCGAGCAGATGCCGCCCCGATACGTGGCGTTGATCACTGTCGCTGCGTTCTTCGGCCTCCGGCGGTGCGACATCGACTCGGCAGCCGGGACCGTACGCGTACCCCGGAAGTTGGCGGCTTTGAAGTCGGGTCTGGCGGCAGGCATCCGGGTCGTCGCTCTTCCGGCAGTGGCCTGCAAGGCCCTGACCGGCCACTTGGGCGAGTTCACCGGCGCGGACCCGGAGGCGCTGGTCTTCACCGGCGACAAGGACATGCCCTTGCGAACCGGCAACTTCCGGCGGGCGGTGAAGTGGTCGAAGGTGCTGGCGGACGCGGGGATGCCAGCGGGTTTCCACTTCCATGACCTCCGGCACACCGGCAAAGCGGTGCCAGCACGCGCGAGCTGATGCACCGGATGGGCCACGCGAGCATGCGGGCGGCCCTGATCTACCAGCACGCCACCAAGGAGCGGGACCGCGAGATCGCCGACAGCGTGGACAAGCGGATCACCAGGAGCACGAAGCGCAGTAAGCCGACAGCCCGCGGCGGCAAGCCGGGCAAGCGCCGACGGGACACCAACCCGGACGCCTAATGGCACGCAAGATCATCCGGGCGGGTGAACGACGAAGGCCCAGGTCGACGATATCGTCTTGACCTGGGCCTTCGTGGCGGAGCGGGCGACGAGAATCGAACTCGCGTAATCAGTTTGGAAGACTGAGGCTCTACCATTGAGCTACGCCCGCGTGATCCCCGATCAGCTCGGGGCTCGTGCACAGCTTACTGAATCATCTCCCGTCCGCGCGAACCGGATTCCCCAGCAGGTGACTCCAGCGCACACGCAGGCAAGCGGACCGCATACACTGGCCGTCGCCACGGGGTGTGGCGCAGCTTGGTAGCGCACTCGCTTTGGGAGCGAGGGGCCGTGGGTTCAAATCCCGCCACCCCGACTGATACCAACATCCGCAGCAACAAGGAGTACGCCTGTGAAGAGCACCGTCGAGACTCTGAGCCCGACTCGGGTGAAGCTCGCCATCGAGGTGCCGTTCGAGGAGCTCAAGCCGAGCCTGCAGAAGGCGTACCGGGAGATCGGCGCGCAGGTCCAGGTGCCGGGCTTCCGCAAGGGCAAGGTTCCCGCCGCCGTGATCGACCAGCGTGTCGGCCGGGGCGCGGTGCTCAACGAGGCCGTCCAGGAGGCGATCCCACAGCAGATCCTCGCCGCGGTTCAGGAGCACGAGGTCAAGACCCTCGGGCGCCCGGAGGTGGAGATCACCGAGTTCGCCGACAACGCGCCGCTGAAGTTCACGGCCGAGGTCGACGTCCGCCCGGAGATCACCGTGCCGGACCTCTCCGCGATCACCGTGACGGTTCCGGCCGTCGAGATCGGTGACAACGAGATCGACGAGCAGGTCAACGGCCTGCGCGAGCGCTTCGCCACGCTGAAGACCGTGGAGCGCGCGGCTGCGGAGGGTGACTACGTCCAGCTCGACCTGAACGCGACGGTCGACGGCGAGGACGTTCCCGGCGGCTCGGCCACCAACATCTCCCACGAGGTCGGCAGCAAGCAGCTGCTTCCGGGCCTCGACGAGGTGCTCGTCGGCCTTTCCGCCGGCGAGGAGGCCACCTTCACGACCCAGCTCGTGGGCGGCGACTTCGCCGGCCGTGACGCCGAGGTGAAGGTCGCCGTGAAGACCGTCAAGGACAAGCAGCTTCCCGAGGTCGACGACGAGTTCGCCCAGCTGGCGAGCGAGTTCGACACCCTTGACGAGCTCCGCGAGGACCTCCGCACCCGCCTCAGCCGGGTCAAGAAGGTCGAGCAGATCTACGCGGCCCGTGACGAGGCGCTCAAGCAGCTCGTCGAGGCGGCCGAGATCCCGGCCCCCGAGGGTGTCGTGAAGGACGAGGTCGAGGGCCGCAAGCAGGCCATGACCGACCAGCTCGAGCGGATCGGCGCGACCCTGGCCGACTACCTCGCCTCGGAGGACAAGACCGAGGAGCAGATCGACCAGGAGCTGACCGAGGCGGCCCAGGAGGGCGTCCGGATCCAGCTGCTGCTCGACACCGTCGCCGACGCCGAGGACGTCCAGGTCACCGACGACGAGTTCGGTCACGAGATCGTGCACCGGGCGCAGCGCGCCCAGATGCAGCCCCAGCAGTACTACGACCAGCTGGTGCGTTCGGGCGCCGCGGCCTCCGTCTTCGGGGACGTGCGCCGGGGCAAGGCGCTCGCGTCGGTCATGGAGCAGGTCACGATGAAGGACTCCGAGGGCAACACGCTCTCGCTGGACGACCTGCGCACCGAGGATGACCACGCGGGTCACAACCACTGATCTGAGTGCCTGGCCGGCCACCGCGCATCCCTTTCGGGTGCGCGGTGGCCGTTGTCTTTTCCGGGGGTACGGCCACGCGATGCGCTGTCAGCGAACACCTGCCCGAGCGGGAAGCTGATGCGCATCCGACCAGTTAGGTTGGTCGTACGACGGACAACCTGCCGGCCGGACCATCGGCCGACACAGCAAGCTGTGAAGGGCTGCCATGACCGATCTCCACATCCCCACCGGGCCCGTGTCGCGGCGCGGTGGCGAAACCCTGAGTGGCAACCTCGACGACTCGGTCTTCAATCGGCTGCTGCGGGAGCGGATCATCTTCCTCGGCAGTGAGGTGACCGATGCGAGCGCCAACCGCATCTGCGCTCAGCTGCTGCTGCTCTCCGCCGAGGACCCGGAGGCCGACATCCACCTGTGGATCAACTCCCCGGGCGGCTCTGTCTACTCGGGTATGGCCATCTACGACACGATGCAGTTCATCGACAACGACGTGCAGACTGTCGCGATGGGCATGGCCGCCTCGATGGGGCAGTTCCTGCTCTGCTCCGGGACGCCGGGCAAGCGCTTCGCCCTGCCGCATGCCCGGATCATGATGCACCAGCCGTCCGGTGGCATGGGCGGCACCGCGGCCGACATCGCCATCCAGGCCGAGCAGATGCTCTACACCAAGCGGATGTTCCAGGAGCGGATCGCGTTTCACACCGGTCAGACCCAGGAGCAGATCGCGGCAGACTTCGACCGGGACCGCTGGTTCACGGCCGAGGAGGCCAAGGACTATGGCTTCATCGACAAGGTGATCACCGGGGCCACGCAGGTTCCCGACGGTGCCGGAACGCTGAACTGAGGAGCTGACCCATGACCGACCTTTCCATGCCTCCCGGGTTCGCTCCGGTGCACAACCGCTACGTGCTGCCCTCGTTCTCCGAGCGCACCTCGTGGGGCATCAAGGAGTCCAACCCCTACAACAAGATGTTCGAGGACCGGATCATCTTCCTCGGCGTGCAGGTGGACGACGCGTCGGCCAACGACGTGATGGCCCAGCTGCTGACGCTGGAGAGCACCGACCCGGACCGCGACATCCTGATGTACATCAACTCGCCCGGTGGCTCGTTCACCGCGATGACCGCCATCTACGACACCATGCAGTACGTGCGCCCCGACATCAGCACGGTCTGCCTGGGTCAGGCGGCCAGCGCCGCGGCGGTCCTGCTCGCCGGCGGCACCCCGGGCAAGCGGATGGCGCTCCCGCACTCACGGATCATCATCCACCAGCCGGCCACCGAGGGTGGCTACGGCCAGGGTTCGGACATCGAGATCCAGGCCCGCGAGATCATGCGCATGCGTACCCAGCTGGAGGAGTTGATCGCGCACCACTCCTCCAGGCCGATCGAGCAGGTCCGCAAGGACATCGACCGCGACAAGATCATGACGGCCGACGAGGCCAAGGAGTACGGCCTGGTCGACGTCGTCCTGGCTACCCGCAAGAAGAGCCTGCAGACGGCCGGGGTCTGACCCGGGGTCCGCGGTGTCAGGGGGCCGGCCGGCGAGCGCTAGACTGGCCGACCCCTGACACGCCCGTTTTGGGGGGTCGGAGAACAGCCCCTTTGCGGGTAACGTCGAGTCTGCAGCCTCAGTTACGCGGGTCGGCGGACGATAGATGGCAACGAGGCATTCCGTCCTCGTACAAGGTCCGGTTGATGGCCGGCCAATGAACGCAGGGAGAACGTAGGTGGCACGGATCGGCGACGGTGGCGACCTACTCAAGTGCTCCTTCTGTGGGAAGTCGCAGAAGCAGGTCAAGAAGCTCATCGCGGGCCCCGGGGTCTACATCTGCGACGAGTGCATCGACCTCTGCAACGAGATCATCGAAGAAGAGCTGGCTGAGACCGGCGAGGTGAAGTGGGAAGAGCTTCCCAAGCCGATGGAGATCTGCCAATTCCTGGACAACTACGTGGTTGGTCAGGAGCAGGCCAAGCGGGCACTCTCCGTCGCGGTCTACAACCACTACAAGCGGATCCAGGCCGAGTCGAACGGTGCTCCCGGTGCGGGCAGCGATGTCGAGGTGGCCAAGTCCAACATCATGCTCATCGGCCCCACCGGTTGCGGTAAGACGCACCTGGCGCAGACCCTGGCCCGGATGCTCAACGTGCCGTTCGCGATCGCGGACGCCACAGCGCTCACCGAGGCCGGCTATGTCGGCGAGGACGTCGAGAACATCCTGCTGAAGCTCATCCAGGCGGCGGACTACGACGTCAAGCGCGCTGAGCAGGGCATCATCTACATCGACGAGGTCGACAAGATCGCCCGTAAGAGCGAGAACCCGTCGATCACCCGCGACGTCTCCGGTGAGGGCGTGCAGCAGGCCCTGCTGAAGATCCTCGAAGGCACGGTGGCGAACGTCCCGCCCCAGGGCGGCCGTAAGCACCCGCACCAGGAGTTCATCCAGATCGACACGACGAACGTGCTGTTCATCGTGGGCGGCGCCTTTGCCGGTCTGGACCGGATCATCGAGCAGCGGGTCGGGCAGAGCGGTGTCGGCTTCGGCGCCCGCCTCCGGTCGATCTCCGAGCGGAACACCGACGACATCTTCAGCAGGGTGATGCCGGAGGACATGCTCAAGTTCGGCCTGATCCCCGAGTTCATCGGCCGTCTCCCGGTCATCACGACCGTCCGCAACCTCGACCGTGACGCTCTCATCAAGATCCTCACCGAGCCGCGGAATGCCTACGTGAAGCAGTACCAGCGCCTCTTCGAGCTCGACGGCGTCGAGCTGGAGTTCGACGAGGGCGCGCTGGAGGCCATCGCCGACCAGGCCATGCTGCGGGGCACCGGTGCCCGTGGTCTCCGGGCGATCATGGAGGAGGTCCTCCAGAACGTGATGTTCGAGGTGCCCAGCAACCCCGACGCCGCCCGGGTCGTGATCACCCGCGAGGTCGTCGTGGAGAACGTGATTCCCACGATCGTCCCGCGCGAGTTCGGCGGCGGCCGTCGTCGCCGTCCCGAGCGCGAGGAGAAGTCAGCCTGACCGGCTGACCCTCAGTTCGTCCCACTCGCCGTCGCCCAGCCCGGGCGACGGCGAGTGTGCTTCAGCGGCCGCGGATGGTCACGAAGCGGCGCGGGTCGCCGTACCCTTCGATTTATGCGCGTCGCCGTCTGCCAGCTGAACTCCCGCGAAGACCGTGCCCACAACCTGGCCGCCGCTCGTGATCTTCTCGAGCGCGCCGCCGCCGGCGGCGCGAAGCTCGCGATCCTGCCGGAGTATGTCGACTTCCTCGGCCACTCCGCCGACGCCCCGAGACCGGAGCCGGTCGACGGCGAGTTCGCCGCCTTCTTCGCGAAGGCCGCCGGGGAGCTCGGCCTCTGGGTGCACGCCGGCTCGTTCCACGAAAAGGGCCCGGACGCCGGCCGCACCTTCAACACATCGTTGCTCTTCACCCCGGACGGCACCCTCGCCGCGACCTATCGCAAGATCCATCTGTACGACGTGGAGATCGCCGGCCGCATCTCCTACCAGGAGTCCCGCACCGTGGCGCCCGGCACCGACCCGGTCGTCGCCGACGTCGACGGCGTCCCCCTCGGCCTGACCATCTGCTACGACCTCCGCTTCCCCGAGCTGTACCGGGCCCTCGCCATCGCCGGCGCCCGGATCCTGGTCGTGCCCGCCGCCTTCATGCTGCACACCGGCCGGGACCACTGGGAGGTGCTGCTGCGCGCCCGCGCCATCGAGAACCAGTGCTTCGTGCTGGCGGCCGGCCAGATCGGCGACCACGAGCCGCGCCGCACCTGCTTCGGCCGCAGCATGATCATCGACCCGTGGGGGACCGTCCTGGCCCAGGCCCCGGACACCGTCGGCGTGACCTTCGCGGACCTCGACCTCGATCGCCTGGAAACCATCCGCACCGAGCTGCCCAGCCTCGCCAACCGGCGGATGGAGACTTTCCCGCTCCGCTGAGCAGCTCCCGGTCGCGGACCCGGTTACGTCACTCCTGGCGAAATCAGGTCGAGCACCACTGCGGCCTCGGTCCGGATCAGCTGAGCCCCGCCGCGAGCCAGTCGAGGGTCTCGCCGCCGCCGCGGCCCTGGTCGGCGTCATCGGATCTCACTGCAAACCCCACGGATCTGGTACGCGGGGCGATGCGCTGACCGGATTCTGTGTGGGGTGACGCGTTGACCGCGGCCCTACGAAGGGCTGCCGTTGACTGCGGATCCTCGTCAGGCTGACGTGTTGGCCGCGGTGCTACGAGGAGCCGGCGCGAACTGCGGGCCGGCGTGCTGAGCGTGGTTCCCGAAGGGCCGGCGTTCTGACTGCGTTCTGTGTCAGGTCGACCGTGTCGGCTGCGGTTCCGCGTTAGGCCACGGCGTTCTGACTGCGTGCTGTGTCAGGTCGACCGTGTTGGCTGCGGTTCTGCCTCAGGCCGGCGTGCTGTCCGCGGTTCTGCGAGGCGTCGGCGCGCTGGCTGCGGTTCGGTGTGGCGGAGGATCGGGCCTGCGGGGAGAAGGCGCGGGAACCGGTAGGAAGGGCACCAAAAGTCTGCGGCGGGGAGTTGTATCCGGCGTCACAAACTTTCCATGAGATAGCTGATCGCGGTCAGAGCGACCACCGCGGCGCCCGCGAGGAGTAGTGCGCCGCCCATGCGCGTGGGACCGCGCATCAACAGTTTCCGGGCCGACAGCATGACCGTGACCAGCACAAGTAGGCCGATCGCCCACTGCCAGAGCGGGACGAGCAGGCCCAGGACCGCGTCGGCCGCCAGTGTCGGGGGAGTGGCCATGAAGCCACTCTGTCATGGGATGGCTGCGTCGTGTGCGGCCTCGCCGCTTCCGCAGGCATGAGCGTCGATTTGCGGTCACCCGCATGGGTCGCGTAACTTTCTCTCTGCAAGCGGGAAACCGGTACGGACAGCCACGAAAGTGACAATCCGGAAGGTGCCCCGAAGGCGGTCGAGAGCGAGATATGCTCGGACTCGGCGCCCGGGTGGTGCGGCAAGGATCCAAGAAATTGGATTTGCGATCGCGAAGCCGGCCGGGTAGAGTTGCAAAGCCGGTAGAGAGCCGGGCGGGCTGATCATTCAAGTGATCGTCGGCCGGTCTACCAGAGCCACTTCTCTGCATCGCGGAGAAACACTTGGGCGTTGTCGACAGGGTCCCTGGATTCTGTCTGGCGAAAACGACCGGGTACTATACGAGCAGTTGCCTTGAAGACGGGTCTTAACGGGCTCTAATTCGATGTGCGGTTGTTCTTTGAGAACTCAACAGGGTGCTTGATAAGCCAGTGCCAATTATGGCAATACCCCGGCCTGTCTTCGGACGGGTTGAGGATTCCTTTGGCAACTTTTATGTTGCCGGGACGATTGTTCAACAGATTTTGTTGGAGAGTTTGATCCTGGCTCAGGACGAACGCTGGCGGCGTGCTTAACACATGCAAGTCGAGCGGAAAGGCCCTTCGGGGTACTCGAGCGGCGAACGGGTGAGTAACACGTGAGTAACCTGCCCTGGACTTTGGGATAACCCTCGGAAACGGGGGCTAATACCGAATACGACACAGCTTCGCATGAAGTCTGTGTGGAAAGTTTTTCGGTCTGGGATGGACTCGCGGCCTATCAGCTTGTTGGTGGGGTAATGGCCTACCAAGGCGACGACGGGTAGCCGGCCTGAGAGGGCGACCGGCCACACTGGGACTGAGACACGGCCCAGACTCCTACGGGAGGCAGCAGTGGGGAATATTGCACAATGGGCGGAAGCCTGATGCAGCGACGCCGCGTGAGGGATGACGGCCTTCGGGTTGTAAACCTCTTTCAGCAGGGACGAAGCGCAAGTGACGGTACCTGCAGAAGAAGCGCCGGCCAACTACGTGCCAGCAGCCGCGGTAAGACGTAGGGCGCGAGCGTTGTCCGGATTTATTGGGCGTAAAGAGCTCGTAGGCGGCTTGTCGCGTCGAATGTGAAATCTCAGGGCTCAACTCTGACATTGCATTCGATACGGGCAGGCTAGAGTTCGGTAGGGGAGACTGGAATTCCTGGTGTAGCGGTGAAATGCGCAGATATCAGGAGGAACACCGGTGGCGAAGGCGGGTCTCTGGGCCGATACTGACGCTGAGGAGCGAAAGCGTGGGGAGCGAACAGGATTAGATACCCTGGTAGTCCACGCTGTAAACGTTGGGCGCTAGGTGTGGGGACCCTCTCCGGGTTTCTGCGCCGCAGCTAACGCATTAAGCGCCCCGCCTGGGGAGTACGGCCGCAAGGCTAAAACTCAAAGGAATTGACGGGGGCCCGCACAAGCGGCGGAGCATGCGGATTAATTCGATGCAACGCGAAGAACCTTACCTGGGTTTGACATGCACGGAAATCCTCCAGAGATGGGGGGTCCTTCGGGGTCGTGCACAGGTGGTGCATGGCTGTCGTCAGCTCGTGTCGTGAGATGTTGGGTTAAGTCCCGCAACGAGCGCAACCCTCGTTCGATGTTGCCAGCGCGTAATGGCGGGGACTCATCGAAGACTGCCGGGGTCAACTCGGAGGAAGGTGGGGATGACGTCAAGTCATCATGCCCCTTATGTCCAGGGCTTCACGCATGCTACAATGGCCGGTACAAAGGGCTGCGAGACCGTGAGGTTGAGCGAATCCCAAAAAGCCGGTCTCAGTTCGGATCGGGGTCTGCAACTCGACCCCGTGAAGTCGGAGTCGCTAGTAATCGCAGATCAGCAACGCTGCGGTGAATACGTTCCCGGGCCTTGTACACACCGCCCGTCACGTCACGAAAGTCGGCAACACCCGAAGCCGGTGGCCTAACCCGTAAGGGAGGGAGCCGTCGAAGGTGGGGCTGGCGATTGGGACGAAGTCGTAACAAGGTAGCCGTACCGGAAGGTGCGGCTGGATCACCTCCTTTCTAAGGAGCATTCTTCCGCGAAAGCGGACAGAAATCCTGCACCAGCCGAATGTGTTGGTGAGGAGCTCACAGGCGGAGACACTGGCTAGTCAGTTCCGGCAACGGCCGGCTTCAGCAAGTACGGCTGCCTTCGGGTGGCGTGGAACGCGGGTCGGTGCGGCTGGATTCTGGCGACAAAAGATAGCACCCTGTTGGGTATCTGAAAGAACAACCCTAACTAGCCGGTTTGCCGGCGCCCTGAGATATGGGTGGTTGTTTTTCAATGCCAGGCACAGCCTGGCCCTTCATACCGGTCACATGAGTGTGGTGCTGGTGTTGGGCTGAGCGGGTTGTGGGTTGGTCGTTGGTTGAGAATTGCACAGTGGACGCGAGCATCTTGTTTTCTGTGGTTAAGTTGTCAAGGGCGAACGGTGGATGCCTTGGCACCAGGAGCCGATGAAGGACGTAGGAGGCCGCGATAGGCCTGGGGGAGCTGCCAACCTAGCTGTGATCCCAGGATGTCCGAATGGGGAAACCTGGCACGAGTCATGTCGTGTCATCCATGCCTGAATTCATAGGGCATGTGAGGGGAACGCGGGGAAGTGAAACATCTCAGTACCCGTAGGAAGAGAAAACAACCGTGATTCCGTGAGTAGTGGCGAGCGAAAGCGGATGTAGCCTAAACCTTGCGTGTGTGATAGCTGTCAGGCGTTGCACGTGAGGGGTTGTGGGACCCACTTGATTGTTCTGACAGACAGTCGAAGAGTTACAAAGTCTTATGCTAGTCGAACGACGTGGGAAAGTCGGCCGTAGACGGTGAGAGCCCGGTAGACGAAAGTGTATGACCTCTTTGTGGTGTTCCCGAGTAGCAGCGGACTCCTAGAATCTGCTGTGAATCTGCCAGGACCACCTGGTAAGGCTGAATACTTCCTGGTGACCGATAGCGGACAAGTACCGTGAGGGAATGGTGAAAAGTACCCCGGGAGGGGAGTGAAATAGTACCTGAAACCGTTCGCCTACAATCCGTCAGAGCCTTTCGGGGTGATGGCGTGCCTTTTGAAGAATGAGCCTGCGAGTTAGTGGCATGTGGCGAGGTTAACCCGTGTGGGGAAGCCGTAGCGAAAGCGAGTCTTAATAGGGCGTTTTTAGTCGCATGCTCTAGACCCGAAGCGGAGTGATCTAGCCATGGGCAGGTTGAAGCGTGGGTAAGACCGCGTGGAGGACCGAACCCACCAACGTTGAAAAGTTGGGGGATGACCTGTGGTTAGGGGTGAAAGGCCAATCAAACTCCGTGATAGCTGGTTCTCCCCGAAATGCATTTAGGTGCAGCGTCGCGTGTTTCTTGCCGGAGGTAGAGCACTGGATGGTCTAGGGGGCCCACAAGCTTACTGAAATCAGCCAAACTCCGAATGCCGGTAAGTGAGAGCGCGGCAGTGAGACTGCGGGGGATAAGCTTCGTAGTCGAGAGGGAAACAGCCCAGATCGCCAGCTAAGGCCCCTAAGCGTGTGCTAAGTGGAAAAGGATGTGGGATCGCATGGACAACCAGGAGGTTGGCTTAGAAGCAGCCACCCTTTAAAGAGTGCGTAATAGCTCACTGGTCAAGTGGTTCCGCGCCGACAATGTAGCGGGGCTCAAGCACACCGCCGAAGCTGTGGCATTGACACTTTGCTCGGTCATGGTTTTCGGATCATGATCCAGGCGTGTTGATGGGTAGGGGAGCGTCGTGTTGCGGGTGAAGCGGCGGAGTGATCCAGCCGTGGACGCTACACGAGTGAGAATGCAGGCATGAGTAGCGAATGAAGGGTGAGAACCCCTTCCGCCGGATGACCAAGGGTTCCAGGGCCAGGCTAATCCGCCCTGGGTGAGTCGGGGCCTAAGGCGAGGCCGAGAGGCGTAGTCGATGGATAACGGGTTGATATTCCCGTACCCGCAAAAGAGCGCCCAAGACGAACCTCACTGTACTAACTACTTGAAGTGCCGGCGGTCTTCGGACCAAAAAGCATGGAGACTAGGAACTTGGTGGGTAGTAGTTTAGCGATGGGGTGACGCAGGAAGGTAGATGATCCCGGCCGGTGGTTGTGCCGGGGTAAGCGTGTAGGACGTACCGTAGGCAAATCCGCGGTGCATATAGTCTGAGACGTGATGCCGAGCCGTTCTGGTGAAGTCATTGATCCTATGCTGCCGAGAAAAGCCTCTAGCGATGTTCTGAGCGGCCCGTACCCCAAACCGACACAGGTGGTCAGGTAGAGAATACCGAGGCGACGGGTGAACTGTGGTTAAGGAACTCGGCAAATTGCCCCCGTAACTTAGGGAGAAGGGGGGCCGGACGCGTGAAGCCCCTTGCGGGTGGAGCGTGGTATGGCCGCAGAGAGCAGGGGGAAGCGACTGTTTACTAAAAACACAGGTCCATGCCAAGTCGTAAGACGATGTATATGGACTGACGCCTGCCCGGTGCTGGAACGTTAAGGGGACCTGTTAGCTCTTCGGGGCGAAGCGGAGAACTTAAGCGCCAGTAAACGGCGGTGGTAACTATAACCATCCTAAGGTAGCGAAATTCCTTGTCGGGTAAGTTCCGACCTGCACGAATGGCGTAACGACTTCCCCACTGTCTCAACCACAGGCCCGGCGAAATTGCAGTACGAGTAAAGATGCTCGTTACGCGCGGCAGGACGGAAAGACCCCGGGACCTTTACTATAGCTTGACATTGGTATCTGAATTTAATTGTGTAGGATAGGTGGGAGACTGTGAAGCTCGGACGCCAGTTCGGGTGGAGTCATTGTTGAAATACCACTCTGTTGGGTTTGGGTATCTAACTTGCGGCCCTGATCGGGTCGAGGGACAGTGTCTGGTGGGTAGTTTAACTGGGGCGGTTGCCTCCTAAAGGGTAACGGAGGCGCCCAAAGGTTCCCTCAGCCTGGTTGGCAATCAGGTGTTGAGTGTAAGTGCACAAGGGAGCTTGACTGTGAGACTGACGGGTCGAGCAGGGACGAAAGTCGGGACTAGTGATCCGGCACTTGCGTGTGGAAGCGGTGTCGCTCAACGGATAAAAGGTACCCCGGGGATAACAGGCTGATCTTCCCCAAGAGTCCATATCGACGGGATGGTTTGGCACCTCGATGTCGGCTCGTCGCATCCTGGGGCTGTAGCAGGTCCCAAGGGTTGGGCTGTTCGCCCATTAAAGCGGTACGCGAGCTGGGTTTAGAACGTCGTGAGACAGTTCGGTCCCTATCCGCCGTGCGCGTTGGATACTTGAGAAGGGCTGTCCCTAGTACGAGAGGACCGGGACGGACGAACCTCTGGTGTGCCAGTTGTTCCGCCAGGAGCATGGCTGGTTGGCTACGTTCGGAAGGGATAACCGCTGAAAGCATCTAAGCGGGAAGCCTGCTTCGAGATGAGGTATCCCACCACCTTTGAGTGGGTAAGGCTCCCAGCTAGACTACTGGGTTGATAGGCCGGAGATGTAAGCACGGTAACGTGTTGAGTTGACCGGTACTAATAGGCCGAGGGCTTAACCACCCTAAACATTTTACTTGCGTCCACTGTGTGATTCACAGCAAACGAACAACCACCCCGGGAGAAGTCTTGGGTTGCTGGTTTGTTCCACGCTGATGGCTGTTTCGGTGGTCATAGCGGAGGGGAAACGCCCGGTTACATTCCGAACCCGGTAGCTAAGCCCTCCAGCGCCGATGGTACTGCACTCGGGAGGGTGTGGGAGAGTAGGACGCCGCCGGACTCAACGTGATAGAAAGGCCCACCCCAGACGGGGTGGGCCTTTCTTTTTGCCCTTTTTCGGTGACGGAAGGCTCACGCCCGGCGGGCGCTGCACGGCTGGGACGGTGCAGCGCCTCGCGGCGACCTCCCGGAACGGGGGTGGTGCGTTTGAGGGCGGGGACTTTCGTACCGGAAATGGGTCTTCTTTAGCTTCGGGTTTGGGTGGCGGAACGGATCTGGAGCATCAGGGGAGCGGCTTCGGCCGGGGTGCGGTTCGGGAACATGGCCAGGGCCAGGCTGCCGTGGTCGGCCCATCCGCAGACCGTCAGGTCGCCCTCGGAGGAATGGGTCACTCCGCATTTCATGGTGCCGCCCAGATCGCCGGCCTCCACGTCGCTGATCCCGGTGACCGCGCCCTGGTCGTCGCCCACCAGGTCGAAAGCGGTGCCCAGTTCGGAGCTGGGGGACCAGAACAGCGAGGTGCCGCCGAAGAACAGGACGCTCTTCTTGTCGGCCCCGGTGTAGACGGCGCCCACCGCCTTGGTCATCGGGATCTCCGCGGAGAGAGCGGTCTGCAGGTAGTCGGCGGTCGCGGCGGCCTCCTCGCTGTCGTCGAGGGTGAGCGAGCCGATGCTGGTCGGTGTGGCGAGCGTGGTGTTCCGCTGGGAGTTGATCCGCCAGCCGAAGACGGCCATGGTGCCGGCGCCGGCGACCGTCACCGCGAGCAGGCTCGCCAGGACGATCGTGCGTGTCCTGCTGCGCGGCTTCGTGGGGCGGTCGGTGTCGTCGCTCTCCGCAGCGGTCAGACCGAACGCGTTGTCACTGTCGGGGTCGTCGGGGGTTGCGCTCAGTTCCAGCGGGGTGTCGGCGGGCGCGGGTGATGGAGGGGTGCCGGGTTCGGAAATGGGCTGGTCCGCGGGGGCCTCCGGAGCGGGCGCGGGCTCCGGCTGCTCGGGGGAGGCGGGAGGGGGTGTGTGCTGACCGCGGTCCGACATCAGGCGAGCCTATCCGGTGGTGGCCAGCGCCGCGGGCGGCGGACGGGCCGATCACCCGGGGTGCCGGGGTCCTTCGGAGGAGGTGCGAATTCGGGTCGGTGGGCGGGGATCCGTAGACTTGTCGGGTGACCGATGAGACCGAACCCCGTACTCCCGACAGCCGGCCCACCGGTGGCCTCTCCGCCCAGTACCAGCCGGGCGAGGTAGAGCAGCGGCGGTACGAGCGGTGGGTATCGGAGGGTTACTTCACGGCGGACCCGAAGAGTGACAAGCCGCCGTTCACGATCGTGATCCCGCCGCCGAACGTGACCGGGTCCCTGCACGTGGGGCACGCCCTCGACCACACGATTCAGGACACCCTGGTCCGGCTCAAGCGGATGCAGGGCTACGAGGTGCTGTGGCTGCCCGGCATGGACCACGCCGGCATCGCCACGCAGAACGTGGTGGAGCGGCAGCTCGCCGCGCAGCAGCTGTCCCGGCACGATCTGGGCCGGGAGAAGTTCGTCGAGCGGGTCTGGGAGTGGAAGGCCGAGTCCGGTGGCGCCATCCTCGGGCAGATGCGGCGGCTCGGCGACTCCGTCGACTGGTCGCGCGAGCGGTTCACCATGGACGAGGGCCTCTCCCGCGCCGTTCAGACGATCTTCAAGCGGCTGTACGACGACGAGCTGATCTACCGGGCCAACCGGATCATCAACTGGTGCCCGCGCTGCCTCACCGCGCTCAGCGACATCGAGGTGGAGCACACCGAGGACGAGGGCGAGCTGGTCTCGATCCGGTACGGCGAGGGCGAGAACTCGATCGTCGTCGCCACCACCCGTGCCGAGACGATGCTCGGTGACACCGCGGTGGCCGTGCACCCCGACGACGAGCGGTACAAGCATCTGGTCGGCACCGAGGTCGAGCTGCCGCTGACCGGGCGGCGCATCCCGATCGTGGCGGACGAGCACGTCGACCCGTCGTTCGGCACCGGCGCCGTCAAGGTGACCCCGGCCCACGACCCCAACGACTTCGAGATCGGGCAGCGGCACGGTCTGCCCAGTCCGGCGATCATGGACGAGCGGGCGATCATCACCGTACCCGGGCCGTTTGAAGGTCTTGATCGTTATGAGGCCCGTCCGGCGATCGTCGCGGCGCTGCGGGCGCAGGGCCGGATCGTCGTGGAGAAGCGGCCCTACCTGCACTCGGTGGGGCACTGTTCGCGGTGCAAGACCACGGTGGAGCCGCGCCTGTCGCTGCAGTGGTTCGTCAACACGAAGCCGCTGGCCAAGGCGGCCGGGGACGCGGTTCGTGACGGCCGGGTCAAGATCGAGCCGGCGGAGCTGTCCAAGCGGTACTTCGCCTGGGTCGACAACATGCACGACTGGTGCATCTCCCGGCAGCTGTGGTGGGGCCACCGGATCCCGGTCTGGTACGGGCCGGACGGCGAGGTCGTCTGCGTCGGACCGGACGAGCAGCCGCCCACCGGCGAGGGCTGGAAGCAGGACGAGGACGTCCTCGACACCTGGTTCTCCTCGGGCCTGTGGCCGTTCTCCACGCTGGGCTGGCCGGAGCAGACCGCCGACCTGGAGAAGTTCTACCCGACCAGCGTGCTGGTGACCGGCTACGACATCCTCTTCTTCTGGGTCGCCCGGATGATGATGTTCGGTCTCTACGCGATGGACGGCCGCCAGCCGTTCGACGTGGTGAACCTGCACGGCATGGTGCGCGACCAGTTCGGCAAGAAGATGTCGAAGTCGTTCGGCAACGTGGTCGACCCGCTCGACTGGATCGACCGGTACGGCGCCGACGCCACCCGCTTCACGCTGGCCCGCGGCGCCAACCCCGGCTCCGACGTGCCGGTCAGCGAGGAGTGGTGCCAGGGCTCCCGCAACTTCTGCAACAAGCTGTGGAACGCGACCCGGTTCGCCATGATGAACGGCGCGTCGGTTTCGGGCGACCTCCCTTCGCCGTCCGAACTGTCCGCGATCGACAAGTGGATCCTCTCCCGCCTTCAGCACGTGACCGCGGAAGTGGACGGTTACTTCGCGGCCTACGAGTACGCGAAGGTCTGTGACGCGCTCTACCACTTCGCGTGGGACGACGTGTGTGACTGGTACCTGGAGCTGAGCAAGCCGGTGCTGGCCCAGGGCAGCGCCGTGACGCAGCGCGTGCTCGGGCACGTGCTCGACCAGCTGTTGCGTCTGCTGCACCCGGTCATCCCGTTCGTCACCGAGGAGCTGTGGATCGCGCTCACCGGCGGCGAGACGGTGATGAAGGCGGCGTGGCCGTCAGCCGACCAGGCGCTCGTCGACGACGCCGCCGAGGAAGAGCTGGCCGCCCTCCAGAAGGTGGTCACCGAGGTCCGGCGGTTCCGTTCCGACCAGGGGCTCAAGCCGAGCCAGCGGGTCACCGCCGCGCTCACCGGCCTGGGCAACGTCGGCATCGACGCGCACGAGCCGCTGATCCGTTCGCTGGCCCGTCTCGACGCGCCCGGCGCCGACTTCGCCACCACCGCCACCCTCGCGGTGACCGGCGGCATCACCGTCGACCTGGACACCCGGGGCGCCATCGACGTGGCCGCCGAACGGGCCCGGCTGGAGAAGGACCGGGCGGCCGCCGAGAAGGAGGCCACCCAGTGCCGGGCCAAGCTCGGCAACGAGGCCTTCATCGGCAAGGCCCCGGAAGCCGTGGTCGCGAAGATCAAGGACCGGCTCACGGCCGCCGAGGCCGATCTGGTCCGGATCGCCGCCGCCCTCTCGTCGTTGCCGGCAGCATGAGCGAGTTCGCAGAGGTCGAGGCCGCGCTGGACAAGCGCGGCTTCACCCGGATGGCCTTCGACATGCAGAAGATCCGGGACCTGATGGACGTGCTGGGCAGCCCACAGCGGGCGTACCCGGCGATCCACCTGACCGGGACCAACGGCAAGACCAGCACGGCGCGGATGATCGACGCGCTGCTGCGGGCACACGGGCTGCACACCGGCCGCTACACCAGCCCGCACCTGGAGAGCGTCCGGGAACGGATCAGCCTCGACGGGGAGCCGGTGTCGGAGGAGCGGCTCGTCGCCACGTTCGGCGAGGTGGCGCCGCTGGCCGAGCTCGTCGACGCGCGTCACGCGGAGCCGCTCACCTACTTCGACATGACGACGGCCATGGCATACGCGGCATTCGCCGACGCGCCGGTGGACATCGCGGTCGTCGAAGTGGGGCTCGGCGGCGAGGAGGACGCCACCAACGTCATCGACGCGGGCGTGTGCGTACTCACCCCGATCGGGCTCGACCACACCGAGTGGCTCGGCGACACGATCGAGGACATCGCCTGGCACAAGGTGGGCATCATCCACCAGGGCGCCACCGTGATCACCGCGCTCCAGACCGAGGAGGCCATGCGGCCCATCCTCGAACGGTGCGCCGACATGCAGGCCACCCTCGCCCGGGAAGGCAGCGAGTTCGGGGTGGTCGAGCGGAACCAGGCGGTCGGCGGGCAGGTGCTCACCCTCCAGGGGCTCGGCGGCGTCTACGACGAGATCTTCCTGCCGCTCTTCGGCGCCCACCAGGCGCAGAACGCCGCGATCGCGCTCGCCGCCGTCGAGGCCTTCCTCGGTGCCGGCACCGGCAGGCAGCTCGAGGTCGACCTGGTCCGGGAAGGGTTCGCCCAGGTGGACTCGCCCGGCCGGCTGGAACGGGTGCGCAGCGCGCCCACCATCCTGCTCGACGGCGCGCACAACCCGCACGGGATGGCCGCCACGGTCACCGCGCTGGAGGAGGAGTTCTCCTTCCGGCACCTGGTGGCGGTCGTGTCGGTGCTCGGCGACAAGGACGTCACCGGTCTTCTCGACCTGCTCGAACCGGTCGCCGCCAAGATCGTGGTGACCCAGAACAGCTCGCCGCGCGCCATGCCCGCCGAAGAACTGGGCCGGCTCGCGGTCGCCGTCTTCGGTGAGGACCGGGTGACGGTCACGGCGACCATGCCCGACGCCATCGAGGAAGCCGTCTTCCTGGCCGAAGAGGACGCCTCCGGTGAGACCAGCGGCGTCGCCGTGCTGATCACCGGATCGGTCGTCACCGTCGCCGACGCACGAAAACTGCTCAAACGATGAGCGCCCCGCAAGAGCCACGGCCCTCCGGGCTCAAGAACCCCCAAGCAGCGGTACGGGGACTCGGCGCCGGGACACTGGTGCTGGAGACGGTCGTGCTGCTGCTCATGGTGGCGCCCCTGAAGATGATCGCCGGAGACCGTAGCGGCCCGGCGATCATCATGGTGCTCGTCCTCGTCGTGCTGGCGATCGTGCTGGCCGGCAGCATGAAGCGGAACTGGGCGTGGGCCGGCGGCACCGTGCTCCAGGTCCTGCTGCTGCTCGGCGGGTTCCTGCACTGGACCCTGGCCGCGGTCGGGGTGATCTTCGGGTTGACGTGGGCGTACGTGCTGCACGTACGCCGGACGATCCTGGGCTGACACCCGGTCCCGTTCAGGGACCGGGTGACACCCGTCAGTGGATGGCCCGCCACTGGGTGATGGCGATGTTGTGGTTGTCCGGGTCGCGGAACGTCGCCGACCACAGCTCCAGGCGGTCGCCACGGTTCACCGGGCGGGGCGAGTGGACGAACTTGACGCCCTTCTCCCGCAACTCGGCGTGCACCGCCTCGATGTCGCCGACCTCCAGATTCAGGTAGATCAGGCGGCCCGCGTCGGACGACAGGTTGTGCACCGTACGCAGGACCAGGCGGGTGTCACCGGACGCCAGTACGGCACTGCCGTCGCCGTTGTCGATCTCGTGGAAGCCGAGCACGTCCCGGTAGAACTCGGTCGAGCGCGCCAGGTCGGTGACCAGGATGGTGATACCCACCCCGTGGATCGAGCCGGCCGGGCCCGGGCGGGCGCTCGGATAGCCGGTGATCACATCGGCGGCGTGCTCGTCCGGCTCGCTGCGGCCGGCGAAGTCACCCCAGGGGTTGCCGTCCTCCGGGTGCGGTGAGACGGCCGCGCGGCCCACCGCCACTCCCAGGATGCCGTCACGCAGCGCCGACGTGCCCTTCGAGGGCTGCTCCGAGGGCTGCTCCGAGGGTGCGTGCGTCTCTGGGTGACCGCGCAACGGCAGATCCAGCGGAATGTCGACGTGGTCGCGGGACGGATACGAGGCCGGCGGCGGCGCGCTCGGGAACGGCCGGTCCGGGGTCGGGGCGGTCGGGGGCGTCGTCAACGGGGACGGTGCGGGCGTGGCGCGCTCCGGGCGCGGCTGTGCCGGGAACGCCACCGGGGTCGGACCCGGCCTGGTGCCCGGCTCGTCCTCGGCGGTCGTCGAAGGGGTGCCCGGCTCGGCGCCCGGCTGCACGAAGAACCGGGTTCGGCTGCCCAGCGGATGGGCGTCGACGTTCGGGGGGACCGGAGTGGGTTCCTCCTCCGGCTCCGCCCACGGGGAGGTCGTGGGACGCGCCCAGCGGTCGTCGTGGGGCGGGGCGCTCGGTGCGGCCTGTCGCGGGGCCGGGCGATCCGGTGTTCCGGGGGTGGGCGCGGACAAGCGTTCGCCGCCGCGGGGTGCGGCCGCCTGCGATGGCCCGGCCCACGGGTCCCGGGGCGGTACTTCGGCTCGGGCGGGGCGCGCCACAGGGGTGGCCGTTCGAGGTGCGGGGGACGCCGTGGCCGGGCGTGCCGCGGGTGTGGTCGTTTGAGGTGCGGGCGGAGTCGCGGCCGGCCTGGCCGTTTGAGGAGCGGGCCGGGCCTGAGGCGGGGGCGGCGCCGCGTGACTCGGGCGGGGTACGCGCCTCGGGGGCGGTGCGGGGGCGTCGGCCGGGCGCGGGACCGGTGGCGGTGGTGGCTTCAACCCCTGGCTCCACGCGGTGGGTGGTGGCGGGGGAGTGCCGGTTCGGGGCGTCCGTGAGGCGGGCGAGACCGGATCGACCGGTCCGGAGCCGCGGCGTGGCCGCCTCGAGTCCTCGGGGGCCTGCGCGGATGGGCGCCCGGCGGGGACGGTCGGTGCGCTGGAGGTGGCCGTGGTCTCCGGGGCGGATCGCTGACCGGTGGCTTCACGCTCGTGGCGCACGCGGTCGGAGCCGTCTGGCCCGGCCGAGGTCTCGCGGGGGATGCCCGGGGCGGCTTCGCGGTCGGAGGGTCGCGCCGGGGGGTCGATGTCGTCGGATCGTCGATGGGATGCCTGGCGCGGAATCGCCGCAGACCGGGACGAGGCCGCAGCGGCACCGGCCGCAGCGGCACCGGCCGCAGCGGCGGCCGCGGTTCCGGCGCCGGATTGTGCCGGGCGGGTGGGCGGGCCGTCCAGGTCCAGGTCGACGGCCGGGTCGGCGGACTCCAGGTCGAGATCGACGGCCGGGCCGGTGTCCTCCAGGTCGAGATCGACGGCTGGATCGGCCTCGGGTCCGGCGTGGGTGCGGTGTGCGCCCGTCGTTCCGGTCCAGGCCTGGTGGGCGCCGGACTTCTCGGTGCTGCTCCGGCGGGTGCCGGCCTCATCGGCGTAAGGGCCGGCCGGGGTGGTCTCGTCCAGGTGGACAGTGCTCTGGGGAGTTGCCGCTGCCGGGTCGGCGTGACGGTTCTCCCGGGTAGGTGGTGCGCTGCCGGCTTCGGTGGGCCGGCGGGGGCGGGGCGCCGGGGAGGCGGCCCGGTCGCTCTCGGTGCGGTGGGCCTCGTCCGCATCGGGAGCCTCGACGGTGTGGAGGCCGGCCGGTGGGGTGGGAGCCGACTCGGTCGACGTGCGCTGGGGTGGGGGCATGGTGGCGGCCGTCGTGGTGGTGGTGCGGGCCGCGGCCGGTGGGGTGTCGCGCTCGACCGTCGCGGTGGCGGAGGCGCTCCGGGGGCGCGGGCTCGGGCGGGAGCCGGGTGGGCGGGTGGAGGCCGAGGCGGTCGTGGTGCGGGGACCACTCGCCGGGCCCGGCCCGCCGGCGGAGGGGTCGGAGGGATCGGGGCCGACCGGGCGGCCGGGGGCGTCCGTGGGCGCGGTGGCGAAGGCGGCACCGGACGGCGAGCCCGCGAATGACGCGGCGGGGCTGGGGCCGGGGGCCGGGCGTGGGCCGGTCGACGGGGCGGGGCCGGGGCCGGGAGCCGGGCGTGGGCCGGCCGATGGGGCGCGGCTGGGGCCTGAGGTCGGGCGCGGGCCGGCCGAGGGAGTGGGGTCGGCGTCGTACGACGGGGCCGGGTCGGCGTCGTACGACGGGGCGGGGTCCGGGTCGTACGACGGGGTGGGGAAGTCCTCGGCGTGGTCGGGTGCGCCGGACCGGGGCGGGTCGTCGAAGGCTGTGGACGCGGTGGCGGCGGCGGGGCCGAACGGGCGGGCCCGGCGGGGCAGCGGTGGAGGTTCCTCGTCGGTGCCGACGACCTGGCCCTCGACGATGGTGCCGGCGGGCGTGTCGCGGACCACGACGGGCGTGGCGCTCCGGCGGCCGAACCCTCCGGAGGAGGCACGCGGGCCGGGCGGGGGTGGCGGGTCCTCGGCGTCGACGTCCCACTCGCGTTCGCGGCCCTCCCACGGGGCCGGGTCGGCGGAGCCGAGCAGCTCCTCGTCGAGATCGTCCGGATCGAGGCCGTCGGCGGGGGCGGGAGGTGGCGGCGGGTCCTCGCCCTGGGGGCGGGCGACGGCGTCCTTCCAGTTGATGCGGACGCGGCGGGTGTCGTCGACGTCGACGGTGATCGGGACGGTCGTGCCCGGGTCCGGCCACTTCTCGATCGGCACCCGGGACTCGCGGACGGTGGCGTCGAAGGCGCCCAGGCCGGGCGCCACCACGATGAGTTCGATGGTGGCCCGCCCGTACGCCCCGGCGGGCGGCGGCTCGGTGACCGACCGCACCTCGGCGGTGCCCGCCACGGTGGCCCGGCCGCCACGGCGCGCCACGTTGAGGAAAGCGACCGCTATGGCGATGGCGAGAACGGCGACGCCGAAGAAGGCGACGGCCGCACTGCGCATGCCGAGCCCGTAAACGATCACGAAGGCCGCCAGCGTGGCCATGATCGCCGCTACCAGCTTGCGCGCCGGGGCGATTGGCCGGCCGGTCTGGTTCGCCACTGTGGACCTCCCGGTTGTTCCCGTCAGGTTATGGCCCTGCGGTGCGTCCGCGAAAGTGCGGCAGTACGGACATCGCCGCTCGCCCCGTTCGCGGTACCGATAGGCTGAACTCCCCGCGTGTCGGCCTGTAGTGATAACGGAGGAACTGCGTGTCCAGCCCTACCGAGCGTTCGCTCGTCCTGATCAAGCCCGACGCGGTCCGCCGCGGCCTTCTCGGTGAGATTCTGTCCCGTTTCGAGGGTAAGGGCCTGGTCATCGAGGCGCTGGAGATGCGCACGATGGACGGCTCCCTGGCTGACGCGCACTACGCCGAGCACGTGGACAAGGCGTTCTACCCGCCGCTGAGGGACTTCATGACGAGCGGGCCGCTGGCGGCTCTCATCCTCTCCGGTGACTCGGTCATCGAGGTGGTCCGGGCCATGATCGGCGCGACCGACGGCCGCAAGGCGGCCGCCGGCACGATCCGTGGTGACCTGGCGCTCTCCAACCGGGAGAACCTGGTGCACGCCTCCGACTCCCCGGAGAGCGCCGAGCGCGAGCTGGCGCTCTGGTTCCCGAAGTTCTAGATCTGACAGTCGCTACAGGGTCTCCAGGCTCGCCCGGCGACGGGACTCGGCCTCGAAGACCTTGAGCAGGAGCGCGGCGAGAACCGCGTAGCCGACGCCGACCAGCAGTTCCCGGCCCAGCGCGGGCGCGGCCGCCTCGAGGCCGCGCCCGGCGGCGAGCAGCCGGGCCGCTTCCGCCGCGTTGGTGATCGGCAGCAGCTGTCCGACAGTGATCATCCAGTCGGGCAGTCCGTCGCGTGGCACGTTGACCCCGGTCAGTAGGAGCAGCAGCGCGGCCGACACGTTGGAGACCACCCACACGTCGCGGAACCGCAGACCCAGCGCGCCCAGCGTGAGCCCGAAGAAGCCGCAGGCCAGCGAGCCGGCGGCCAGGGCCAGGGCCAGACCGGGCAGGGCGGCGGCGGGGATCCGCAGGCCGAGCAGCAACACGCCCATGAGCAGCGTGAACGCGGCGATGAGCAGGCCGTTCCCGGCGTACGGCAGCACCCGCCCCCAGAACACCACGGTCCGGCTGCGCGGGGACAGCAGCACGTGGCCGAGGGTGCCGTAGCGGCGCTCGTTGGCGACCGCCATCGTCCCGCCGAACACACAGGCGGTCGACGCGGCCAGCACCGCGTTGCCGACGATGAAGAACCGGTCGTCGGCCACCTGCAACTGCCGCCCCAGATAGGCGAAGAACAGCAGCTGGAAGGTGGGCCCGGCGAGCAGTGTCCCGACGTACATCGCGGGGGTGGTCCAGTTGAACAGGGCCCGGTACGCCAGCGCGCCACCGATGCCGATGAGCCGTAGTGTCCTCATGCCAGCGCCAGGGTCGCGGACGCGCGGGCGCGGCGTTCGAACGATTTCAGCAGGACCGCGCCGAGCACCAGGCACACCGTGCCGAGGGCCAGGCAGATCCCGATCGACGGCCAGACCGGCCCGCCGACGGTGGCCTCGCGCAGCGCCCGGGCTCCCCACGTGGTCGGCAGGACGGCCGCGATCGGGGCGGTCCAGGCCGGCAGCACGCTGATCGGCACGAGCATCCCGGAGAGCAGCCAGATCGGATAGTCGAGCGGGTTGGCCAGCGCGTTGGCGTTGCGCAGCAGGATGAACGTGGAGGCCAGCAGCAGGCCGAACATGCCGAGCCCCGCGATGCAGGCCAGGGTGGCGGCCCCGAAGGCGAGCGGGTGCGCCAGGTCGATCGGGATGCCGTAGACGATGCGGCCCCACAGCAGGGTGGCGACCAGCGCGTAGCAGCCGGTGACCGCGGTGGCGGCGGTGAGCGGCAGGACCACCAGCACCGGGTGCCGGGGCGTCAGCATGATGATCTCGAGGGTGCCCTCGAACCGCTGGTGCTGGATGGCGCCGCCGGAGCCGGTGAGCACCGAGGCCCAGACGCCCATCAGGCCGGCGCCGACCGCGGCCTCCAGCAACCGGTGCGGCTCGTCGCCGGCCTGGAACAGGTAGACCGCGAGGGTGGCTTGGACCAGCGGGATGACCAGGGCCAGGGCCACCTCGAACGGGGACCGGCTGAGGTGCTTGGCGCGCAGCACGGTGCCGATCAGCAGGGTGCGCAGCGTCCTCATGCGGCACCCACGATCGCCACGTACGCGTCCTCCAGTGTCGGCTCCCGGCTGTCCACCCGGCCCAGCCGGATCCCGGCGAGTTCCCGCAGCACGTCACCCTGTACGTCGACGTGCGCATCGGACTGGACGGTCAGCAGTTGCAGCGCCCCGCGGTCCTCCACCGAGGTTTCGCGGACGCCGGGCAGCCCCCGTAGGGCGGTGATCGCGGTGGCCGGGACGCCGTACGCCTCGACCTCCACGACCCGCCGCCCGTCTGCCCGGCTCCGCAGCTCGGCCGGTGTGCCGAGTGCCTGGATCTCGCCGCCGGAGATCACCGCGATCCGGTCGCAGAGCTCATCCGCCTCGGCCATGTAATGCGTGGTGAGCACGACCGTCGTGCCGTTGGCGGCCAGCCCGGCCACGGTGCGGCGCAGTTCCCGGGCGGCGACCGGGTCCACCCCGATCGACGGCTCGTCGAGGAACAGCACCTCGGGGGCGTGCAGCAGGCCGCGGGCGATGTGCAGCCGCTGCCGCATGCCGCGGGAGTAGCCCTCGACCCGCTCCTTCTCCCGTCCGGTGAGCCCGACGAGTTCCAGCAGTTCGGCGATGCGCCGTTTCTGGTCGCGGGGCGGTACGCCGTACAGCTCGGCGAAGTACCGCAGGTTGTCCAGCGCCGACAGCCGGTCGTAGAGGCCGCGGTCGCCGCCGAACACGTACCCGATCCGCCGTCGTACCTCCCGGGTCTGCTTGACCACGTCGAAGCCGCGGATCCGCGCGGTGCCGGCGGTCGGGATGAGCAGGGTGTTGAGCATCTTGATGGTGGTGGTCTTGCCGGCGCCGTTCGGGCCGAGCAGGCCGAACAGTTCACCGCGGCGCACCGTCAGGTCGATCCCGCGGACCGCCTCCACCGTCTCGCGCCGGGGCCGCAGCCAGCCGGTGCGGGTCCGGTACGTGCGGCGCAGGCCCTCCGCCTCGATGGCGTAGTCACTTTCCATGCCAGGAAACTAGGGAACGACTGTCGATTCAGGAAACGAATTCGGTCGTGGCCGAATCGTCGCCGAGCAGGTTGACCAGTGCCAGCCCGGCCGGTTCCAGGCCGTAGAGGACCCGGCGCCCGGCCCGCCGCCGGTGCACCACCCCGGCGGCCTGCAACCCGCCCAGGTGCTCGGAGACCGTGCTCGGCGCCAGCCCCAGCACGGTGGCCAGCCCGGTGGTGGTGGACGGGGTGGTCAGCGCCCGCAGCACGGTGGCCCGGCCCCGGCCGATGAGCAGGGCGAGCCGGTCGTCCGGGGCCGGGGTGTGGCTCTCGGCCAGCACGGCGGCGCCACGCGCCTGGTAGGTCACCAGCACCACCTCGGGATGGTCCGAGGAGTAGAGCAGCGCGCCCCGCGAGAAGATCAGCGGCACCAGCAGGAGCCGCTGGTCGGTCGCGGTGAAGTCGTCCTCCAGCTGCTTCATCAGGGTGAGCACCGGCCGCTCCCAGCGGACCCGGTCGTGCAGCCGGGCGAGCAGGGCGTCCGGGCCGTCGGCGGCCAGCGCCCGGGCCCGCAGCAGCACCTCCTCGTCGAGCGCGGCCCGCATGGCCGGCCAGTACGGCGCCATGGCCCCGTCCCAGAAGGCGGCGAGCCCGTCGGCGAGCCGGTTCAGCGCGGTCTCCCGGTCGTCGAAGAACGGGCGCAGGCAGGGTGGAACGTCCGGGTGGTGCCGGGCGACCTGCTTCGCGATCACCGCGGCGGGCGTGTGCCGGACCTCGTCGAGCTGCTCCTCGAAGGTGGGCGCCGGCGACCCCGGCATCGGGGCGAGGAAGTCCGGCAGCATCCGGCCCACCTCGAAGTAGACCCGCAACGGGACGGTCGCCGGATCGGAGCGCAGCACGGCCCGCGCCCGCCGGGCCCAGCCGTCGTACGGCCAGGGCGCGGTATCCGGGTGGCGGTGCAGCAGCCAGAGGCCGCAGACCGTCTCGATCAGTGGGCTGATCGCGATCCGGGTACGCGACAGCGTCGGTTCGTCGAGCTCGATCCGGATCATGTCGTGAAGTTTAGGGTCGAAGGGCGAGTGGGCAGCTCCGCCCGGCGCGGGCGGCACCGGGCGCGAGCAGCGACGGACGTCGCTTCCGGCCCACGGCGGCCGCGCGTAGGCGTACCCCTGAAGTAATGCGGATGAGGGAAGCGGAGCGTGCCCGGTATCGTTGTGCGCACGCAGGCTTTGAACCGGCCATCACCGGGGAGCCTCCGGAAGAACGGGCCTGTTTTCGAAACAGCCCTAGTAGAACCGGGCGGACACCGGACCGCGCAGCCTTCCGGCGAATGAGCGGGCGGGTCTCCATGAACCGCCAAGCGAGGTGGTACCGCGGGTCTTCACCGAAGGCTCGTCCTCGCAGTCACGTCATGTGAACTGCTTGAGGGGAACACCAAGATGGCCTACCCGAAACACACCGACGCCACCGGCGTTCCGGCGAGCCCGGACCTGCCGGCGGTCGAGCGCGCCGTCCTCGACCACTGGGCCGCCGACAAGACGTTCGAGGCGTCCGTCGAGCGGCGCCCGGCGGGGGAGAACGGCGCCAACGAGTACGTCTTCTACGACGGTCCGCCGTTCGCCAACGGCCTGCCGCACTACGGCCACCTGTTCACCGGGTACGTGAAGGACCTGGTGCCGCGCTACCAGACGATGCGCGGCAAGCGGGTGGAGCGGCGGTTCGGCTGGGACACGCACGGCCTGCCCGCCGAGGTCGAGGCGGAGAAGCAGCTCGGCATCACCACCAAGGCGCAGATCGTCGACCTGGGCATCGACAAGTTCAACGAGGCCTGCCGGACGTCGGTGCTCGCCTACACCAAGGACTGGGAGCGTTATGTGACGCGCCAGGCCCGGTGGGTGGACTTCCAGAACGACTACAAGACCCTCGACCCGGAGTACATGGAGTCGGTCATGTGGGCGTTCAAGACGCTGCATGACAAGGGCCTGGTGTACGAGGGCTTCCGGGTCCTCGCCTACTGCTTCCGGTGCGAGACGCCGCTGTCCAACACCGAGACACGGATGGACGACGTCTACCGGGATCGGACCGACCCCGCTCTGACGGTGAAATTCCGTTTGGAGACCGGCGAGGACATCGCGGTGTGGACCACCACGCCGTGGACGCTGCCGTCGAACCTTGCCCTGGCGGTCGGTCCGGACATCGAGTATGCGGTTCTGTCAGATGGAAACGGACAAAAACTGCTGGTGGGTGCGGCGCGAGTGGGCGCCTACGCCAAGGAGCTCGAAGGCTACGAGCAGGTCGGCAGCGTCCACGGCCGGGATCTCGTCGGCCGCCGCTACACCCCGCTGTTCGACTTCCTGGTCGAGCCGGGTGGGGAGAACGCCTTCCAGGTTCTCGGCGCCGACTTCGTGACCACCGAGGACGGCACCGGTGTCGTCCACATGGCCCCGGCCTTCGGTGAGGACGACCAGAACGCGTGCAACGCGGCCGGCATCCCGACCGTCGTGACCGTCGACGAACACACCCGGTTCACCTCGCTGGTCCCGGACTACCAGGGCCTCCAGGTGTTCGACGCCAACAAGCCGGTGATCGCCACGCTGAAGGAGCGCGGCGTGGTGCTGCGCCACGACGGGTACACGCACTCGTACCCGCACTGCTGGCGCTGTGACACCCCGCTCGTCTACAAGGCGGTGTCGTCCTGGTTCGTGGCGGTGAGCACGTTCCGGGACCGGATGGTCGAGCTGAACCAGCAGATCAGCTGGACGCCGTCGCACATCAAGGACGGCTCGTTCGGCAAGTGGCTGTCCAACGCCCGTGACTGGTCGATCTCCCGGAACCGCTTCTGGGGCTCGCCGATCCCGGTGTGGAAGTCGGACGACCCGCAGTACCCACGCGTCGACGTCTACGGCTCCTACGAGGAGCTCGCGCGCGACTTCGGGGTGACCATCACCGACCTGCACCGGCCCTATGTCGACCAGCTGGTCCGCCCGAACCCGGACGACCCCACCGGCAAATCGATGATGCGGCGCGTGCCCGAGGTGCTGGACTGCTGGTTCGAGTCCGGGTCGATGCCGTTCGCCCAGGTGCACTACCCGTTCGAGAACAAGGACTGGTTCGAGCACCACTACCCGGGTGACTTCATCGTCGAGTACATCGGGCAGACCCGCGGCTGGTTCTACACCATGCACGTGCTGGCCACGGCGCTGTTCGACCGGCCCGCGTTCCGCAACTGCCTGAGCCACGGCATCCTGCTGGGCGAGGACGGTCGCAAGATGTCCAAGTCTTTGCGGAATTATCCGGACGTGTACCGAGTTTTCGATACTTACGGCTCGGATGCCATGCGCTGGATGCTGATGTCGTCGCCGGTCCTCCGAGGTGGAGACATGCCGGTCACCGAGGTGGCGATCCGTGACTCGGTCCGGCAGGTGCTGCTGCCGTTGTGGAATGTCTGGTACTTCTTCAGCCTCTACGCGAACGCTTCGGACTACGTCGCGAAAAATCGGACAGACTCGACTCACCTGCTCGACCGATACATCCTCGCCAAGACCGGTGAGCTGGTCAGCGACGTCCAACGGCAGATGGACGACTACGACATCTCCGGTGCGGCGGCCAGCATCCGGTCCTACCTCGACGCCCTGACCAACTGGTACGTGCGCCGCTCCCGGGACCGCTTCTGGGCCGGCGACGAGGACGCCTTCGACACCCTGGCCACCGTGCTGGAGACCCTCACCCGGGTGGTGGCGCCGCTCGCGCCGCTGACCGCCGAGGAGATCTGGCGCGGCCTGACCGGCGGCCGTTCGGTGCACCTGACCGACTGGCCCTCGGCGGACGTGTTCCCGGCCGACCACGAGCTGGTCGCGTCGATGGACGCGATCCGGGACGTGGCGTCGGCGGCCCTGTCGCTGCGCAAGGCCAAGGGGCTGCGGGTCCGGCTGCCGCTGGCGACGCTCACCGTCGCCACCGCCGACGGAAGCCGGCTGGCCGGCCTCGGTGACCTGCTCAAGGACGAGGTCAACGTCAAGGACGTGGTCTTCACCGACGACGTGGCCGCGTACTGCCAGCAGGTCCTGACGGTCGTCCCGCGGGCGCTCGGCCCCCGGGTCGGCAAGCAGGTCCAGCAGGTGATCAAGGCGGTCAAGAGCGGCGACTGGCAGCTCGTCGACGGCGCCCCGGTCGCGGCCGGCGTCACCCTCGCCGAAGGGGAGTACGAGCTGAGGCTGGTCGCCGCCGACGTGGAGAATTCCGCGCCGCTGCCGGCCGGCGGTGGTGTCGTGGTCCTCGACACGGTCGTCACCGAGGAGCTGGCCACCGAGGGCCTGGCCCGCGACGTGATCCGCGTCGTGCAGCAGGCCCGCCGGGACGCCGACCTCGACGTCAGCGACCGGATCGCGCTCGTGCTGTCGGCCGCGCCGGTGGTCCGGGCCGCGGTCGAGGCGTACCGGGAGTTCGTCGCCGGTGAGACCCTCGCCACGTCGGTGGAGTTCGCCGAGCTGGCGGAGGGCTTCACGGGCGAGGTCGGCGACGCCGAACAGGTGACGGTGACCGTTTCGGCCGTGTGATTCAACCCGATTGGCCCGGATGTTCGCCTGGTGTGGGCGAATGTCCGGGCCGGTCCAAGATCACTAGGTACATCGCGGCCACTGTCAGCTAACCTCACAACACCATCCACCCCCCACGCGTCCGGAGGACGAGTTGCCGCTGCTCTACTCGATCGGCAAGGTCACTGTCGGCAAGGTGCTGATGACCGGCTGGCGGCCGCACGTCGAAGGCATCGAGAACATCCCGCAGACCGGCGGCGCCATCTTCGCGGGCAACCACCTCTCCGTCGCCGACGAACTCCTCCTCGGCGCCGCAGTGCCCCGCCACCTGGCCTTCTGGGCCAAGTCCGACTACTTCACCGGCACCGGCGTCAAGGGTTTCCTCAACCGCAAGCTGATGGAGGGCCTCGGCGCCATCCGCGTCGAGCGCGAAGGCGGCCGGGCCGCCCTCACCGCCTTCGACGCCGCCATCCCGGCGCTGCGCGAGGGTGAACTGATCGCGGTCTATCCCGAGGGCACCCGGTCGCCCGACGGCCGCCTCTACCGCGGGCGGACCGGCGTCGCCCGGCTGGCCGTCGCCGCGGGCGTCCCGATCATTCCGGTCGGCGTCCTCGGGACCGACAAGGTTCAGCCGATCGGCCGTCTCGTCCCGAAGCTGGAGCGCGGCGTCATCACGGTCAAGTTCGGCAAGCCGATCGAGACGGTGGGCCGGCCCGACGACCGCACCGCGCTGCGCGAACTCACCGACCAGGTGATGGGCGAGATCCAGCGGCTCACCGGCCAGGAGTACGTCCCGCGCTACGCCCCCAAGCGCGAGGAATAAGACCCCTTCATCCAGCCCCGGAGCCGGCCGTTTCACGTGGCCGGCTCCAGGACGGTGTCGCGGAGACCGCTCACCAGCTCGGCGCTCTCCTCCAGCGACCGCCGGGTGAGCAGAACCGTGGCGAGACTGCCGTGGTCCGCCCAGGCGCACGCCACCACCGCCGTGTCCTCCAGCCGGCCGGTCCCGCACCACTGATGCGCGCCGAACACACCCAGGTCGAACGGCTGCACGTCCTTCAAGCGGAGCGAATCGGACAGCCGCGCCAGCTGAGCCTCCACGTCGGAGCCCGGGGTGAGCCGGAAACCGGTGACCCCGAAGACGGTGACCCGCTTGCCGCGCCCGTCGGCGTAGATGCCGGCGAACGAGTCGCCGCCCGATCCGGCCGACTGCAACTCGTCGGCCAGCCGCTGTGCGGCGCGCTGGCCGGCCGCGGTGTCGCGCAGCCTCAGATCGGCGAAGGAGTCCGGCAGCACGGCCGTCACCGGGTACTGCCGGGCGCCCGGCACCAGCCAGTAGCCGAGGGCCAGTCCGATGATCACCAGCAGCACGAGGCGGCGCAGCCGGCGGCGCTTGCGTGGCCGGGGGAGCGGCCGGCCCGCCCAAGGGGGTGGCGTGGCCGGCGGGCGGGGCTGAACCGGGATCCGGTGCGGGGCCGTGACCTTCCGGCCCCACGCCCGGATCTTCTCCGGGGCGTTGCCGGCCGCTTCCTGCCCCTTCGCCGCGGCGCTGCGGGCCGCCTCCTGGCTTTTCGTGGCTGTGCGGCGGCCCCAGGCGCGGACCTTCGGAGGGAGCAGCGGCGGCAGGCCGCTGCCGGCGGCCGGCGGCGGGTAGGTGCCCGGCGGTGGGACGGCGGGTTGCGGGGCCGCCGCGCGGGTGGGCTCCGGCACGGGCGCGTCGAGGCGGGTCACCGGCAGATCGACCGGCGCGGCCGGTGTGGTGTAGGCGTCCGGCCAGACCGGAGTGTCCTGGTCGGCCCACGGGTCGACGGCCGGCACCGCGGTGCGGTCGTCCTCCGGGGCGGCCTCGCCGCCGGTGAGCCGGTCGATCATGCGGGACCAGCGGGAGCGGCGCGGACCCGGCTCGGGCACCATCGCGGCGCCGCTCCACCGGCCGGGAAGCGCCTCGGTGGGCGGGTCGTTCTCGCCGGATCCGGCGCACCGGGTGGGGTCGGGCATTCCGGCGGCCGGGGTCTCGTCGCCCGGCTGCGGGTCGGCCATCTCTCCGATCTCCTCCACGCTCGGCGACACAGTCGTCTCACCCAGGTTAGGGACGCTGTGCCAGTGGGACGGCGGGGCCGGATCCGGGCAGCGGACACCAATGGCGGACAACGAGGGCGATGTGCGAGACGCTCCGGAGTCGTATGGTTACCCGGACTTGGCATCGTCTGTCCTCGCTGGCCGGATGAGTGCCCGGATTCACGTTCGCGTGCAGACGGAAGAGGTCGCCGCACCATGAGCACGACGCAGAGGAACGCTGTCACGATCTCCGGGCCGGCCTCCAGCCGTCCGATGCTGTTCGCCCACGGGTACGGCTGCGATCAGAACATGTGGCGGCTGGTGACCCCGGCATTCGCGGACACCCACCGGATCGTCCTGTTCGACCACGTCGGGAACGGGCGGTCGGACCTGTCGGCGTACCGGGACTCCCGGCACGGCACGCTCTCCGGCTACGCCGAGGACATTCTGGAGATCATCGAGGAGAACGATCTGCGGGACGTCGTCTTCGTCGGGCACTCGGTGGCCGCCATGATCGGTGTGCTGGCCGCGATCCGGGAACCGGACCGGTTCGCCGGGATCGTGATGGTCGGCCCGTCCCCGCGGTACATCGACGACGAGGCGGACGGCTATGTCGGCGGGTTCGCCCGCGCCGACATCGAGGAGATGCTGGAGTCGCTGGACAGCAACTATCTGGGTTGGTCCAGCGCGATGGCGCCGGTGATCATGGGCAACCCGGAGCGGCCCGAGCTGGGCGAGGAGCTGACGAACAGCTTCTGCCGGACCGATCCGGAGATCGCCAGGAAGTTCGCGCAGGTCACCTTCCTCTCGGACAACCGCGCCGACCTGCCCAACCTCCGGGTCCCGTCGCTGATCCTCCAGTGCTCGGACGACGTCATCGCCCCCACCGTGGTCGGTGAGTACGTGCACAAGAACACCAGGGAGAGCACTTTCATGGCCCTCAACGCGACCGGGCACTGTCCGAATCTGAGCGCACCGGAGGAGACGGTTGACGCGATCAAGTCCTGGTTGTAGACACGGGCATGATCGGCGGACGATTGGCGTGAGTGAATCTGGCGGGCCGGACGTGACACAGGAGTTACGACTGCCCTGGGACGACGATCCCGAGGATCTGTACGAACACGCGCCGTGCGGCTACCTCACGACGCTCCCGGACGGCACCATCGTCCGGGTCAACGAGACCTTCCTGACCTGGACGGGGTATGCCCGTACCGATCTGATCGGTCACAAACGGTTCCGTGACCTGCTCACGCCCGGTGACCAGATCTTCCATGAGACGCACTACGCGCCGTTGCTGACGATGCAGGGTGAGGTGCATGAGATCGCGCTCGACGTGGTCCGCGCCGACCGGAGCCGGGTGCCCACCCTGGTCAACTCGGTGCTGGAGCGCGGCCCCAACGGCACTCCCCGGATCATCCGCACGATGATCTTCAACGCCACCGAGCGGCGCGGCTACGAGCGGGAGCTGCTGGGCGCCCGCCGCGCCGCGGAGTCCTCCGAGCAGCGGGTGCGGGTGCTCCAGCAGATAGTGGCCGACCTGGCGGCGGCCCCTACCGAGGCCGAGGTGGCGGAAGCGGTGATCCGCGCGCCGGAGCCCGCGTTCCAGGCCGCCAGCAGCAGCATCTTCCTGGTCGACCCGGAGCGCGACGAGCTGATCGCGGTCTCCTCGACCGACCCGACCACCGGCAACTGGGACGACATGCCCCGCTCGTCGACCCGGGCGGTCGCCGAGGTGGCCCGGCGCGGTGACCTGCACGTGATCGCCACCGTGGCGGAGGCCGAGGAGCACTTCCCGGATCTGGCCGAGTCGATGCGCCGCTCCGAGCGCAAGACCGTGGTGCTGCTGCCGCTCACCACCGGGCCGGCCGAGGACCACGGCGCCGTGTCGGTGCTGGGCGTGCTGGCGTTCAGTTTCCGTGAGGAGCGCGTGCTCACCGACGGTGAGCTGCGGGTGATCCGCCTGCTCGGACAGCAGGCGGGGCAGGCGCTGGACCGCGCCCGGCTGTACGACGAGGGCCGCCGCCGTGAGGACCGGTCCTCCTTCCTGGCCCGCACCACCCGGGCGCTGGACGAGCAGCACCGCCTGTTGCAGCGGGCCCGCCGCCTGGTCGAGCGGGTGGTGCCGGAGATCGCCGACTGGGCGCTGGTCCGCCTCCAGGTGGGCCCGGCCGGCCTGGTCGAGTACCACGGCGGCCCCGCCCCCGATCCGGAGCTGCTGGACGCCCGGGTCGCCGAGGCGGTCGAGACGTGTGCGCCGGTCTACGCCGGCGACGGTGACGGACTGGGCTGCACCGTGCTGCCGCTGACCGTCCGCGGCCGGGTGATCGGCACCCTGGCCCTGCGGATGGCCCCGGACCGGCGCGGCGCCGAGGCGGACCGGCTCTTCCTGGTCGATCTGGCCGACCGGGCCGCCCTGGCGCTGGAGAACGCCCGGCTCTACGAGCAGGAGCGGGCCATCGCCCGGACGTTGCAGCGCAGCCTGCTCGCCGCGGACGTGCCGGGCGCCGACTCCCGGTTCGCGCTGGAGACCCACTACCAGGCCGCCGCCCAGGACCTGGAGGTCGGCGGCGACTGGTACGACGCCTTCCTGATCACCGCGAACAAGCTGGCCGTGGTGGTCGGCGACGTGGTCGGGCGGGGCATCGACGCGGCCACCACGATGGGTCAGCTGCGCAGCGCGATCCGGGCGCTGGCCACCGCCGAGAACGGTCCGGCCCGGCTCCTGGAAGGGCTGGACCGGTTCTGCGAGCGGGTCGAGTCGGCGCGGATGGCGACCGTCGTCTACGCCGAGATCGATCTGCTCAGCGGCGAACTCGCGTACGCCACGGCCGGTCACCTGCCGCTGCTGCTGCACGAGCCGGCCGGCTCGCCGCAGTACCTCATGCAGGCCCGTTCGGCGCCGCTCGGCTCCCGGGCCGGCGACCGCCGCCGGGTGGAGGACCGGATCCGGCTGGCCGGCGGAAGCCGTCTGCTGCTCTACACCGACGGGCTCATCGAGCGCCGGGGCCGCCCGATCGACCGAGGTTTCGAGATCCTCGCCCGGGAGTTCTCGCGGCTGCGCGACGCGCCGCTCAAGGGCCTGACCGCCAATCTGGCCGACATCCTGGTCGGCCGAGACCACGGCGACGACGTCTGCATGCTCTGTCTCTCCCTCGGCACCGAGGAGCGGCTGGAGCGCTCGATCGGCGCCGACCCGGTCCAGATCTCCCTGCTCCGCGCGGACATGCGGGGCTGGATGGCGGGCCACGGCATCGACCCGGACTGTCTGAACGCGGTGCTGCTGGCCAGTTCCGAGGCGGTGGCGAACGCGATCGAGCACGGCTACCGGGACGACCCGTTCGGGATGGTGGACGTGTCCGCCACGATCAGCGCCGACGCCGTGGAGGTCCGGGTTCGCGACCACGGCGCCTGGCGCGGGCCGGGCGCCGACCTGGCCCGGGGCCGGGGCCTGCAACTGATCTACGAGTCGATGGACGAAGTGAGTTTCGACCAGGGAGAGGGGACGACGGTGACCATGCGGCGGCGGCGTCGGAGCGCACCATGACGGATCAATGGGTGAGCTTCTCCCGCCGGGGGACCGCCGAACTGGTCCACCTCAAGGGTGAGATCGACCTGGCCAACGCCAACGACATCGGCCGGGCCATCGTGGCCCGGACCACCGGGGCCGACGCCGTGCTGATCGACCTGACCGCGGTCTCGTTCCTGGACAGCGCCGGGGTCCGGTTGCTCGACTTCATCGTGGGTGACCTGGATGATCGGAGGAAGCCGGTTCGGCTGGTCGTCGGCGAGCGTGGGGCCGCACGGATGACGTTGCAGCTCTGTTCGTTCCGCAGTGACCTGCTGGCCACCGATCTGGACCACGCTGCGGCGGAACTGGACCGATAGCCTTCATCTGCCTCGCGTACCCTGGACACCCATGAGCGTGAGTTCCGTCTTCCCGCAGCTCGAGCAGCTGCTGCCCCGGGTCAGCAAACCGATCCAGTACGTGGGCGGCGAGCTCGGCGCCGTCGTCAAGGACTGGGACGCCACCACGGTCCGGTGGGCGCTGATGTATCCGGACGCGTACGAGGTCGGCCTGCCCAACCAGGGTGTGCAGATCCTCTACGAGGTGCTCAACGAGCAGGAGGACGTGCTCGCCGAGCGCACCTACGCGGTCTGGCCGGACCTCGAGGCCCTCATGAAGGAGAACGGCGTCCCGCAGTTCACCGTCGACGCGCACCGCCCGGTGAAGGCGTTCGACGTGTTCGGCCTGTCGTTCGCCACCGAGCTCGGCTACACCAACATGCTGAGCGCCCTGGACCTGGCCGGCATCCCGCTGGACAGCGCCGACCGGGACGAGACCCACCCGATCGTGCTGGCCGGTGGCCACGCCAGCTTCAACCCGGAGCCGATCGCCGACTTCATCGACGCCGCCGTGCTCGGCGACGGCGAGGAGGCGGTCCTGGAGATCACCGGGATCATCCGGGACTGGAAGGCGGAGGGCTGCCCGGGCGGCCGGGACGAGCTGCTGCTGCGCCTGGCCCGCACCGAGAGCATCTACGTGCCCCGGTTCTACGACGTGGACTACCTGCCCGACGGCCGGATCCAGCGGGTCGTGCCGAACCGGCCGGACGTGCCGTTCCGGGTCGCCAAGCGGACCACCATGGATCTGGACGCGTGGCCGTACCCGAAGAAGCCTCTCGTCCCGCTCGCCGAGACGGTCCACGAGCGCTACGCCGTGGAGATCTTCCGGGGTTGCACCCGGGGCTGCCGGTTCTGCCAGGCCGGCATGATCACCCGCCCGGTGCGGGAGCGGTCGATCACCACGGTCGGTCAGATGGTCAAGGAGGGCCTGGAGTTCTCCGGCTTCAACGAGGTCGGCCTGCTCTCGCTCTCCAGCGCCGACCACTCCGAGATCGGCGACATGTGCTCCGGCCTGGCCGAGCAGTACGCGGACACCAACGTCTCGCTGTCGCTGCCGTCCACCCGGGTCGACGCGTTCAACATCGATCTGGCCCAGGAGCTGTCCCGTAACGGACGGCGTACCGGTCTCACCTTCGCGCCGGAGGGCGGTTCGGAGCGGATCCGCAAGGTCATCAACAAGATGGTGACCAAGGAGGACCTGATCCGTACGGTCGTGACGGCGTACTCCAACGGCTGGCGCCAGGTGAAGCTGTACTTCATGTGCGGCCTGCCCACCGAGACCGACGAGGACGTCCTCGAGATCGCGCACATGGCCCACGAGGTGATCCGGGCCGGCCGCGACGCCGCCGGCACCAAGGACATCCGCTGCACCGTGTCGATCGGCGGTTTCGTGCCGAAGCCGCACACCCCGTTCCAGTGGGCCCCGATGGAGCGTCCCGAGGTCATCGACGCCCGCCTCAAGCTGCTCAAGAACGAGATCAACACTGACCGCTCGCTGGGCCGGGCGATCGGTTTCCGCTACCACGACGGCGAGCCGTCACTGATCGAGGGCCTGCTGTCCCGCGGCGACCGCCGGGTCGGCAAGGTCGTCCGCCGGGTCTGGGAGAAGGGCGGCCGCTTCGACGGCTGGTCCGAGCACTTCTCGTACGCCCGGTGGGTCGAGGCCTGCGACGAGGTCCTGCCCGAGATGGGCGTGGATCTGGACTGGTTCACCACCCGCGAGCGTGAGGAACTGGAGGTCCTGCCCTGGGACCACCTCGACTCCGGCCTCGACAAGGACTGGCTCTGGCAGGACTGGCAGGACTCCCTCAGCGAGTACGAGCAGGACGACTGCCGCTGGACCCCCTGCTTCGACTGCGGCGTCTGCCCGGCGATGGACACCGAGATCCAGATCGGCCCGACGGGCAAGAAGCTGCTTCCTCTGACACCCGTGAACAATCTGCGGATTCCCGCTTAGGAGATTTCCGATTCCCCCGAAGAACCAACCCGTCGGCGGCCAGGCACCGGTCGTCCAGCGGATCCGTCTGCGGTACGCCAAGCGTGGCCCGCTGCGGTTCACCTCGCACCGCGACTTCGCCCGAGCGTTCGAGCGGGCGCTGCGCCGTGCCGCCGTACCGATCGCCTATTCGCAGGGCTTCACCCCACACCCCAAGATCTCGTACGCGAGCGCCGCGCCCACCGGGGTCGGCAGTGAGGCGGAGTACCTGGAGATAGGCCTCCAGGCGCCGGTCGACCCGGAGCAGTTGCGCGCCGCACTGGACGCCGCGCTCTCCCCGGGCCTCGACGTCCTGGAAGCGGTGATCGCCGGCGAGGGCAGCCTGGCCGACCGGATCGACGCGTCCCGCTGGCAGCTGGAGCTGCCCGGGATCGAGCCCGCGGACGCCGAGAAGGCGGTGACCGCGTTCCTCGACTCCACGGAAGTCCTGGTGGAGCGCATGACCAAGCAGGGCCGCCGTACCTTCGACGCCCGGGCCGCGGTGACCCGTTGTGCGGTGGCCGGGGAGCCGGACCCACCTTCCGGGGCCGTTGGCGTACGGTGTGCGATAATCGACCTTGTCGTACGGCAGGTGACGCCCGCCGTGCGGCCCGATGACGTCCTCTCCGGCCTGCGCGTGGTGGCCGGCCTGGAGCCGCCGGTGCCCCCGCGGGTTACCCGGCTGGCCCAGGGCACACTCACCGCGCAGGGGGAGATCGTCGATCCGTTGGACGCGGATCGCGGGGACGTCGGCATCGGAGAACGCTAGCCGCGAATCGGCCGGCGTTCGTTGAACGTTTTTCAACGTGGCGAGGGCGGCAGCAACCGGTGCCGGTCAACGGCCCGGCGGTCTTCGGCCCGCTGCCAGGTTGAAAAAGGTTCACTTGACAGACTTCGGCAAGCCCGTCCCCAATCGGCCGGGCCCGAAAAACTTTGCAGCGACCCTGCGTGGCAGCGCTCACCCGCGCCCGGGGCCGCCGAGAACTGGAGAGCGCCCCATGCTCGATAACGAGCCCCCAGTCAACCTGGGAGAACAGGGCGGCGAACGGGACGGAGCAGTAACTCCTCCCGGAGATAGCGCCGCAAGCACCACCCCGGCACGCCGGACGCGGGCCCCCCGTCGCAAGGCGGCGGCACCTCCGCCGGAGGCCGAGGCGCCGGACGGCGCCGCCGAGCCCGGTGCGGAGACCGAGACCCCGGCTCCCGCTCCGGTGAAGAAGGCCACCCGGAGCCGGAAGAAGGCCGCCGCTCCCGCCGCCCCGGCCGAGGAGCCGGCCGTCGACGAGCCGGTCGCCGAGACCCCGCCGCCGGTGAAGAAGGCCACCCGGGCCCGCCGCAAGAAGGTCGAGCAGCCCGCCCTCGTCGAGGTGGAGGAGCAGCCCGCTCCCGCCGCCCCGGTCGCCGAGATCGCCGAGATCCCGGTCGCCGCCGCCGAGGACGAGGACGAGATCACCGAGGACGAGGCCGCCCTCATCGAGGACGCCGCTGTGGAGGCCGCCTCCGCGGCCCGCGAGGCCGCCGTACCGGTCGTCGGGGTCCTGCCGCTCGATGACGACTTCGTCGAGGAGAAGCCGGCCCGGCCGGCCCGGGCCCGACGGGCCGCGATGCCGCCGGCCGTGCTCTTCATGCCGCCGGAGGCCGCCGAGGCCGAGCCCGCCCCGGTGAGCCGTCGCCGTCGCGGCGCCGCCGAGCCGCTGGTGGCCGCCGAGGCCCCGGCCGCCGAGGTCGCCGAGACGGCCGAGGAGGAGACCGAGGAGGCCGTCGAGGCCCCGCGCCGTGGGCGGCGCCGCCGTCGTGGCGCGGCCGAGGAGCCCACCGAGGTCACCGCCACCGAGAGCGAGCCGGTCACCGACGAGGTGGACGAGGTCGACGAGAGCGCCGACGACGTCGAGGACGGCGCCGACGAGGACGAGGACGAGGACGGCGGCATCCGCCGTCGGCGCCGCCGGGGCCGTCGTGGCCGCGGCCGGGGCAAGGGCCCGTCCGACGAGGCCGACGAGAACGACACCGAGGACGGCGACGCCGAGGAAGGCGCCGAGGCCTCCGCCGAGGACGGCGAGGAGGACGAGGAGTCCGAGGACGGCGAGGGCGACGGGGTCACCCGCCGTCGGCGCCGGCGCCGGCGCAAGGGTTCCAGCGGTGACGGCGAGACCGGCGGCATCGAGGACGGCGTGCACACCGTGGTCCGGGTGCGCGAGCCCCGGCGTACCGACGAGGTGCAGGGTGTCTCCGGCTCGACCCGGCTCGAGGCCAAGCGCCAGCGCCGCCGGGACGGCCGGGAGCAGCGCCGTACCCGTCCGCCGATCCTGAGCGAGTCGGAGTTCCTGGCCCGCCGCGAGGCGGTGGACCGGGTCATGGTGGTCCGGCAGAAGCAGGACCGCACCCAGATCGCGGTCCTCGAGGACGGCATCCTGGTCGAGCACTACGTGGCCCGGGCCACCTCCGGCACCATGGTCGGCAACGTCTACCTCGGCAAGGTGCAGAACGTGCTGCCGAGCATGGAGGCCGCGTTCGTCGACGTGGGCCGCGGCCGTAACGCCGTGCTCTACGCCGGTGAGGTCAACTGGGACGCCACCGGCCTGGAAGGGCGGGCCCGCTCGATCGAGCAGGCTCTGCGCTCCGGCGACTCGGTGCTGGTGCAGGTCACCAAGGACCCGATCGGGCACAAGGGCGCCCGGCTGACCAGCCACATCGCGCTCTCCGGCCGGCACCTGGTCTACGTGCCCAACGGCAACGCGTCGGGCATCAGCCGCAAGCTGCCGGACAACGAGCGCAAGCGGCTCCGCGACATCCTGAAGAAGCTGGTCCCGGACGGCGCCGGTGTGATCGTCCGCACCGCGGCCGAGGGCGCCACCGAGGACGAGCTGGCCCGCGACGTGAAGCGGCTCCAGGCGCAGTGGGAGGACATCCAGGCCCGGGCCGCCGAGGGCAACGCGCCGCGCGCCCTCTCCGAGGAGCCGGACCTGGTCATCCGGGTGGTCCGGGACCTCTTCAACGAGGACTTCCGCGAGCTCGTGGTGCAGGGCGAGCAGGCGTACGCCGAGGTGGAGAACTACCTCGACTCGGTCTCGCCGGACCTGGTCGAGCGTCTGCGCCGGCACACCGGTGTGGCGGACGTCTTCGCCGAGTGGCGGATCGACGAGCAGATCCTCAAGGGCCTGGACCGCAAGGTCTTCCTCCCGTCCGGCGGTCACCTGGTGATCGACCGGACCGAGGCGATGACCGTGGTCGACGTCAACACCGGCAAGTACACCGGCGCGGGCGGCAACCTCGAGGAGACCGTCACCCGCAACAACCTGGAGGCGGCCGAGGAGATCGTGCGCCAGCTGCGGCTGCGTGACCTCGGTGGCATCGTGGTGATCGACTTCATCGACATGGTGCTGGAGAGCAACCGCGAGCTGGTGCTGCGGCGGCTCACCGAGTGCCTGGGCCGGGACCGGACCAAGCATCAGGTCACCGAGATCACCTCGCTGGGCCTCGTGCAGATGACCCGCAAGCGGATCGGCGCGGGCCTGCTGGAGGCGTTCAGCGAGAACTGTGACCACTGCAAGGGCCGCGGCCTGATCATCCACTCGGAGCCGGTGCCGGAGAAGCGGTCCAACGGCGGTGGCGGTAGCAGCAGTGGTGGTGGCGCCCAGGTGAAGGTGGTCGCCGCGGCGGTGCGTACCGAGGCGCCGGCCCCGCAGCAGCAGTCCTCCCGGCAGCGGCGCCGCCGGGGTGGTGGCGACAGCGCCCCGGTCGAGCCGGTGGAGCAGATCGAGACCGTCGAGCCGCTGGAGCAGGCCGAGGTCGCCGAACTGGTGGAGTCGGCCGTCGAGCCGGTGACGCTGGTGGAGGCGCCGCCGGCTGTCACTGAGGTGGCCGAGGAGCCCGGTCCGGTCGCGGAGGTGGCCGAGGTGCCGCCGGCCGCCCCGGTGGCGGGTTCCGGCATCGTCCGGCGCGTTCAGCCGGCGCTGACCACCTCGGACGGCGACGACGACTACGACATCAGTGGTTACGACCTGTCCCGGTACGACTCGCCGGAGGCCAACGGGCACGGCGGCGAGGCCGAGCCGATGCGGCTGGCCGGGATCGACGACCCGGACGCGGCCGAGGACGAGGACGACGAGGACGAGGATGTGGTGGGCGCCGGCACGGGCACCCGCCGACGGTCCCGGCGGAGTGGCGCACGGCGCCGTACCCGCCCCTGAGCGGCTGAAACCCGGCCCGGTAGCTATCTGTAAAGAAAGCTAACTACCGGGCCGGGTTTTCCGTTACCCTCGGCGGGATCGATCCCTGTCCCCCGAGGAGACCGACGCCCATGCGTACCCCTGCTCTCGCCTCCGTGGCGCTCGCCGCGCTGCTGCTGACCGGCTGCTCCGGCGGCGACCCCGCGCCCACGGCAGCCGGGCCGACCCCGGCCGTGGCCGGGTCGGCGGCCACCACCACCGAGAAGCCCACCGACACCGCGCTGGCCGAGGACACCGAGGCCATCTGCGCCCAGGCGAGCCGGACCAGCACGAGTTTCGGCACCACCTTCGCCGAGGACCACCAGCTGTTGACCAAGGCCGCCGCCGAGGGCGCCGAGGCGAAGGCCAAAGCCCGGGAGAAGGTCACCCGGGACGTGGAGAACTTCTCCTTCGCCCTGCTGGACATGTCGAAGCTCGCCTCGGACGCGGAGCTCAAGAAGGCGCTCGCCGCCATGGGTGCGCAGATCACCGCTCTCAAGGGTGACGTGGCCAAGATCGACGACAAGAAGCTGGCCGCCCTGCATGCCACGCTGGACAAGGCCTGCGGCCGGGGGTAGAGCCCGGTTTGGGCCTCGGCCCGGCTATGAAGTAGTCTTGCCGACGGCGCCTTTTCGGCGCTAGTTCCGTGCGCGCCTCCAAGCGCTTGCCGGAGCCTCTTAGCAACATCCGCCAGCAGCCCTACGGCTGCGTAAGTCTCAGGGAGTCCGCGTCCCATGTACGCGATCGTCAAGACCGGCGGCAAGCAGTACAAGGTTGCCGAGGGCGACGTGATCGAGGTCGAGAAGCTCGCGGGTCAGCCCGGCGATGCCCTGACCCTCGCCGCGGTCCTCCTCGTCGACGGTGACAACCTGGTGACCGAAGCGGCCAAGCTTGCCAACGTTACGGTGTCCGGCGAGATTGCCGAGCACACCAAGGGTCCGAAGATCCGGATCCACAAGTTCAAGAACAAGACCGGATACCACAAGCGCCAGGGGCATCGTCAGCCGCTGACCCGCGTCAAGGTGACCGGCATCAAGACCGGGAAGTAGGCGCGCCATGGCTCATAAAAAGGGTGCATCCAGCTCGCGTAACGGCCGTGAGTCCGCCGCTCAGCGACTGGGTGTGAAGCGGTTCGGTGGCCAGCTGGTCAACGCCGGCGAGATTCTGATCCGCCAGCGGGGCACGAAGTTCCACCCGGGCGACCTGGTCGGCCGTGGCGGCGACGACACGCTGTTCGCGCTTGCCGCCGGCAACGTCCAGTTCGGCACCTTGCGTGGTCGCAAGACCGTCAGCATCGTGCCGGCCGCGGAGTAGTTTTTCTCTACAGCGGGCCGTGGACCCTCGGGTCCGCGGCCCGCTGTTGTTTTCAACCCGGCGGCTGGCCCGCAGTGCTGTCCCAGCGACGCTGAGACAGCACTGAGAACCAGCCAGCAGTAGTAGGAGTCGCAAAGTGACCACGTTCGTCGACCGGGTAGTGCTGCACCTGCAGGCGGGTGACGGCGGGCACGGCTGTGCCTCCGTGCACCGGGAGAAGTTCAAGCCGCTCGGCGGGCCGGACGGCGGCAACGGTGGGCACGGCGGCAGCATCACCCTGGTGGTGGACCCGCAGCAGCACACCCTGCTGGACTTCCACTTCCACCCGCACATCAAGGCGAACAACGGTGGCGGCGGCGCCGGGTCGAACCGGGACGGCGCGACCGGCCGGGACCTGATCCTCAAGGTGCCGGACGGCACGGTCGTGCAGACCGAGGACGGCGAGGTGCTGGCCGACCTGATCGGCGCCGGCACCGAGTTCACCGTCGCCCGGGGCGGCCGGGGCGGCCGGGGCAACGCCTCGCTGGCCAACGCCCGGCGCAAGGTGCCCGGCTTCGCCGAACTGGGCGAGCCCGGCGACCAGTTGGACGTGGTCCTGGAGCTGAAGAGCGTCGCCGACGTCGGCCTGGTGGGTTTCCCGTCGGCCGGCAAGTCGTCGCTGATCTCGGTGATGTCCGCGGCCAAGCCGAAGATCGCCGACTACCCGTTCACCACGCTGGTGCCGAACCTGGGCGTGGTGCAGGCCGGTGAGGAGACCTACACCATCGCCGACGTGCCCGGCCTGATCCCCGGGGCGGCCACCGGCAAGGGGCTGGGCATGCAGTTCCTGCGGCACATCGAGCGGACCTCGGTGCTGGTGCACGTGCTGGACGCGGCGGCGCCGGAGATCGAGCGGGACCCGCTGGCCGACCTGGACGCGATCGAGGCCGAGCTGTCGGCGTACGGGGGGCTGGAGGACCGGCCGCGTCTCGTGGTGCTCAACAAGGTCGACATCCCGGACGGGCGGGACCTCGCCGAGATGGTCCGCCCCGACCTCGAGACCCGCGGCTACCAGGTCTTCGAGATCAGCGCGATCACCCGTGAGGGCCTGCGTGAGTTCAGCTTCGCCCTGGCCAAGCTGGTCGCCGAGTACCGCGCGGCCAAGCCGGTCGAGGAGGCGACCCGGATCGTGATCCGCCCCCGGGCGGTCGACGACACCGGCTTCACCATCGAGCAGGACGAGGACGGCGTCTTCGTGATCCGCGGCGCCCAGGTGGAGCGCTGGATCAAGCAGACCAACTTCGACAACGACGAGGCCATCGGCTACCTGGCCGACCGGCTGGATCGGATCGGCGTCGAGAGCGAGCTCGCCAAGAAGGGCGCCCAGGCCGGCGACCCGGTGCGCATCGGCACGCGCGAGTTCGACTGGCATCCCAACGCCGGGGAGTACGTCTCCGGCCCGCGCGGCACCGACTCCCGCCTGGAGGAGCTCGACACCCGGCCGTCCGCGGCGCAGCGGCTCGCGGCCCGCAAGGCCCGCCGTATCCGCAACGACGACGAGATTCAGCACATGGCCGCCGACGGGACGGTCAGCACGGTGTCGAACTCGCAGATGCCGGTGCTGGTCACCGACGAGGACGACGACACCGAGGGATAGTCCGGCGCGGACATACGGCGAGGGCGCTGCCCTCGCCGTATCGACGGACCGCGGCGGGGCATGATGGTCGTCATGCCGACCCTGACCCGTGCCGAGGCCGCCGACCGAGCGGCCGTCGTGGACGTCGAGGACTACCACGTCGACCTGGACCTCACCGCGGACGGTGACACCTTCCGATCCCGTACGGTCGTCCGGTTCCGGGCCCGGCCGGGCGCCGCCACGTTCCTGGAGTTCGAGCCGGTCGAGGTCGCCTCGATGACGCTGAACGGTGTGCCCGTGCCGTCCGGGGCGTCCACCGGCGCCCGGCTGGAGCTGACCGGCCTGGCCGAGGAGAACGAGCTGGTCGTCGACGCCCTGATGCGGTATTCGAACGACGGCGAGGGTCTGCACCGGTACACCGACCCGGCCGACGGCCGCACCTACCTCTACCAGCACCTGTTCATCAACAACGCGGGCCGGGTGCTGCCCAGCTTCGACCAGCCCGACCTCAAGGCGTCGTTCCGGGTGAGCGTGACCGCCCCGGCCGACTGGGTGGTGGCCACCAACGGCATCCTGGTCTCCCGGGAGGGCGGGCGCTGGGAGTTCGCGCCCACCAAGCGGATCTCCACCTACCTGGCCAGCCTGATCGCCGGGCCGTACCACGTGGTGACCAGCGAGCACGACGGCATCCCGCTGGCGCTCTACGCCCGCGCCGCCCTGGCCCAGCACCTGGAGGCCCAGGCGCCGGAGATCCTGCAACTGACCCGGCAGGCGCTGGACCGGTTCCACGAGATGTTCGAGATCCGCTACCCGTTCGGGCACTACCAGCAGGCGTTCGCGCCCGAGTTCAACTTCGGGGCCATGGAGTACCCGGGCCTGGTCGTCTTCCGGGACGAGATGATCCCGCGCTCCAAGGTCACCGACAGCGAGCGGGAACGCCGGGCCAACATCATCGCCCATGAGATGGCCCACATGTGGTTCGGCGACCTGGTCACCATGGCCTGGTGGGACGACCTGTGGCTGAACGAGTCGTTCGCCGAGTACCTGGGCAGCCGGGTGACCGCCGAGGCGACCCGGTTCTCCGACGCGTGGACCACCTTCGCCATGCAGCGCAAGGCCTGGGGACTGCGGGCCGACCAACGGCCCTCCACCCATCCGGTCGCCCCGTCCGAGGTCTCCGACACCGACGAGGCACTGCTCAACTTCGACGGCATCTCGTACGCGAAGGGCGCCGCCGTCCTCAAGCAGCTGGTCGCCTGGCTCGGTGACGAGGCCTTCCTGACCGGGCTGAACGCGCACTTCGAGTCGCACGCGTACGGCAACGCCACCCTGGCCGACCTGCTCGGCGCGCTGTCCAAGGCGTCCGGCCGGGACCTGTCCGGCTGGGCCGAGGTGTGGCTGCGCCGGGCCCAGGTCAACACGCTGCGTGCCGAGGTGACCCGGGACGGCGCGAACTACGCCGAGGTGGCCGTGGCGCAGACCGCTCCCGAGGGCTACCCGACACTGCGCCCGCACCGGATCGGCGTCGGCCTGTACGACCGGGTGCCCGGCGGAGGCGTGGTGCGCCGCAAGCGCCTCGAGGTCGAGCTGGAGGCGTCCGGGCGTACCGTGCTGACCGCTCTCGCCGGGGAGCCGGCGGCGGACCTGCTGCTGCTCGACGACGGCGATCTGACGTACGCGAAGATCCGCCTCGACCCGGGGTCGGCCGCCAACGTGCCGCAGCTCCTGCCGCTGCTGGACGACTCGCTGTCCCGGGCCGTGATCTGGGCCGCCATGCTGGACGCCGTGGTCGACGGCGAGCGCCCGGTCGCCGAGCTGGTCACCCTGGTCCTGGCCGCGCTGCCGATGGAGACCGAGGTGGCCGTCGTCGAGGACGTGCTGCGCGCCACCCGGGGCCTGGTCGACCGGTACGCCACCCCGGAGACACGCCCGGCCGCCCTGGAACTCGTCGCCCAGGCCGCCGACCGGCTGCTCGCCGCCTCGATGGGTGGCAGCTCCCGGCAGCTCGCCGCGGTCCGTGGCCTGATCGGCGCCACCGTCGACACCGCCCGGCTGCGCGGCTGGCTGGCCGGCGACGGCGTACCGGACGGGCTGACCGTCGACGCCGACCTGCGCTGGCTGATCATCTACCGGCTCTCGGTCCTCGGCGCCGCCGACTCGGAGATCATCGAGGCGGAGCGCGAGCAGGACCGCAGCGCCTCCGGCGAGCAGTGGGCCGCCCGGTGCCGGGCCGCCCGGCCGGACGCCGCGGCCAAGGAGGCCGCCTGGGCCGCGGTCATCGGCGACGGCTCGCTCTCCAACCGGCTCGCCGAGCTCACCGCGGCCGGCTTCTGGCAGCCCGAGCAGTTGGACCTGCTGGAGCCGTACGTCGAGCGGTACTTCGCCGACATGCCGGAGATGATGCGGGTGCGCAGCGGGATGAGCGCCGAGCACATCGCCGTGGTGGCGTACCCCACGGTCGCCGTGTCGGCGCGTACCCGGGAGCTCGCCGCCGGCCTGCTCGGCACCGACGGGCTGAACCCGATCCTGCGCCGCGTGGTGCAGGATTCCGACGACGACATGCGGCGGGCGCTGGCCGCCCGCGGCTGACCGGATTCGGTCGACTCCACCCCCGCGGCCTCGGGGCTTTCGTAGCCTGAGGCTTCGGGGGTGAATGCGTGGAGTGGTCCGAGGAGCTGGCCGGCGGTCTGCTGCAGGCCGCGCCGGACGCGATCCTGGTTCTGGCCGCCGGCCGCATCGTGCTCGCCAACGACCGTGCCGGGCAGATGTACGGCTGGCCCGTCGAGGAACTCGTCGGCCAGTCCGTCGAGGTGCTGCTCACCGACCATTCCCGGGCCCTCCTCCAGGAACGGCGGCGCGTCGTCGAGGAGGGCGTGCCCGGCTCGATCGGCCGGATCGTCACCACCGCGCGACGGCGCGACGGCGGGGAGTTCCCGGTCGAGTCGTCCACCGCACTCGTCGACACGGCCCAGGGCCGTGTCGCCGTCGCCGTGGTGCGCGACGTCACCGAGCGGGCCCGGGCCGAGGAGGAGAAGGACCGGCTCCGGGCCGAGGCGCACGCGCACCGCAGCCAGCGCCTGGAGAGCCTGGGCCAGCTGGCCGGCGGGATCGCCCACGACTTCAACAACATGCTCGGGGTGATCCTCAACTACGCCAACTTCGTGATCGAGGAGGCCGAGTCGGCCGAACCGGACGTCGCGATGATCGCCTCCGACGCCATGCAGGTGGTCCGGGCCGGTAGACGCGGCACCGACCTCACCCACCAGCTGCTCGCCTTCGCCCGGCGGGAGGTGGTCCGGCCGCAGCCGGTCGACCTCAACGCGCTGCTCACACAGGGCCAGGAGCTGCTGCGGCGTACCCTCGGCGAGCACATCAACCTGATCTTCCGGCCCGGCCCGGCCCTGCCGATGATCACCTGCGATCCCGGCCAGATCGAGCAGATGCTGGTCAACCTGGCCCAGAACGCCCGGGACGCGATGCCCTCCGGCGGCGACCTGGTGATCGACACCGCGGTGCTCGGCGACCGGGTCCGGCTGCGGGTCTGCGACTCGGGCCAGGGCATGCCCGCCGACGTGGCGGAACGGGCCTTCGAGCCGTTCTTCACCACCAAGGGCAGCGCCGAGGGCTCCGGGCTGGGCCTGGCCACCGTCTACGGCATCGTCACCCAGGCCGGCGGTGAGGTGACCCTGAACAGCGAGGTGGGGCTCGGCACCACGATCACCGTACTGCTGCCCGCCGGGGCCACACCGGCCACCGACGGGGCAACCGAACGGCCGGCCGCGACCGGCGGGCGCGGGGAGACCCTGCTCGTCGTCGAGGACGAGGACGCGCTGCGCGACGTGGCCGGGCGGATCCTCACCGGCGCCGGCTACCGGGTGCTCGCGGCCGAGGGCGGCGCCCAGGCCCTGGAACTCGCCGCCGGCCATGACGGCCGGATCGACCTGCTGGTCAGTGACGTGGTGATGCCCGGGATGCTGGGCAAGGAACTGGCCGAGCGGCTGGTCGTCGCCCGGCCGGGGACGCGGGTGCTCTACATGTCCGGGTACGCGCAGCCGGTGCTGGCCTCGCAGGGCACCCTCGACCCCGGGGTGGTGCTGCTGGAGAAGCCGTTCACGGCCGATGACCTGCTTGTGGCCGTACGCCGTCGGTTAGATGGTTGATCTTTCCGGGTTATTCTTCTGCGATGTCCGGAAGACGTGTTGGCATCATGGGCGGCACCTTCGACCCGATCCATCACGGTCACCTGGTCGCCGCGAGCGAGGTGCAGGCCCGATTCGATCTGGACGAGGTGATGTTCGTCCCGACCGGCCAGCCGTACGAGAAGGGCCGCGTCTCACCCGCCGAGGACCGCTACCTCATGACGGTCGTCGCCACCGCCTCCAACCCCCGCTTCCACGTGAGCCGCGCCGACATCGACCGGGACGGCCCCACCTACACCGTCGACACCCTGCGGGACATGCGTGCCGTCTACGGCCAGTCGGCGGAGCTGTACTTCATCACCGGGGCGGACGCGCTGGGCCGGATCATGTCGTGGAAGGACGCGCTCACCATGCTGGAGCTGGCGCACTTCATCGGCGTCACCCGGCCGGGGTTCGAGCTCTCCGGGGCCCACCTGCCGGCCGACAGCGTGACCCTGGTCGAGGTGCCGGCGATGGCCATCTCGTCCAGCGACTGCCGTAACCGGGTGGCGTCCGGCCTACCGGTCTGGTACCTGGTACCGGATGGTGTTGTGCAGTACATCAACAAGCGGGGCCTGTATCGGGACTCGGGTATTGCCAAGCCGGTGTGAGACGCTTGAAGTCCGCAAACCCGACCGAGGGGACTCTTCTTTGCCCGTCACCGAACGTGCTCTTGAACTCGCTCTGACGGCCGCTCAGGCCGCTGCGGACAAGAAGGCACACGACATCTCCGTCATCGACGTCGCCGACCAGATCTACATCACCGACGCCTTCGTCATCGCCTCGGCGTCCAACGAGCGTCAGGTGATCGCGATCGTCGACGCCATCGAGGAAGCCCTCATCAACCTGCCGGAGAAGGCCAAGCCGGTGCGGCGTGAGGGCCAGAACCAGGGCCGATGGGTGCTGCTGGACTACGTCGACATCGTGGTGCACGTGCAGCACAGCGAGGAGCGCGAGTTCTACGCCCTCGACCGGTTGTGGAAGGACTGCCCGATCATCCCGTTCGTCGACCGGGACATGGTCGACGCCACGGCCGGCACCGAGGCGCCGTGACGAGGCTCATCGTCTGGCGGCACGGCAACACCGACTGGAACGCGGGCGCCCGCGTGCAGGGGCAGACCGACGTGCCGCTCAACGATCTCGGCCGGCGGCAGGCCGTCGACGCCGCCGAGCTCCTCGTCCGGATGCGCCCGGCCGCGATCGTCGCCAGCGATCTCAGCCGGGCCGCCGACACCGCGGCCGCGCTCGCCGCGCTGACCGGTCTCGCCATCAGCACCGACGAGCGGCTCCGCGAGCGGCACTTCGGCGAGTGGCAGGGCCTCACCATGGCCGAGGTGGCCGCTGAGCGGCCCGAGGAGCACGCCCGCTGGACCGCCGGTGCGGACGTCATCGGCGGTGGTGTGGAGACCCTCGAAGACCTCGGCAAGCGGGTCTCCGACGCGCTCCAGGACGCGGCCCGGCCGGCCCCGCCCGGCGGCACGGTGGTGGTCGCCACCCACGGCGCGGCAGCCCGGCAGGGCGTCGGCCACCTGCTCGGCTGGGGGCGCGAGCAGCTGCGCACACTCCGTGCCCTGCAGAACTGTCACTGGGTCGAGCTGACCCACGACAGCGCGCGAGGGTGGCAGATGGCGGCGTACAACGTGGGCGTCCTCGCCGACCGGCCCGTCCCGCCGCCCGTCTGAGGGAACCGGCCGATGTCCGGTAACGTCTCACCACCATGCTGATCCGTAAAACCGTCGTCCCCGCCGCGCTGCTCCTGGCGCTCTCCGCCGGTTGCGCGAACAACACCGCCCCCATCGACGCCGGCGGCGCCCCCGAGCCCGCTCCGGTCACCTCCAGCGCCGCCGCGCCCTCGGCACCCGCCGGCTCGACCACCCTCACCGGGACCGTGACCGCCGGCGTCGAGCCGAACTGCCTGCTCCTCAAGGACGGCACCGGCGATCACCTGCTCGTCTTCGGCGACCAGAAAACGCAGGCCACGGTGCAGGTCGGCGCCGAGGTCACGGTGGTCGGCAAGGCCGATCCAGGGATGATGACCACCTGCATGCAGGGTGAGCCGTTCCTGGTCTCCTCGGTGGCCGGCAGCTGAGCTCCATCTGAATCAAGTACCTTGCCTGCATGACCATCGCGGTCGTGACCGACTCCACCGCGTACCTGCCGGCTGAACTCGACGGCATGTACGACCTGACCATCGTGCCGCTCACTGTCGTGATCAACGGCTGGGGCGGCCTGGAGGGCATCGAGGTCTCGCCGGCCGAGGTGGCCCGGGCGCTCACCGCGCGCCGGGCCGCCGTCAGCACCTCACGGCCGGCGCCCTCAGCCTTCACCGAGGTGTACCGTCGCCTGCTCGACGAGGGCGCCGACGGCGTCGTCTCGGTGCACATCTCCGCCAAACTGTCCGGCACCTACGAGGCCGCGCAGCTCGCCGCCGCCGAGATCGGCTCCCGCGTCAAGGTGGTCGACAGCGGGACCGCGGCCATGGGTCTCGGCTTCCCGGCGCTGGCCGCCGCGGAGGCCGCCCGCAAGGGCCACGACCTGGACGCGGTCTGGCAGGAAGCCACCGACCACGCGGCCCGGGTCACCACCCTCTTCTACGTCGACACGCTCGAATTCCTCCGCCGCGGCGGCCGGATCGGCGCAGCGTCCGCCCTGCTCGGCACGGCCCTGTCGGTGAAGCCGATCCTGCGCGTCGACGAGGGCGCCGTCGTGGTCCGCGACAAGGTCCGCACCGCCGGGCGGGCCCTCACCCGCCTGGTCGATCTGGCCGTCGAGGCGGCCGGCGACGGCGATGCCGACGTCGCGGTCCACCACCTGGGCACGCCGGACCGGGCGGCCGCGCTGGTCAGCGACCTCAGCGCCCGCCTCGGCGACCGGCTGCGGGACTGCTACCTCACCGAGGTGGGCGCGGTCGTCGCCGCCCACACCGGCCCGGGCCTGGCCGGCGTGGTGGTCCATCAGCGCGCCTGAGTTTGTGGTACGTGTGTCCTCGTCCCACCTTTCAGGGCCGTTCCGTCCGGTCGGCGCGATCTTGCTGCCCACTCGCGGCCTGCGCCGCGCCCGCCGGACGGGACGGCCCTGATGAAGGCGGGACGAGGACACGCGTACCACAAAAGGATCGAAACGCGGACCTTGGCCACGAACGATCTCTAGCTGGGGAAACGGTCCCAGGAGGAGGCCAGCCAGCGGGCCGGGGTGTGCTCGCCGGCGGTCAGGTGGGGAGCCAGGGCGGACCAGGGGAGGATGCGGTCGCCCAACTGGACCTCGTCGGCCTCGGGAAGCAGCGTGGGGGTGTCGCGGGGCCAGATCGCGCGGGTGCGCCAGCCCTCCGTGGCGTTGCCGAGCAGCTGGATGGCGGCGGAGGGCAGGTTCGGGTCGGGTGGCTGGTGGGCGTACTCGTGAACGGCCAGCAGGCGTTCGGCGCGACGGACCGGCTGGTGCAGGGGGTGGTCCGGCGGAGCCGGGTAGGGGATGGTGCGGCCGCGGTCGTCGCTCGTGTAGGCCATCGGGCTCAGGGCGTGCGGGGAGGTCGCGAAGATCGTTTCCGCCTCGGTGAAGAGGGCCGGCAGGTGGGGGCCGCCGTCGGCGGTGACCAGGAGGGTGCCGCGCTCGGGGGCGAAGGCCACCGGGACGCCGCCGACCTGGTCGGTGAGGCGTGACAGCCAGCCGTCCAGCAGCAGGTGGGAGGTCCAGTAGGCGTTGCCGTCGTCGACGAAACGGACCACCACCGGGCCGGTGGCCACGCCCCGCAGGACCGCGCCGGTCAGGTTGCCGCGGGCGGTCGTGAAGATCCGTTCGATACGGACTCCCCAGGTCTTCGACTGTGCCGGGGTGACGTAGGTCATCGTGTCGGGCTGGTCGACCACCACGAACTCGGAGAGGAACGGCAGCGCCGGCCGGTGCAGCGGGGAGCCCGGAGCGGCGCCGCGGAGCACGGGGCGCAGCAGCGGAGCGGCGTCCCGCCACGTGGCCGGGATGGGCTGCGGGCCGGCGACCAGGGCATCCAGGTGCGTGCGGTCGCGCAGCAGCGGGTCGAGACGCAGGATGGTCGGCTCGGTGTCACCGGGGGCGGTGAACCGAACCTCGAACGGTACGGCGTGATAGCGGGCGTCCCGGACACCGGCCCGGCGCAGCCGCCGGACGACCTTGGCGGCCAGACGGGCGCGGGCGATCCTGCGGAACAGGCCCACGGAGTCCCTCTTCTTACGTCAGGGGTCGGCGTTCTTACGTCAGGGATCGGCGCGACACGATCGCGCGGGCGTCGAGATCATCGTCGGTGGTGACGGTGGGCGTCAATCCGTTCCCGGTGGCCGCCGTGAGCGCCGCCGCGGTCTGCGCCTCGGTGATCTCGGAGATCAGCAGCCCGCCCGGGGCCAGCCAGCCGGCCGCCCCGGCGGTGACCGCGCGGAACACGGCCAGGCCGTCGTCGCCGCCGTCCAGCGCGGTACGCGGTTCGTGGTCCCGGGCCTCGGCGGGCAGGAACGGCAGGTGGCGGGTCGCGACGTAGGGCACGTTGGCCAGCAGGAGGGTGACCCGGCCGCGCAGCTCCGGCGGCAGGGCGCCGAACAGATCGCCCTGATGGACGGCGTGGTCCGGCAGGTTGTCCCGGGCGCACGCCACGGCGACCGGATCCACGTCGGCGGCGTGCAGGACGATTCCCGGAACCCGGTGGTGGACGGCCAGGCCCAGGGCGCCGGAACCGCAGCACAGGTCGACGACCACATCACCCGGACGGACCGCGGCGGCGCCGAGACGTACGAGCAGTTCACTGCGGACCCTGGGCACGAAGACCCCCGGCCGGAGGCGTACGCGGACGCCGCAGAAGTCGGCATGGCCGACCACCTGCTCCAGGGGCTCGCCGGCGGCACGCCGTTCGACCAGCGCGGCCAGGTGGTCAGCGGAGGTCGCGGCCCCGCTCAGGATCTCCGCCTCCTCCTCGGCGAACACGCAGCCGGCGGCACGCAGCCGGACGATCGCGGCGGCCCGGGCATCTGTCACACGCAGTCCTCAGCACGAATCGAAGGGCACGGGACGGTTGTCCACAATGCCGCGTCATCCACAAGGCCACGGGCGGGGGAACGCCGATCGCTCCTACGGTCGGGCCGTGCGAGAGGCGAAGGATAGCGGTGACGTCGTGGGGGCGCGGCTTCGGGCCGTGCTCGACGGGGGCGCGGCGCCGGCGGACGGGCCGCTGGAGTGGGCGGACATCATCCCCGCCTGGTCGGTGGAGGAGGACGATGTCTCCCCTTTAGAGAGCCGTTCCGCCGGCGGTTCGCAGGGTGGGGACGCTCCGCCCGCCGCCGGCTCGGGCGCCTTGCCGGGTGAGGGCGCCTTCGAGGGCGGGCACCGGCGGTGGTTGCACGCCTTCGATCCGGGGCGTCCCGGGGTGCGGGCGCTCGGCGCGGTGGCGCTGACGGTCGTGCTGATCGCGGCATTCCTGGCGTGGCGGGCCCGGCCGCGGGTCGATCCGGTCGAGCCGTCCCCGGTGGTCGCGGAGGCGGGCGCGTCGGCGCTGCCCCGGACCGGGGCCTCCGCCGGCGAGGTGGTGGTGGCGGTGGGCGGCAAGGTTCGGCGGCCGGGCCTGGTGCGGCTCAGCCCGGGCGCACGGGTCGCCGATGCCCTGGCCGCCGCGGGCGGGGCCGACCCGGGCGTGGACGTGGCGATGCTCAACCTCGCGCGGAGGGTCGCCGACGGCGAGTTGATCATGGTGGGGGTCACGCCGCCACCGGGTGCCGTGCCGGCCGCCGGGCCGTCCGCGCCCGCCGGCGCGGGATCGCTGGTGAATCTGAATGCCGCCACCCTCGCCGACCTGGACGGGCTGCCCGGGGTCGGGCCGGTGCTGGCGCAGCGGATCCTGGATGCCCGCGAGGCGCAGGGCGGGTTCCGGGCGGTCAGCGACCTGCGGAAGGTGGACGGCATCGGGCAGGCCCGGTTCGAGCAGCTGAAAGACCTGGTGACGGTCTGATGGGCGGGGCGGTCCCGGATCTTCGGCTGGCCGGGTTCACGATCGGGCTGTGGCTCGCGGCGCTGGGTGCGCTGCACCTCTCCGCCGGGTGGGGGATCGTGGCCGGGGCGGGTGGCCTGGGGTGCGCGGCGGTTCTCGCCGGGGCGCTCAGGTCCGCTGCCGTGGTGCGCTGGATCGGCGTGGCGGTGGCGCTCGGGGCCGGGTGCGGAGCGGTCGCCACCGCGGCGCGGATGTCGGTGCGGGAGGCGCCGGCGCTGTCCGTGCTCGTCGAGTCCGGTGCGACGGTCCGGGCCGCCCTCGTGGTGCGCGACGATCCCCGGCTCCTGGCCCGGTCGGCCGGGCCGCCGACGTTTCTGGTGGCGGTCACCCTGGAGTCGGTGACCCCGGAGGACGCGCCACCGGTCCGGCTCTCCGCGCGGGCCCTGGTGCTCGGCGGCGATCCGGGCTGGCGGGGGCTGCTGCCCGGGCAGCGGGTCACGGTCACCGGCCGCCTCCTGCCGCCCCGCCCCGGTGACCTGCGGGCCGCGGTGCTCTCGGCGCGGACCCCGCCGGTGCCGGAGGGCCGGCCGTCGTGGGCGCAGCGCGGCGCCGGTGTGCTGCGCGCGGGACTCCAGCGGGCCTGTGAGCCGCTGCCGGACGACTCCGGTGGCCTGCTGCCGGGCCTGGTGGTGGGTGACACCAGCCGGCTGGACCCGGCCCTGGAGGAGGACTTCCGGGCCACCGGGCTCACGCACTTGACGGCTGTCTCGGGGACGAACGTGGCGATCGTGCTGGGTGTCGTGCTGTTCGTGGTGCGCCGGTTCCCGGCCGGGCCGGTCCTCTGCGCGGTGCTGTGCGCGGTCGCGCTGGCCGGGTTCGTGATCCTGGCCCGGCCGTCGCCCAGCGTGATCCGGGCCGGTGCGATGGGCGCCATCGGGCTGTTGGGGCTGGCCGGCGGACGGCCACGGGCGGCGGTGCCCGCGCTGGCCGCCGGGGCCGCGGCGCTGCTGATCGCCGACCCGGAGCTGGCCGCCGATCCGGGGTTCGCTCTGTCGGTGCTCGCCACGGCCGGGTTGCTGCTGCTCGCGCCGGTGTGGCGGGACGGGCTGCGGCGGGCCGGATGCCCTCCAGGGGTGGCGGAGGCGCTGGCCGTGCCGGCCGCCGCGCAGGTGGCCTGCGGACCGGTGGTGGCGGCCATCTCCGGCACGGTCAGCCTCATCTCGGTGCCGGCGAACCTGGTCGTGGTCCCGGCGATCGCCCCCGCCACACTGCTCGGCGTGAGCGCGGCGGTGCTCTCGTCGTTCTGGCCGGCGGCCGCCGAGTTCACCGCGTGGCTCGGGCACTGGCCGGCGGAGTGGCTGGTGCTCGTCGCGCACACCGGTGCCCGGGTCCCGGCGGGCGCGCTGCCCTGGCCGGACGGCGCGACCGGCGGGCTGCTGCTGGCCGGGCTGACGGTGGCCGTGCTGTTCGCCGCGCGCCGGGCGATCGTGCGGCGGCTGGCGACCGTGGTGGCGCTCGGGGCGGTCCTCGGCGCGTTGCCGGTGCGGTTGCTCTCCCCGGGGTGGCCGCCGCCGGGGTGGTTCGTGGTGGCGTGCGCGGTCGGGCAGGGAGACGCCGTGGTGCTGGCCGCCGGGGCGGGGCGGGCCGTGGTGGTGGATGCCGGGCCCGAACCGAACGCGGTGGACCGGTGCCTGCGGCGGCTCGGTGTGCGGGAGGTGGCGGTCCTGGTGGTCAGCCACTTCCACGTCGACCACATCGGTGGCGTCGACGGGGTGTTCCGGGGCCGGCGGGTGGGCGCGGTGATCGGGCCCGCCTGGCCGGAGCCGGCGAGCGGGCGGGCCGCGGTGGAGAAGGCCGCCGCGGAGGCCGGGGTCGCGGTGGGGGTGGCCGGGGCCGGGTGGGCGTGTTCGGTCGGTGGGCTGCGGCTGGAGGCGCTCGGGCCGATCACCGAGATGCGCGGCACCAACTCGGATCCGAACAACAACTCGCTGATCCTGCGAGCCGGGGCCGGCGGCCGTTCGGTGCTGCTGCTCGGCGACGCGGAGACCGAGGAACAGGAGGATCTCGTCGCGGGGCTGGGCACGGCCGGGCTCCGGGCCGACGTGCTCAAGGTCGCGCACCACGGGAGCGCGTTGCAGGCGACGGCGCTGCTGGACGCCGTGCGGCCGGCGGTGGCGCTGGTGTCGGTCGGGCGGGACAACGACTACGGCCATCCCAACGCCGGGGTGATCGGGCGGATCGCGCGGGGCGGGGCGAGGGTCCTGCGTACCGATGAGTCGGGGGACGTGGCCGCGGTGATCGTGGAGGGGCGGTTGGCGGTGGCGGTCAGGGGTGATCCGCCGTCGTGAGGGCGGCGTGATGGCCCTTTCAGGCAGCACGACACGCCCGGGGGGAGCGTGAAATTTGCGCCTGATCACGCTCAATAAGGGATGAAAGGTGCAAACAGGCATGGCAGGGCATTGGTCCTGAGCACGCGACCCTACGGACGGGGCGACATGTCGGGCCGCCGATATGTCTGGTTTCGCATTCGGTGATCGGCGTCCTGCGCTAACGAGTGAGGCTCGCGGACTTGTCGCTCCCCCGTGCGACGATGTTGCGCGTGAATGCCGTGCCGCCCCCATCGTTGCTGCTCGTCCAAGGCGATGAGGAGTTGCTCGCCGCCCGTGCCGTCGCTGAGGCCGTCGATGCGGCCCGGGCCGCTGACCCCGGCGCGGACGTTCGGGAGTTCGAGGCCGGGTCGCTGGTCGCCGGTGAGGTCGCCGAGATCCTCAGCCCGTCGCTGTTCGGCGGCCGCCGGGTCCTGGTGATCCAGAGCGGTCAGGACGCGCGCAAGGATCTGACCACCGCCCTGCTCGCCTACGCGAAGAACCCCGACCCCGACGTGACACTGATCGTCACCCATGTGGGCGGGGCCAAGGGCAAGGCGTTCGCTGACGGGCTGCGCGCCGCCGGCGCGACCGTGGTGCCCGTGATGAAGCTGAAGAAGGACTCGGAGCGGATCGCGTTCGTGCGCAACGAGTTCCGCCGCAACGGGGCCCGCTGCGACGACACCGCCGCCTCCGCGCTGCTCCAGGCGGTCGGCAACGACCTGCGCGAGATCGCGGCGGCCTGCTCCCAGCTGCTCGCCGACACGGACGGGAAGATCACCGAGGCGGTGGTGGCCCGCTACTACAAGGGGCGCGCCGAGGTGACCGGGTTCGCGGTGGCCGACGCCGCCATGGTCGGCGACCTTCCCGGAGCGCTGGAGGCGTTGCGCTGGGCGCTGCACGTCGGGGTCGACCCGGTGCCGATCGCCGACGCGCTCGCCGACGGGGTGCGGACCGTGGCACGAGTCGCGTCGGCGGGGCGCGGGAATCCGTACCAGCTGGCCGGCACGCTCGGCATGCCGGCCTGGAAGATCGAGAAGGCCCAGGGGCGCAGCCGCGGCTGGACCCCGGAGGGGCTGGCCGACGCCATGCGGGCGGCCGCCGAGTGCAACGCCGCGGTCAAGGGCGGCGCCGAGGACCGGGGCTACGCCCTGGAACAGACCGTCTTCGCGATCGCGGCGGCCCGCCGGGACGGAGGAAACCGATGACCCGGACCATTCGCTCCCGCCGCGCCGACGAGGCGAACCGGCCGCTGTACGCCCGGGCGCTGCGACTCCGGCGCCTCGCGCCCAGCGGGCTGCTCTGCTTCGTCTTCCTCGAGGGCGCGGTCGTTCTCGGCATCCTCCTCGCGCTGGCCGAGCTGGTCAGCTGGTGGGGAGTGCTCGTCCTGCCGGTCACCGTGGCGCTGATGGTGAAGTTCAACGACCTGGTGGCCGGTGTGATCACGCCACGGCCGGTGGCCACCGAGACCGCGTCGGCGCGGGTTTCCGTGCTGCGCCCGGCCACTATGCCGGAGCACGGGCCGGCGCCCTCGGAGACGCTGTCGGAGTACCGGCCGGTCGACGAGACGGGGGCCGCGCGTTACGCGCCGGAGCGGAAGACCGCCGACTACGGGCCGGCGGTGCTGTCCGACTCGCTCGGGGACGGGTTTCCGACGGAGGACCTGCCCGGTGTGCCGGCGGTGGGATATCCCGGCACGTATTCCCGCGGACCCGCCTACGGTGACGGCGGGGGCAACCACAACGCCGGGCCTGGGCACGGTGGGGCCGGTTCCGCTGGTGGCTCGTTTCACGCTCAGCCGGCGGTGACGCCCGCGACCGGGTACGGCTCGGCCACCCAGGACCCGGCGGAGGAAGCCCCTGCCACGGGGAAGGGCGCGCCGATTCGGCGGCCATGGGCCGAGCAGCTGGACATGCGGCAGCAGATGGCTCGTCAGGCGGCGGCTCGCCGCTACGAGTGAGGGCCGCTTCTCAACGTCAGGCGGTGTGACGGACCAGTCTGTCCGCACCCGCCGCCACGGATTCCTACGGCACGTGAGCCGACGATTCTGAGTGCGGGCTGCCCGCACCGCTGAAAATGGGACCGGGCACCGCTGCGGACCCGAAGGTCCAGCGGTGCCCGGTTGTGTCCAAACCGGCCAACCCGAAGGGTGGCCGGAGTCAGCTGCCGCTGCTGTGCGGCTCTGACATGATCCGGAACGAGCGGATCAGGCGGACAGCGCGGCGATCTTCTTGGCGATGGCCGACTTGCGGTTGGCCGCCTGGTTCTTGTGAATTACGCCCTTGCTGGCGGCCTTGTCCAGCTGACGCGAAGCGTCACGCAGAAGAGCGGTGGCCGACTCGACATTGCCCGAGTCGCTCGCCTCGTGCATCTTGCGGATCACGGTCTTCAGCGAAGACTTGACCGACTTGTTGCGCAGACGGGCCTTCTCGTTCTGCCGGTTGCGCTTGATCTGGGACTTGATGTTCGCCACGCGACAGCCTTGTCCTGACTAGGTTCGGAAAAATGGTCTCAAGCGATGGTCGCCTTGCCCTCTGTCCCGACTCGGAGCCGGAGCAGCTGACAGGGTGTCACCACACGCGATGAGCCAGACTACCAGCACCGTTCCGAGCCGCCAAAACGGCTCCGGCCCCCGCGGTCAGCGAGTCCAGCCGCGGCGCTCGGCCAGCCAGGCCAGCGCCTGGGTTCCGCTGAACCGCTGATGCTGACGGCTGTGCGGGGAGGCGCTGGTCGGTCCGTCGGCCGCCCGGACCAGCCAGTACCCGGCCAGAGCGGCCAGGGCGCCGTCCACCCCGTCCGGCGGCGGGTTCCACGTGCGGATGTGGGCGTCGGTGTCGAGGCCGCTGGCGTACGCGCTGATCAGGAGCGTGACCGTGTCGAACCAGGGTGCGCCCAGACAGGGCCACGTCCAGTCGCAGAGCCAGGCCCGGCCGGAACCGTCGACGAGGACGTTGTCGACGCGCAGGTCGCCGTGGCACATGCCGGTGCCGCCGGCGGTCGAGGGCAGCCGGCGTTCGAGGTCGGCCAGTTCGCGCAGCCGCTCCGGGGCGACGGTGCCCCGCGCGGTCACCGGCATCGGCTCGTGCCCCGCCTCGATCAGCGACCACCAGGACATCTCCGCGCGCAGGATGTCCGGCAGCGCGGGCAGCCCCACAGCGAGCAGTTCGGGGGCGGGGTGGGCCAGTGCCGCCGCGGCCCGGCCCCAGGAGGTCAGCGTGGCCTCCAGGTCGGCCCCGGACCACGGCAGCGACGGGATCCGGCCGTCGACCGGCTCCATGCACAGGACGAACCATCCGGCCTCGGCCAGGGTCCAGCGGGGCCGGGCCGCGATCACCTCCTCGGGGAGGGCCGCGGTGATCGCCTGCTCACGTGCGTACCACTGGGCGGTGGGGTCGTCGAGCCGGGCGGCCTTGACGAAGGCGCCGGCGCCGGCCTCGGTGGTGAGCAGCGCGGCGAAGGCCCGGGTGAAGCCGCCGCCGGCGCTGCGCGCGGCGACGACCGGCGATCCGAGACGCGCGGCGATCGCCTTTCGCACGCCACGCGGCAGATCAGACCATTCCGGGCGTACGGCGGTGGCGTCGTACGGTACGTCGGGCAGCGAGATCGGCCGCATGTTCCCCATCCTGCCGCCGGCGGAATTGTCGTACCCCACTGGGAGGATCGCAGGCATGAGAACCGACGATTTCTGGGCGGTCATCGACCGCGCCACCGCCGACCGGCCGGCCTCGCCCGCCGAGGTCGCCGAGCGGGCCGTCGCCGACCTGGCCACGCGCGATCCGGAGGAGATCGTCGCCTGGGGCCGTCACCTGGACAAGGTGATGGCCGCGTCCGGCACCGAGGATCTGTGGGCCGCCGCCTACCTGATCAACGGCGGCGTCGACGAGGCCGGGTTCGACGCGTTCCGGGGCTGGCTGATCGCCCACGGGCGCAAGGCCGTCGCGGCGGCGGTGCAGAAACCCGATGTGCTCGCCAACGTCGTCGTGATCAAGGAGGCGGCCGACACCGGCGCCGTCTTCGCGGCCGAGGAGGTGCTCGACATCGCGGCCCGGGCCTACGAGCAGGCCACCGGCGGGCCGCTGCCGGCGGGGGAGCGGCCACGCACCCGCCCGGAGGTCGCCGACCTGTGGGATTTCGACAACGAGGACGAGATGCATCGCCGCCTCCCACGCCTGTCCGCCCTGTTCCTGGAGCCACCGGACTGACGCTTCGTCCGGGTCCGCGCCGGATGGGCCGGAGGGCGGGCGTGTGCTCGGGCGGGGGCGGCGCTGTGGGTTGAGTTCCAGCCGGCCGCCGGGCGGGTGTCCGGGGCTTGGGAACGAACCGGGCCGGGTGGGGCGGGTTCGGCAGACTCGGCGGCATGAGTGCTGAATCGGGAAGTGTGGCCGCGGTCAGTCGCAACGACGTCTACTCGTTCACGAAGCCGAATCGCGACGAGATCGTGCTGGTGGCCGGGATCGGTGTGGAGGGCGACGTGCACGCGGGCGTGCACGTGCGGCACCGCAGCCGGGTGAAGGCCGACCCCACTCAGCCGAACCTGCGGCAGGTGCACCTGATTCAGGCGGAGCTCTTCGGCGAGGTAGCCCGGAGGGGCTACGACGTGTCCTCCGGCGGTCTGGGCGAGAACGTGACCACCCACGGCCTCGACCTGCTCGGGCTCCCGCGCGGCACGATCCTGCGCTTCGGACCCGAACCGGCTGAGGGGCCGGGCAGCCGCGCCGGGCAGGTGGCGGCGCGGGCCGCAGAGGTGGACGGCCGGGCCGGGCAGGTGGCGGCGCAGGTCGCGGAGGTGGACGGCCGGGTCGGGCAGGTGGCGGCGCAGGTCGCGGAGGTGGACGGCCGGGCCGGGCAGGTGGCGGCGCAGGTCGCGGAAGTGGACGGCCGGGCCGTGCAGGTGGCGGCGCCGGCCGCGGCCGGTGGCGGGGAGCGGGACGGGACGGCGGTGCTGGGGGCCGTGTTCGCGGCGGCCGACGCCGCGACGCTGGACGAACCCACCGCCCGGGCCGCGGCGGCCGTCAGGGAGGCCGCCCGGCGGGACGGCGGTGACGATCGGCGGCCCGCGGTCATCCTGGCCGGGCTGCGGAATCCCTGCGCGCAGATCAACGGGTTCCGGGCCGGCCTGCTCAAGGAGGTGCTCCAGAAGGACGAGCGGGGCAACCTGGTCCGCAAGGCCGGGGTGATGGGGGTTGTGCTGCGGGGTGGGGTGATTCGTCCCGGGGATCCGGTTGCCGTGGAGCTGCCGCCGGGCCCGCACGGACCGCTCGAACGGGTGTGATCGGACCTGCCCTCGCGGGCGTGGGACGATAGGGGGCGCCGGCTGAAGTCCGGCGCCCACCCGAACCCGAAGACCAGCCCGATAAGAACGGATGACCGTGCCTGGACCGCTCGACCCCGGCGTGAACGTGATCGGATCGACCGATCCGAGCCGTATCCGCAACTTCTGCATCATCGCCCACATCGACCACGGCAAGTCGACGCTGGCCGACCGGATGCTGCAGATCACCGGGGTGGTCGACCCGCGCCAGATGCGCGCGCAGTATCTCGACCGGATGGACATCGAACGCGAGCGCGGCATCACGATCAAGTCGCAGGCCGTGCGCATGCCCTGGGTGGTCCGCGAGGGCGACAAGCAGGGCGAGTCCGCCGTCCTCAACATGATCGACACCCCGGGGCACGTCGACTTCACCTACGAGGTGTCGCGGAGCCTGGCCGCCTGTGAGGGCGCGGTTCTGCTGGTCGACGCGGCGCAGGGGATCGAGGCGCAGACTCTCGCCAACCTGTATCTGGCGATGGAGAACGACCTCCACATCATCCCGGTGCTCAACAAGATCGACCTGCCGGCGGCACAGCCGGAGAAGTACGCCGAGGAGCTGGCCAAGCTGATCGGCTGCGAGCCCTCCGACGTGCTGCGGGTGTCCGGCAAGACCGGCGTCGGTGTCGATCATCTGCTGGATGAGATCGTCCGGCAGTTCGTGGCGCCGGTCGGTGACGCGGACGCCCCGGCCCGCGCGATGATCTTCGACTCGGTCTACGACGTGTATCGCGGCGTGGTCACCTACGTCCGTGTGATCGACGGCCGGATCGGGGCGCGCGACAAGATCAAGATGATGTCCACCGGCGCGGTGCACGAGCTGCTGGAGATCGGTGTCGTCTCGCCCGAGATGGAGAAGGCGACGGCTCTCGGTGTCGGCGAGGTGGGCTACCTGATCACCGGTGTGAAGGACGTCCGCCAGTCGAAGGTCGGCGACACCGTCACCGGCAACAACCGTCCGGCCAAGGACGCGCTCGGCGGCTACAAGGAGCCGAAGCCGATGGTCTACTCGGGTCTCTACCCGATCGACGGCTCGGACTACCCAGCGCTGCGTGACGCGCTCGACAAGCTCAAGCTCAACGACGCCGCGCTCACCTACGAGCCGGAGACCTCGGCGGCGCTCGGCTTCGGCTTCCGCGTCGGCTACCTGGGCCTGCTGCACCTGGAGATCATCGGCGAGCGGCTGGAGCGCGAGTTCGGCCTGGACCTGATCTCCACCGCGCCGAACGTGGTCTACCAGGTGATCACCGAGGACGCGAAGGAGACGGTGGTCACCAACCCGAGCGAGTTCCCGACCGGCAAGATCGCCGAGATCCACGAGCCGGTGGTGCGCGCCACCGTCCTGGTGCCGAACGAGTACGTGGGCGCCGTCATGGAGCTCTGCCAGAGCCGCCGGGGCAGCCTGCTCGGCATGGAGTACCTGTCCTCCGAGCGGGTGGAACTTCGGTACACGCTGCCCCTCGCCGAGATCATCTTCGACTTCTTCGACCAGCTGAAGAGCAAGACCAAGGGGTACGCGTCACTCGACTACGAGCCCTCCGGCGAGCAGGTGGCCGACCTGGTGAAGGTGGACATCCTGCTGCACGGCGAGCCGGTCGACGCGTTCAGTGCCATCGTGCACAAGGACAACGCCTACTCGTACGGCACGACGATCGCCGCCAAGCTCCAGAAGCTCATTCCGCGGCAGCAGTTCGAGGTGCCCATCCAGGCGGCCATCGGCTCCCGGATCATCGCCCGCGAGACGATCCGCGCGATCCGCAAGGACGTGCTCGCGAAGTGCTACGGCGGTGACATCAGCCGGAAGCGGAAGCTGCTGGAGAAGCAGAAAGAGGGCAAGAAGCGGATGAAGATGGTGGGCCGCGTGGAGGTTCCGCAGGAGGCCTTCATCGCCGCGCTCTCCACCTCCGACAGCACTGACGCGAAGGGGCCGGGCAAGAAATAGGGCGGTTTGATTCCTCGGGGGGTCGGGAACACAGGGGCTCGACGGACGCAACCACCAAGCTCCACCCCCGAGGAGGAACCTCATGGAACTCACGCTCACCGGCATCATCGTCGCCCTGATCGTCGGCCTCGTGGTCGGCGCGCTCGGCCGGCTCGTGGTACCGGGCCGCCAGAACATCCCGCTCTGGCTGACCCTGGTGGTCGGTGTGGTGGCCGCTCTGCTGGGCACCGTGATCGCCCGTGCCGCGGGTGTCGCCGACACCGCCGGTTTCGACTGGATCGAGTTCTTCTTCCAGGTGGCTCTGGCCGCCATCGGTGTGGCGCTGGTCGCCGGTGTCGGCAGCCGTCGCCACCTGACCCGATGACCGCCTGACCACAAACACGGAAACGCCGGTCCCGCGCCCCGCGGGTCCGGCTTTTCCGTGTGCTCCGAAGGTCCTAGTGGAAGACCTCGGCCACCACTTGCGCCTGGTCGCCGGTGGCGCCGTCGGTGACCGGCTGCCACTTCCCCTCGGGGGCGCGCCATTCGAGATCACCGAACCGGACCCGTTCGAGGCCGGTGCCCGAGGCGTGCGAGACCAGCCAGTGGGCGAACCGCCAGCCCACGCTGGGATCGGCCACGGCCACGGTCAGCCCGGCCGTCTCGGCGCTGCGGGCCTGGCCGCCCAGCTTCCTGCCCCAGTCCAGCTGGAGGCTGCTGAGCAGGGCGGTGGCCGCCTCGGCGCCGCGGATGGCCGGGGTGTCCGGGACGACGCACTCGACGGCCCCGGTGGCCCGGCCGGTCAGCGCGGCGGCCAGCACCCGGGACTCGTCGGCCCATTTCTCGTACGCGTTCGGGTAGGCCGAGCGCTGCACCCGCTGGGCGGCGTCGGTGACCCGCATCTCTTCCCAGCCCTTGACCTTCTTGAGGGCCGTGTAGAACTTTCCCGCCGCGTACCTCGGGTCCTGGATCTGCTCGACCGTGCCCCAGCCCTGGCTGGGCCGCTGCTGGAAGAGGCCGACCGAGTCGCGGTCGCCGCTGTCCAGGTTCTCCAGCTTCGACTCCTGGAAGGCGGTGGCGAGCGCGACCACCACCGCCTGCTCGGGCATCCCCCGGCGCACGCCCACGGCGGCGATCGTCGCCGCGTTGGCCATCTGTGCCGAGTCCAGGGTCACCTCGCCCTCGGCGCTGACCGTGCACTCCGGGCCCAGTTGCGGCAGCTTGATGGTGCCCGCCAGGTTGTTGATCAGCACGATCACGCCGACCACACCGACGAGGGTCAGCGCGGTGATCACACCGACGATCGATCTGGTTCGCACCGTCACCTCCTCAGCCAAGCCGGACGCCAAGCCTAGACAACGACCGCTCGTGCCCCGGGTGGGGATGATTCATCGAACCCAGTCGGGGTCACGCTTCTCCCGGGACGCGGCCACGCCCTCCCGGCCCTCCGCGGATTTGAAGTATCCCGCCGACCGCTGTGCGAGATCGGCCAGGTCGGTACGGATGGACTCGCTCCGCGTACGCCGGAGAAGTTGTTTGGTGCCGGCGAGCGCGAGCGGCCCGCCGCGGACGAGTGACGCACAGTAGGCCGCGACAGCGGCATCGAGATCCTCCTCGGCGACCGCCGCGGTGACCAGGCCCACCTCGGCGGCCCGGGTCCCGTCGAAGACGTCGCCGGTGAGGTAGAGCTCGGCGGCGGCCCGGGGCGCCAGGCGCGGCAGCACGGTCGAGCTGATCACCGCGGGGATCACCCCGAGCCGTACCTCGGTGAAGGCGAACGTCGCCGAGCGGGCGCAGACCGCGATGTCGGCCGCCCCGATCAGGCCGAGGCCGCCGGCCCGGGCCGGACCGCCGATCCGCGCCACCACCGGCTTGGGGAACTCCCAGAGCGCGGCCAGCACGTCGGCGAGCATCTCGGCGGGCAGCTTGTCGCCGGGCTGGGCCGCGGCGGTCTCCTTGAGGTCGACGCCGGAGCAGAACACCGGGCCGGTATGGGACAGGACCACCACCCGGGAGTCCGGGTCGGCAGCCGACGCGGCCAGCGCGCCGAGCAGCCGCCGGAGCAGGGCGGTGGAGAGGGCGTTGCGGTTTCCGGGATTGTCCAGGGTAAGGGTGGTCACCCCGGCGCCGGTGGCGGTACGGACCAGATCCATGCCGGGAACCTTAACTACGCTTGTTGGATGGCCGGCGCACTCCCCGATGGTGAACCCGTACCCGACGACGGGTCGCTCCCCGACGAAGCCACCCGTGAGGTCGGCAAGGACGGGTTCGCCGTCTACGTCCACGTGCCGTTCTGCGCCAGCCGCTGCGGCTACTGCGACTTCAACACGTACACGGCGAGCGAACTGGGCGGCGGGGCGAGCCGCGAGGAGTACGCCGACACCGTCCTGGCCGAGCTGGCCCTGGCCGCCCGGGTGATCGAGCCGGGCCGGGTGGACACCGTCTTCGTCGGCGGCGGCACACCCACCCTGCTGCCGGCCGGCGACCTGGCCCGGATCCTGGAGGGCATCGACCGCACCTGGGGCCTGGCCCCCGGCGCCGAGGTGACCACCGAGGCCAACCCGGAGTCGGTGGACCCGGCCTACCTCCGGGAACTCCGCCGCGGCGGCTTCACCCGGATCTCGCTGGGCATGCAGTCGGCCGCCGAGAACGTGCTGCGGGTCCTGGACCGCAGGCACACCGCCGGGCGGGCGCCGCGGGCCGCCGCCGAGGCCCGGGAGGCCGGGTTCGAGCACGTCAACCTCGACCTGATCTACGGCACGCCGGGGGAGAGCCCGGAGGACTTCGCGGCCTCGCTGGACGCCGTGATCGGCGCCGGGGTGGATCACGTCAGCGCGTACGCCCTGATCGTCGAGGACGGCACCCGGATGGCCGGCCGGATGCGCCGGGGCGAGCTGCCGTACCCCTCGGACGACGTGGCGGCCGACCGCTACCTGGCCGCCGAGGCCGCGCTGAGCCAGGCCGGTCTCACCTGGTACGAGGTGTCCAACTGGGCGCAGCCGGGCGGGGAGTGCCGGCACAACCTGCTGTACTGGACCGGCGCCGACTGGTGGGGTCTCGGGCCGGGCGCGCACAGCCACGTCGGCGGGGTCCGCTGGTGGAACGTGAAGCACCCGGTGACGTACGCGAAACGCCTGGCCGCCGGGACCTCGCCGGGACACGCCCGGGAGACGCTGAGCGGTGACGACCGGCACATGGAGGACGTCATGCTCCGGGTCCGGCTGCGCGAGGGCATCCCGCTGGACCGGGTCGACGCCACGGGAGCCGCGCGGGCCATGGCGGACGGGCTGCTCGAGCCGGGGGCGTACGACGACGGCCGCCTCGTGCTCACGCTGCGCGGCCGCCTGCTGGCCGACGCGGTCATCCGTGACGTGGTGTGAGTCTCACCTGATGAAGCGCGCGCTCAGCGGATAGTTGAACGGCTCGTTGTTGGCCGCCTTCACACCGGCGACGACACCCAGGATGGTGGCGATGAGCCAGGCCGCGCCGACGATGAAGACGCCCACCCCGACGCAGATGAGCACGCTGCCGACCAGGCCGATGATGCCCCAGAGCAGCTGGAAGTTGAGCGCCTTGACGGCCTCCTCCCGCACGTACGGTGAGGTGTTCCCGCGAGCCAGCAGGGCGACCAGCGGCGCGATCCAGCCGAAGAACGTGCCGCCGAAGAACGCGCCGGCCGCCCCGCCGAAGTGCGCCACCAGGATCCAGGTGCGTTCGTCGCCGGCGGTGGACGGCGGCTTGTAGCCGTAGCCGTACCCCGGAGGCGGGTTGTAGGGAGGCGGCGGATATCCGCCCGGCGGCTGATAGCGGGCGGTCGGGTCGTCGTCCGGTGGGCGGGGCTGTTCTGTCATGAAAGACACGCTAGGACCCGCTATCGAGCCGGTCGACGACCGGGCAGGTACTTTCGATCATCGCGCTGCCGCCCCCGGCGACGTAGACTGGCACTCTATTAGCGGGAGTGCCAGAGGGGGAGGGGTCATATGAGTCTGGATGACCGCAAGCTCGAGGTGCTCCGGGCGATCGTCGAGGACTACGTCGACACCCAGGAGCCGGTCGGCAGCAAGGCCCTGGTGGACCGGCACAAGCTCGGCGTCTCTCCGGCCACCGTGCGTAACGACATGGCGGTGCTGGAGGAGGAGGGCTACATCCGGCAGCCGCACACCAGCGCCGGGCGCGTCCCCACCGACGCCGGCTACCGGCTCTTCGTCGACCGGCTCACCCGGATCAAGCCGCTCAGCCCGGCCGAGCGCCGCGCGATCGAGCGCTTCATGGTCGGCGCCGTCGACCTGGACGACGTGGTGCACCGCACGGTCCGCCTGCTGGCCCAGCTCACCCGCCAGGTCGCCGTCGTCCAGTACCCGAGCCTCTCCCGTTCCTCGGTGCGCCATCTGGAGCTTGTGCCGATCTCCACCACCCGCCTGATGCTCGTGATGATCACCGACACCGGCCGGGTCGAGCAGCGCCTCGTCGAGATGCCCGGCCCGGTGCACGACGGCGACGTGTGGGACCTGCGCCGTCGCGTCAACGAGAAACTCTCCGGTCAGCGGCTCGCCGACACCCCGCCCCTGGTGCAGCGGCTGGTCGACGAGTGTGACGATCCCGAGCGACGGGCCACGATGGCGTGCCTCGCGTCGGTACTCTTGGAGACCCTCGTCGAGCGGAGTGAGGAGCGCCTCGCCCTCGCCGGGACGGCCAACTTGACACGTGGCGGTGTGCTGGACTTCCAGGGCACGCTACGGCCCGTCCTCGAGGCTCTCGAGGAGGAGGTGATCCTGCTGAAGCTCATCGGCGACCTGGAGCCCCGGACCACCCGGGTCCGGATCGGTGACGAGAACGAGATCGACAACCTGCGGTCGGCGTCCGTGGTGAGCAGCGGTTACGGACCGGGCACCACGATCGTTGGTGGGCTCGGCGTGCTGGGGCCCACCCGGATGGACTACCCCGGCACTATCGCTACCGTTCGTGCAGTGGCACGCTACGTTGGCGACCTGTTGGCACAGAATTGACGGATTCGCGCAGACATTGAGGACTCCAAACCCCGTGGCCAAGGACTATTACGGAATTCTCGGTGTGAGCCGGGAGGCAACCGACGACGAGATCAAGCGCGCCTACCGCAAACTCGCTCGGCAGTACCACCCGGACGTCAACCCGGATCCGGAAGCGCACGACAAGTTCAAAGAGATCAACGCGGCGTACGAGGTCCTCTCCGACGACCAGAAGCGCCAGATCGTCGATCTCGGCGGTGACCCGCTCGCGCCCGGTGGCGGCATGCCCGGCGGCGCCGGCGGCGCCGGCCCGTTCGTCGGCTTCCAGGACATCATGGACGCCTTCTTCGGCACGGCCGCCGGTGGCGGCTCCCGGGGCCCGCGCCCGCGCACCCGTCCCGGCGCCGACGCCATCCTGCGTCTCGAGCTGGACCTGGTGGAGACCGCCTTCGGGGTGGAGGCGCCGATCACCGTCGACACCGCGGTGCTCTGCACCCAGTGCTCCGGCGCCGGCACCGCGCCCGGCACCCACCTGGCCACCTGCGACGTCTGCGCGGGCCGCGGCGAGGTCCAGTCGGTGCAGCGCACCTTCCTCGGCCAGGTCGTCTCGGCGCGCCCCTGCCAGAACTGCCAGGGCCACGGCACGGTCATCCCGAGCCCCTGCCCGACCTGCGCCGGCGACGGCCGGATAAGGACACGCCGCTCGCTCACCGTCAAGATCCCGGCGGGCGTCGAGGACGGCATGCGGATCCGCCTGGCCCAGCAGGGCGAGGTCGGCCCCGGCGGCGGCACCGCCGGCGATCTCTACGTGGAGATCCACGAGCGGCCGCACGACGTCTACTCGCGCAAGGGCGACGACCTGCACTGCCGGGTCACCCTGCCGATGACCGCGGCCGCGCTCGGCACCCGGATGACCATCAAGACCCTCGACGGCGAAGAGAACATCGAGGTCAAACCGGGCACCCAGCCAGCCAGCACGCTGCGTATCCGCGGCAAGGGCGTCCCGCACCTGCGCGGCCAGGGCCGCGGTGAGCTCTTCGTGCACCTCGACGTCAAGACGCCGACCAAGCTCACCGCCGACCAGGAGCGCATGCTGCGCGAATTCGCCAAGACCCGCGGCGAGGACGTGGCCGAGCTCTCCAAGCAGGGCGGCTTCTTCAGCCGGATGCGCGACGCCTTCAACGGCCACTGAGAGTTACGCACCCGACCACCCGGCGCTGTCCCCGGCAAGATCAAATTCAAGATCATGTCGTAGCCGGGTGGTGGGTGCGGACCGTCGCTCCCGCCGAGGACCGGGCGGTGGCGAGCTGGCCGCCGGCGCGTCCAAAACGCTCACCACCACCCGGTGACCTGAGCGAGCGGTAACGCTCACCCCACCTACACGCAGCGCCCTTGGTGCGCGGGCCCTGGTGTTATCGGGTGCCCACCCGCACACGCGGTGGGTTCTGTGTGCGGGCGCCGGTGTCTGTGGGTGGTCGGCGGTGCTGGCCGGGTGCGGGATCCCGGTGAGGGGTAGCGTCTCTGGGATGTCCGCGCCGCTGTTCCTGGTCGATAGCCTGCCCGCCGGATCGTCGTACACGCTGGACGGTCCGGAGGGGCATCATGCCGCCACCGTGCAGCGGCTTCGGGTCGGTGAGGCGCTGATCCTCGCCGACGGGCGCGGCGGCACCGCCCGGGCCGAGGTCACCGCGGTCGGGCGGGGCAGCGTCGAGGTGATGGTCAGCGCGGTCGGCCAGGAGCCGGCCGCCGACCCGAGGCTGGTCGTCGTGCAGGGCATCGCCAAGGGTGACCGGGGCGAACTGGCCGTGCAGGCGATGACCGAGGTCGGGGTGGACGAGATCCTGCCCTGGGCGGCGTCCCGGTCGGTGGCCCAGTGGCGCGGCGACCGTGGTGTCAAGGCTCGCGACAAGTGGACGGCCACCGCCCGGGAGGCCGCCAAGCAGGCCCGCCGCTCCTGGCTGCCGGTGGTGACGGGCGACCCCGACTGCTCCACCAAGCGGGTGGCGGACCGGATCGCCGGGGCGGCGGCCGCTTTCGTGCTGCATGAGGAGGCCACCGAGCGCCTCTCCACCGCCGCTCTGCCGGAGCAGGGCGACATCGTCCTGGTGGTCGGCCCCGAGGGCGGCATCAGTGACGCCGAACTGGAGACCTTCCGCGAGGCGGGCGCTACCCCGGTCCGCCTGGGCACCGCCGTCCTGCGCACCTCCACCGCGGGCGTGGCCGCCCTCGCCGTCCTGAACAGCCGCCTGACCCGCTGGTAATCCCTTACAGCCGGTTCCCAGGGCTGTCGCAAGCCCCGGGAACCGGCGGGATCCCGGTCAGTCGACAGTGATCCCGGCGGTCAGGCGGGGGTCGTCGAGGGCGTGTGCGGCGGTCACCGTGTAGTCGCCGGGAACGGTGCGCCAGCCGCCGTCCCACACCTGGAAGGCGCGTTCGGGCAGCGGGATCCTCACGGTCACCGTCTCTCCGGGGGCGGCCGAGGCGGTGGCGAAACCGGCGAGCCACCGCTCCGGGCGGTCCACCGGGCCGGGCTGGTTCGCCGACAGGTACAGCTGCACGACCTCCCGGCCGGGGCGGTCGCCGGTGTTGGTGAGCGTCACCCGTGCTCCGGTGACTTCGAGCGCGATCTCCCCGTACGCCCAGGTGGTGTAGCCCTGACCGGAACCGAACGCGAAGAGCGGGCGGGCCGACCAGCCGCGGTAGCCGATCCGGATGTCCTCGCCGTAGGCGAGCGTGCCGTCCGACGGGCGCACCTCCAGGACCGGGCAGTCCTCCTCCCGGCGCGGCCAGGTGGTGGGCAGGCGGCCGCCCGGCTCCGCGACGCCGAGCAGCACGTCGGCCAGCGCGGCGCCGGCCTCCTGCCCGGGGAACCAGGTGAGCAGCACCGCGGCCGCCTCCTCGGACCAGGGCAGCAGCACCGGCGAGCCGGCGTTCACCACCACGATCGTGCGCGGGTTGGCCGCGGCCACCCGGGACACCAGCTCGTCCTGGCGGCCGGGCAGGGCCAGCGAGACGCGGTCGAAGCCTTCCGACTCGACCTGTTCGGTGGTGCCGACCACGACGACCGCCACGTCCGAGCGGGCGGCCAGGTCGACCGCCTCGGCGATCAGGCCGTCGTCGTCCGGGCCGGGCGCCCGGTGGCCGAGCGTGGTGGAGACCGAGTGGGCCATGCCCGGTTCGAAGGTCTGCCGCAGCAGCACCGGAACCGGTACGCCGGCCTCCAGCTTCACGGTGAACCGTTGCTCGCGCGGGTGCAGCAGCAGGTCGGCGCGGCCGGTGCCGGGCGGGTGCAGGGAGCCCTCGTAGCGCGTCTCGCCGCCGACGACCAGCTGGAACGCGCCGAACCCGGAGACCGCCAGCACGTGTTCGCCACCGGCCGCCGGGGTGATCTCGGTACGCAGTTCGAGGGTGGTGATCGCGGCCACCGGCAGGCCGCCGGGCGGGTCGCCGAGCCAGCGGATGGTGGCCGTCTCCACTCCGAAGTCGTGCCCCTCGGCGGAGAAGGTGAACGGCGCCCAGTCCGGGCCCTGGGCGGGCGGCAGGAACGGGCGCGGGTCGGCGCCGACCGCGTGGGCCACGTCGACTCCGGGCAGCGCCGCGCGCAACCCGTCCAGCGGGGAGATCACGTGCCGCGGGGTGACCTGGGCGCTGCCGCCGCCGAGCACCCGCGCGTCGGTGGCCAGCGCGCCGATCACCGCGACCCGGGTGAGGTCGGCGGCCCGCAGCGGCAGGGCGGCGCGCTCGTTGCGGGCCAGGACGAACGACCGGACCGCCACCTCGTGTGCCACCGCGTCGCCGTCCTCCTCCGGCGGCGGCGCGGGCCGGGTGTGCCCGTCCAGGGCCCCGGTACGGGCGGCGAGCCGCAGCACCCGGCGCACCTTGTCGTCGATGACCTCCTCCGGTACGGCTCCGGAGCGGACCGCCTCGACCAGCGCCGGACCCCACGGGTTGTCCATGGCCGGCATCGCGATGTCGAGTCCGCCGAGCGCGGCCGCCACGGTGTCCCGGGCGGCCCGCCAGTCCGAGACGACCACCCCGTCGAAGCCCCACTCCCGTTTGAGGATCTCGTCCTGGAGGCGCCCGTTGGCGGCCATCGGCGTGCCGTTGACCCCGTTGTACGCGCTCATCACGCCCCACCCGCCGGCCGCCGCCACCCGCTCGAACGGGGCCAGGTAGATCTCCCGCAGCGCCCGCTCCGGGATCTGGACGTCCACGGTCATCCGGTCGGTCTCGAAGTCGTTGCCGACCAGATGCTTGACCGTGGTGCCGACCGAGTGCGCCTGCACCCCGGCCACGAACCCGGCCGCGATCTCCCCGGTCAGCAGCGGATCTTCGGAGTAGCACTCGAAGTGGCGGCCGTTCAGCGGGGTGCGGTGCATGTTGACGGTCGGGCCGAGCAGCACGTGCACGCCTTTGCGCCGGGCCTCCTGGCCGAGCAGCCGGCCGGCCCGTTCGGCGACCGCGGTGTCCCAGGTGGCGGCGAGCGCGGTGGGGCTGGGCAGGGCCACGGACGGGTCCTCGGGGGTGTAGCCGGTGCCCCGGACGCCGACCGGGCCGTCCGACATGACCAGCGACCGCAGCCCGATGTGGGGTACGGCCGGCAGCGACCAGAAGTCCTGTCCGGTCAGCAGGGACACCTTCTCCTCCAGCGTGAGCCGGCCGAGAAGGTCGTCGAGATCGGTCATGAGAGCGCTCCCAGGAGTGTGTCGGAGGTTCCGACGCCCATCTAAGCCCACCCCCGGCCATAAGATCCATGAGGTGGAAAACACCTGCCTGTTCTGCCGCATCCTGAGTGGCGAGATCCCCGCCACCGTCGTGCACCGGACCGAGACCACCCTCGCCTTCCGGGACATCGACCCGAAGGCGCCCAGCCACGTCCTGGTCATCCCGGTCGCCCACCACGCGAACGTGATCGAGCTGGCCGCCGACCCGGCCGCGGCCGCCGACGTGCTGGCCACCGCGGCCAAGGTCGCCGAGCTGGAGGGCCTGACCGACGGCTTCCGGGTCATCTTCAACACCGGGGAGCACGGCGGTCAGGAGGTCCACCACGTGCACGCGCACGTCGTCGGCGGTGCCCCGCTCGGACCGATGCTGGCCCGGCTATGAGTGAGCTTGCGAGCGAATCATCGAACTCGGTCTCGAACTCATGCCGACGCCGGAGCGAAGCGGAGGTGATGGCATGAGCGCGCCCAGTCCTCGTTACGAGCGCGCCGCCCGCCGGGCCCAGGCCGACGGCCGGATACCCGCGCTCTCGGTGGCGCTGCACCGCGCCGACCGGGAGCCGTGGGTCTTCACCGTCGGCGACTCCGGCAACCCGGACCACCCCCTCGGGCCGGGCACCCGCTTCCGGATCGGGTCGGTCACCAAGACCTTCACGGCGGTGCTGGTCATGCAGGCCCGCGACGAGGGCCTGGTCGACCTGGACGCGCCGATCGCCGAGTACCTCGACGTGCCGGCGCACGGCGACGCCACGGTCCGCCGGCTGCTCTCGCACACCGCCGGGTTCCAGCGGGAACCGTACGGCGACGTCTGGGACACCCTGATCTCCCCCGACGCCGGCCGGATGCTCGCCGAACTGGACCGGGCCGAGCGGGTCCTGCCCAACGCCCGGCGGTTCCACTACTCCAACCTCGGCCTGGCGGTGCTCGGCCAGATGGTCGCCCGCCTGCGCGGCGGCACCTGGGCCGAGATCCTCACCGAGCGTGTCCTCACCCCGCTCGGCCTGGAGCACACCACGGCCGGCCGGCCGTCGGACGCGGCCGTCGGCTACCTGGTCGACGCGTACTCCGACGCGGCCCGCCCGGAGCCGCCGGTCGACGTCGGCGGCGTCGCCCCGGCCGCCCAGCTCTGGAGCACCGCGACCGACATGGCGAAGTGGGCCGCCTTCCTGGCCAGCCCGGAGCTCGCCGACCCGGACGGCCGGGTGCTCGCCGCGGACACCGTCGACGAGATGCGCTGGCCGCTCACCACCACCGACGAGAGCCTCTGGGCGGCCGGGTTCGGGCTCGGCCTGATCCTGGTCCCGGAGGGCAAGCGGGTCATGCACGTGGGCCATGACGGCGCCATGCCCGGCTTCCTGGCCGGTGTCTACGGCCGGCGGGGCGGCGACGGCAACCCGGGCGGGCTCGGCTGTGCGGTGCTCGGCTCGTCCGGCACCGCGGGGCAGACCAACGAGCTGGTCCACGACCTGTTGCGGCTCGCCGCCGAGCTGGACCCGGCGGAGATCCGGCCGTGGCGGGCCGCGCCGCCCGCGCCGCCCGCGTACCGGCCGGTGCTCGGCCGCTGGTGGAGCGAGGGCATGGAGTTCGTCTTCGCCTGGCACGACGGCCGGCTCCAGGCGCGGGCCGCCGAGGCGCCGGCCGGGCGTCCGCCGGCGATCTTCGAGCCGCTGCCGGACCGGCCCGGCGTGCTGCGTACCGTCTCCGGGCGGGAGGCCGGCGAGCTGCTGCGGCTCACCCGCGACGACAGCGGGGCGGTGGTCCGGATGCACTGGGCGACCTACCGGCTCACCCGCCTTCAGGAGGGCTTCGACTCCGGCCTGGCGAGCGACGGGCCGGAAACCACCAACCGGCGATAATGGCATCGGCGGGCGGGCGGCCGAGCGGATAGGATGGCACGATCCTTGAGCGAGCCGCCCGACCCGTGGTGGCGAAGTAGAAGAGAGCAGGTGGCGGAGGCCCTTCGGGCCACCCTATGACCGGTACGCCGAACGAATCCAGCACTGGCTCGACCAGCCCGGTGCGGGCGCAGACCAAGATCTCGGTGAGCGATCCGAAGATCATGGTGAACCTGCTCGGCGCCAAGGACGAGATCCTCCGGCTCATCGAGCGCAACCTCGACAGTGACGTGCACGTCCGTGGCAACGAGATCACCATCACCGGCGATCCGGCGGAGAACGCGGCGGCCGAGCGCCTCTTCTCCGAGCTGATCGAGTTGATCGAGAAGGGTGAGACGCTCAGCGTCGACGCCGTCCGCCGCACCCTGCGGATGCTCGAGGAGAACACCTCCGAGCGCCCCGCCGAGGTGCTCACCCTCAACATCCTGTCCCGCCGCGGGCGCACCATCCGGCCCAAGACGCTGGGCCAGAAGAAGTATGTCGACGCCATCGACCAGAACACCATCGTCTTCGGCATCGGCCCCGCCGGCACCGGTAAGACGTATCTGGCCATGGCCAAGGCGGTGCAGGCCCTCCAGGCCAAGCAGATCAACCGGATCATCCTGACCCGGCCGGCGGTCGAGGCGGGGGAGCGGCTCGGCTTCCTGCCCGGCACGCTGACCGAGAAGATCGACCCGTACCTGCGGCCGCTCTACGACGCGCTGCACGACATGCTCGACCCGGAGTCCATCCCGCGCCTGATGGCCGCCGGGACGATCGAGGTCGCGCCGCTGGCGTACATGCGTGGCCGCACGCTCAACGACGCGTTCATCATTCTGGACGAGGCGCAGAACACCACGCCCGAGCAGATGAAGATGTTCCTGACCCGGCTCGGGTTCGGGGCGAAGATCGTGGTGACCGGTGACGTCACCCAGATCGACCTGCCCGGCGGGACGACCAGTGGCCTCAAGATCGTGCGGGAGATCCTGCGCGACGTGGAGGACGTGCACTTCGCCGAGCTGTCCAGCTCCGACGTGGTGCGGCACCGGCTGGTCGCCGAGATCGTCGACGCGTACGCGCGCTACGACGCCGTCCAGGAACAACAGTCGGCACAATCCGTCCACGCCGTGCCGGGCCGGGCCGCCAGCGGTGGCCGGGCACCGGGCCGCCGGCGCTGATTCGCAAGGGGTAATCGCACCACTATGTCCATCGAGATCGCCAACGAGTCGGGAGTCGAGGTCGACACCGACGCGATCCTCGCGGTTGCCCGGCACGCCCTGGACGAGATGGGGGTCAACCCGCTCGCCGAGCTGTCGATCCTGCTCGTCGACATCGAGTACATGGCCGAGTTGAACCATCGGTGGATGGGCAGCGACGGCCCGACCGACGTGCTCGCGTTCCCGATGGACGAGGGCAGTGTCGACCACGGCCCCGGCGAGTCCGGCACCGGTGAGCCGGCCCTGCTCGGCGACATCGTGCTCTCCCCGGAGGTGGCCGCCAAGCAGGCCGCCGCGGCCGGGCACGCCGCCGCCGACGAGCTGCACCTGCTCACCGTGCACGGCGCCCTCCACCTGCTCGGCTACGACCACGCCGAGCCGGAGGAGGAGCGCGAGATGTTCGCCCTGCAGAACAAGCTGCTGCAGAGCTGGCGCGCCGGGCGTAAAGCCGGCTGATCGTGGACCCCGCGTCGGCTGGGCTGCCGGACCTGCAACTGATCCTCCTCGCGGTCGCTCTGGTGCTGCTCGCCGGCCTGGCCTCGATGACCGACGCCGCGCTGGCCACCGTCTCGCACGCGCGCGCCACCGAGCTGGCCCGGGAGGGCAGCCGCGGTGCGGGCGCGCTGGCGGCGGTGGCCTCCGACGTGGTCCGCTACGTGAACCTGCTGCTCCTGCTGCGGTTGCTCTGCGAACTGACCGCCACCACGCTGGTGGCCCTGGTCGCGGTGGACACCTGGGGTGTCGGCTGGCGGGCCGCGCTGGTCTCGGCGGGCGCCATGACGGTGGTCAGCTTCGTGGTGGTGGGGGTGGCCCCGCGCACCATCGGGCGCCAGCACGCGTACGCGGTGGGCCGGGCGACCGCCCCGCTGGTGCGCTGGCTCGGCCGGGTGCTCAACCCGCTGGCCCAGCTGCTGATCCTGATCGGTAACGCGGTGACCCCCGGTAAGGGGTTCCCGGAGGGGCCGTTCGGCAGCCAGGTGGAGCTGCGGGAGCTGGTCGACCTGGCCGAGCAGCGCGGTGTGGTGGAGCACGGCGAACGCGAGATGATCCACTCGGTGTTCACCCTCGGTGACACGATCGCCCGCGAGGTGATGGTGCCGCGGACCGAGATGGTGTGGATCGAGGCGGCCAAGACGTTGCAGCAGGCGCTCTTCCTCTTCCTGCGGTCGGGTTTCTCGCGGATCCCGGTGATCGGCGAGAGCGTCGACGACGTGCTGGGCGTGCTCTACCTCAAGGACGTCATCCGGCTCACCCAGAACGGCAACCCCGACGCGACCGCCCAGGCGGTGGCCGAGGCGATGCGCGCGGCCAACTTCGTGCCCGAGTCGAAACCGGTCGACGACCTGCTCTCCGAGATGCAGGCGGCACGCAACCACCTGGTGATCGTGGTGGACGAGTACGGTGGCACCGCCGGCCTCGTGACGATCGAGGACATCCTCGAGGAGATCGTCGGCGAGATCACCGACGAGTACGACGTCGAGCGCCCACCCATCGAGTACCTGGAGGACGGGGCGGTGCGGGTGGCCGCGCGGCTGCCGATCGAGGACCTGGGTGAGGTGTACGGCGTGGAGCTTCCCGCCGACGAGGTGGAGACGGTCGGCGGCCTGCTGGGGCAGACGCTGGGCCGGGTGCCCATTCCGGGCGCCAAGGCGGAGGTCGGGGGCCTGCACCTGATCGCCGAGGGCACCGCCGGGCGGCGCAACCGGATCGACTCGGTGCTGGTGCGCCGGGCCCGGCCGGAACCCGCCGCCGAGCAGGACGATGAGAACGTTGCCGAGAACGAGGAAAGACAACCCGCTGATGCCTGATCAGACCTTCGCCGCCGTCGCCGTCCCGGGCGCCGGTGACACTCCGCTGAGCGCCGAGGACACCAAACTGGTGACCCTCGCGCGCAGCTCCCGTGCCCGGGTGGGCGCGGCCGAGGGCGCGGCGGTGCGTGATCAGGACGGCCGCACCTACGCCGCGGCGACCGTCGCGCTGCCCCACCTTTCGGTGACGGCGTTGCAGCTGGCGGTCGCGCAGGCGGCCGCGTCCGGGGCGACCCTCCTGGAGGCGGCAGCTGTGGTGACCGAGTCCACCGAGCTGGAGGGCGCGGGCCACGCCGCGGTGCGTGACCTGGCGGCCGATGCGCCGATCCACGTGGCGGGCCCGAGCGGCGCGCTGGCCGGAACGGTCCAGTGATGGCGGACCAGCCGGAGAAGCGCGGTCAGGCTCCGAAGAAGACGCCCGCCGCGTTGCGTGGTCAGGCTCCGAAGAAGACGCCCGCCGCGCCGCGTGGTCAGGCTCCGAAGAAGGCGCCCGCCGCGCCGCGTGGTCAGGCCACGAAGAAGGCGCCCGCCGCGCAACACGCTCAAGTGCCGAAGAAGGCGGCGGACGAGCGCCATCTCACCGCGGGGGAGCGCAACGAGCTGCGGCGTCAGGAGCGGCGGGCGGCCCGCCGGGCCGCGGAGCAGGGCGCGGAGCAGGGTGGGCGGTCACGCGGCGGCTCCGGCGCGGGCCGGGCTTCCACCGCATCGGGTACGCCGAACGCGCCCCGTCGTAGCGGGAGTGATGGAAAACCTACGGGTAAGGCCGGGCTTCCCACGAGCTCCCAGGGACGGGGTGCTGCTTCTGCCGACAGCTCACCGCGTACCGGGAAAGGGGTTTCGCCGAAGAAGCACCGGCACAAGGCCGCGAGTGCCGCGAAGCGTGATGATGGGGTGTACCGTGCCGGGTTCGCCTGTTTCGTCGGGCGGCCGAACGCGGGGAAGTCGACGCTGACGAACGCGATCGTGGGTCAGAAGATCGCGATCACCTCGAACAAGCCGCAGACCACCCGGCACGTCATCCGCGGCATCCTGCACCGGCCGGACGCGCAGCTCGTCCTGGTCGACACCCCGGGCCTGCACCGCCCCCGGACCCTGCTCGGCGAGCGGCTGAACGACCTGGTCCGCGAGGTGTGGAGCGAGACCGACGTGATCGGGGTGTGCTTCCCGGCGGACGAGCCGATCGGCCGCGGCGACCGCTTCATCTCGTCGGAGATCAGCGAGCTGAAGGCCAAGGTCATCGCGGTGGTCACCAAGGTCGACCTGGTCGACCCGGCCACCCTGGCGCAGCGCCTGCTCGACGTCTCCGAGCTGTACGACTTCGCGGAGATCGTCCCGGTGAGCGCGGTCTCCGGCCATCAGGTGGAGACCCTGACCGACGTGATGGTGAAGTACCTGCCGGAGTCCCCGCAGCTGTACCCGGACGACGTGCTGACCGACGAGCCGGAGCAGGTGCTGATCGCGGAGCTGATCCGGGAGGCGGCGCTCGAGGGCGTGCGCGACGAACTGCCCCACTCGATCGCGGTCATGGTCGAGGAGATGCTGGTCGAGGGCAACCTCACCCGGATCTACGCGGATCTCTACGTGGAGCGCGACAGCCAGAAGTCGATCGTCATCGGGACCCGGGGCGCGCGGCTCAAGGAGGTGGGCTCACGTGCGCGTACGGAGATCGAGAACCTGATCGGCCGGCGGGTCTACCTGGACCTCCACGTTCGGGTCGCCAAGGAATGGCAGCGCGATCCGAAGCAACTGCGTAAGCTCGGTTTTTAATCGAAACTTGGACATTTTCCAACTATGGTGAAGTTCACCATAGTTTGCACAGGTTGCCCGTCCGGGGGTAACACCTTGGGCCATGCGAAACCGGTACCTGGACCTGCTGCGCGCTGTGGCGACCGTCCGGGTGGTCGTCTATCACCTGACCGGCTGGACCACGCTCACCGTGGTCCTGCCGGCCATGTCCGTGATGTTCGCCCTGGCCGGCTCGCTGATGGCGGCCTCCCTGGACCGGTTCGGGGTGTGGGCGGTGGAGCGGCGGATCCGCCGGCTGCTGCCCTCGCTGTGGGTGATCGCCCTGATCGCGATCGCGACCATGCTGGCCGCCGGCACGTCGAGCGTGAACCCGATGCTCCTGCTCTGGGGGTTCCCCCTGGACACCCCGGAGGCGACCGGCTGGTGGATGCAGGGGCTGAGCCACACCTGGTACCTGCGGGACTTCCTCTGGATGGTGCTGCTGTCGCCGCTGGCGCTGCCGCTCTACCGCAGGTTCCCGGTGGCGACCGTGCTGACACCGTTCCTGGCGCTGCTGGCGATCACCCTGACCGGGACGACCGTGCCGCCGGTGGCACACGGCCTGGCCCTGTACGGCGGGGCCTGGCTGCTCGGCTTCGCCCACCACGACGGTCACCTGGAGCGGATCGGCCGTAAACGGCTGCTCGCCATCGCGGCCGGGCTCGCCGTGCCGGCCGCCGTCTGGGTGCTGACCCACCCCGGGCCGCGGGGCTACGACCTCAACGACATCCCGCTCGGCAACGCGCTCTGGTCGGCGGCGTTCATCCTGGTCGCGCTCGGATGCGTGCGGCCGGTGGTGCGCGACCACCGGGTGCTGACCCTGCTGAACGCGCGGGCGCTGACGATCTACCTCTGGCACGTGCCGGTGATCGTCGCGGTGACCCAGTGGGGCGAGCGGCACGGTCTGCCGGTCCAGGGCTGGGTCGGCATCGGCTGGCGTACGGCTGTGGTCTTCCTGCTGCTCGGCGTGGTGACCGCCGCGGTCGGCTGGGTGGAGGACCTGGCCGCCGGGCGCCGGGCCACCCTGCTGCCCGGCTGGCCGGTCCCCGTCCCGGTCTCCCCGGCACCGGCCGCCCACGAGCCGGTGCCCAGCCTCCGGTGACGCTCAGCCTCAGCCTCCGCCTCGGCTTCCGGTGACGCTCAGCCCCCGATGATGCTGACGTCGCCGGCCCGGGTGTGCACGTCCAGCACATGGGTGGCCTTCGCGTCCTCGGTGATGCCGACCACCTCCCGATCGCCGGAGCTGCTGCCGGTCCGGACCTGGTAGGCGCCGGGCGGGACCATCACCTGGACGTCGCCGTTGGTGGCCGCCGCGGTCACCGAGTTCACCTCGGCCAACTGGACGTCGATGTCGCCCGAGGTGGTGCGGACCGTGACCGGGCCGGCGGCGTTCAGCACGCCGAGATCGCCGGACTGGGCATCCAGGGTCACCTCGGAGCGGCCCACCACGTTGAGATCGCCCGAGGTCGCCCGCACCTTCACCGGACCGGTGCCGTGGTCCACCATCACGTCCCCCGAGGTGAGGCGGATGTCGACCGGGCCCACCCCGATCAGGCCCACGTCGCCGGAGGTCAGCTCGCCGCGCACGCTGACCGCCGCGGGTGCGGTGATCTCGTAGTCGACGCCGCAGTCCGGCCCGCAGTCGGAGGTCAGGGTCAGCACCCCGTCCTTCTGCTGGTAGGTGGTGCCCGGATCGCTGTCGCCCGTGATGATCCGCCGGATCGTCGTCTCGGTCGCGGTCTCGCTGCCGGTGATCCGGACGTCGCTGTGCCGGCCGGAGAGCACGATCTCGTTGATCTTGACAGTCTCGGTGTCCTCGAAGGTCAGCCGCGCGCCCACCGCGCCGTCGCAACCGGCCAGGGTGCCGCCCACCGTGACGGCGGCGAGGATCAGGGCAACTCTTCGGCTCATGGGTTGAACCTATTTCCGCCGTCCCGGAAAGCCATCGGGTTCCGCCCCGGAGTCAACCCTGAGATCCGGGTCAGGGTCTGTCGTAGGTACCGGGCAGAATGGCGGGGTGCCCGCCGGATACCGCCGCCAGCTCTACCGCGACGACGCGGTGGTGCTCCGTGTGCAGAAACTGGGCGAGAGCGACCGGATCGTCACCCTGCTGACCCGGCGCCACGGCCGGCTGCGTGCCGTCGCCCGCGGGGTCCGCCGGATCAACTCCCGGTTCGGCGCACGGCTCGAGCCGTTCGGTCACATCGACCTGCAACTCGCCGGCTCCCCCGAGGGGCTGGGCAGCTCGCTGCACTCGGTCAGCCAGGTCGAGGCGGTCACCCTGTTCGGCAAGAGCTTCCTCACCGACTACCCGCGCTACACGGCGGCCAGCGCCATCTGCGAGACCGCCGAGCGGCTCACCCCGGTCGAGCAGGAGCCCGCGCTCCGGCTCTTCCAGCTCACCCTGGGCGCGCTGAAAGCCCTGGCGGCCGGCGAGCACCTGGGCGGTCTGGTGCTGGACGCCTACCTGTTGCGCGCCATGGCCTTCGCCGGCTGGGCCCCCGCGCTCACCGAGTGCGCGGTCTGCGGCACCCCCGGGCAGCACGCCGCCTTCGCCGTCCCGGCCGGCGGCGCGGTCTGCCCCGACTGCCGCCCACCCGGCGCCGCCCACCCCAGCCCGGCCACCCTCGGCCTGATGTCCGCACTCACCTCCGGCGACTGGACCGTCGCGGACGCCGCCGAGGCCGCGGTGCGCCGCGAGTGCAGCGGCCTGGTCGCCGCCCACCTGCAATGGCACATGGAGCGGGCGCTGCGCTCGCTCCCGCTTGTCGATCGACGGGAGTTGAACCCTTGAGCCCGCGTCCGCCCACCCCACACATCTCCGGCGCCCGGCCACCCCAATTGCCCACGGCCGCGTTGCCGAAGCATGTGGCGATCGTCATGGACGGCAACGGCCGCTGGGCCAAGGACCGCGGGCTCGCCCGGACCAAGGGCCACGAGCAGGGGGAGCACTCGCTCTTCGACACCATCGAGGGCGCCATCGAGATAGGCATCCCCTACCTCTCGGCGTACGCGTTCTCCACCGAGAACTGGAAGCGCTCGCCCGAGGAGGTGCGCTTCCTCATGGGCTTCAACCGGGACGTCATCCGCCGCCGCCGCGACCAGCTGGTCGATCTGGGCGTGCGGGTGGTCTGGTCCGGGCGGGCCGGCCGGCTGTGGAAGAGCGTCATCCAGGAGCTGCAGACCGCCGAGGAGATGAGTCGCGGCAACACCAAGCTCACCCTCCAGTTCTGCGTCAACTACGGCGGCCAGGCCGAGATCGCGGACGCGGCGGCGGCCATCGCCCGGGACGTGGCGGCCGGCAAGCTCAAGGCCGACAAGGTCAACGAGAAGACCATCGCGCGCTACCTCTACCACCCGGAGATCCCGGAGGTGGACATGTTCCTGCGCCCGTCCGGCGAGCAGCGTACGTCCAACTTCCTGCTCTGGCAGTCGGCGTACGCGGAGATGGTCTACCTCGACACCCTCTGGCCCGACTTCGACCGCCGCCACCTGTGGTATGCGTGCGAGCTCTACGCCCAGCGCGACCGCCGCTTCGGCGGGGCCCTGCCCAACCCGGTCAGCCCGACGTAGCCTTTTGCCGGGTCAGCGCCCGCACCGCGACGTCGGTGTCGGCCAGATCCGGCAGCACCACGTGCGCGCCCGCCGCGGCCAGCTCCGCCGCGGCGGTGCGGCCCGTCGCCACGGCGACCGCGACCGCCCCGTTGGCCAGGGCCGCGGTCACGTCGTGGACCGTGTCGCCGATCACCACCGGGTGGAAGCTCTCGGCGTACTTGACCTGCGCCCGTTCCAGGCAGCGGCGCACCAGGACCGCCCGGACCGCGTGGTCGGTGCCGTAACCACCCACCTCGGCGTCGAACTCGCCGCCCAGCCCGAAGGCGGCGAGTTTCACCGCGGCGACCTGCGGGACGTTGCCGGTCACCAGGGTCTGCACCACCCCCGGGTCGTCGGCCAGACGGGCCAGCACCGCACGGACGCCCGGCATCAGCGCGCCCTGCTCGGCGAACTCGTGCCGGATCTCGTGGACCACCTCGACGTAGCGGGCGAAGAACCGCTCCGGTGTGCAGTCGGTGACCCCGTGGGACGCGAACACCTCCGTGCAGATGTCCGTGTCGGTCCGCCCGCCGAAGTTCGGCGTGTCCCGCCACTCCACCCCGGTCACCTCGGTGAACGCCGCCTTCCAGGCCCGCGTCGTCACCCCGCCGCCGCGCAGCAGGGTGTAGTCGATGTCCCACATCACCAGGCGCCTCACTCGGCCAGCACCCGCTCGATGTGCTCCACCTTGGCGGTCAGCGCGCCGGTCACACCGGGCCGGACATCCGCCTTCAACGACAGGCTGACTCGTGGGGCCACCGCGGCGACGGCGTCGACGGCCTGCTTCACGACGGCCATCACCTCGTCCCACTCGCCCTCGATCGTGGTGAACATGGCATCGGTCCGGTTCGGCAGACCGGAGGCGCGAACCACCCGGACCGCCTCGGCGACGGCGTCGCCGACGGAGTCCCCGGACCCGATGGGCGTGACGGAGAAGGCAACCAGCATCCGCTCATCCTTCCAGGTGGCTCGCGCTTGAGTCGATCAATGCGTACGACTACCCTAGGCGCTAAGCACGTTGCGCCGAGCAAAGTGCACTACCCTGGAGGGAAGTGGTTTCATGGGGGTCGCCGTGGTGGATGAGCCGATGAACATCGATGCGCGGGCTTTGATGGAGGCCGCGAAAATCCTGGGTACGACGACGGCGGGTGACACGGTCAACGCGGCGCTTCGCGAGATCGTCGCCGTCCGTCAGAGAGTCGAGGCCCTCGAAGAGCTCGGTCGGATGGGTCAGGCCGGCGATTTCGACGAGCTGCTGGACAAACGGAACTACCGCCGATGACAGCGAAGTACCTGGTGGATACCAGTGCATACGTTCGGCTCGCCCGCGAGTCCGCCCTGCGGGACGCATGGCGCCCATGGTTCGCTGCGGGGACCTTGGCGGTGTGCCCACTGACAGAATTGGAGATCTTCTTCGCCGCCCGGTCGGTCGACCATCGAAAGGAGATCGAGTCGACCATTCGGGATCGGTACAACTGGGTGTTCATGCCTGATGTGATCTTCGATCGGGCGGCTGAGGTTCAGGAGCTTCTCACCAGGTGCGGCGCTCACCGGTCCGCCGGCCCCGTCGATCTGTTACTGGCGGCCACGGCGGAGGCGCACGGGATGACGATCCTGCACTACGACCGTGACTTCGTGAAGGTTGCTGAGGTGACCGGGCAGCCGGTGCGGTGGATCGCGGAGCCCGGGTCGGTCAACTGAGGGCTTGGCTCTGTCTGAAAACTACCAGGGATGGCGATTCGCCGGTATCGGGAGCGCGGCCGAGTGTGGGAGCCCGGGGCGGGGCGTAGCTTCGCCGGGTGACAGTGGAGCGAATCGATGCGTCAGTGGCCGGGCGGTGGAAGCTCGGGGACACGTTCGTCAATCGGATGGGGTTCGGGTCGATGCGGCTCACCGTGCGGGCCGATCGGGAGCGGGCTGTTCGGGTGCTGCGCCGGGCGGTCGAACTCGGGGTCGATCACATTGATACGGCGGCCTTCTACTTCTCGCCGGGCGGGATTCTCGACGGGGAAGACGGGCCGGTTCGGTATGCGACCGAGCTGATTCGGGAGGCGCTCACCCCGTACCCCGAAGGTTTGATGATCGTCACGAAGGTGGGGCCGGACCCGCGGGCCGATGGTGGCTGGGGTGAGGCGATCACCGCGGAGCAGTTGCGCCGGCAGGTGGAGGAGAATCTGCGCCGGCTCGGGGTGAAGGCTCTTGACCTGGTCAATCTGAGGATCACCCGGGATCGGGAGAGGTTCGCCGAGCGGTTCGGGGCGCTGGCCGAAATGCGTGCGGAAGGGCTGATCCGCCATCTCGGGATCTCCAACGTCGGCGTCGAGCAACTCGACGAAGCCCAGCGGATCGCGCCGGTGGCGTGCGTGCAGAACGCCTTCGCCGCGGATCTTCGGCGGCACGAGGATCTGCTGCGCGAGTGCGGCGCCCGCGGGATCGCCTTCGTCCCGTTCTTCGCGATCGCCGGGTCGACGCGGGAGAGCGGCGTGGCGGCGGGAGACGCCGGGCCGGAGTGGCGGATCGCGCGGAGGCGTGGGGTCACCGGGCATCAGGTGCGGCTCGCCTGGACGTTGCATCAGGGACCGCATGTGCTGGCGATCCCGGGCACCGGCGACGTCGCTCACCTGGAGGAGAACATCGCCGCCGGTGGGATCTCACTCACCGCCGAGGAGCTGGCCGAGATCGATCAGCGTTGACGGTCGAGGAGGGTCGCGACCTCGGCGGCCAGTTCGGTGGTGGCCTCGATCTCGGCCTTGCGGATCGAGACGCTCTCGATGTTGAAGCCGTAGGGGATGCCCAGGTGCTCGCAGAAGTCGATCAGATCGCGGGCGATCAGCATGCACTGCCGGTAGGACTCGGTGAGCGGGTCGGGCGAGTGGCGGATCGCGTTCTCCAGCCAGCGGGGCACGTCCACACCGAGCCAGCGGACGAACTCCAGGGTCTTCAGCGAGCCGCACAGCGACAGCGTGAAGATCACCGTCCGGGGGTCGACGCCGCGCTCGCGGCACTCCAGGTAGTAGTCGCTGAGCAGGTTCTTCGTGTCGTTCAGGTGGTAGATCACCTGGGTCACGAAGAAGCCGATTCCCCGTTCCTGCTTGGCCAGCATGCGCAGGTGCTCGTCGCGGCGCTCGCCGATCACGACGGCGCCGAGCGGCAGGTCGGGGCGGACCTCGTTGCGCAGCTCCTGGGCCCGGCGCAGACCGGTGTGCACCGGCTTGCCGCCCGAGGAGGCGCCCACGAAGACGGTCAGCACCTGATCGCCGGCGCCGGCCAGCCAGCCCCGCAACTCGTCCTCGGGGTACTTGCCGACACAGCGGTAGATGATCACCGGCTCCCGCCAGCCGGCTGCCAGATGCCGGCTGTAGTAGCGCGCCGGGTCGAGGGTCGGCAGGTACGGGAAGGGCCGCTCGTCCGGGTTCCGGTCGGACTCGTCGTCGATGTCGTACAGGATCAGGCCGTCGAGGTCGAGCGCGCCGAGCCGCTTCAGGGTGACCTCGGCGATCTCGCTGATCCGGTCCTCGGTGGCGTGGCTCCGCGGCGGGGTGATGCTGAACACCAGGACGCCACTGCGGGCCTCGGCCAAGAGCTGTCGCAAGGGGGGACGAGACATGCGACCCACAGTAGGGGTAGCCCCGGCGTGGCCGGGCATCGCACACGTCCCGTCCCGCTCTGCGATCAGTGGTCGGCGCAGCAGGGAGTGGGGTTGCGGGTCTCGAACGGGATCAGCCGGCCGCCCGCGGCCGGGGCGGTGATCAGGACCAGTTCGCCGGCCCGGAACCGCGGGCGGACGAAGTCGCCGGTCTCCACCACGGTCGCCGGGTCGGCCGGGCCGCCGCCCAGCACCTCGACCCGGGAGATGGAACTGCGCTGGAGGATCTCGCTCACGGTCAGCTCGCCGGTGAGCCGTTCCACGCCGGGGAACCGTACGGCCCGCCCGTCGCGCCCGGCGGCGGCCTCCCCGGCGGCGGTCGCCAGCTCCGGGCCGGTCTCGAACGAGGCGGCCGTGAGCAGGCTGATCGCGACGTGCGGGTAGGGCGTGGCGACCAGGTGGGTGCAGGCCAGAACCGGCGCCGGGGTCAGCTCCATGATCCAGTGGTCGGCTTCGGCCAGGGTCCGGTGCCCGAGGCTGACCCCGATGATCCGGGCGGTGGCAACCGACTGACTCATCGGGGCAGGACCCAGATCGGGTTGGTGTAGAACCACAGGTCGCCCCACGGGTCGGCGGCGCCGCTCACGTCGAGCTGCGGCCCGTACGGGTCGACCGAGGCGCCGAGCAGGCCGGGCTGGGTGCGGTTGCCGTCGGTGCCGCGAACCCGCAGGTAGAACGGCTTGTCGAGGCGGCCCAGGTCGTACGAGAAAGTGATCTTCCCGGAGGTCTTCGACACCTCGAAGGACTTGACCACCCTGGTGTCCGGGGCGGTGAAGGCGTCCCGGTCGGTGACCGGCCCGGTGACCGTTCCGACGATCACGTCGACCCGCTTGAGGACCGGGATGAACCCGGCCCAGTTCGGCACGTCCTGGAGGTCGATGTCGAGGACCAGTTCGGTCGAGGTGCCGCGCCTGACCTGGAGGACACCGCCGAGCGGGGTGCCGGTCGACCAGCGGCGGTCGCCGGTGACCCGGACCCGGGCGTCCAGCGCCTTGATCAGCCGGCCGTGGTCGACCCAGACCCGGCCGGAGCGCAGGCCGTCCATGACCGCCCGGTACGAGAACGACGCCGAACCCACGTTGGTGCGGCCGTAGTAGCCGGGCCAGAAGTCGCCGGCCTGGGTGTTGATCGATCCGTTGTAGACCGGGTCGTTGTACTTCCCGTTGGCGTTGAAGTCGCTGCCCGGCCCGCGTTCGGTCTGGTCCAGGTAGTTGACGTGGCTGTCCGAGTTGACGGTGATCCACCAGGCCCGGCCCTCGGCCAGGAGGCTGTCCCACAGGCCGCCGACGGTGGCGGTCATCCAGTCGAAGCCGCCCCAGGTGCGGTAGCTCTCCAGCGGGTAGCCGGGGAACGACGCGGCCGACGGGCTGTTGTCGTAGTAGCCGCGGGCGCCGCCCCGGCCGTTCGGGGCGGGGATGCCGGCGGCCTGGTGGCCGGGCGCGCCCTCGAAGCCCACGGCGACCGTGGGGTCGGCGTCGCGCCAGTTGCGGATCTCGTGCGGGGAGTCGATGCCGCGCCGGGCCGGGTGGTTGGCGAAGAACAGGGCGCCGTCGATCTTGCGGGCCTTCACCTGCTCGCCGAGGAACTGGATGCCGGCGATCGCCATGGCCTCGTTCTGGGCGGCGGTGTTGGTCGACGGGAGCAGCGAGCCGTCGTACCGGGTCTCGAACTGCTTGAGGACCTCGACCTCGTTCCGGCCGGGGTGCACGAAGACGGTGGCGTGCTCGGCGGCCGGGATGTTCCACTCCAGACCCTGGAAGGTGAGCAGGCCGGGGAGTTCGGCACGGGTCTTCACGATGTCCGGGTTGACCTTGTCCACACCGATCTTGGCGTGGGTGGCGCTGCCGTGGTCGGTGATGACCAGCCAGTCCAGGCCGTACGCGTGCCCGTGCCGAGCCTGGTCGATCACCCGGTACTGGGCGTCCGAGCTGTACTGCGTGTGGATGTGATGGTCGCCGGCGAGCCAGCGGAAGCCGCCCTGCGCGGTCTGCGGGGAGGCGCCGTGAGCCGCGGCGGCGCCCGGGTGGGGCAGTACGGAGGCGGCGGCCCCGGCGCCGAGGAGTCCGGCGCCGAGCAGGAAGCTGCGGCGGGTGGCGTCGGAGGATGACAGTTCCGCGGTGGGAACGGAGAGATCGAGAGCCTCCGGAAGATCGTTCTCGGAGACTGCGTCATGCGAGTGATCGTGCGAATGATCGTGGCCGTGACCCATGGGCGACACCTTCGTCCCATCAGGACAACGCCCGTTGTCGATTTCGTGTCCGTCCAGCGAACGATCATCCTGCCGAAGGCGAAGGCGCTCCAGGTCCGCGGGCCGGGCCTGTCAGCCGATGATCGGATTGAAGTGGCCGAGCAGCACGGTGACCGCCAGGATCGTCAGCCCGGCCAGCAGGGCGGCGGCCAGCAGGACCCCGTCGGGCGCCGTGAAGTGCTGTACCCGCGCGTGGGTACGCGGGACGCCGGCGTCGAACCCGCGGGCGTCCATCGCCACCGACAGCCGCACCCCGCGCCGCAGCGCCCCGACCAGCAGCGCGAACGCCGTCGACGCGAAGAGCCGCAGCTTGGCCAGCGGATTGCGCCCGGCGTCCACCCCGCGGGCCCGCCGGGCCAGGGTGAGCGCCCGCCACTCGCTCCCGAGCAGTGGCACCAGCCGGAACGCCGCCAGCGCCCCGATCGCGAACCGGGCCGGGGCCTTCGCGTTCTGCACCAGCGCGTCGGCCAGGTCGGTGGGGTCGGTGGTGGCGAAGACGACGATGCCGGGCAGCGCGATCGCGAAGATCCGCAGGACCAGCGCGCCCGCGGTGGCCAGCACGCCGGTGGTGATGTCGAACGGTCCGAGCGACGCCACGGTGGCCCCGGTCCGCTCCCCGGCGAACAGGACCATGGTGACCAGGATGCCACCCGCGGTGATCAGCAGCGGGGTCAGCCGGCGGGCCAGCAGCCGCATCCGGATGCCGAAGAACGGCAGCACGAGCAGCTCCACGACCAGGGCCGCGGACGGGGTGAACGGGTCGACGGACAGGATCAGCGGCAGCGTGAACAGCAGCGCGGCGCCCAGCTTGGCGACCGGGTTGCGGCGGGCCAGCGGCGCGCCGGGGTCGGCGATCGGCTCGACGGACAGGCTCACGGACGAGACCTCCGCGGCAGCGGGTCCGGCGCCGGCTCCCCGAGGGGCACGATGCGATCAGCGAGGGTACGGACGAAGGCGTCATCATGCGTGACAGCGACCACCCCGTGACCGTCGTCGCGCAGCCCGGCCAGCAGTTCGACCAGCTCCTGCCAGGTGCGGCGGTCCTGGCCGAAGGTGGGTTCGTCGAGCACCAGCAGCCGGGGCGCGGTGGCCAGCGCGGTGGCCACGCTGAGCCGGCGGGCCTCCCCGCCGGAGAGGGTGTACGGGTTCGCCTCCGCGAGCCGGGTCAACCGCAGCCGGTCCAGCAGGTCGTCGACGATGCGGCGGATCTGCTCGGGGGTGCGGCCCAGCCGGCGCGGGCCGAGTGCCAGCTCGTCGGTGACCCGCCCGGTGACGAACTGGTGCTCCGGGTTCTGGAAGACCGACCCGATCCGCCCGGTCAGGGTGGCGGCCCGCCAGCGGTGCGGCGGGCGGGGGTCACCGAACGCCTCGACCCGGCCGGATGTCGGCGCCAGCAGCCCGCCGAGCAGCAGCGCCAGCGTGGACTTGCCGGCGCCGTTGGGCCCGGTCACGGCCACCACCTCGCCCGCTCCGGCGGACAGCGAGACGGGTGGGAGGCGTTTCGTGACTTCGGCGCGCGTCACGCGTACCAGATCGTCTGTCGGTTTTGTGGCGGCCTTGACCGGCGGCGTGCTGAACCCCGGCACCCAGACGCCCTCGCCGGCGAGTTTGTCGCCGTAGGCGGCGAAGATCAGCTCGGGCGTGCCGTCGGCGCGCACGCCACCGCCCGGCTCCAGGACCACGACCCGGTCGACAAGCGGAAGGGCCTCGGCCACCCGGTGTTCCACGATGATCAGCGTGGTCGAGGGATCGGCGGTCCGGGCGACCGCGTCCCGGATCAGCGCGGCGCCCGCCGGGTCGAGGTTGGCGGTCGGCTCGTCCAGCAGCAGCAGTCCGGGCCGCAGGGCCAGAACCCCGGCCAGGGCGAGACGTTGCGCCTCACCGCCGGAGAGCGCGGCGGTGGGCCGGTTGACGGGGTACGGGAAACCGACGCGATCCAGTACGTCGGACACCCGTGGCCAGATCTCGCCGGCCGGCACCCCCCGATTTTCCAGCCCGAACGCCACGTCGTCGCCGCTGCGGGCCATCACGAGCTGGGTCTGCGGGTCCTGGAAGACGATGCCGACCCGCTCGCGGGCCTTGCGCGGGTCCAGCCCGTCGATCTCGATGGCGCCCTCGGACTCGCCGGAGTCCTCCGGCAGCAGGCCGGCGAGGGCGGCGAGCAGGGTGCTCTTGCCGGCCCCGGAGGGACCGAGCAGCAGCACCCGCTCGCCGTGCCGGATCTCCAGGTCCAGCCCGCGGACCGCCCAGGCGCGGCGACCGGCGTGCCGCCACCCGAAGCCGCGAAGCCGAACCTCACTCATGAATCAGATGGTTGCCCGCTCGCGGCCGGCTCCGAACCGGTCCAGCACACCGGTCGGGGCCAGCGCCCGGACCAGCGCCCAGGAGCCGAGGCCGGCGATCACGGTGCCGCTCAGGACGGTGATCAGCGCGTACGGGATCCGGTACGACCAGAGGGCGGTCTCCGAGTTCCACACGAAGAAGTCGAAGATCGCCGCGCTCACACCGGTGAACGTGCCGGCCAGCAGCGCGGTGCCGATCTTGAACGACTGGTAGCGGAACGCCGCGAACGCCAGCTCGGCGCCGAGGCCCTGGGCCAGGCCCTGCCAGACGACGGTCAAGCCCCAGGTGCTGCCGAGCAGCCCGGACACGAGCGCCGCCACCAGCTCGGTGTAGAGCGACGCGCCCGGCTTGCGGATGATCAGGCCGCCCAGCACGGCCGGGATCAGCCAGACGCCGTACAGCACGGTCTGGGACGGGGGGAAGAAGGCGAAGGCGCCCTCGGTGATCACCCAGAGGTTGCCCCACGCCCAGAAGATGACGCCGAACGCCACGGCGATCACCGAGGCGATCACGATGTCTATCGTGCGCCACCGGTTCGGGTTGTTGTCTTTCATGTACGCCTCCCAGCGGACACCGGGAGGAGACGCACGCCGCGACCCGAGCGGCGGTGCCCGGGCACGACGCGGCTGGAGAGGACCGAACTTCCTGCGCTGGCATTACCCAGATCAGGTACGAGGGTCTGCGGTCGCCCGCACTCTCAGCGCTGTGCGCTCCCCTGTCGGATCGAAGCCCGGCCGCTGTCGCGGCAGGGCCTCGGTGGATGTGCTTCGATGACCGTAACACCTGGTAGCAGCGCGGCACAGGGAGGTAGTGATCACGTGATCGAGGTCAAGGCCAGGGGCATGACGTTCGATGTGCACGAGGGGGGACCCGCGGACGGCGAGCCGGTCCTCCTGCTCCATGGATTCCCGCAGGACTCCCGTGAGTTCGACCTGATCCTGCCCCGTCTGCACGAGGCCGGGCTGCGGACCTACGCCCTGGACCAGCGCGGATGTTCGCCCGGCGCGCGGCCCACGGCGGTCGAGGCGTACCGGATGTCGGAAGTCACCGACGACGCCATCGCCGTCCTCGACGCCCTCGGGGTCGAGAGCGCCCACGTGGTCGGCCACGACTGGGGCGCCCAGGTGGGCTGGCAACTGGCCGTCCACCACCCGCACCGGGTCCGGACCCTGACCGCGATCTCCGTGCCGCACCCGCGGGCGCTGCTGCTCGCCATCCGGGTCCGGCCCTCCCAGCGGGCCCGGCTCGCCTACTTCGGGTTGTTCCGCTCCGCGATCGCCGAGAAGGTGCTGTCCGCCCGGCACTCGTTCCTCCTGCGGCTCATGCTGCGCCCCATCGGGATGCGCGCCGAACAGTACGTGGCGGCGATGCGCGAGCCGGGCCGGCTGACCGGTGGGCTCAACTGGTACCGGGCCGTCACCAGCGAGCAGTACTCCGGGCTCGGGGTGGTGACCGTGCCGACCACCTACGTGTGGAGCGACCAGGACGGGGTGGTCGGGCTCACCGCCGCGCTGCGGACCCGGGACTGGGCGCAGGGCGACTACCAGATGGTGGCCATGCGCGGGGTCAGCCACTGGGTGCCCGAACAGGCGCCACGCGAGCTCGCCGACGCCGTCCTGGCGCGGATCGGCGTTTGACGGATCCTGCGGCGGGGAACGCCCCAACGGCATGGCGGTCGATACACACCACACCCCCCGTGAGACGGAGAAACAGCGCTGGGATCGCAACTTCGGCGACCTGCTCCAGGAGCTCAGGGTCGCGCAGACCGGAGTGCAGATCCTCTTCGCGTTCCTGCTGACCCTGCCGTTCAGCAGCGGATTCCCGAAGGCCACCGCCTTCCAGAAGGAGACCTACATCGTCGCGCTGATCAGCGCGGCGTTCGCCACCGCGATGATCATTTCGCCGGTGGCGTTCCACCGCGCCCTGTTCCGGCAGGGCCGCAAACCGGAACTGGTCCGCCACGCCCACAGGATGGCGTCCGGCGGCCTGGCCTTCATGCTGATCTCGATGGTCAGCAGCGTCCTGCTGATCACCGACTACCTGCTGGACTGGATGTGGGCGATCCCGCTGACCGTCGTCACCGCGGGCTGGTTCCTGACCTTCTGGGCCATCCTGCCGTTCGCCCACCGCGAATGGGGTGAGGACGAGGACGGCTCAGCGCCGGTGGACCCGTAGGCCCAGCGCCCGCAACTCCAGCTCGGCGAGCGCCTCGACGGCGGCCGCGTCACCGGCCCGCCAGCTCTGGGCGATGTCCGGGCCCAGCCTGGTCAGCTCGCTGAGCGGGCGGCCGGCCAGCGCGCGCAGCGCCAGCAGGTCACGGCCGGCCGCGTCGTCGCGGACCGCGGCCGCGATCCCGGCCCGGCGCATCCAGCGCAGCCGCAGCGGCAGCCACAGAAACAGGACCAGGGCCAACGGTACGGCCACCGCCATCAGCGGCAGGATCAGCGCCAGCCGTCCGACGATCTCCTGCTGCTCGTGACCGGCGTCGGCGATCGCCCGCGCGGCGTCCGCGGCGCCGGTGAACGGCCTGGTCAGATCGTCACCGACGACCGGCACCCGGCCCACCTTGCCACCCGCGTCGGCCAGGTTGTCGGCGATGCCGCTGCCGGCGCTCTCCAGTTTCTGTCCGGGCACGGCCAGTTTCTCGACCACGTCGTTCATCCACAGTGCCACCCGGATCCACAGGTAGACCCAGAGCACCACGAGGGCGTCGGTGATCAGTTGGCGAAGAACGACGGGGAATCGGTCCGCATAGGGCTTCACACCGGAAGCGTCGCACTCAGCTTTTCGCGGCGCACTCCGGGCACGTGCCGAAGATCTCCATGGTGTGCGAGACGTCGACGAAGCCGTGCTGGCCGGCCACCTTGTCGGCCCAGGACTCCACCGCCGGGCCGGCCACCTCGACCGTCCGCCCGCACGACCGGCACACCAGGTGGTGGTGGTGCCCCTGGCTGCACCGCCGGTAGAGGTGCTCCCCGCCCGGCGGGCGCATGACGTCGATCTCGCCGGCGTCGGCCAGGCCCTGCAACGTCCTGTACACCGTGGTGAGCCCGACCCGCTCGCCCCGCTCGCGCAACATCGCGTGCAGATCCTGCGCGCTGTGGAAGCCCTCGGTCTCGGCGAGGACGGCGCTGACGGCGCTGCGCTGCCGGGTGTTGCGGGTGGTGCTCTCGGCGTTCACTGTCGGCTCTCCCTGGCGTGGCTCACGGCGTCGGTGACGATATGGGCGACGTGTTCGTCCACCAGGGAGTATGCGATCTCCCGGCCACGCCGCACACCCCGCACCACGCCGGCCCCCCGCAGCACCCGCAGATGCTGGGAGACCAGCGGCTGCGGCGCTCCGAGCTTCTCCACCAGATCGTGCACGCAGCGCTCGCCCACGCCCAACTCGACCACGATGGCTACACGGATCGGTGCGGAGAGCGCGCGCAACAGCGCCCCCGCGGATTCGTACGCCTCGTAACCGGTGGTCGTCATCGTTGCGCCAACCGTACAGGTGGCGTGTCGTCAGACATGCAGGACGACATCGGGTGGCTCCGTGGCGGCCGGCGGGCGCTCGCGTTCGCGCCGGAACCGGCGGGCCAGGGCGCCGCCCACGGCGGTGGCCACGAACGCGGCCAGGGCCAGCAGCACGATCGTCGCGCCGGGCGCGGTGTCCACCTCGGCGGAGAGCACGATGCCCGCGCCCGCCGCCAGCACGCCGATCAGCATGGCCAGCGTCATGGTGCTGCGGAAACCACGGGTGACCTGCTGGGCGGCGGCCACCGGGACCACCATGAGGGCGGACACCAGCAGCAGGCCGACGGTACGCATGGCGATCGTCACGGTCACCGCCGTGGTCACCGCGAGCAGCAGATTGAGGGTGCGCACCGGCAGGCCGCTGACCCGCGCGTACTCCTCGTCGTTGCAGAGCGCGAAGAGCGCCGGGCGGAACACCAGCATGGCGGCCAGCACCGCGGCGCCGAGCCCGCCGATCAGCGCGAGATCCTCCGGCGACGTGGTGAGCAGCGACCCGAACAGGTACTGCATCAGGTTGCTGTTGCCGGCGTCGTCGGAGAGGCCGACCAGCAGCACCCCGCCCGCGATGCCGCCGTAGAAGAGCATGGCCAGCGCCAGATCGCCGGAGGTGCGGCCGCGCTCCCGGATCAGCTCCACGCCGACCGCGCCGACCGTCGCCACCAGCACCGCGGTGAGCACCGGCGAGTTGCCGGTCAGCAGGCCCACGCCGACACCGGTGAGCGCCACGTGGCCGATCCCGTCACCGATCAGCGAGAGGCGGCGCTGCACCAGGTAGATGCCGAGCGACGGGGCGGCCAGGCCGATGATCACGGCGGCCACCAGGGCGCGCTGCATGAAGGGGAGGGTGAGCAGGTCCATCAGTACGCCTTCGTCCCCTCGGTGGGCGCCCACTCGCAGATGGCCGGCTTGGCCTGGTCGGCGTGCGGGTGCACGTGCTCGTGACCGGGCTCGGCGTGGTGCCCGGCCGGTTCGGGAGGCGCCCCCTCGTACGCGATCCGGCCGTCGTGCACCACCACGGTCCGCCCGATCAGCGGCCGCAGCGGGCCCAGCTCGTGCAGGACCAGCAGGATCGTGCCGCCGTCGCCGGCGAACCGGGTCAGCGCCGCGGCGAACGCCTCCTGGCTGGCCGCGTCCACGCCGGCGTTCGGCTCGTCCAGCACCAGCAGGTTCGGTTCACCGGCCAGCGCCCGGGCGATCAGCGTCCGCTGCTGTTGACCGCCGGACAGGGTCGTCACCGGGTCACCGATCCGGTCCAGGAGGCCGACGGCGGTCAGCGCGTCGCGTACCGCCGCCTTGTCCTTCGACCCGGGGAAGCGGAAGACGCCGCGCCGGGCCAGCCGGCCGGACGCCACCACCTCGCCGACGGTGGCCGGCACGCCGCTGCCGGCGCCGAGCCGCTGCGGCACGTACCCGATCCGCTCCCAGTGCCGGAACCGGCGCTGGGCGACCCCGAACAGGTCGATCTCGCCGCGGCGCAGCGGGACCAGGCCGAGGATCGTCCGGATCAGGGTCGACTTCCCCGACCCGTTGGCGCCGAGGACCGCGACGACGTCGCCGGCCGCCACGCTCAGCGAGACGTCACGCAGCACCTCGCGGCCGTCGTAACCGACCGCCAAGTGCCTGACCTCCACCACAACGCTCATGAACACTCCAGACCGAGCTTCAATGCGGTCAGGTTGGCACGCATCGCCGAGAAGTAGTCCGCGCTGTCGTCGGTCAGACCCTCGATCGGGTCGAGAACGGCGGTCTGCGCGCCGGCCTCACGGGCGATCGTCTCGGCGACCTTCGTGCTGACCAGCGTCTCGAAGAAGATCGTGGTGGTGCCGTGCTCCTTGGCCTCGGCGGCCACCTCGGCCAGCCGCTGCGGGGACGGCTCGGTCTCCGGGTCTATGCCGGTGATGCCGATCTGGGTCAGCTCGTAACGGTCGGCCAGGTACGCGAACGCGGTGTGGCTGGTCACCAGCTCACGCCGGGCGCAGTTGGCCAGGCCGGTCCTGAACTCGCCGTCCAGGGCGGTCAGCTCGGTGCGCAGCGCGGCGGCCCGGCCGGTGAAGTCGGCGGCGTGCGCCGGGTCCGCCTTGCCGAGCCGCTCGGCCAGCTTGTCGGCGATGGTGGCGAGCCGCTCCGGGTCCAGCCAGACGTGCGGGTCGTTGGCGCCGTGCTCCTCCTCGGCGTGGGCGTCCGCCTCCTCGGCGGTGAGCGGCTGCACCGTGCCCACCGCGTCGAAACCGCGGTCCCCGCCGTTCTGCTTCATCGCGTCGTCCACGGCGGGCTGGAAGCCGCTCAGGTAGACGATCAGGCCGGCGTCGGCGACCTGGCCGACCTGGCTGGCGGTGAGCTCCACGTCGTGCGGCTCGGCGCCCGGTTTGGTCAGGGTCGACACCCGGACCGCGTCGCCGCCGACCCGCTCGCTGATGAACTGGAGCGGGTAGAAGGCGGTCACGACGGAGAGCTTGCCGTCGTCACCGTTGGCCGAGCCCCCTCCGCACCCGGTCAGCGCGGTCAGCGCGGTCAGCAGGGTTACGGCGGGGATCAGGCGGCGCATCATGACGGCAACTGTGGTCGATAATGACAATGATTGTCAAAGCCGCATGGTTTCACAGGGCTTTCGCCACCACGGCGGCCACCAGAACGCTCAACAGGACGAGCCGTACGGTCCTGGTGATCCCTGACTGCACCGGCCAGGTGGTGAAGGTCAGCGCGGCCAGACCGGCCGCCAGCACGCCCAGCAGCAGGGCGCCCACGATCCCGGGCAGGAAGAGCCCGGCCATCAGCAGGACGAGAGCGCCGACGAAGGCCGTGGTCGGGTTCACCCGGGCCAGCCGGTGAAGGAAGGACGGTGTCACAGTGGCTCCTGTCGCGCGTGCGTACCCTCGTCACATGCTGGTGCTCAACCGCTTCTCGGTCCCACCGGAAACGCAGGACGTCTTCCGGGAACAGGCGCACGCCGCGCTCGCCGCCCTCGCGCGCACGTCCGGTTACCGGTCCGGCCGCCTGACCCGGGCCCTGGAGGACCCGGCCGGGTGGATCCTGGTCACCGAATGGGAGTCGGTCGGAGCCTACCGGCGGGCGCTCGGGGCGTTCGACGTGAAGGTGTCCGCCACCCCGCTGCTCGCGCTCTCCCTCGACGAGCCGTCCGCCTTCGAGACCCTGGCCGAGGCCGCCCCCGGCGGGGACGTGGTGATCACGGCGAGCGACCGGGCGGCCGAACCCTGGCGCTGAACACTAGGCTGTGGACATGAGTCTCGTTCCACCTCCACCACCGGGCCCGGGCGTGCACCCGCCGTTCCCGGCGCCTCCGGTCGAGGGCCGGGGCAAGCGGATCGGGACGAGCCTGGGGATCACCGCGGGCGTCCTGGTGCTGATCTGCGGCGCGGGAGCGGTGGCCGCCGGCGGGTTCCTCACCGCGTTCGGCAACGCGCTCGACGAGCAGGCCGAGGTCGTCGTCAGCCGGTACCTCGACGATCTCCAGGACCGCGACTTCGACGGGGCGTACCAACAGCTCTGCCAGCAGGCGAAGGACAGCGAGAGCCAGGTCGACTACGTCGCCCGGATGTCGGCCAGCGAGCCGTTCTCCTCGTACCGGCTGGGTGAGCTGGCCCTCGGGGTGCGGATCGTCGTGCCGGTCGACCTGCTCTACCCCGACGGCGGCTCGGCGCGGCAGGAGGCCCTGCTCGGGCAGAACAAGAAGACGGGCAAGTTCGAGGTGTGCGACCTCGGGGAGTAACCTCGCTTTTCGTCCAGTCCTTTACGAATTTCCCCGCCGACACCCAGCCGGCGTAGGAGGAAACCGCACATGCCTGCCGACCGTATCGACAGCGTCGTCAGCCTGGCCAAGCGCCGGGGCTTCGTCTTCCCCTCCAGCGAGATCTACGGAGGAACCCGCTCGGCCTGGGACTACGGTCCGCTCGGCGTGGAGCTGAAGGAGAACGTCCGCCGGCAGTGGTGGAAGACCATGGTCCAGCAGCGCGACGACATCGTCGGCCTGGACTCCGCGGTCATCCTCGCCCGCGACGTCTGGGCGGCCTCCGGTCACCTCGACGCGTTCGTCGACCCGCTGACCGAGTGCCAGTCCTGCCACAAGCGCTTCCGGGCCGACCACCTGGAAGAGGCGTTCGAGGCCAAGAACGGCAAGCTGCCGGCCTCCCTCCAGGAGCTGAACTGCCCGAACTGCGGCAACAAGGGCACCTTCACCGAGCCGAAGATGTTCAACGGCCTGATGAAGACCTACCTCGGCCCGACCGAGAGCACCGAGGGCCTGCACTACCTGCGCCCGGAGACCGCCCAGGGCATCTTCGTCAACTACAACAACGTGGCCACGGCGGCCCGCAAGAAGCCGCCGTTCGGCATCGCGCAGATCGGCAAGAGCTTCCGCAACGAGATCACCCCGGGCAACTTCATCTTCCGTACGCGTGAGTTCGAGCAGATGGAGATGGAGTTCTTCGTCGCGCCCGGAAGCGACGAGGAGTGGCACGAGTACTGGCTCCAGCAGCGCTGGAACTGGTACCGCGACCTGGGCCTGTCCGAGAGCAACCTGCGCTTCTACGAGCACCCCAAGGAGAAGCTCTCGCACTACTCGAAGCGGACCGTCGACATCGAGTACCGCTTCCAGTTCGGCGGCACCGAGTTCGCCGAGCTCGAGGGCATCGCCAACCGCACCGACTTCGACCTGTCGACGCACTCGAAGCACTCCGGGGTCGACCTGTCCTTCTTCGACCAGGAGAAGGGCGAGCGCTGGGTGCCCTACGTCATCGAGCCGGCCGCCGGTCTGACCCGCGCGGTGCTGGCGTTCCTGCTCGAGGCGTACGACGAGGACGAGGCCCCGAACACCAAGGGCGGCGTCGACAAGCGCACGGTCATGCGGTTCGACCCGCGGCTCGCGCCGGTCAAGGTCGCCGTCCTGCCGCTGTCCCGCAACCCGGAGCTGTCGCCGAAGGCCAAGGGGCTCGCCGCGGACCTGCGCAAGCGCTGGATCGTCGAGTTCGACGACTCGCAGGCGATCGGCCGCCGCTACCGTCGCCAGGACGAGATCGGCACCCCGTTCTGCGTCACGGTCGACTTCGACACCCTCACCGACAACGCGGTGACGGTCCGCGACCGCGACACCATGAAGCAGGAGCGGGTCTCCCTCGACCAGATCGAGGACTACCTGATCAAGCGCCTGCCGGGTTGCTGATCCACCGGATCTAGAACTCGAAGCCGCCCGGTCGGCTGTTCCGGTCCGCGATCAACCCGGCCAGGGTCGCCACGGCGATCTCGGCGGGGGTGCGCGAGCCGATGTTCAGCCCGACCGGGCGGTGCACCCGCCCGATCTCGTCCTCCGGCACGCCCAGCTCGCGCAGCGCCGCCACATGCGGGCCCTCGTGCCGTGGATTCCCCAGGATGCCGATCCAGCGCGCCTTCCCGTCCAGCGCCTCCCTGAGCAGGGCGCCGATCTCCGGCCGGTGATGGTCGGTCAGCAGGATGTCGGTGTGCTCGTCCGGCGCCGCCGCCGACAGATCGCCCACGTAGGTGTCACCGTGCGGCCGGGGCGTGCCGCCCAGCCGGGTCGGGTCCGGCTCCACCAGCACGGTCTGGAAGCCCAGCTCCACCCCGAAGCGGAACAGCATCTCCGACACCGGGGACTCGAAGACCGCGATCAGCCGTCGTGGGCTCTGCGCACCGTTCTCCATACCCCAGACTCTGCCAGAGGCCCCGCCCGTTGTCACTCTTCCAGGTGACTTGCGACAGGTTGCTCAGTGACAATACCGTGGGTGGTGAAAGCAAGGCTACCTTTCACCCCTGGAGACAGCGTTGCCCACCATGGAAGAGTTCATGCAGGCCCTGGTGACCACCCAATCCGAGCACATCGCCGCGCTGGCGAAACAAACGGCGATCCTCGACAGGCACACCGCGATGCACAAGCAGCACGCCGGAGCGCTCGCGCGGGTCTCACTCGACGTGCAGCGCCTTCAAGACGGGGTTCAGCAGATCGTCGGGATGCTGGATCGGTTGATCGAGCAGGGCCCTCGGCAGTAGGCGATTCGAGGTCGCCGGGCATGGCGTGTCACCCTAGGACCCGTGATTGCACCGCTCATGCTCGGCGACCATGCCGTCAACCCGCCTGTCGTGCTCGCGCCGATGGCGGGCATCACCAACGTGGCTTTCCGGCGGCTCTGCCGGGAGCAGGGTGGCGGTGTCTACGTCTGCGAGATGATCACCACCCGGGCGCTGGTGGAGCGGATCCCCAAGACGCTCAAGATGATCGCGTTCGCCGAGGACGAGGGTTTCCGCAGCCTCCAGCTCTACGGCGTGGACCCGGACGTGACGGCGGCCGCCGTGCGGATGGTCGGCGAGGACGGCCTCGCCGATCACATCGACCTCAACTTCGGCTGCCCGGTGCCCAAGGTCACCCGGCGCGGCGGCGGTTCGGCCCTGCCCTGGCGGCGGCGGCTCTTCGGGCGGATCGTCAGCCAGGCGGTCGCGGCGGCCAAGCCGTTCGGCATCCCGGTCACCATCAAGATGCGCAAGGGCATCGACGACGACCATCTGACGTACGTCGAAGCCGGCCTCGCCGCGCAGGAGGCCGGCGTGGCGGCGGTCGCCCTGCACGCCCGTACCGCCGAGCAGCGCTATTCGGGTCAGGCCGACTGGGACGCCATCGCCACCCTGAAGCAGGCGCTGGACGTGCCGGTGCTGGGCAACGGCGACATCTGGGAGGGCTCGGACGCGCTCCGCATGGTCGAGCACACCGGCTGCGACGGCGTGGTGGTGGGCCGTGGCTGCCTGGGCCGCCCGTGGCTCTTCGCCGATCTGGAGGCCGCCTTCACCCAGGGCGCGAACTACCAGCCGGTGCTGCCCACCCTCGGCGAGGTCGCGAAGATCATCGCCCGGCACGCGCAGCTGCTGGTCGAGGCGCTGGAGGACGAGCGGCACGGCTGCGCCGACTTCCGCAAGCACGTGGCGTGGTACCTCAAGGGTTTCCCGGTCGGCGGTGACCTGCGCCGCAGCCTGGCGATGATCTCTTCGCTGACCGAGCTGGACGACCTGCTCGCCAGGCTGGACCCGTCGGTGCCGTTCCCGGCCGACGCGCTGGGCCAGCCGCGTGGCCGGGTCAACGCGCCCGGCAAGGTCTCCCTGCCGCACGGCTGGCTGGACAGCCGCGACGACGACACCGTCCCCGAGGGCGCCGAGACCGACGAGTCCGGCGGCTGACCGGCCGCCCGGCTCAGTGCGATCTTGGACGTTTCACCACCGGATCCGGGGGCGAAACATCCAAGATCGCGGAATTTCGGAGCGGACGTCAGGCCGCCGCCCAGCAGGCACGAAGCGCCGTCAACGCAATTCGGCCTCGTCGGCGGCGGCGCGGCCGGATTCCCAGCCCTCCAGGCTCTCCACGCGACTGCCGCGGGCCCGGACCGTGCGCGGGAACGCCCGGTCCATCGCCTCGTGCACCTGCACCTCGCGGCGGTGTAGGACCGGGAGCAGATCGCCGTGGCCGGTCATCTCGCGCTCGGTGACCTGCCGCAGCCGTTCTCCGATGCGTACGCCGTACGCGACCAGGAACGACCGTTTGAACGCCTTCAACCGGGCTTTGCGGACGTTCTTCTCGTCCCGCACCATCGCCCGGTTCGCCTGGACCAGCAGTGACGTGTAGAGCAGCTCGACCGCGTCGATGTCGGCGTCGAACCCGAAGATCGTGCTGAACCCCAGTTCCGGCGACCAGACCGTGCGGCAGGTGTTGGCCCGCGACACGGCGTCCAGCAGACCGGCCTTCTCGCTCTCGTACGGGTGGTCCACCCCGATCCGCCGGGCGAACGGTGTCACGTCCACCGCCGGGGCGGCGACCACCTCGATCCGGTACCGGGTGATCAGCTCCTGGGCCTTGGCGCTGTACGACTCCGCCTCGGCCGGGAAGTCGGTGGCCTCCGCCTTGGCCAGCAGTGCCCGGACCCGGTCGAGGATGCGCTGGTCACCGTGGTGCGGCACGGTCGTCAGGGGGGTGCCGGGCGCCGGGATCAGGATGTCGATGCGGGGCATCCGCCGCAGCTCGGCGAGCAGGGCGAGGGATGCGTCGAGCACCGCGATCCGGTCCGGCCGGCGGCCCTCGGGGGTGCGCAGCGCGTCCGCCTGGGCCTGCCAGCGTTCGTCGACCGGGTTTTTCCCACGGGCGTAGTCCCGGGCCGCGTCGGCGACCAGCCGGGCCTGGATCGGGTTGCCGCGCCGGGCGACCGCGCGGTGCAGTTCGGCCGGCTGCCAGCCGTTGCCGAAGAGGCGGCCGAACTCGCCGCTCAATGCTCCTGCTAGCGCCGCGTCCACCTCGATGGACGGGGCGCCGGTCAGTACGTCCAGCGCGTCCTCGTGATCGAGTGCCCCGGACCGTACCGCCTCGATGATGTCCCGGGCCGCCATGGGAGGGAATGGTAGTTGCCGGGGTCCTGGTTCCCGGCCAGGACCCCGGCGCCGTGACCGCCGAGCGGCCGGACGGTCACGGAGTCAGCAGCCGAACCTCCCGGGTCTGCCCGGTCTGTCCGGCCAGACGATAGCCGCCGGTGGCCAGGGCCTCGATGCGCCACAGGGTGCCGCCGAGCTCCGTTCGGCTGAACGAGTCGGTGACCCGGTACCAGCCGTCAGCCGTGTGGGTGAACCGCCAGCGCTTTCCGATCAGCCGGGTGTTGTCCAGATCGGTGAGCAGCACGTCGCCGACCGGCTGGATCCGGAAGTCCTGGCAGTCATCACCGGCGGTGAAGGTCTGCACCGCGGAACCCGCCCCGCCGCAGCCGGCGGGCTGGAGGGCCCGGCCGGCCAGCGGGTTGACGATCCGGGACCAGCCCTCGGTGCTCGGGGCGAGCCGGAACCGCTGGCAGTCGTTGGCCAGCCAGCCCCACTGGGCCACCCGGGCGCCGTCGGCGTCGATGCAGGCGGCCACCTCGGCCACCTTGTTGCTCCTGCGGTTGGTCAGGCTCACGAAGCCGTTGCCGCGGTCGATGAGCTGCCACTGCTGGCAGGCGTCGCTGCCGTCGGCGGTGGCCAGGGTGATGTCCGCGCCCTCGTAGCCGCAGGTGGCGTTCGCCAGGGCGGCGCCGCTGCCGGAGTGGATCAGCTGCACGTACGCCGGGCCGTGTCCGTGGCCGCGGTTGCCGCTGAGTGGGTCGGACAGCTGTGGCCAGCCGTCGGCCCACCGGATCCGGCGGATCGAGCCCTTCGGGTCGCCGTCGTCCGCGCCGTCGTAGTAGTGGTGGGCGAACAAGTCGCCGTAGACGTCGCCGTGGCCGGGACCGACGAAGTCGTTGTAGCCGGCCAGGATCTGCGAGCCGCCACCCTCGGTGAGGGCCACGCCGTCTTTGTCCAGGTACGGGCCGGTGATCGCCCGGGAGCGGCCGACCATCACCCGGTAGTCGCTGTTCACACCCCGGCAGCAGAAGTCGAAGCTGACGAACAGGTAGTACCAGCCGCCGTGGTAGGTCACCGACGGGCCCTCGATCGCCATGCCGTTGCGGGAGGCGATCCGGTACTCGGTGGTGTCCGTGGTGGACAGCAGGCCGGTTGTGACGTCGAGGCGCCGCATCCGGAGCCCGTCCCAGAACGAGCCGTACGACAGGTAGGCGTTGCCGGCCCGGTCGAAGCTGACGTCCGGGTCGATGGCGTTGACGTTCTCCACGCCGCTGGTGGTGCGCAGGACCATGCCCCGGTCCACCCAGCGCGGGTTCGCCAGGGACTTCGTGGTGGCCAGGCCGATCACCGAGTTGTTGGTGCCGAACGACGAGGCCGCGTAGTACAGGTGGTACACGCCGTCGAAGTAGTTGATGTCCGGCGCCCAGAAGTCGGCCGGGGTGACCCCGAGTTCCTCGACCACCCAGGCCGGCGGGGTGTCGAACACGGTGCCGGCGTAGGTCCAGTTGATCAGGTCGGTGGAGCGGCGGATCGGCAGGTAGGTCCGGGTCCCGCTGTCCCCTGTGATGATCTCGTAGTAGTAGCGGCCCTGTTTGATCAGGGTGGGGTCGTGGGCGACGGGGTCGGGGTTCGTCCGTGCCGCGGCGTGGGCGGGCACAGCCGGTGACGTGATCAGAAGTGCGGCGGCGAGCAGAGCACCGAGTATCTTCACGGGTCCTCACAGACGGAAGCGCAGGGTGCTGGCACACCCTTTGCAGCGCTGCAAAACAGGATGCACGCGCCTCGATCCGACGGCAAGGGTTTACGTCCCGGAAACCTTGTTCACGAATCGCCGCCGGGGGGCGGGGAGGGCGGTGCCGGCCCTCCCCGCCAGGGGTGGCGATCACGCCTCGTGCCTCAGACGTCGAGGTCGTTCTCGATGCGGCGCAGCTGATGCCGGGACATCGCGAGGTTCGCCCGGTCACGCCGCAGCGCCACGTAGAGGAAGAGGCCCTTCCCGGAGCGGCTCGTGAGTGGCCGGATCATGTGGTACTGCGTATCCAGCGTGATCAGGATGTCCTCGATCTTCTCGGAGAGGTTCAGCATCTCCATGGCGCGCAGCTTCGCGCGTACCACGTCGGTGTTGCCCGCGGCGGCGACCGTCAGGTCGAGGTCCTTCCCGCCGCCCAGAGTGCCCAGGGCCATGCCGCTGGTGTGGTCCACGAGCGCGACGCCGATGCAGCCGTCGATCTCCATGATTTCCTTGAGTGCGGTGTCCATGTCGGGCATGGGATTCGTTCCTCCGTTGCGGTGGGATGGGTTGTGTAACGGTCAGCCGGTCGCCTGGCGGCGCCGGGCGACGTTGTTCGGCAGGGTGGCCATCGGGGTCCGCCGGGCCAGCGGAGTGGATGGACCGGCCTGTGTGGGGATCTCCGGCCGCAGTTGCGGCGCGGTGTCCAGGGCGAGGATGCGGATCAGCCGGCGTACGCACCGCCGCGCCTCGAGATGGACCATGGCGAGGTTCGCGTCACCCGAGGTGACCACGGTGAGCAGGGCGTTGGGCCCCGCGGTGTACGAGGTGATGTAGCCGCCGTCGCACTCCACCACGGATTCCCGCAGCTCACCGTGATTGACCGCGTGCGCGAAACGCCGGGCCAGAGCGAGGTGGGCCGCGGCCAGGGCCGCGAGGGTGTCCGGTTCGATGCCGTGCGAGTCGTGCGCGACGACCAGCCCGTCCGCGGTGGCGAGCACGCTGCCGGACAACTCCGGCACCCTGGTGCGCAGGCGGCCGAGTTCCTCGAGTACCGCCGGATCCACCGTCATCCTCTCCTCGCTCCTTCGGCTGGTCGGGGGTGCGCGCGTCACCGCAGTGCCCTCAGTGCGGTGCGTATGCGCTTGAGCAGGACCTCGTCGGTGCCCTGGTGCACCGGCGGGCTATCGGTGGCCAGTTCCTTCGGCAGCTTCGCGCCGGGTTTCCGGCGGGCCAGGCGAGGTGGCCGGTTCGCCGCGGTGGGGCTTTCCACGGCCGCGGCGGCCGCTGGGGGGTCGCTGTTCGGAGGCGGGTGCCGGGCGGTCGCCTCCGGGTCTTTCACCCCCGAGATCACCGGTACGGCCGGAGCGGTCCGGTCCACCGGCGCCGAGGCCCCCCGTGGGTGCGGCAGCCGGACGAACTCGGGGCTGTCGGCCGCCCGCGTCTCGGGCAGCTCGATCAAGCCGGCCGCGGCCATCCGGCGTAGCTCCTGGATGGTCGCGTACCCGGCCCGGCCGAGCAGTTGGGCCAGGTCGGCCGGGGTGCGCTGACCGTCGGCGTGGACCAGGAGCTCCCACTGCGCGGCGGTGACCGTCACCCGTGCCCGGGGTGGGCGGGTGACCGGGCTGACCGGCTCCACGTCGATTCGCCGGTTCGGGAAGATCTCGTCGAGCAGGTGGACCCGGCGGAGCACCTCCCGGCTGACCGCGGCCGCGTCGATGTGTACGACCGCGCCCAGCCAGTGGGTGGCGCCGGGCAGGAACTCGACCGGTGCCGACTCCGCGGAGAGTGCGAAGTACGCCGCGTCGTAGGTCGCGCCGAGCACGCACAACTCCAGCTCGCCCTGGGTGAGGTGGCCCTGCTCGACCAGCAGCCGGCCCACCCGGGCGGTCGAGGTGCCCAGGTCGAGCGCGCTCTGCCAGGTCCGCCCGGCGAGCCGCCCGGACGAGGTGAGCAGCTCGCCCACCCCGGGCGCGGCCGGCGACTCGGCGTAGATGACCCGGCCCTCGAAGACGTAGACCGCGCCGCCGGGGTGGCCACCCACCATCAGCGCTCCGGTCTGCCGGGCTTCGGCGACCCGCGTGAGCAGGTCGCCGGGCGCGGCGGTCTTCGTCGGGGCCACCGATCGCTCCTTCGTGGTCAGTGGATCGGGTCATCGGGCCGCGACCAAGTCGTCGGCCAGGCGTTGCATCTTCCGGCGGGCCACGGCGAGGTTGCCGCGGATCCGGTCCAGCCACACGTAGAGCACCAGGCGGCTGTCGAATTCGGTCTGGACCACCCTCAGGAGGTGATAGCCCCCGGCAGTGGTGATGATCAGGTCTTCCAACAGGTCGTGCGGTATGGCCGAGACGAACAGCGATCGGCTGTTCGCGGCCTGGACCACCTCTGCCGTTCCGGCGGCGGCGGCCTCGTGGTCCTCGTTCGGCGCGGCCCCGGTCGTGGCGACCGGGAAACCCGTGGTGTAGTCGACGATGCTGGCGCCGACGGCGCCGGGGATCGTCATGGCTTCCTGTAGACAGTGGTCGACGCCGGGCACTTCACTCCTCAGCGTTGCGGTCGGCGGTCAGACCCTTCCCGTCCGCCACCGTGGGCCATCCTCCGGTGACCGTGCGACTACAAGTCGCACGTTCTGTGCGTCATGGTCCGGTGGCGGTGACCCGTTTCCGGGGCCGCCGTGGACCGGGCACGGCACGCAGCCGGGCCGCGGTGAGATGGCCCGGCGAGCCGAGGTCCACGCCGGGCACCTCGCCCAGCCAGTGCCGCTCGCCGGGCACGAAACGGGCCGGCGCGTCGGCCTGTTGCAGCAGTACGTGGGCGGCGTCGGCGATGACCGCCACCACCCGCAGGGACAGTTCGTTCTGGCCGAGCCAGCCGTCGCGCAGCAGCACCCGGCCGACCCGGTGGCCGCCGCGGCCCTCCGCGTACACGGCCCGCCAGGTCTGCGGGGCGAGCCGGCCGGACGACACCAGCCGTTCGCCGAGGCCCGGGCAGGCGGGCGACTCGGCGTACGAGATGCGGCCGGCGATCAGGTAGAGCACCCCACCCGGTACGCCGCCGATGTGCAGCGCGCCGGTCCGGCCGGACTCGCCCAGTTCGGTGAGCAGGCGCCGCATCGATGCGGTCGCCGGTGAACCAGGAATCACAGATTGTCATCCTGGGGCAATCATCGAGTGACGTCGTCGCACGCACGGTGCGCTGCTTCGTCCCGGTTCACCCGCCCGGGTCGCGTAACATGATCGTCATCTGTCGATCCCGGGAGGCGGAATGCCCAGTCGGTGGGAGCAGGTCGTGGTGGACTGCGCGGACCCGGCGCGGCTGGCCCGATGGTGGGCCGAGGCGCTCGACTACGTGATCGTCCACGAGACCCCGGACGAGGTGGAGATCCGCCGCACCCCTGATGAGCTGCCAGGACTGTTATTCGGCACGAGTCCCGACGTCAAGCGGAACAAGAACCGGCTGCACCTCGACCTGCGCCCGGCCGATCAGGAGGCCGAGGTGGAGCGGCTCGTCGGGATGGGCGCCCGCCCGGTCGACGTCGGCCAGGTGGAGGTGCCCTGGGTGGTGCTGGCCGACCCGGAGGGCAACGAGTTCTGCGTGCTCAGCGCCTGAACCGGCGGGCATCCGGCCTAGGGTGGGGATCATGACGGCCGCCGACGCTCAGCGGTGGGCAGCCGAGCCCGCCAAGGACAGCGGGTACGGGCGCACGCCGTACCAGCGGGACCGCGCCCGGGTGCTGCACTCGGCCGCGTTCCGCCGGCTCGCCGCGAAGACCCAGGTGCACACCGCCGGGTCGGACGACTTCCCGCGCACCCGGCTCACCCATTCGCTGGAGGTCGCCCAGATCTCCCGGGAGATGGGCGCCCGGCTGGGCTGCGACCCGGACGTGGTGGACGTCGCCGGCCTGGCCCACGACCTGGGGCATCCGCCTTTCGGGCACAACGGCGAGGACGCCCTGGACGCGGCCGCCGGACCGTGCGGCGGCTTCGAGGGGAACGCGCAGACCCTTCGGGTGATCACCCGTCTGGAGGCGAAGGAGCCCGGCGCCGGGCTCAACCTGACCCGGGCCACCCTGGACGCCTGCTCCAAGTACCCGTGGTTCCGCAAACCGGGCTACCGCAAGTTCGGGGTGTACGCCGACGACCGCCCGGTCTTCGAGTGGCTGCGCGACGGGCGCACCGACGAGGGCCGCTGCCTGGAGGCGCAGGTCATGGACTGGGCCGACGACGTCGCCTACTCGGTGCACGACGTCGAGGACGGGGTGCACGGCGGCTACATCGACCTGGACACGCTGCGCGACCCGGGGGAGCGGGCCGCGCTCTGCGCCGACGTGGCCGCCACCTACTCCACCGAGACACCCGGCGAACTGGCCGGCGCTCTCGACCGGCTGCTCGCCGACCCGGCCGTGGCGGGGGTCCGCGGCTACGACGGCGGGTACCAGTCCCTGGTCGCCCTCAAACGGATGACCAGCGTGCTGACCGGCCGGTTCGTCGCCTCGGCGGTGGGCGCCACACAGAGCCGGCACGGCACCGGGCCGCTGCGCCGGTACGACGCCGACCTGATCGTCCCGCGTACCGTCCGGGACCAGTGTGCGCTGCTCAAGGGCATGGCGCTGCGCTACGTGATGCGTTCCCGGGGCGAGGGCTGGTACGAGCGGCAGCGGACCATCCTGACCGAACTGGTGGAGGCGCTCACCCGTACCCCGGAGAGGTTGGATCCGCTCTTCCGGCCGCTTCATGCGGCCGCCGCGGACGACGCCGCGGCACTGCGCGTGGTGATCGACCAGGTCGCGTCGCTCACCGACCACGCCGCGGTGGCGTGGCACCGGACCCTGCTGGCGGGCCGCCGGTAGCGCGAGGCAGGATGTATGCCGTGGCGGGCAGGGTCAAGGACGAGGACATCGCACTGGTCCGCGACCGGACCTCGATCGTCGAGGTGATCAGCGAGACGGTCACTTTGCGATCGGCGGGCGGTGGCAATCTCAAGGGGCTGTGCCCCTTCCACGACGAGAAGACTCCGTCGTTCAACGTCTCACCCGCCCGTAATGTCTATTTCTGCCACGGGTGCGGGCAGGGCGGCGACGCGATCAAGTTCCTGATGGACGCGGAGCACCTGTCGTTCATCGAGTCGGTGGAGCGCCTGGCCGGCAAGGCCGGCATCCAGCTGCGCTACGACACCGAGCCGGGCGCTCCGGCCGGCCCGCGCCCACAGACCGGGCAGCGGCAGCGGCTCATCGCCGCGCACGCCGCCGCCGTCGAGTTCTACCGCGACCAGCTCGGTTCGCCGGGGGCGCGCAAGGCGCGCGAGTTCCTGGCCGAGCGGGGTTTCGGCCGGGACACCGCGGAACGGTACGGGTGCGGCTTCGCCCCCGACAGCTGGGACTCGCTCAGCAAGCACCTGCGCCTCAAGGGCTTCACCGCGGAGGAGCTGACCACCGCCGGGCTGGCCAAACCGGCCCGCTCCGGCTCGCTGATCGACCGGTTCCGGCGCAGGCTGCTCTGGCCGATCCGGGACCTCGGCGGCGACGTGATCGGGTTCGGCGCCCGTAGGCTGTTCGACGACGACGACGGCCCGAAGTACCTGAACACCCCCGAGACGCCGATCTACAAGAAATCGCATGTCCTGTACGGCCTCGACCACGCGAAACGGGAGATCGCCAAGCGTGGCCGGGCGGTGATCGTCGAGGGCTACACCGACGTGATGGCCTGCCACGAGGCCGGCGAGCCGACCGCCGTGGCGACCTGCGGCACCGCCTTCGGCGTGGACCACATCCAGGTGCTGCGGCGCCTGCTGATGGACAGCGACAGCTTCACCGGCGAGATCATCTACACCTTCGACGGCGACGCGGCCGGGCAGAAGGCGGCGCTGCGGGCCTTCGAGGAGGACCAGCGGTTCGTCGGGCGGACCTTCATCGCCGTCTCGCCGGACAACATGGACCCCTGTGAGCTGCGCCTCGCCCGCGGTGACCTGGCGGTCCGCGACATGATCGCGGGCCGGGAACCGCTGGTCGACTTCGCGCTGCGGCAGACCATCTCCCGCTTCGATCTGGACACCGTGGAGGGCCGCGTCGAGGCGATGCGCCGCGCGGCGCCGTTGGTCGCCAAGATCAAAGACCGGGAGAAACGCCCGGAGTACGCGCGAAAGCTCGCCGGCGACCTCGGCATGGACCTGGATCCGGTCCAGCGTGCGGTGAACAACGCGCTGCGCGGCGAGCAGGCCGAACCACGGTCCACCCGGCAGCAGGCGGCGGCCGACTCCCCGCAGCGCCTGGTCGAGCGGGAGGCGCTGAAACTGGCCCTCCAGGAGCCGGTGCTGGCCGGGCCGATGTTCGACGCGGTCGGCCCGGAGAACTACGGCGACCAGATGTTGCAGACCATCCGGGAGGCGATCACCCACGCCGGTGGCGCCGCCTCGTCCACCGGCGGCGTCGTCTGGATCGAGAAGGTCCGCGACGCCTGCCCCGACATGGGCGGCCAGATGCTGGTCAGCGAGCTGGCCGTGGAGCCGCTGTACGTGGACGGTCAGGCCGACCCGTACTACGTCCAGGTCACCCTGGCCCGGCTCCAGGGCGGGGCGCTCGCCACCCGCATCCGCGACCTCAAGTCGAAGGTGCAGCGGCTGAACCCGGTCACCAACAAGGACCAGTACCTGGCTCTGGCCGGGGAGCTCTTCTCGCTCGAACAGCAGGCACGGGCCCTGCGTGACCAGGCAGCAGGTGGACTGTGAAGCTCTTCCGACGGCGTCCCGTGCTCCCGGCGCGCTCCCGGCCCCCGCTGGCCGCCGAGGAGCGGATCCTGGCCTGGTCCGCGGTCGGCGACACGGCCGGGACGGACCGCGTGGTGGTCGCCACGAACCACGGGCTCTGGCTGCCGTCGGCGGTCGAGCGGCTCGGCTGGCACGAGATCCACAAGGCCGCCTGGTCCGGGCGGGAGCTGCGGATCACCCCGGCCGAGGTGCTGGTGGAACGCGACGGCTACACCGTGCTGGTGGACGGCCCCGAGGTGTCGTTCCTGCTGCTCGAGCCGGGCGAGCTGCCGGACCAGGTCCGTACCCGGGTGACCCGCTCGGTGGCGTACACGACGTATCACCCGCTGCCCGCGGGCGCGGTCCGGGTGGTCGGCCGCCGGGTCGGCGGCCGCGACGGGCTGAGCTGGGCGGTCCGCTACGACTCGGATACGCCCGCGGACTCCCCGGAGATCGTCGAGGCCACCGGCGAACTGGTCGGTGCGGCCCGGTCCGCGACCGATCCCAGGGACTGAAATCTGTCGTACCCCGGCCGTAGGGTCGGGGCGTGAACTCGCTCATCCACGCGCGTGGCCTGATCAAACGGTTCGGGGGATTCACCGCGGTCGACGGCATCGACGTCGACGTGCGGCCCGGTGAGGCGTTCGGCTTCCTCGGGCCCAACGGCGCGGGCAAGAGCTCCACCATGCGCATGATCGGCTGTGTCTCCCCACCCACCGACGGCGTGCTGCGAATCCTCGGGATGGACCCGCGGCGCGACGGCCCGGCGATCCGGGCCCGGCTGGGCGTCTGCCCCCAGCTGGACAACCTCGATCCCGAGCTGACCGTCCGGGAGAATCTGACCACCTACGCCCGGTTCTTCGGCATCCCGCGCAAGGTGGCCCGCGCCCGGGCCGCCGAGCTGCTCGCCTTCGTCCAGCTCAGCGAGCGCGCCGACAGCAAGGTCGAGCCGCTCTCCGGCGGGATGAAACGGCGGCTCACCATCGCGCGCGCCCTGGTCAACGAGCCCGATCTGGTGCTGCTCGACGAGCCCACCACCGGCCTCGACCCGCAGGCCCGCCACCTGGTGTGGGAGCGGCTGTTCCGGCTCAAGCAGCAGGGCGTCACCCTGGTGCTGACCACCCACTACATGGACGAGGCGGAGCAGCTCTGCGACCGGCTCGTGGTGATGGACGGCGGCCGGATCGTGGCCGAGGGCTCGCCCCGGGCGCTCATCGAGACCCACTCCACCCGCGAGGTGGTCGAGCTGCGCTTCCCCACCGAGGACCAGGGGCGGTATGCGGACAAGCTCGCCGGCATCGGCGACCGCGCCGAGGTGCTGCCCGACCGGATCCTGCTCTATGTGGGCGACGGCGACGACGCCCTGGCCGAGGTGCACCGGCGCTCGCTGAGCCCGGCCAGCGCCCTGGTCCGGCGCAGCAGCCTGGAGGACGTGTTCCTGCACCTCACCGGCCGGACCCTGGTGGACTGAGATGACCCCCTCGCTCTACGTGATGGAGTACCACCTGGTCAACTACCGGCGCACGTGGCGGGCCAGTGTGCTCTCCTCGCTGGTGCTGCCGCTGCTGACCATGCTCGGGTTCGGTGTCGGCGTGGGCTCCTATGTGACCGGCGGCGTCGAGGGCGTCAGCTATCTCCAGTGGATGGTGCCGGGCCTGATCGCCACCACCGCCGTGCAGGGGGCGATCGGTGAGTCCACCTGGCCGGTGCTGAGCTGCTTCGAGTGGGTGAAGACCTACTTCGCGCAGGCCGCCGCGCCGCTGCGGGTCGCCGACATCCTCGGCGGGCACCTCGCCTTCATGCTGTTCCGGGTGTTCACCAGCGTGACGGCGTTCCTGCTGATCGCGGCCCTGTTCGGGGCGCTGCGGTCGGTGTGGGCGCTGGCCGTCCTGCCGATCGGGCTGCTGCTCGGGCTGGCCGCGGCCGCCCCGGTGGCCGCCTACACGGCGTCCGTCTCCACCGACATGTACCTGGCGATCCTGCTGCGGTTCGCGGTGCTGCCGATGTCGCTGTTCTCCGGGGTGTTCTTCCCGGTCGAGTCGCTGCCGGAGGTGCTGCGCTGGGTGGCGTACGCATTGCCCCTGTGGCACGGCGTCGACCTGAGCCGGTCCGCGACGCTCGGGCTCGACCCCGGCCCGGAGGCGGTGTGGCAGGCCCTCTACCTGGTGGCGTGGGGGATCGCCGGGTGGTTCCTGGCGCACTGGCGCTACCGCAGCCGGCTGGTGATCTGAGATGACGTCCGAGAGGTGCGTGCGACCGTGCTGACCCTGGTGCTGCCCCGCCGGCTGGTGGGCTTCGAGGGGGCCGCACGCCGGTCGGCCTCGGTCGCCCAGCGCAACATCGCCGCGCTGAAGACGGCGTATTGGCTGGTCATGCTCGGTGGCCTGCTGGAGCCGGTGCTCTACCTGTTCTCCATCGGCGTCGGGGTGGGCGCGCTGATCGGGGAGATCACCCTGCCCGGCGGCCACACGGTGCGCTATCCGGAGTTCGTGGCCCCGGCCATGCTGGCGTCGTCGGCGATGAGCGGGGCGCTGTCCGAGACGACCTTCAACTTCTTCGGGAAGATGAAGTTCATGCGGCTGTACGAGGGCATGCTCGCCACGCCCGTGCGGCCCATCGAGATCGCGCTCGGCGAGCTGTCCTGGGCCATGCTGCGCGGCAGTGTGTACTCCGCGGCCTTCCTGGTGATCATGGTGCTGATGGACCTGACCACCCCGGCGCGGGCACTGCTCGCCTTCCCGGCCGCGGTCCTGGTCGGCTTCGCCTTCGGGGCGCTCGGCATGACCATCTCCACGCTGATCCGCGGCTGGCAGGACTTCGACATGATCGGCGCCGGGCAGTTCGCCCTGTTCCTGTTCTCCGGCACGTTCGTCCCCGCCACCACCTACCCTGCGGTGCTGCGGTGGCTGGTCGAGGTCACCCCGCTGTACCGCGCGGTCGACCTGATCCGCGGCATCAGCATCGGCACGCTGGGCCCGGTCCAGGTGCTGGACGTGCTCTACCTGCTGGCGATGACGGGCGCCGGCCTGCTCATCGCGGGCCGCCGGATGGAGCGGCTGCTCTGCCGCTGACCCGGTGGCGCGTCCCTTTCGGGCCACGCCCCACCACGGACGGTTAGCGGAACCCTTCGGTGGGCAACAGATGCGCAGGCCGTCCGTGCTCGCTGTGACGGGGACACGGCGGGCGGACCGGCCGGGAGCCATCGCTGATGCCCGGAGGGACCCCGCCATGAACCTGTTCCACAAGGCCGACGAGCAGGCGGCCGCGCCCACCGAGGACCGGGCGGCGTCGGAGGCGCGCCGGCAGGGCACCGCCGACTACGACGTGGCCGCCGCGGCGACCGCCCGGACGGCCGAGGACCGCGACCGGGATCTGTCCGCTCCAGGGCCGGACGCCGGCCCGGACAGCCCGATCCAGTTGCGGGGCAGGGGCATCGCCGCCGCCCTCAAACGGACCCTCAGGCAGTTCTCCGAGGACAACATCTCGGACTGGGCGGCCGCGCTGACCTACTACGGCGTCCTGTCGATCTTCCCGGGTCTGCTGGTGATCGTGTCGCTGCTCGGCATGCTCGGCAACGACGGGCGGCAGACGGTCCGGGACGCGGTCAACGACATCGCCCCCGGCCAGCAGGCGCAGGAGTACGTCGACCTGGTGCTCAACCAGGTGCAGGGCACCGGCAAGCCCGGGCTGGCCGCGATCATCGGTGTGGTCGTGGCGTTCTGGTCGGCGTCGGGGTACATCGCCGCCTTCATGCGCGCGTCGAACTCGATCTACGACGTTCCGGAGGGGCGGCCGATCTGGCTGACGCTGCCGATCCGGGTCGGTGTCACCGCCGTCGTCGGCGTGATGCTGATCGCCTCGGCCACCATCGTGATCTTCACGGGTGAGCTGTCCCGTGTGGTCGGCGAGATGCTCGGGATGGGCGGGGTGGCCGTCACCACCTGGAACATCGTCAAGTGGCCGGTTCTCGTGATGCTGGTCAGCCTGATGTTCGCGCTCCTCTACTGGGCCTCGCCGAACGCGAAGACCGGCGGCTTCTGCTGGGTCAGCCCGGGTGGCATCTTCGCCGTGGTGCTGTGGGTCGCCGCCTCCGCCGCGTTCGCGAGCTACATGGCCAACTTCGCGAACTACAACGCGACGTACGGCACGCTCGGCGGTGTCATCGCCTTCCTGGTCTGGCTGTGGATCTCGAACATGGCGATCCTGCTCGGCGCCGAGCTGGACGCGGAGCTGGAGCGGGGCCGGGCCATCGCGGCCGGGCACCCGGCCGACGACGAGCCGTTCCTGGAGCTGCGGGACACCCGCAAGCTCAAGAAGGGCAGCGAGCACGGCCTGAGCCAGCGCTGAATCCACCTGTCCGCGGTGCGGATGCGCGAGCAGTCGCCTCGTGCATCCGCACCGTTGTGCCTCGGCACGCGACGGACGCACGGGCAGGCGACGATTGCATGTCCGTTTGATCATAATCTGAACAAGCCGGCTGACCGACAATGCCTCTCCGTGACGGTCCGTGGGTGGCTACTCGCTGGTCACCCCAGTCTTAAAGATCTGCATGAATCGATGAGCGCGGCTGCTTTCGATCATGTTGTGGCTGGTGGCCGCGTCGCACGGCGGGTGCGCCGGTGATCCGTCTCACGGCGCAGGCTCGTATCCGAGGGCAGGTGTTCCACGGATGGAGGCGGCGATGAGACCCCGGCACCGTCAGATCGGGCGATCGGGTCCAGGCATGGGCATGGTCCATACTGGAACCGTCAGCGCGTGCGAATGCACGTGCACCTGCACGGGTGACCTCGTCCGGGGAGGAAATTGATGCGGCTGCGACATCCCTCCGGCCGGATCGTGCATCTCAGCTGCGGCATCAGCCTAGACGACGCGGAGGATCCGGCATCCGTCGTCGCCCGGCTCGACGCGGCCAACAGCGCGCTCCGCGGCCACTTCGGCACCGGGGCGCTCACCGTCGCGCTCCGGCTGCCGTACCGTCTCGCCGCCGCCCTCGCCGAGGACGGCCGCGCCCGCACCCGTCTGCGGGCCGACCTCGACGCCCGCGGGCTCGAGGTGGTCACACTGAGCGGCGCATCCGGACCCGGGCGCGGCGCGGACGGCGCATCCGGACCCGGGGACGGCGGCTCGGACGGCTCGCTGAGCGGCGCATCCGGACCCGGGGGCGGCGGCTCGGACGGCACGGAGACCGGCGCGGACGGGTCCGAGGCCGACTGGAGCGAGCCGGCCCGCCTGCGGCACACCCTCGACCTGGCCCGGATCCTGGTGGACCTGCTCCCGGCCGAGGAGGTCCGTGGCGCCGTCTGCACGTACGGGCTGGGCCGTGCCGACGAGTGGGACGAAGCCCGGCAGCGGGCCGGCGCGCGGCACCTGATGCGCCTCTCCGGCGGGCTGGCCGACCTGGCCTGGCGGGTCGGCCGTGCCGTCCGCGCCGGCTTCCAGCCCGGCCCCGGCCTCGTGCTGGACACCCCCGAGCAGATCGTCACGGCACTCACCCGGGTCGACAAGGACCGCCTCGGCGTCTGCCTCGACCTGAGCACGGCACTGCGCGACTGGCCCGCCACGGAGGCTGGCATCGACCGGATGACCGACGCCGGCCTCTCCGTCATCACCGCCCTGATCACCGAGCCGGGCGCCGCCTGGCAGCCGATGCTGCGCCACCTGCTCGCCGCCGACACCGCCCGCACCGAGTACGTGGTGGTCGACACCCCCGGCGGGGACGAGCAGCGCGCCGCCGACCTGGCGTACGTGCTGGCCGAGCTCACCGCCCTCGGCCTGGTGCCCGAGCAGCAGCCCTGCACCGCCCCCTGAACAGTCGAAGGGCCGCCCCGGACGAGGCGGCCCTTCGACTATCCGGCGGTCAGTACGTGGTGCCGGTGCCCTTCGAAGTGGAGACGCTGTCACTGGGCGCGAGCAGCTCATCCGTCGTGCTGGAGCTGGTGGTGCCGGTGTTGAGTTTCTCGCCGAGCTTGGACGACTGGAGCTTTTCCTTGCCCTCGGTGTAGAGCTTGTTGGCCTGCGCCTGGGCGACGCCTGCGGCTTCCTGAACCGTCGGGTGCTGCCAGACCTTCTGAGCACTGGCCCGGATCTCTTCGTACTTCTCCCGGCCGGCACGGCTGCCCAGGACGAAGCCCGCCGCGAGGCCGGTGAGGAACATCAGCTTTCCGCGCATGGTGGCGGCTCCTTCCGTTGTTCGACGCGCATGCGTCTGCTGGGGTGCATACCCATCCTGGCGGGGTGATACTCCCCGCGTCCTCATCCTGCCCGGGCGATACTTCGCAGCGACACCGTTTCGGCATGCCGAAGGGGCGCCACGCCCACGGGGGTATCCCGTTGGTGAGGCGCCGAGGTGGTCATGTAGTCTGTTCACCGTCGCCAGGGAGACCGGGCGACAGGCAGGAAAGAGCAATCCCCGATAGCTCAATTGGCAGAGCAGCCGGCTGTTAACCGGCAGGTTATAGGTTCGAGTCCTATTCGGGGAGCAGTAACGACGATGCTCCGGACCACAGTGGTCCGGAGCATTCGTGTTTTCCAGCCCTGTCCGCCTTTGATCAGGTGCGGCCGGCTGCCCCGATCTTGAGTGGCCCGACCGAGGTTACCGAGCGCGTGGCGGCAATCCTTCTGAATCGGGCCGCGCGATGCCCGTACGTCTGCGTGGTTTTGGGGTTGAAGGGCTTTCGCCTGCTCCGGCCAGCATGCGCGGTTACGCTGAGTTCCGCGTTGATTGCAGGCTGTGAGGTGGACATGTCGGGGCCGGTAGAGGTGGACGTCGTCATCATCGGCGGCGGGCTCGCCGGGCTGTCCGCTGCTCGCCGGCTCGATCGGGCCGGCGTCGAATGGCTCCTGATGGAGGCCTCCGACCGGCTGGGCGGCCGGGTCGCCACCGACGTCGTCGACGGCTGGCGGATGGACCGCGGATTCCAGGTCCTCAACACCGCCTACCCGCGGCTGCCCGCACTCGTCGACGTGGACGCGCTGGACATGCGCTGGTTCACCTCCGGAGTGCTGGTGCGCCGCGGGCACAGCCTGCACCGGCTGGAGAACCCGCTGCGCGAACCGCTCGCCACCCCGCAGACCCTGCTGTCCGGAATCGGCACCCTCGCCGACCGGCTCAGGTTCGCCGCGCTCGTCACCCGCTGTGCCACCCTGCCGGCGGCCCGGCTCCTCGAGATGCCGGAGACCACCACACAGGCGATGCTGCGCGGCGCCGGCCTCTCCCACCGGATCATCGAGGAGGTGCTGCGGCCGTTCCTCTCCGGCGTGTTCGCCGACCGCTCCCTGGAGACGTCCAGCCACGTGACCGCCATGATGCTGCGCTCCTTCGCCCGCGGCCGGATCGGCGTCCCGGCCGCCGGGATGGCCGCGCTGCCCGCCGCGATCGCCGGCCCGCTGCCCTTCCCGCAGTTGCTGATCGGCGCGCGGACCCTCTCCATCGGCCCCGGCATGGTCGTCACCGAGGGTGGTGAGGTCCGCTGCCGCGCCGTGATCGTCGCCACCGACCCGGCCGGCGCCGCCACCCTGCTGCCCACCCGCCTGCCCGTGCCGGACACGCACAGCCTCACCACGTTCTACTTCGGCGCCGGCCATGCCCCCATCGACGAGCCCATCCTCCTGCTCGACGGCGACCGGCGGGAGATCATCGCCAACACCGTCGTGATGAGCAACGCCGCACCCGAATACGCCCCCGGTGGCAAGAGCCTCATCGCGGCCACCGTCGTCGGCGTCTCGGCGCCCTCCAGCGCGTCCGAGGCCGTGATCCGGGTCGAACTGTCCCGGATGTACGGAACGCCGACCGACGACTGGGAACTGCTCAACGTGGTCACGGTGCCGCAGGCCCTGCCCGCGGCCCGCCCGCCCCAGGCCCGGCTGCGCAAGCCGGTCAACCTGGGCGACGGCCTCTTCGTGGCCGGCGATCACCGAGACAGCCCCTCCATCCAGGGCGCGCTGGCCGGAGGCTGGCGCACCGCCGGAGCAGTCCTGGCGTCATTCGGCGCTCGGGTCGGGGTGTAATGCCCGATAAAGGGGGTTTCAATGAGCGACATCAGTCCAGAGAACTACGCTGAGTTCATCACCCAGGACGGACCCGAAAGCCCCAGCCGCTGCGAGGAGGAGGTGCCGAGAATCGAGGATCTCCAGCCCCCGTTCATGATGTCCGATCCCCGGCTGCAGACCATCCTCCTGCCGAAAATCCCTGGTGCGGTGATAGATCGCTAGGCTTGGGAGCGGGGCACGGGATAGTATCGCCGCCGGTACGGGCCGGTAGCTCAGTGGGTTAGAGCAGGGGACTCATAATCCCTCGGTCGCGGGTTCGAGTCCCGCCCGGCCCACCACCAGCATAAAAGCAGGGGACTCAGTCAGATCGAGGACTGCACAGCGTACGTACAGAGAAGTACTTTGCGTTTGTGAATCCTGCTACAGGACCGAGCGAGCCCCTGGACCTCGACGACATCCGCACCCTGATCCCGGACTGGGAACGCCACCTGAAGGCGAGAAACCGGTCGGCGCAGACGATCGCCAGCTACCGGCGCTGCGCCCTGAACCTTGCCGAGTGGCTGGCCCGGGAAGGACGGCCGACCCTCGTCGGATCCGTCACCCGGGAACATATCGAGGCATTCCTGGCCGAAATGCTGGACCGGCTATCGGCCGCAACCGCCGCAAAGCACTACCGCTCGTTGCAGCAGTTCTGGAAATGGCTGCTCGACGACGAGGAGATCACCCGCTCGCCGATGGAACGAATGAGCCCACCCGCAGTGCCGGAACAGCCGGTCCCGGTGCTCACCGACGACGAGCTGCGGCGCCTGCTGGGCGTCTGCAAAGGTCCCGAATTCGAACCGCGCCGGGACAACGCCATTCTGCGCATACTGATCGAAACCGGTGTGCGGCTCGGCGAGATCTCCGGCCTGGACCTGGACGACATCGACTGGGAGATCGATGTCGTCCAGGTCCTGGGCAAGGGCCGCCGCCGGCGCTCGGTGCCGTTCGGCTCCAAGACCTCGGACGCTCTTCGCCGCTACGTGCGGGCGCGGGCCAAGCATCCGAAGGCCGGCACGAGCAGCGCGCTCTGGCTGGGCCGACAAGGGCGGATGACCGAGTCGGGACTGGCCCAGATGCTGGAGCGTCGCGGCATCCAGGCTGGTGTTCCGGATGTGCATCCGCACCGGTTCCGGCACAGCTTCGCCAACGATTGGTTGGCTGCTGGCGGGCAGGAGACGGACCTGATGCGGCTGGCGGGTTGGAAGTCACGGCAGATGGTTGGTCGGTACGCGGCTTCCGCCGCCGATGATCGGGCCAGGGCTGCGCATCGGCAGGCGGCCAGAGGCGATCGTTTTTAGACAAGCCGGGATCCGCGCCGTTAACGACGCCCGGATGCGTAGTGTCCCTCGAACGGATTAGGTCGACCGTTTTCAATCATGCACCGGCCGGATTAGATCGAGGATCGTGCGAATGATCCAGACGATCATTGAACCGTTTTAGGGTTCAAGTTCCGCAGGTAACGAGGGGTCGTCGCCGGGGGAGAACAGCCGCAATCGGGACGAGGGAAAACGCATGTCACCACGATCACCGGAGGATCAGCGCGCAACTGCGGCGGACACGCCCCGCCACGAAAAACGGACCGCGAAGTGGATCCAGGCCGGACTCTTCGCAGCCACCGGAGCGTCCGTTGCCCTGTGGGCCTGCCACCTCGAATCGGCCAGAGTTGTTCGCGGCCTGAGCTGGCTGTTCTTGTCCGTTGTGCTGGCGTCCTGGCCCGCCTATCTGGCCTGGCGGCACAGCACGGCTGCCAGCCGCGGCCACCGAGTCCTGGCGGACTACGACGAGGGCTACGTGGACGGGTATCTGTGCGGCGTCTCGGACCGACTCACCGGCGCAGACGCCAGCGCCGACAACTATGCCGACGGGTTCGCCGATGGCTACACCCACCGGCTCTCGGACGACGCCTGACCGATCCTGACCACACCCAAGACTGCGCCCCGGTGCCGACCGATCACGGCCCGGGGCGCAGTCGCGTCTCCAGGTCGGGCATCGAGCCGCGACGGTCCTCCCGGGACTGCTCCAGCAGCCTGATCAGGTCGCGGGGGTCGCACAGGCGCTGCTTGCCGGACGCGTTCAGCCGCCAGCCGATCGTGCCGTCCTCCAGGCGCCGGCTCAGGGTCGCCCTGGACGTGCCCAGCAGCTGGGCCGCCTGACCGGGGCGTAGCCACTCGCCACCACGGACGCGCGCTTCCAGGTCTGGCCCGTCCGCCATCCACGCCCCCACCCTGTCGCACCTGTGCCGAATGCGCCGATCGTATCGGCCGGGACGCCCGCCGTGATCGTTCACCCACCCGTGCGATCTCAAACTGTCTCACCCGTCTCACCTGTGTCATGATGGGGCGCATGTCGACCGACACCATCCCCGGCACGCCGGAGACCGCCCTGGACCGCGCCCGGGCCAAGATCGGCACCGGCCCGGTACCGGCACGCAGCACCCTGCGACGGATGCTCTCGGTGGGCTGGGAGACGGCCACCCAGATCCACGACCAGCTGACGTCCGAGCGGGAGCACAGGCGGGCCAAGCGGCGGCGTGGCATGCGAGCCGCGATGCGCCGTGTGCAGGCACGGGGGCCTCTACCCCGGCCGCTGCGCACACCGTCCCGCCGGCACCCGGCACCACCCGCGGAACCCAACGTGGCACCGATCGTGGCCGTCGTGCCGGACACCTCGGAGACGGTCTCGAAGATCGACGTAGCCGTGCCGCCTCAGCCCGCCCGGAAGACCGTCCGGACGTGGCCGATCATCGGCCTGATCCTGCCCGCCTTCGTCGCGATCTGGGCGGGCTGGGTCGACCTCGGCAGGCTCACCGGCTTCGGTGTCGTGAAGCCCTTCCCCGGCATCCCCGGCGCCGACCAGCTCCAGATCAACACGGCGATCACGCTCCCGATCGGCCTGGAAACCTACGCGGCGTTCGCGCTCTACGTGTGGCTCTCCGGACTGGTCTGGGGACAGGCCCTCACCTTCGCCCGCTGGTCCGCCATCGGCAGCCTCATCCTCGGCGCCGCCGGCCAGGTCGCCTACCACCAGATGGCCGCCGCCGGCTGGACCGCGGCCCCGTGGTGGATCACCACCATCGTCTCCTGCATCCCCGTCGCCGTCCTCGGCATGGGCGCCGCACTCGCGCACCTCGTGCGCTCACAGCCTTGAGGAGCCACCCCATGCGCCGAGCCGTTCGTATGCGCATCTTCGACGGCCAACACGAGGTCCTGCACCGCTACAAGATCCTGCACATGGTCGACCTCGACTCCCCGGCCCTCCCGCTGATGGTCGCCGGCCTCCTCGCCCAGGGCATCGAGCTGGCCCTGGCGCTGGAGAACGAAGAGGTTCGCACGCCGCGGCTGGAGCTGTGGTGTGCAGTCAGCGAGGTCAAGGTCTACGACCACCTGGGCGGGCTGATCCTGTGACCCACGAGATGAGCCCCACCGGCGTCGCCGTGCTCCTCCTACTCGCGATCGCCATCGACTACATCAGCATCGGCCCGAACTGGCTGCGGGACCGGCTCGCATTCCTCATGGCCATCCCCGCCGTGTACGAGGGCTTCAACAACAGCACCGCCGACCACTGGACGTTTCAGCGCCTGACTGGGTTCCTGGAATGGGCGCTCGACCAGCCGATCCTCAGCGGCGCGTACATCGGCGGCGCCAGCGCCAGCGCGGTCCTCGGCATCCTGGTCTTCGCCGTCTGGCTATACGGTCTGGGCGCCATCCTCCCGGCCAAGTTCTCCGCGAGGTTGGGCAGGATCGCCACCATCAACTTCCCGCCCAGCGGCGTGTGGGCGATCAACTGGCGGCTCTGGATCGTCGCGATCGTCCTCGGACTGCTCGGCGACGTGCCGGTGGCCTGGGTCGGCGACCTCACCCAGGGCACCAACGAGCTGCTCGCCGACATCATGTCCCCGATCCCGCGGCTGCTCCTGGGAGGCAACTGATGATGCTGCTCGCCGCCGCTCCGGCCGCCGGCACCGACGAGGGCTTCGGCTGGCTGATCGCCATGCTGATCGCTGCCCTGGTCGCCGTGCTGGCGATCGGCGGGCACCAGGCGTGGATGGATCAGCACGGCCCCTCCCCTACCCCACCGTGGGCCCGCCGATCCCGGGTGACACCAGGGGAAACGCGTGAACCTGACCCGGATGACACCGACTTTGACACCGAGGATGAACCCGACGAGTGGGGGCCGCCCTGGGCCCGGCGGATCCGGATGGCCGACGGCTCTGTCCTCGTCCGCGGCCAGTCGCACGCCGACCAGGGCGACGAGGAGGAGCCGGACGCCGACGAAGAGCAGGAGGAGACGCGGGAGGAGATGGCCGACCGGCTGATCCGGATCCGGTGCCGCTACTCCGACGCCGTCCGCGAGATCATGGCTGCGTTTGACGTTTCGGAGTCGACGGCGAAGCGGGCGATTGCCGCGGCCCAGGAGCGCGCTGGCGGCCGTTGACCGGGCCGCCGTTCCGCGCCCGGTCGGCGACGCTATGGCGCAACCCGGCGATCTGCACGAAGATCGAGCGCCGTTCGACCGCATTGCCGTCCGAGCCGAGCTCGTAGCCGTCCAGCCACACCCAACCCTCGTAGGTCGGCCAGTTGTGGACCCGGATGATCCGGAACAGGAACGGGTAGACGAACTGAACGCTCGCCGCCCTGGTGATGTGGACGAGGTCACCGCTGCGGGGCAGACTCATCGGCCTGCCCCAGCCGTGAGCCGGGCGACGTAGCGCAGCGGGCGGCGGATGCACTGCTCGTACAGCGCCAGGGCCGGTGCGGTAGGGACCGCCTGCGCGGCCTGGTCGAACATCGCCCACAGCGCGGCAGCGAGTGGTAGGCCGGTGCCGTGCTCGTCGACCAGCTCGGCCACCGCGGGCTCACACGGCCAGACCTGCCCGCAGCCGACACAGAGGCCACGTGGCCAGGCCGGCTCGTGCGCGGTCACCACGTCCACCGGGTCCGAACGGCCGGCTGGACGACACCGAGCCGGACGGGCGGGCAGGGGTAGACCTCGAACCGGCAACGGCAGTCGAGCCGCCAGGGCCGCAGGATGTGCCGCTGGGGTCCATGTCTCAGGGTGTAGGTGGTCATGCCGGACACCTCCGCCGTGTCTGCGGGGTGGGGAACGCAGGGGGAGGGGCGGCGGCGGGCCGGGCCACGCGGGCTGGACAGCCCGCCGCCGACGGGCGCAGCGACACCACGCCCACATGGCGGGCCACGACCCGTGCGACCGAGGCTACCTCAGCAGTTGTCGATGGTAAACACGCTGGTAGCGTCCATTGTCGACTGCGATGGTGCCTACGGTGATCACCGTGGCGAGGGCACGGAAGCTGTGGACGACGGGCGACATCGCGCGCAGGCTGGGCGTCACCCGCCAGTACGCGCTCCAGGTCACCAACGACCGCCGGCGCAACTTCCCGGAGCCGTTCGACGTGCTCCCTGGCGGCGTCCAGGTGTGGCTGATCGAAGACGTCGAGCAGTGGATCTCGCAGCATCCGAATCTGCGGATCGCCGAGGACCCTGAAACCTGATCGGGCTGTGCATGCCGTCATGGCCGCCTCCACCGTCGAGATGGGGGCGGCGGCGGGCCATGATCTGGGGCGTCCGGGGCCCACCGCCGCAGCGACGGCACCACCTCGCGCCCATACGATCGAGACGCCGTCGCGGATGGCACGCTACGAGCGCACACCAGGTGCGTTGATAACTACCGGCTATCAGTCCTTGACCAGGTCGGACAGCCCCACCGCGACCGCGGCATGACGCATCGGCTTCGTGATCGCGTTCCTCTTGGTACGCCGCACGACAGCGCCGACGGTGTCCCGCACCGTCGGCCGCAACCTGAACCACTGCGGACCTGCGGCTTCGCTCCGCAACATCATCGCGATCGACTCGTGGTCCCGGCCGACCTGGGACAGCGCGGTGGCCACGTCAGCAAAGTACGGTGCCTGCCGGTTCGCGATCGGGAGCCGGCCGGGGGCGACCTCGTCGGCGGCTTCGATCGCCCGGTGCGGCTCCCCGAGCTCCAGCTCGACGGCAACCGTCCAGAAGCCCACGTTCGTCGGCCCAAATGCAAACCGCGCCAGGCCCAGGTCTTCGGGCTCGCCGAGGGACTCCGCAGCGTCACCGGCCTCGCGGAGATGATCGTGCGCCAGTTCGCCCCGCCGGTCGACGGCTGCCCTCAGAGCGGCGTGCAGGTGCAGCATGCCGTACGCCTGGCGGGCCTGGGGATCGCCGATGTGGGGCTGGATCTCGTCGGCCACGCGCTGCGCGAGCCGGGTCGGGGCGCCGGGCATCTCCGGCGGCATGGCCAGGATCCGCACGAACTCGGCGATCCCGATCCAGGCCGGATCGCCCAACTCGCGCGCCTCGGCCACCGCCAAGCGGGCCGCGTCGCGGGCCAGGTCCGGGTGCCCCAGATGCTTGAGGGTGTACGTCGCCACGTGCGCGACCTGGACCAGATCACCCCCGCGCAGGCCTCCGAGCATGGACGGCAGCTGCGGGGCAACCGCCGCGAAGTCGTACCGGCCACCCGCGATCATCAGGTCGCGGACGTCGTGATGCGGTTCGGTCAGCTCGCCAACCTCGCGGCGGATTAGCGCCTCGCGGATGGCCGGCACGTGAGACGCGGCGGCTGCATGGGTCGGGTCAGTGGGATCGCCGGGCCGACCGGTGAGGTCCGCGATGGACACGTCCAGGGCGTTGGCGAGGGCAGCCAGGGTGCCGCGGGTGTTGACCGCCTTGATGCCGCGCTCGATGTTGCTGAGGTAGGGCTGGCTGATGCCGGCCAGGCCGGCGAGCACGCGCTGATTCTTCCCGCGCTTCTGCCGCCAGTAGGCGACCTGGGCGCCGATGTTGTTGTTCTCGCCGATGGTGGCGGGCATGGGTGCTCCCCTGGGCTGTGGGCGGGGGTGCGGACGTCGGGGTGTAAGGACCGGTCAATATCGACGGTACTGCTCAGATACCCCGCTGGCCGATGCCGTGCACACGAAAGAAGTGCCCTCCGTCACCAGGCGCTAAGGCCTGGTGACGGAGGGCATCGCCTCACGCCTGAACGGGGGCAGCACTTAATCTCTGGATCTCACGTCGAACTGCACGCTCGACGAGCTGCTGGCCAGAGATGCCTTCGTCAGCCGCGGCCTGTTCTGCCGCGCGGCGAAGGTCTCCGCTGACCCAAATTGCGACGCCGCGCGGGTGGTTGTGCGGCGGTTTCAGCTGATCAATCAGCTCCTTCTCGCGCTCCTCGGCGGCTATCGATGAGGAAAATTTCTCCACTGAGACCTGGATGTCCGGCGCCCACCAGACACGGTTGCACTTGTGGACGTACATGCGCTTTCGCAGGTCTCCGGTAACGCCCACGTAGAGCAACTCGTCGGCAGCAGAGTGCACGGTGTAGACCACGAACGGAGCTGCGGGATCCGGCGCCGGGAGGATCATCCGCCCTCCGCCTTGCGGAGCAACCGATCCACGTAGGCGTTGTGGCGGCGCAGCGCCTCCTCGACGTAAGCCGTCATGGTCAGGCGTTGCCGGGCGGCAAGGCCTTCGCCCTGCTCCCAGGTCTCGCCGATGCGGACGTTGCGCTTGGGCGTGACGCCGGTGGCCGGGCGCCCCCGGCGCCGTGGCTGCTCCTGCTCTTCACTCATGCCTTTACCGTACCACAAGAACAGCTATTTTCTGTCCCCCAAAAAGGGGACTCCCGCCCACCTCCTTGCCTGACTTTCTGTGGTACAGTTATTCCATCAGCAAGCGAGACGCCAGGGAGAACGAGATGCGCCAGATGACCGCCGAGAAGGCCGCCGAGATCATCCGCCGGGCCTACGGCACCTGGAAGAGCCAGGGCAACGAGGGCTGGATGAAGACCGTCGAGATCTTCGACCGCGCCGACCTGACCATCGAGGAGGCGGCCGAGGGCATCCGGCACCTGTTCCGGGCCGGCGAGGGCTTCAACGCCAGCGACGACCCGGCCCGCAACGAGCACACGGAACTGGAGCGGGCCTGCCAGATCCCGCTCCGCCGCGACGACGTGATCGGGCTGGTCCGCTGGAGGTGAGCGCACCGGGGGCCGGGAGGCCGGCCCCCACCCAACCCCAACGAGACAGAGGAGAGACCCATGATCGACGTGACCGTCACCGTGGACCCCGCCACCGGGAGCCTGATCATCACCCTGGACCCGGCCGCCGCGGGCGCCCTGGAGGACATCATCGACGCCGCCGACCTGCGCAGCCTGGCGCGCGAGCCCGAGAGCCGCGGCCTGGACGACGCGGACGGCGCCGCGGCTGCGGCTGTGGGCCGGGCCATCCTGGCCGGCATCCGCCAGGCGCGGGGCCACTGAGTAGCGGGGCCGGTCACCGGCCCCGCTCTTCTAGGTCATCTTGCAACGTTTCATTCCGGCACTCCGCCGACACCTCACCGGCCCAGGATCTTGACCCACGTGCACCCGGCGGTCACCGGATAACCCCCTGCTCGCGCAGCTCGGCGAGCACCAGGTCCGCGGCCGCACGCGAGCCGGCCTCGATCCTCGCGTCCAGCTCGCCGTTCGTGCGCCGGTCGATCACCTGGAGCGTCTGCGTCTGCGCGCTGGTCTCCGCATGGAGGTCGTCGACGCGTTGTGCCACACCGGACGCGGCCGCGCCGCCGGCGATGGCGCCGCCGCTGATGCCGGCGAGGACCGCGGTGACGGCGATGACGTCGCCGGTCTGCCAGTCGGCGAGTGTGGCGAGGGCGACGGCGAGGCCTCCGAGGACGCCGGTCAGGGCGACCGCCTGCCAGCTGATCTTGCTCATGTAGGCCTCCGGGGTCAGATCTGGATCACGGGGACGATCAGCACGTAGGTGCCGATCTTGAGCGAGGTGTTGTTGGCCGAGCTGGAGGCCTGCGCCCACTTCAGTGACCAGTTCCCGGCCACCGTGACGCTGACGTAGGCGGTCTCCTTGAAGGACGTCCAGCCCGCCGAGACGGCGCAGTCGTAGACGCAGTCCTGGGTGGCACCGAAGGCGCCGAGCTGCATCTCAGCCACGTTCTGCCGGTCGCTCGTGGCCGCCTGGCCCGGCCCATAGCAGGCCCGCACCTCCGGGCTCCACGTCCCGCTAAACCCCCACTGGGTCTTGAACTTCTGGGTGTTCGTGGTCGTCAGGTTGAAGTAGCCGGCGACGGTGATCACGTAGTCGCCGGCCGCCAGCTCGATCCCGGCGAGGTGGGTGTCATCGGCGACCGTGGTCGTCGAGTTACCGGAGTTCCGGTCATCCGACGCGGTCTTCCGCTTCGACCTGGGGAGCTGGGCTTGGAGTTCGTCCCACTCGGCTGGGCGCACCGGTTTGCCAGGGAGGATGGGCATGCAGACCTCCTATCGGGCCCAGCGCAGCGGCTGGAACATGATCAGCTCGGCCCCGGCGTCGTGGGCCAGGGTGTAGCCGTCCAGGCCCCGGGTGATGGTCATGGTCTGCGGCGAGGTGGCGCCGCTGATCGCCGTGACGGTGACCCGCTCCGCCTTCGCGCCGCTGGGATGCAAGATCCACATCGGGAACGGCACATCCGCGTCCAGCGGCCACGGGGTGCCGACCACGTCGACGTCCACCGCCTCCACCGCACCCGCAGCGACCGCGGTCAGGGGATCTACCAGGGTGGTGCCGTCGCTGTCGGCCAGGTCCACACCGGCCACCCCGACCACCCACGGCCCGTGCGGCAGGGTGTTGAACGTGATCTCGCGCCGCCTGGGGCGGATGACCTCGGCCCAGCCCTGGATCTGGATGTCGATCGGGTCCGGCGGCAGATCCGGCGGCGGATCAGTGATGACCAGCCGGTCACCAGGCCCAGCCGCGGCGATCGCCCGCGCCAGCTCCGGCTTGCCCGCGTCGACGAGCCGGGTCAGCGGGACCCGGACGACCGGAATCCGGACGTCATCCCACGTGCCCACGTGCGTCTCCCACCAGGCGACGTCGTGCAGCTGGTCGTCGGTCTCCAGGTCGAGGGTGTTGCCGCCCGGCCTGGGTCCGACACCGTCCGGGTGCTCGGCGACGGAGTTCCGGCCGGCGGTCTCCCGGGCCTGGTAGCTGGACCCGCCCCGGCGTTCGGCCGTGTAGTCGTTGACCACGTCCTCGGTCGGATCGTCCGGCTCCAGGTGCGGGCTCTCGCCCTCCGTGTCGTACACCAGGACGGCTCTCGGCGTCTGGTTGTAGAGCGACATCCGGGTGCGGTACTCCAACGCCATCGCGTCCCGGGCCTCGGACAGGATGCCCCGGTCCGCCGCCGCGCACGAGGAGAGCAGCTCCAGCTTCGTACCGGCCTTCTGCGGGCCCATCCGCTCGGTGTCGTCGGGGTGGCCGATGATCCGGACCGGCATGTCGAACTCTTCGCCGAACCGGATCAACCTCCGGCCAGCGGTTTCGCCGTCGTTGCCGACGATCGCCGCGTCGATGCCGGCCGCCAGCGTGGCGCTGGTGCCGAGCATGATGTGCCCGACGGAGCCCCCGTCGAGGTTGCCGGCTGGGGCGATCCGCAGCTGCGTCGAGCGGCCAACCGTGCGGCTCGTGAACGTCCCGTCAATACCCTGCTCGGACACCGTCAGGTCGTCGGCGATGACCCGGGTGAACATCTGCCAGTAGACGTCGGACCCGACCTGGGTGAGCTGCCAACCAATCATCTGGCGGCTGCCGAAAACGTCGAAGCTGATGTAGCCGGTGGCGGCAATCTCGGTGTCGGTGGAGTCCAGGCCGCGGATCCGCAGCCCGCCGAGGTTGGACACCTCGAGCACCCAGCGGACGGCGGAGCTGCCCGCGGCGCGGACCTCGCAGAGCACCGCGTCGGCCGTCCAGCCGGACACCGGGGCGTCGGCGACCATCCGGACGGCGATCACACCGGTGCCGGTGTGCGTGATCGGGACACCGGTCAGGGTGACGCCGGTGGCCAGTTCGAGCAGCGGGGCAGAGCCGGGGATGCGGTCGGAGGCGGCCAGGCTCGGGCTGCCCGTGATCGTCATGGTGGTGCCGCCGGTGAGACCGGACGCCAGCGACGTGGACTCTGAGCCGTCCTCGCAGGGCCAGTAGCCGACCATCAGCGGCAGGTTGACGGCCCCGGTGGCCTCGCGGAACAGCGGCGAGCGCACCGGTTCGCTCGGCAGTTTGAGACGGCGCAGCCAGCCGCCGATCTCGACGGACGCCCAGCGCTTGCGCCCGCTGGTGGTCCAACGGGTAGGCCAGTCCGCGATCTCACCAGAGGCACGACAGTCGAAGTCGCGGATCTCGGCGTCGCCGACGAGACTCCAGGTGCGGCCCGCCGAGTCTGCAAACGAGGTGGCTCCGACGCTCTGGGCGGTGAAGTCGGGGTTGGCCACCACCGTTCCGCCGATGCCGGACCGGACCTGGAGGGCGTGCAGCCGGCCGACGACCGGATCGATTGGCAGCGCCAGCGAGGTACCCGACACGAGCGTGGCCGTGGACGCGAAGATACTGGTGGTGCCCGCGGTGACGACCGGGTCACCGAGCTGTGTCCATGAACCGCTGATCGTGTCGGACGTGTAGAAAACAACGGTGTGGCCGGCGGCCCCGTTGTTGACATCCAGGGTGGCGCGGAGAGCGATCCGGCCGTCCCCGGCGGGCACGATGGCCTCGGTGGAGCTGACCTCGATCACGGCGGCGAACGTGCCGTCTGAGCTCCACCGCAGCCACATGATCATGTTGTCGTCGACCCACCACGACCACGACCTTTGGTTGCCGGTCGTGAGGTACTTCTCGGCCAGCGGCAGGCCGAGTTCACGCTGCCAGTGCAGCGGCTGCACGTCGGCGCGCACGTCCAGGTCCCCGGTGATGTCCAGGCTGGCGTGGTCCGGTGTGGAGACATAGGCGTCGTCGTCGGGCAGCCACAGGTGGGTGTCGTCGGGCACGATCCCGCGCGCCGGGACCGCCCGGCCCAGGTGCCCGAAGTACGGGCCCCGCGGGTTCCGCGCCGACAGCGAGCCGTCGTCGTTACGCAGCTTGAGGCTGCACAGGAGCGGGTCGGCAACCGCCGCGTCCTTCTGGCGGCCACCGGTGATCCGGGCCGGCTCATCGGTGTGCGCCGACACCGTCGTCCAGGTGCCGTCGATGTAGATCTGGGCTGCGAACGGGGCGTCCACCGGCACCTCCTGCTATTGGCCGAGGACGACCTGGACGTTGCCCCCGCGAGGCTTGATCGCGCCGCGCAGGATCTCGATGAGGAAGTCATCGACCGCGGAACCGCTGCTGCGTAGCTCCAGGACGGTGCGGCCGAGCATCTGCTGGAGCCGGCTGAGTGGGATGACCGCCTCGTCCTGGCCGCCCTCGCCGATGACGGCGAGGCGTCCGCCGGGTGTGGCCGGCACGATGCCGCCCTGAGCCAGGCGCGGGATGTTCGGGGTATCCAGGCGCATCGGTGGCCAGGACATGCCCATGAAGCTGCCGCCGGGGATCCCGAAGCTGAGGCCGTTCCAGCCGTCGATCACGTAGTTGATCGCCGACTTGAACGCCGTCTTGATGCCGTTCCACATGCCGGACGCCTTCTTGGAGATCTTGCCCGGCAGCTTCTCGAACCAGGTCATCATGGCGTCCCACTTGCCCACGACCCAGTCCTTGGCCGCGCCCGCCGCGTCCTTCACCTTCTGCCACCACTTCGGCGCGTTCTTCCCGACCCAGGAGATGGCGTCGCCGACTGCCCCGATCACGTTCTTGATCGCTTCGATCTTCTCGGCGGCCAGATCCACGGCGACACCCACCACCGTCATCACCGGCCCGACGATCGGACCGATCTTCTCCATCAGCTCGATGAACTTGCTGGTGTAGTCCGTCAGCTTCGTCCAGAAATCCTGGATCTTCTTCTGGTTCTCCGGATCCGCCAACCAGGCACGGACCTTCTCCAACGCGCCCTGGAAGCTATCGAGGGGATTCTTCTCCTCGGCGCTGCCCCAGATGATGCCGAAAAGCTCGCCGACGATCCCGACCACGGTCTTACCGATGGACATCACCTGGCGGAAGAACCCAGCTGCGGTCTTGAAGAACGACTCCAACTTGCCGCTGTCGTCGGCCTCCTGGATCCACGTCGAGAAGTCCTTGATCAGCCCGCTGAACTCGTCACCCAGGGCATCGATGAACGGAGCAGCAGCCGCACTCAGACGTCCCCATGCATCCACGAACGGGCCGGACAGCGCCCCTCCGACCTTTCCGACCAGCCGCTCGAAGGCGGCCATCCCGGTGTTCATGTTCTCGATGAACTTGGGCTTGGATGCCGACTCGGCCGCAGTGTGGAAGATCCCGTTGACCGTAGTGGCCATGCTGCCGAGCCGCTCCTTGAGCGTGCCCTTCCACGCGTCCGCAAGCTTCGTGATCTGCGGCCCGACCCCGGCGAACAACTTCTCCTGCACGTGAAGCCGCAGTTCCTCGAACGCTGGCTTCAGTTTCTTGATCGCCCGGACAGCAGCCTCAGCGGCCGGCGCCAGTTTCGTGATCGCCTGGCCGGCACCGCCACCTCCGCCACCACCGCCGGACTTCCGGGCCTGCGCCAGGGCGTGCTCAGCATCGGCGACGCCCTCAACCGCGGCCCGCTCCCGCTTGCGGGCGGCCGCCACCTCGTCGGTAGCGGCCCGGTGGCGCTCCTGGGCGGCCTTGACCTCGTCCGACCCCTTGACGCCCTTCTTGGCCGCCTCGGCCTGCTCCTGGCCGAGATCCTCGACCCGGTCTGCTGCCTCCTTCGCCGAGTGCTTGGCCTCCCGTAGCGCCAGATCGGCCTCGACGATCGCCTTCGGATCGCCCTTGCCCAACGCCTTGTTGTACTCGGCCTGGGCCTCGGTGACGCGCATGGCTGCCCGTTCCTGGGACAGCTGAGCGCCCTCCAGATCGGAGGCCAGGTCGCGGAGGTTTTCGGCCGCGCGTTCCTCAGCCCGCCGAAGATCGTCCTGGGTTTCCTTGGCTCGCTGACGGGCGCGGGTCAGGTTCTCCTGGCTGGCCAGCACCTCTTCGTTGGCGTCGCGCACCCGGCGTTCGGCCTGGGCGATCTGGTAGGCAGTGTCGACCATCGCGCCACCAGATCCGCCGCTGCCGCCGGTCTTCTTGAACGCGTCGTCGAGCCCCATGAAGCCCAGCCCCAGCACGCCGGTGAGCGCGCCGAGCCCGCCGATGATCCCGGGCAACGAGCCGAGCATCCCACCGAAAACTCCGATCGCCGGCGCCGCAAACAGGGCCGCGGCGCCGACCCCCGCGATCATCGGAGCGATCGTGCCGAGCGGGCCCGCCACCTGTGACAGACCCGACTGGACGTCTTGCAGCGAGCCCACCGCGACCCTGGCGCCAGCGCCGATGCCCTGACTCAGGGCGTCGCCGAACTCGGTACCAGCGGACACGAACCGGCCGCGTCCGTCCCGCAACCTGCCGTCAGCGCCGCGGGTGAACTCTTCGCCACCGCGGCGGCCGGCATCGCCCCACCGGCGAGCGATGCCGGCCGCCGCGGTGGCCGCGTCGCCCTCCATCGCCTGGCCGGTCTGCCGCGCCTTGCGCCGCCCGTCGTCGAGGCCTTTCTCCAGTTGCCGATTGTCGGTGCGGAGGATGGCGACCAGTTCGCCCAGCTTGAGTGCCATCCCGGCCTCCTACTCGTCGTCGACGGGCTCGTGCTCCTCGGCAGGCGACCGGAGGGCGCGGGCGATCCGGGTCTTGGGTTCGCTGAGCAGCTGCACGATCCGGGTTTGCAGCCACCGCCAGGACCGGGCACGCATCAGCGCCCGGTCCTCGACGTCCACGCCGTACTCGCTGTGGAGGTCGGCCTCGATCAGCGCCCAGTGGGAGAGCAGCTGCTCCCAGGTGATTACCGGCCCCGACGGCTCTTGCGCCTCGGGCGGGATGTCGTACCACTCGTAGAGGCCGGTGGCTTCGTCTCGCCGTCCGCGGCCGTACTGGTCCCGCCAGCCCGCTCCAGTGCCCGTTTCTCCGCCCGGTTGTTCCCCGGGCGCAGGACATTTGGGTCGCCACCGGCCAGCCAGTAGGTCTCGGCCTCGGTCTCGCCGACGCTGATCCAGATGAAGGCGGTCGCCGAGCAGAACTCGATGTAGGCGTCCGGGACGCCGTCCCGGACCATCTCGTCGTAGGCGGTACCGAGGACCCGCTGAGCCAAGGTCATCTTGCCCGGCAGTTCGGGCAGGTCCGCCTCGTCGACGTCCTCCCGGCTTCGGGCGGTCGCGATGGTGCGGCACCACAGGCCGAGCTCGGCCGACGCCAGCGGGATCGTGTACTCCCGCTGGACCTTGTCGCGGTCGGGGGCCGTGAGCACCAGCCCTGGCGAGAAGAACTCGTTGAGGGCGCCGAGCTTGGTCGCCACGTCAGCTGATCACCAGGTCGTCGGCGGTCGTGTTCGGGCTGGCACCAGCCGGTGTGGTGACGACCGCGTCCCGGGTGCCAGCCGTGAGTGCGGGCTTCGTCGCCACGATCAGCCCGTCGTTGACGACCACGAAGTTGGTCGCGGCCACGCCACCGAACGTCACGGCCGTCGCACCGGTGAGCTGGTATCCGAAGATCTGGATCAGGCCACCAGCGGCGGTACCGGCCGTAGCCGGCGACAGGCTGGTGATCGCCGGGAGCGCAGAGCCTGCCGGGTTGGTGATGTCGCTCAAGCCGCCCTGGCCCTTGAGGACGATGTCGATGACCCGGCGTCCCTTACCGCCCGACTGCTTCCATTCCTTTACATACACCCGGCCCTCGCTGGAGTGGCCGTCGTCCAGGCCGTCGCGGTTGTAGATGCGCGCCCCGAACTCGCAGGCCTGCGCCGATGCGGCACGCAGCGCCTTGAATTTGGCCCGCAGGAAGGCGTGCTGGGTGTCGATGGCCGAGCCGGTCAGGGTGGTCGAGTAGGCCAGCTTGACCTCCAACTGCCAGCCGTACCCGGTCACCGCATCCCGTTCGGCGCCGTCGTCCTCGTACGCCTCGTCGTCCTCGGTCCTGACGGTTTCGGCGAGCTTGAGCTCCTCGATGCCCATCAACTGGAAGTAGGAGGACGTGGGGTAGGTGGCGGTGTCGATGTCGAGTCGGTGTGTGCGGGACAGGTCGGTGACGCGGGTGGTGGGTGTGGTCGACATGCGAGCCTCCTAGTCGGTGTTGTTCGCCGTGGGCCGCATGGCATCCACGAAAAAGTTCTCGCTTCGTTCCCAGCGACGTGAGCCGTCCTGACCGAGCGACGTGTACGAGGTGCGGCTGACACTGACGACCGGGATATCGCCCCAGACCAGACCGGACGCGCCGTCGAGCGCGTCGAAGACGGCGTCGGCCAGGTCATCGCAGTCCCGCGGGTCCGGGCCCGCGCGGAGGCGGATCTGTACGCCGGTGCGGTGGTCCGCCAGCCCAGGCAGGTTGGTGCCGACCGGGTACGCGGTGATCGTCACCAGGCGGTCCGGCTGGTCGGGGATGGCCCGGATGGCGATCGCTGTGTCGTCGTCGGCGTAGCTGGTGCCGGTGGGGTCCCAGGTGCCGATGTCGGCGTCGGCCAGGTGCTCGGCGAGGCCGGTCAGTAGCCGGCTGGTCCAGCCGTCGCCTGTGGCCACCTCAGTCTCCGATCGTGTCGCGGAGCGGGCCGGCGAGCAGGGCGAGCATGGTGTCCCGCTCGGTGCTCATGGGCTCCTCCAAATATTTGGCCTGCCTGCCCGCATCGTGGCGCCAGGTCAGCTCCTCGTGCTGGCGTGCGGCGTAGGGGCGGTCGTAGGAGACTGCGGCGGCCTGCTCGTCGGCGTCCGTACTGACCTCGCCGGACCGCTCGAGGTCGCCCTCCTCCAACGGGGCCAGAGCTGAGGACACCTGGAGCAGGTGTTCCGCGGCCAGCTCGAGGCCGTCCATGGAGGCGCCTGTGAGTGCGGCGAGGATGCGGTCGTCGTCCCAGCTCAGCTCAAAGGAGTCGCCACGCTCGACGTCCACCGGCTACTCCAGACTCAGCTCTTGGTGCTCGGGGAGGGCGAGGCCGGGGGCGAGCAGCCGGGCAACGGCGATGATCCGGGCCGGGCGGGATCGCCAGGGGATGACGGCGAGGGAGCCCGGCTTGATCTCGGGGTTGAGCGGTGCAAACACCGTGCTGCTGCTGAGGTGCTCGCTGCCGTACGCGTCGACGGTCTGCACGACGACAGCGCGGCGGACGTCCTCGATCACGCACGGGGTGAGGTCGATGGCGTCCGCGTAGGTGTCGCCGTAGGCGCCGGAGCCGGTGTACTGCTGCACCGTGACCGCGGTGGCCATCGCGTCGGGGATGTTGGCGGCGACGAACTCTTCCCACGTCACCAGTTCACCCACCGCTCTCCGGGGCCTTGCCCGGTCAGCCCGGCGGTCTGGAGGGTGAGCCACGCCTGGTCGACGAGCCCATTCGTACGCGGCACCGGGGTAGTGGAGCCGGACGCCTTCGTGACCTGGATCTTGCCGATGGTGAAGTTCGTGGCCGTGGTGGTGACTCCGCCGAGGCCGGTGCTGTCGCCGTCCTGCTGGGCGCCGGCGATCTGCTCCAGTGAGGCCTGCTTGAGTGCGGCGATGACGTCCGCGTTCTCGACGTCGTAAACGGCGCACAGGAGCGCCCGGTCGATCTCCCGGGCTGCCCGGATGAGCAGGGTGTCCGCATTGTCGGGCAGCGGGGACAGGATGTTGGACAGGTCAGCCTGGCTCGCGTACGCACCGGTGGGCGGGGTGGTGAGCGTGCTCCCGTCGACCACCGCGAACGCCCCGTAGACGATGTCGGTGACCGGGCCGGACACCGACACGCTGTACGTCCACTGGCCGGTGCTCCCGGGGGCGAACGTGGCGGCCCGGTAGACGCCCGTGGACGGCGTGGAGACCGCGGGGACCACGGGACTGCCGGTCGCCGGGGTGGCTGTGAAGACGACGGTGGCCCCGGCGGTGAGCGCCCCGTCCCGGTCGTAGACGGTGTGCTCCAGGTTCACCCCGGCGCCGAACACGTATCTGGGCACGGGCGCCTCCAGGAGGTCAGGTCGGTGGTCGTCCGGTGGAGAGCGTCCTGGGCCGGGAGGCTGTGGAGAGCGTGGGTGGCCTGGACGTGGTGCGGAGCGTGCTGGTCGGGGAGGAGACGACCGGGGGCACCACGGTGGCGGTGGCGGTCAGGGTCCCGACGGCTGCCAGTGTGGCTGTGGTGCTGGTCTCCCGGGCGCCGACGCCGGTGAGGGTTGCGACCGCGGCGAGGAGGCCGGTGTCGACCGCGGTCAGCGTCGCGGTGGCGGTGAGCCCGCCAGTGCCGGCCAGCACCGCGGTCGCTGGCTGAACCCGTTCGCCAGCGGCGGTCAGGGTCCCGGTGGCGGCGAGGGTGGCCGTGGTGACCGCGGTACGGTCTCCGGCCGCCGTGAGCCCGCCGGTCGCGGCCAGGGTGGCGGAACCCTCGACGGGGGTATCCCCGGCGACGAAGTCGAGGTCGACGAAGTAGCCGCCGTTCGATCCGGCTCCGGTGGCCGGGTAGCTGAGCCCGACGCCGATGGTGAACGTGGCCTGCCTCAGCGTGCCGAGCCCGGCCGGGTCGTCTCCGGCGGCATCAGCGACCAGGTCGCCGTTGACGATGTCGCTGTCGTGCACGCCCGCCGAGTACACGTACCGGCCGGCGCTGGAGTGGGTAGCGGGGCGGTAGAGAACCCCGGCAGTGATGGGCACGGGGCTGTCGAAGGTGATGCTGTTCCAGCCGCCCGCGCTCGGGGGCCCGGCCAGCGTCTTCTGCGCCAGCTCCGTCCCGGCGGGGGTGGGGTCGTCGGCGGCGTCGACCTGGTAGAGCGCCCCGATGTAGGTGCCGCTGACCGTGTCGGTGGTGTACCAGCGGACACCGGTGGCGTAGCCGTCGACCGTGGCCCGGACGGTGGTGCCGAAGGTGATGCCTGGTGTGCCGTCGTCGGCGTCCGTGATGGTCGGCACCTGGTCGGTGAACACATGCTGGACCTGGCCCGGGATCTCCCCATCGGCGGTGAGCGCACCGGTCGCAGCCAGCGTGGCGGTGGCGTCGGTGGTACGGAGGCCGCTGGAGGCCAGGGCGCCAGTCGCCGCCAGCGTGGCTGTCGCCTCCTGGACGCGTTCGCCGGCGGCAGTCAGAGTGCCAGTGGCGGCCAGCGTCGCTGCGGCGGCCTGGGTTCGTTCGCCAGCTGCGGTCAGGCCGCCGGTAGCGGCGAGCGTGGCCGTCGCCTCCTGGGTGCGTACGCCGGTAGCGGTCAGCGTGCCGGTGCCCGCCAGGTCCGCCGTGGTGCTGGTCTCCCGGGCCGCCGTGCCCGTGAGTGCACCGGTCCCGGTGAGCGTGGCGGTGGTGATGGCGTCTCGGGTGGCCGTGCCCGCGAGTGCGCCGGTGCCCGTCATGGTGGCCGTGCCGACGCCGGTAAGGACGGCTGTGCCAGCCAGGGCACCGGTGCCGGCGAGAGTGGCTGTTCCGGCGCGGTCCGCTGTGGCCGTGCCGGTGAGCGTGCCCGTGCCGGCCAGAGTGCCACTGCCGCTCTGGATGCCGAGGGTGTTGAAGTTGTCGACAAACGCAAAGTTGGCTGTGCCGCTGCCGCGCTGCGCCTCGAAGATCAGCCGGAGATCGGTGTCGGACGTCCACACGGGTGCGGCCAGGGTGCGCCGGGAGGTCCACGTCGTACCGTCCGGCGCCGTGCTCCAGACGATGTTCCCGCCGGTCTTTTCGATCTTGAGCCACTTGTGCGTAGTGGCCGAGTACGTGACCGACGCCGCGCCGCCATCGAAGTAGCCGACGTTGGACTCGAAACGCAGATCACCACTGACCGCGTCGATGCTGCACGCCAGGTTGGTGCCGTCGGTGATCGACAGCACCGCCAGCCTGGTCAGGCAATAGTCCGATGCACCAGCAGCCGCCGCGGCGGTGACCTCGGCATACACGGTGTCCAGGCTGTAGATCGCCTCGGACAGGATGCCCGCGAAGTCGGGTGTGCCACCGGTCTGCGAGACGGGGACCCGGCCGCGGCCAGCGGAGACGTCGGCGCCGTAGGAGTTGTCCCATGGCGGCACCGAAAGGGATGGCCCCGGGAAGGTGTCGGTGACAGTGCTGGTGGCTGGCATCCAGGCTCCCCGGGGCTTGGTGGGTCAGGCGGCCAGGCCGCCCTGCGTAGCCGTCACCGTGACCGTCAACGTGTCACCATTCGCGACTGCCTTGCTGCTGGCGAGCGCCCCGGACGACATGAAGTTGCCGGACGACGACGCATCCCACTCGCTGATGTGGGAGATCGTCTCCGAGCCCGCCGACCACGACGTCCACGACACTGCCGTCGCCGTGCTCGACCGGTTCGTCGACACCGTAGATGGCGCCGCGAATGTCAACGCCTTCCGCGTCGTCTCCGCGCTCGCGTTGCTCGTCCCGGCAGCTCCAGGGTCACCTGTGTGCAGCTTCGCGTGCGCCGTATACGCCGTGAAGTTGGTCGCCCGCCTGACGTTCAGCACCGAGTCCGCGTACGTCGTGCTCAGCCCTGTGGTCACTCCGACACCAGCCCTTCCAGGTGCGTCAGCAGCGCACCGCCGCGCAGGGTTTCAGCCCCTGCCGTCTGCGTGTTGCAGGTGCCGTCCGGGCATCCCACGGCCCGGCAACAGTCCAGGTGCCGGTAGAGACCCGGCTCCACCAGCTGAGCGACCGCCAGCGCCTTGATCTCCGGGCTGTGGTCGCTGCCCAGGACGATCGCGATGACGTCCTGGCCCGGGCGGTCGTCCCGGCCCGGGTCCGCGCCGATCGTGTGTCGGGGGTGGTCGTCGACCAGGCCGCAGGTGTCGCACACCCTGGTCGGGCGGTCGCCGCCGATGTTCTTGTGCATCAGCCCCTCCAGGGCGGTTGGAACGGTGCGGGCCCAGCCAGATCAGCCAAGGACCAGGCCCGCACCGAGATCAGGTCAGAATGCAGAGCGGCACACCGGCAATCGCCGTGAGCGCACCGAGAGTCGCCGGCGCGGTGTCGGTCAGCGATGAATCCGACGTCGCCGACAGGATGAGCTCGCCGCTGATGAGCGCCGCGGACTCGACCGCGTTGTGCAGAGCCACACCGGCCAGGGTCGGCGGGGTGGTGGCCTTGACCATGATTCCGGCGCGGTACCAGCCGGTCTCCGTGATCGCGGCCGGCGTGCCGAGCGCCTTGGTCATCTTCGTGTTCGCTGCCCACGCGGTCGACGTCTGGTCGGCGGTCTGGCCGACCAGCGCCCCGTCCGGGTCGTACAGCGCGAACCACCAGTTCGTCGGTACGGAGGCCGCGGTGGTGGCGCTGACGAAGGTGATGCTGGTGACCGTGTCGCCCTGGAACAGGTAGATCGGCACCGTGGACAGGACCTGGGTGGTGAGCACGGACGCGTTGGAGACTGCCGCCCGGCGGGGCATGTTGGTCCGGTACATGTCGTCCGTCGGGTCGATACCGGGGTACCGCTCCCGGGACTGCGCCACGAACGAACCCATCTCGTCGCGGATGTTGCCGGTGAAGTCACCGTGAACAGTCACTTTGCGTCCCCTTCGGGCTCGGCGGACCGCTCGGCGAGCTGGTCGCGGGTGAGTGCTTCGGCCTCGGCGGGGTCGACGCCCTGGGCGACCGCGTAGGCGACCCAGTCGGCTTTGGACGCGGACTTGGCGGGCCGCTTCGGCGCGTCAGGGTCGGCCGGGTCGTCCGCGGGTGCTGGGGCGGGCGCGGGTTCGTCGAGCCGGGTGACCCGGTAGGCGTGGCGACCGAAGTACGCCAGCGCCTGCCGGGACGGCTCACCCTCCGCGACGCCCTGGTTGAACAGCACACCGACGACCAGGCCGGTGACCCGCGTGGGTGCCTTGATGCGGTATCGGGGCATGGTTCAGACCTTGATCTTCCGGAGCACGCCGCAGCTCTTGGTGTTCTTCAACACCACCGCGGTCGGGCCCATCTCGATCTCGCCGGACTTGAGCGCACCGGCGGTGGAAAAGTCGGGCATCCACGTCTCGGTCAACGGCTTGCCGGCCACCGACGCGGCGTGCAACGAATCCAGACCGAACGTGACCGCATAGATGTCGGTCAGGTTGGTGATGGTGCTGCCGCCGCCACCCTCGTCGGCGTCGGCCGAATAGATCGGGATGATCGGGTTGGCGCCGGTCATGCCGTTGCCCATGTCGATCAAGGCCCAGTCGCCGTACCGCTCGATCTTCCGGCCGAGGTCGTCCTTCTCCGCCGTGTACATCCCGGCCCAGCGCGCCAGAGCGCGGATGCGGGTGATGGAGCGCGTGTTGCCGAGGATGGCCTTCACGCCGGGCGGCAGCGCGCCGGCCGCACCGAGGTCGCCGCCGCCGGTCTTCGACGGGGTGATCCCGGACAGGAACGTGTCCAGGTGGTCCAGACCGGCCATGGCCAGCGCCTGGGTGATGACCGTGGCCTGGGTCCAGTCCAGGTACCCGGCCGTGACGGAGTGGTCGAGCGGGTCGTACTCGGTGGCGGTACCGGTGAGGCTTTTGTCCAAGCCGTCGAAGCCGTTGACGTCCACGGCCACATCGCCGTTGATCAGCTCTTCGAGCCACTTCTGCTGAGTGGCGGTGAGGAGCTGCTGCATCTGGAACGTGACCTCGTTGGTGGCCGCCTGGCCGAGGTTCGCCAAAACCCGGTCGATCGTGAATGCGCCACCGTGTGGCTTGAGGTCGACGTCGTAGCGGGTGCGCTGCGCCTGTCCGGCGGTGTACTCGCTGCCGATGGCACGGAATGCAGCGGACCGCGGCGTGGTGAGGCGGGTATAGCCGTAGGTCAACGTGCCACCGCCGGTGGGGTTGACCGTGTCATCGAACACGATCTGGTCCAGGACCCAGGAGTAGCGCCGCAGGTTGTCGATCACCGCGAAGTTGATGTCGTCCTGGACGTTCACCTGGGCCTGGGCGAGAGTGATAGCCACCTGGGCTACCTCCTGTCAGGTCAGAGGGCTATTGCTGCATGCGGGCCGCGATTGCGGCGCCGAGTCCGGCGGGGCGGGTACGTGTGCCTCCGCCGCCGGTGTGGTCGCTACTGCCGGACCTCGTGCCGCCCTTGGCGCCAGCCGTTCCGTACTTCGCGGGGTTGTCCTTAGCCGCCTTCGCGACGAGCGCGGCGACCTTGTCGCCGTAGTCGGAGGCGGCCGGGTCCAGCTTGGCGAGCTGGTCGGTGAAACTGCGGCTGTCGAGCAGCTCGGCGGCGTTGGCCTTGTGCTCGTCAGCCGCGTCACGCACGGCCGACTTCACGGCCAGGGCGTTCGCCCGCTGCTCGGCCGCGGTTGCCCGCTCGGTGAGCTGCCGGACCTGGTCTTCCGGATCGGCCTTGCCGTCCGTGCCGAGTCCGAGCGCCTTGAGCACGCTGGCCAGCTTGTCGCTGCTGTCTTTGGCTGCCTGTTTGGCCTTCTTCTCGCTGTCGCGGGCGGAGGTGATCGCCGCCCGGGCCTTGTCGGCGTCGAAGTCGCCGGTGAACTTGGGCCCATCGGGCTTGTCGTCGTCACCGGCGCCGTCGTTCGCGCCGCCAGCGGCAGGGCCGCCACCGGCGGACCCGTCCCCTCCGCCGTCGCCCGGATCGTTGCGGTGCCAGCCGCCCCGAGGCGGTCGAGGCGCCGACCAGATTCCGGACATCAGGGTCAGGGCACGGCGACGGGTGCGGTACATGGGTACTCCTTGGCATCGGCGGCACCTTGTCCGCTCGGACCTGCTGTCCGTCAGCCCTTGGCTGACGGTCATTACCGTGCGCCGTCATTTCGCCCCCACACAGGAGGATCGATGAGGGCACGTCACGTCATGAGTGCGATCGGGTTGATCGCGATCGCCGGATGCTCAGGCCCGGCACCGGCGCAGGTCATCGTCAACACCCCGGCGCCGGTAGCGACACCAGTGCTGCCCACGTGCGCGGAGGTGTTCAAGCCCGGCCAGGTCGTCACCAGCTACGACGAGCAGGCCGGCTGCACCAACAAGCAGGGCAGCATCCAGTTCATCGGCGCGCACGACTGCGCTGACGGCACCAAGCTGTGGTCGGTCGACGCCACCACCGGTGCTCCGGCCGGCTACGCGCGCCAAGGCCAGCCGTTCCGCGTGGTGAAGGGCGACATCGCCGCCAGCAAGGGCTACAAGAAGGCGTATCAGGCCTGCCAGAACAAGCCGGCCGCCGCCGGGTCGAGGGAGCACACGATGGACGTCGAGCAGACCACCGAGGCGACAGCCGTAGTGGCCGGGGTCAAGGTGACCACCACCGCTGACCTGCGGGCTACGACGCCAGCCACTCCGGCAACACCCGCCATCCCTGCGACGCCGGGCAAAAAGCAGCCCGACAGCGTTCCTCCGGCCGAGCGGACGCCCTACCCGGGCGGTGAGTGGGCCAACGCACCCCAGACGCCGCCGACCGGGGAGATCGTGGACCCGGGCTGATCAGCCCTCGGCGTCCGATTCCGGGGCCCACACCGGGATCGGACCGCCCCGCGGCTCGGCGAGGATCGGCGGCTCGTAGTCGCCATCCTGCCGCTGACGCATCGCCTCCAGCCGCGCCGCAGCATCGTCATCCTCGACAGTCACAGCATCTCCACATCAAGCCGGCGCACACCGTCCACCACACCATGGTCGGCGACGACACGGTAGGACCGGCCACGTTCGAGCAGGATCTCCGACTCATACCCGGCAGCCGAGAGAGTCACCCCGCCGGTGCCCTTCGGCGCCAGGATGCGCAGGACCAGGCCGTCACCCTTCGACGCGCTGCCCCCACCGAACTTGACCGCCGTCTGCTCCGCCGTCGTGGTGGAAACGTAGGCGAGCTCGTGCCACTCTGCCCCCGTCAAATCCTCGGCTGCACGGTCACGGCCGAAGAACTGGCGCACGCTGCCGAGTCCGCGGTAGATCAGCACGTCAGAGGTCAGGGCTGAGTCGGCCATGGCCGAGTCGATCGCGTCGATCTTCGGGGTCGCGGAAGCAACCGCGCTGGGGTGGTCGGTGGTACCCCGAAGCACAGCGTTGATGGTCGCGTAGGCCATCTTCTTGTAGTCGTTCAGCGCGGACCGTTGTGGTGCGGTGAGCTGCGCTCCGGGCGCGGTCTTCTTGCGTACCAGGTTCAGTGGCGCGGCGGCCAAGGCGTCTTTGCCGGCCGTTGCCGTCGCGAGCCGCTCGTCGAACGTCTGCTCCTGGGCGGCGGCCTGCTCGCCGCTGACCGTGCTGTCGTCGCGGTCAATACTCGTTTCCGGCGCGGGCACGACAGTCACGTCCAGCCGGCGTACACCGTCCACCACGCCGTGGTCCTTGGTGACCTCCAGTTGTAGGCCATGCTGGAGCAGCAGCTCGGACTCGGCGTCGACGCCAGACACCTCTACGGCGCCGGTTCCGCCCGGGACGGTGATCCGCATCAGGGTGCCGGTGACGCCTTCGTGCCGACGCTGGCGGGCGAAGAGGTCAGCCAGCTTTGGGGATGCGGAGGTGGATGCGTAAGCATCCTCACGCCAGGCGAACCCAGTGAGATCCCCGGTCACCCGGTCGCCGAAGATGCGGCCGCTGCCGATGCCACGCCAGACGGTCACGTCCCTGCTCAGCGGAGACGCAGCCATGGCCGAGTCGATTTTGGCGATCAACTCGTCGAGTTCGTCGACGGTAGGTCCGCCGCGGAGAGCACCGTTGATCGACGTGTAGAAGGCGCCGCCGTAAGCGAGTAGCGCCTCCTCCTGGGCCTTCTTCAGCTTCGGGCCACTGCTACGGCGGAGGCCGAGCGGCGCCGCAGCCAGGATGGCCTCCTTTTCGGCGCGCTCATCGGCCACAGGCTGCGTGGCCTGATCGGCTTCCGGTCCAGCGCTCTCAGATCCCGGCAGCGGTGGCAACGCATTCTCACCAGCACCAACCTCATCGGTGAGCTTCACGTCAGCTGCGTCGAACACCACCAGCTGGCTGCCGCCGACATCGTCGCCCCAGACCGGGTCCATGACCGGCTGGTGGATGTAGATGCTGTCGTAGCCGGCGGCCCGCATCCGGGCGGTGATCTCCTGCGGAGACAGGCGCTCGCCAGGCTCAGCCAGGCCTACCTCGACCATCTTGGCGAGCAGCACGCTCGGGCCGTTGCTCTCGTCCGGGTCCATGTCGACGCGGAACGGGTTCTGCACTCGGGCTTGGGCCGTGAACATCATTTCGTCGCGGTCTTCGGCGTCGTGCATGCCGTTGAAGTAGCGGTCGGCGGCGTGCTTGTCGGTAGACAGGTAGAGGCCGATGCCGTAGTGCGCGCCGTTGGTGCTTCCGTCGCCGACCAGGAGGCCGTTGCGGCGCACGCTGGCTGCGACTTCGGAGGATGAGACGGTGTGCCACAGTTTCGGCCACGTCACCGGCCGACCGTCCTCTGGGGTGAGGCTGGCCTTCTCTTCCTGTTCTTTACGCTCCTGCCGCTCGCGTTCCTCCTGCTCGCGTGCTTCCCGCTCGCGTTCCGCCTTCTCCCGGGCTTCCTGTTCGCGGCGGGCCTGCTCGGCACGCTCGCGCTCGGCGGCTTCCGCGCGCTCGCGCTCGGCCGTCTCCTTCGCCAGCCGCTCCTGCTCCGCCTGGGCCTGGCGTGCCTTATCGGCGAGGACGTTGAGGGCTGCCTCGGCCGGAGCCGGTGATGAGGCCCTGGTCGGCGGCAGGTTGCCGGCGCCGATTTGCTCCCGGTAGCTCAGCCGCTTGAGCGCCGGGTTGGCCTTGAGGTGCTCGCGCATCTCGTTCTGCCACTTCCGCACCCGGGCCTTCGCGCCAGCCTTCGCCTCCGGGGTGAGCGCGGCCTGTTCGCGTTCCTTCCAGCGGCGGATGTTGCGCTCGATGGCCCGCTGGCGTTGCCGGGCGAGGTCGCCCTCGGGGTCGGCGGTGGGCTGCGGGGGCAGCTTGGTCACACCGGGCAGGTACGCGCGGAGGCTGTGACGGCAGTTCGGGTGCTGAAACCCGTTCCGGCGGGCAGCCTCCACCGTGGCCCGGATCTCGATGTCGACGGGCTCACCGGTGATCTGGTGCGGCACGGTCACGTCGCCGGTCGGGCCGGGCCCGATGCGCAGGATGCCGCCTTCGTACGGCCTGCACCTCTCGCATTCGCCGGCCACGTTGCTGACGATGACCAGGTCCAAGCCGAGGCGCTGCTGCCGGTCGGTCTGGCCTTGCACAGCGGCGCGGGCAGTGACGGTGCGCAAGGCCATCTCGACGTAGGAGGTGAGCCGCCAGCGGCGCCCACTGACGTCGCGGAAGCTGGTGAGGCCGCGGTCGACGAACCGCGCCCAGGCCATCTGGCTCGCCTCGCGGCGGGTGATGCCGCCGGCCACGGATGCCGCGGTGGCCTGGGCGATGACCCGCCGGTAGGCGTCGAGGACGTCCCGGAGCACGTTCTGGCTGCGCTCGCCGATGTCCTGCACCAGCGCCGCGGCCAAGTTGTGGAGGACGCTGGCGCGCGGGATCTCGGCAAGCACCGCGGGCGCCCGGGCGGCGTCCGGGTCGCGGGGCAGCAGCCGGGCGGGGATGCCGAACAGTGCCGACGCCGAGCCGGCCCGGTAGGCGGCGGCCAGGGCGGTCCGGATCGCGGCCGCACCAGCACGCAGCGCCAGGGCCAAGGTTCGCTCCACGCTGGTTCGCAGCGTGGATAGCGCACCGAGCCGTCGCACGGCCCAGTCGGGGGCGTCGAGGCCCTCGGCGAGGCGCTGGGTGACCTGCTCCAGGACGGCCTGCTCAGCAGCCCGGTACAGGTCGACGGTCTCCCGGACGATCTCCTCGATCTGCTCCGGGTCGACCGCCATCGCCTACTCCTCGGGGTCCTCCGCCTGGCCGTCCTCGTCCTGGTCGTCGCCGGGCTGCTGGCCAGCGTGAGCGCCGAGTGTGTCCTCGACGCTGATGGCGGCCTGCTGGTCGTCCTTGATCCGCGCCACCTCCTCGTCCACCTGGTCGTCGTCCCAGTCGGGGTGGACCATGCGCACGCTGGTCTCGATGGAGATGGCGGAGGCTGCGTTGAGCAGCTGCACGACGCGGGCGATGGTCTCCGGGCCCTCGCTGACCGAGTCGCCGAACTCGACGGATGGTCGCTCCGGTGTGACCGCGGCGGCGAGGCTCCAGGCCTGCTCGTACTCCAGGAGGAGCTCCACGGCCTGGGCGATGCCGGGACGCCACGCGCCGGAGATCCGGTTGCCGCGGGTGGTGAAGCTCATCCGCTCGCGGGCTTGGACTTCGGTGGCGGTCTGGGCGGAGACCCCGTCGTCCCCGCCCAGAGTCTGCGCGGATAGGCCTGCGTGCCGGAGTGCCTGCTCGACGAGGGCATCCGCGGTCTCTTTGTGCTCCTGCCAGCGGATGTTGAACTGGTGCGCCGAAATCTGCTGGGTGAGGCTGGCGTCGCTCTTGATCATGGTGTTGACGCTGGACCAGACCTCGCGGTCGGCGTCGAAGGTAGCGCCTTGGCCTCGGCCGTTGGACTGGAGCATGTGTTCCGGGACGACGAGCCGGCCTTTGGCGAGGCGGACGTCCCTCATCCAGCTGGTCCACACCTCGTCGAGGTTGTCGAAGATCGGCTCATTGCCGTCGAAGTCCGACCTGCCCAGGTATTTCAGCCCGGCGATGGTGCGCCACTGTCGCTGTGGCCCGGCGTTCGGGATCCGCACCACGTCGAGCCGGTCCAAGCCGGTCGGCTCGGCGCCGTCGGCGTCGACCAGGTCCGCCAGGTGAGCGCTCGCGGTGTACTCGGCCAACGGGACGACGCGGCCGAGCTTGTCCGCGGTGCCCTCGTAGACGGCATGCACGATCCGTCCGGCCCCGTTCACCACCTCGTGGTGTTCGAGGAGTCGGACGACGCGATCCCGGTCCTGGGCAAGGACGGACCAGAACGTGACTTCCAGGAGCCGGCCCCAGCGGATGACCGGGATCGCGCCGTCGGCATGCACCGTCGCCAGGAAGGCGCGGTCGCTGTAGACCTCCGGGTCCCGGACGGGGCGGAGGTAGACGTCGCCGAGCGCGCTCGCGGCTTCGGCGGCGTGGAGGAGCAGGGTGTGGAGGCCGTCCTCCGCGAGCTGCTCCAGGCGCTCCTGCACTGCGGCGGTCTCGGAGGTGATGGCCGGGGGCTCGGAGAAGATCAGGTCCGCAGCGGTGCGCGCCAGATCCGCAGGCAGCGGGATGTGCAGCCGGCCGTCCCGGGCGCCGGTCGGGGGCGGGCTGCCCCACAGCCAGCGGGAGATGGTGCCAACAAGACCGCCCGCGTACTGGCTGGACCGGGCCCGCTGGGAGGGTGGGAGGGATTGGCCAGAGGCGTCGCGCCAGCGGTAGACGGCGCGCAGCTTGTCGGCGGACCCGTCCAGCCAGGCATCCCAGTCGCGGTATGCGCTGTAGGCGGGGGCGTACTCGACGGGGGGCCAGGCGCCTTCGGTGGGGATCGGCACCGGGCCTCCTTCGGGTGATGCGGCGTGGGGTGCGCGGTCCGGCCGCACATACGAAGGCCGAGGGCCTACAACCTGGTGGGGTGGGCGGGAGTCGAACCCGCGACCTCCAGCCCCTTCGCCCCGGCGATACAGCGCGCACTCGCGCCGGGGTCTGGCTGGCGCTCTACCGTCTGAGCTACCTCCCCATGGCCGCCGGTCCTCACCGCGCCGCTGTAGGGCGCGACTCGCCTGGACTGCGGCGAGGACCGGCGGAGATCAAACGCGTTTGCGCGGGTCGATGACCTTGCCGGTGAGGATGTACTCCTCGAACGCCTTCGCGTCCTCCAGCACCAGCAGGCCGAGTGCCCCGGGCGGGACGTCGGAGCCGGTGTGGATGTGCGCGGCAATGAGCAGGGCGGCGGCGCGCACCTCGTCCGGTTCGTCGGCGGCGAGCTGGCTGGCCTCTTTGAGCAGGTCCACGGGCTACTCCTGGTCCGGCTGGCGGGCGATGGCGGCGTTGCCCCAGAACATGACCTGCTCCAGGTTGGTGATCGCCAGCGCCTTCTCCCGGCCCTCCGGCAGCAGCGCGTTGAGGTGGTCGGCCAGGTCGCCACACGCCACCCGCACGCTGACGTGCGCGTCCTGCCGCTCCGGTGTGGTGGCCGGGTGGAAGGCGAACCGGCGGGCCAGATCAGACGAGTCCACGAAGGCTCCTATTTAGGATCTTGAGGCTGATGCCGGCCTGCTTGGCCAGCCGTTTGACCTCGGTGGTCGGGTATCGGCGGTGGCCGCCCGGCGTGACCACGGCGGACAACCGTTTCTCCTGCTGCCACCGCCACACGGTCTTCGGGGCGACGCCGAACACCGAGGCAACCTCGGCAGGTTTTAAGAGCGGGGGTGCGGGCATCGGGGGCTCCTCGGGTCAGGCTGCGGCGAGCACGCCCGGCATCTCCCGGATCAGCGGCCGCCACAGCACCTCGGGCGTCTTGATCGCGTACCGGCCGGCGTCCATCGAGTGGTCCATGAGCTTGATCGGCTTGTCCTCGCCTTTGAGGGCCGCGTCTGGGTCCCAGACGTAGCCGGGGCACTCCTGGATCCAGCCCTCGCACGACTCATGCACCCGGAGCAGGCCTTCGGCGAGGAGGGAGGCGACGAGGCGGATGCCGTCCTCGACCGCGTTGTCTGCGTTGGTCGGCGTCAACCCGTCGTGGAACAGCTGGCGATTGAACGAGGCGGCGGACGGGTCGACGCACACCCAGTCAGGCCAGATCCGCAACTGCTCCAGCCACTCCCGCAGCCTGGCCGAATACTGGGCATCGGTGAGCTGCCGCATCTGCTTCTTCGAGTCCCAGCGCCACTCCCGCGCCAGGTAGAGCAGCCCGTCGTCGCCGACGCCGAGGATGAGGCCGGCGAACGGATTGACCGTCCCGTAGTCGATGCCGAGGCTCACCCATCGGCGGATCGGGGGCAGCGTCTTCACGACGTGCACAGCCGGATCCCACGACTCGTAGATGGCTCCTTCGGCCATCACCCACAGACCGAGGATGTTCCGCTTGAAGTACAACCCCTTGTACTGCCGGTGATACCTGTCCTTGACCTTCTGCGACAGGACTGGGTTGTCGTCGAGCAGGAACTTCAGCACGTACCAGTCGCCGGCCAGCTCACCGCCCGGCTGAGCACGGTCGATGCCTTCGGTCTTCAAGAAGTGCATCGGGTTGTCGGGGTTGGTGTTGCCGAAGATCTGGCTGCCGTCGACGGAGCAGCGGCCGAGGAGCTGCTCGTGGAACGGTTGCTGCATCAGTGACCATTCATCGACGTACGCGCCGCGGCAAGTCATTCCGCGGAGGCGTTCCTCGCTGCTGGCGTCGTTGAAGGTGATTACCTCGACGGTCTCGCCGAGGATCTTCGCCGTGGACGCGCCCCGCGTGTAGCTGGTGGCCTTGGCCAGCGGCCCGAACAGCCTGGTGTCCCGGAGCGGGTTGAAGATGTTGCGGACCGCAGTGTCATACGTCTTCGCCGTGACCAGCAGATCCCCGGTGGTCGGGGTCTTCGGGTCGCCGATGAACATCAGCCAGCGCAGCAGCCCCGACGCGGTCTTGCCGGACCGGATGGCGCCCTCGGCGAGGTTGACGAACCGGTCCGACTCGACGAGGTACTGGATCTGCTTCTCGGAGACCGGCAGCTCACGCAGGTCGAGCTTGGTCACGTGTCGCGGCCGGCGAACAGCTTGGACAGGCCCTCACGCAGGTCGGTGAGCATGCTCTTGTCGTCGGCGTTGCCGGTGTCGCGGTCGTGGTCCTCCAGGCGCAGGCTCTTGTCGATCGCCGTGGCCGCCGCTTGGACCAGGTCGCGTTGGTCGCGTGCGTCGGGCAGGTCGAGCATGCCGGTGAGCAGATCGCCCTCGTTGCTGAGCCGCCACACCTTGTACGGCTTGTTGGCCCGGTCGAGGAGGCGTTCGGCCTCGTCGAGGAGGCGGTGCATGAGGGCGACACGGCGGGCTTTGGCGTCAACGATGCGGGCTTCGGTGGCTTCGGCGACCAGGAACCGATCGAACGATAGGCCCATCAAGGCGGCGTGGCGGGCGACGGAGGTTTTGCCTCGCCCGATCTCGCGGGCGATCGCGGCGCAGGAGAGGCCGTCGCTGTGGAGGGCGAAGATCCGGTCCCGCTCCTGCTGGGTGATGGGTTTGTATCGTCCGCCTGCCATGGGTGCCTGCCTTGGGGTGCGGGCCGGGCCTTGCCGGCGGCGCGCGCGACCGGCCTTGCGGTGCGCTGGGGATATGACCGGGCGCCTGCGTGGTGGCCGCCCGGTATTTGTTGATCATCGGTGTGTTGGGCGTAGGCGCGTCCACGCCAGCCATGCCCTCGGAGTTCTGTGGTGCAGGGTGGCGCCCGCGCCTGACCCCCTGCCAGCGGAGCGGGCGCCTACCCTGTGCCGTCTCTCGTGCGCAGCCCCGCAGCCCCTGGAGACGGCAGCAGCCCACCGCGCGCGACGCGATGGGCTGCCAAGAATGGGGAGGTTTGCCGTTTCGGGCAGAGTCTTCCTACTGCGTTGAAACGGTCAACGCGATGGTAGCGCGTGATCGTCCGATGTCACGCGTTCGGCGTTCCTCCTCAACTGCGGCGTCGAGGGGGTACATGCGGATGCCGCGGCCTGGGCCGGGGATGAGTGCGCTGGGGATGCGTTTGCGGCGTGCCCAGGTGCGGACGGTGTCGGGGCGGATGTGGGCACCGAGCTGCTCAGCGATCTCTTCGGCGGTGCCCCAGGGTTCGCGGGTGACCGGGTGCGGGATCATGGCCGCCATTCCTCGCGGTACTCCGGGTGGCTGGCGTACGGCAGGGCGAGCGTCTTGACCAGGTAATCGCCGCCGATCGCCCAGGGCTCGTCGTTGGCGACCAGGCGGGATGTGCCGGTGCCGGTGGCGCCGACGAGACACTCCAGCAGCCGTCGCTTGGCCTCGACCTCGGCACGCCACCGCTTGGAACTGACGAAGATGTCCACACCCGCGAGCCAGTTGGGCGGATGGCCTTGGAAGATCGGCGCGGTCTGAACCCTGCTCTCCTCCCGCTCCATGGCCGTGATCTTGCGCTCGTCCTCGTTGAGCCGGACGCGCAGGAACGCGACCAGGGCGGGCACGTCGGCGGTCATGCTGCCAGTCCCATCGTTCGTACTCCGGCAGCGATCGACACGGCAAGGCCGGAGTCGGGGGCCCAGATGTGTCGTACGCCGCGCTCCTGGACGTCCATCCCGCACGGGCAGGCCTCGCCGATGCACATGCACGCGGCAGCACACACCACCGTCCACCGGCCCGAGTCCGGCGCCGACGTCTGGATGCGCAACCGGCGGCGGTCGCATGCCGGGCACGGCGGGGCCAGCGGCGGGGCCAGCAGATCGGCATCCAACCCGGCGTACGCGCGGACCTGCTGGTCGGCGTCGTCCAGGAGCAGCCGGACCGCCTCCGCCAGATGCGGAACGGTCACAGGCAGCACAGTCGAGATCCACGTCCAGCGTGCGTCCCGCGTGATCCCCCAGGCGTCCAGCACGCGGTGCCAGTGGCCGGTCCAGGCGAGCAGCCGGTTCCGGTGGTGGTGGTAGGCGAGCATCGTGTGGACGTCGACGAGGACCTGGTAGAGGTCGCGTTCGAGGTCGGCGAGGCCTGGAGCGTCCCCGGGCGCCGCGCTGCCGGCGGACGGCTTCAGCCCGCGCAGGGAGCCGGCCGCCCGTTCGGCCTTCTCGGCACGAAGCAGCTCGTCGTGCCGTGCCAGTGAGGCGAGTGAGCGGGGGCGGGCTTCGGCGGGGCCGAGTTGTGGGCGGCGGATGAGGAGGGCGTCGCGGTGTTCGTCGAGGTGGCGGAGTGCGGCGCGGAGGGACCAGAGGGCGGCTTGGGCGTGGAGCTGGTGCGGATGCTGGATCACTGCCTGCTCCCGTCGCCGGGTGGGAATCCGTGTTCGTCAAGCCAGCGGTCGGACTCCTCGCAGCGGAAGTGCGGCAGCACCTTGCCGTGTTCGGCGCACCTGCTTCGTTGGGCGATCCCGTAACCACGAGCGGCCAGCTGTTTCTCGATCCGGGCCGCGAACTCCCGGGGTGTCGGAACCGGCAGGCCGTAGGACGCCTCGATGGCGTCTACCAGCGCATCGGTTGCTTGGGCGGTCATGAGTCACCGCCTGTGGTGAGCTGCGGCGACACGTCGTCGCAGCCGCAGGTGGGGGTATGACGGTCGCCGTGTTTGCCGTCCTGGCCGAGCGGCCGGTGCCGGTCACACTCGTCGATCAGGCGCTGGAGCCGGAGCACGTGCTCACGGGTGCGGTCAGGATCGAGTCCCGAGGCACCGATCCTGGTCTGGGCGACGCACAGCGTCTCGCGCAGCATCTTCGGGCTGTCGGGGATCTCGTAGCTGGTCATTGGGTGCTCCCGGGTGTGGTGGGCCGCCGGGCGGCAGCGGCCCACAGACGGACTACTGGGGTGGGGTGGCGGTGTTCGCGTCGATGTGGTCGAGCAGCTGGTCGCGGGCCCCGATGTACTCGCCGCCGTATGTCGCGCCACAGGTGCACTCGACGGTGTACGCGTTCATGTAGTGGCTCCATCGGGGACCGTCGCCGACCATGCGGTGCTCGAACGGCGGCAGCTTCGGCGTGACGTCGTAGTCGCGCTCGACCAGGGCGAGCACGGCGGCCAGGCCGCGAAGCACGTCCTCCTTCGAAGCGAACTCGCCACCGCAGGCGTCACCGGCGTCGAACAGCGCCTCATACATCTCGTCGGTCGGCTCGATCACGACGGCTCCGAGTCGAACAGGGCGGTAAGACGGCGGCGTGCCTTGCACACCGTGCAGATCTCCTCGGTCGCCCGGGCGAGGTGGAAGTGCGGTTGTGGCTCACCGAGTACGGCCAGGACGTCGGCGGCGAGCGGGGCGAGCCCGGCCACGATGCCGCGCTCGACCGCCTCGCGGATGTCGTCGCCGGCGGTGCCAGCGAGGCCGGTGCCCTCCAGCTGGTAGCGGACGGCGTTGACCATGCGGGCGAGCATGATGCGGCGGATGTTGTCGGTCACCAGATCCTCCAGAGCAGGCCAAGGGCGATCAGGGCGGTGGCGATGAGGACCATGCCGGCGTGGAAGGGGCCGAGGTCGGTGTGGACGGCCAGTGCGTCGATCACGGCACCCTCAGGTCCTCGGCCATGGCCCGCTCGTGTGCGACTCGCACGTACGCGGGCACCCGGCCGTGACGGCTGACGGGGATGCCACGGCCGTCGGCCCAGGCACGCAGCTCGTCGTTCGACGCGCTCGGCGGCGGGGCGATCCGCTTGACGCGGAGGGCGTCGACGAGGCTGTGGCCGGTCTTGTGCTGCCAGGCGAGCGCCATCTGGGCGGCCCGGCCGCGCTGGTAGCCGGCGGCCCCAAGGGTGCGGGTGACGGTGATCGGGTCTTGCTGTTGGGTGTCGCGGCAGATGTCGGCGAAGGTGCGGCCGAGGCCCCACATGGCGAGGATCTGCGCGGCGTCATGGCCGACCGGGTAGCCGGCCATGACGATCGTGTCGGTCACGAGGTGCCGCCGGGGCGTGGGATCCGGATCGTCCACATGCCGTTGCCCGCCTCGACCTGGCGGCCGTCGTAGAGCGAGATCTCCTCGTCGGTGAGCGGCCGCGTCGTGTCCTTCGGGAAGTGGACGTGGAGGAAGCCGAGGCCGGTGACCCACTGGCCGATCCAGTGGGTGTCGATTTCGTCCTCGATGACCGCGAGGGCGGGGGTGTCGCGGGAGATGTCGCCGGCGAACTGGTGGTGGGCCTCGGTGGCCATCACATATCTGGGGGATGCGAGTAGTTCTCGCGTATCCTGTGAGGTCATAGGATAACCGTGATTATCCAATGACCTCACAGCCTGATCTTGCGTCCCTGGCTCGACCACCCCGGCTTGCGCGGAGGCACAGAACGAGCCATCGCCGGTCGTTGCTGAACGAGTCCCGTTCAGGTATTCGATCGCGGCGGGCGTGAGCGACATTCGCGTGTCTTCGGGGGTGTCCGGGAGCGGCGCGTTGAGGGCTCGCCGGATCTCGCCGACCTGGATTTCGGCGTTGTCGTCGATTGGGTTGCCGTCGGTGTAGCTGATGAGGTCTTCGACGCGGGCGAGTGTGGCGGCGGCGTGTTCGTAGCGGCGGCGGTAGGCCTGTGCGGCGTGGCGGGCGTTCTCCTGGGCCTTGGCGAGGCGGTCTTCGAGGTCGGCGCGGAGGCGGTTGATCTCGACGTGGGCCTGTTCCAGGTCGAGGCGGAGGGCGGCGACCGTTGGCAGCTCGAAGTCGTTCAGACGGCGGAAGGCGGCGCCGGGGGCGGGCTGTGTGGGGCCGTCTGGGTGTGTGCGGCCGCGGGCGATGGTGGTCCACTGGCAGTCAGTGCTGTAGGTGTGGGGGTAGGGCTGGCCGGAGGGGCAGGGCTGGTTGTCGTGGCGTGCGTGCCGGATGCCGCCCTGCTCGATGTCGTCGTGGCTCATCGGGCCACTCCGCGCAGGGTCTCGGCGGCGAGGCGGTAGCCGTGCTGGTAGGCCGCTTCGATGGTGAGCGCGGTGAAGTTGTCCTCGGGCTTCCTTCGGCGGAGGACAACGCGACGGTCGTAGCCGGCCTCGGCGGCCTTATCGGCCAGCGTGTTCCAGCCCTCGTCTCCGAGGTTGCACGGCATCTGCTCGATGTGGGCGATGGCGTTGAGGCGCCCGGCTTGGTAGCCGGCGTCTCCGGCGCGGATGATCGCCTTGTTGATCTCGTGCATCAGGACGAGGAGGCCGGAGGGGACGGGGATACCGAGTCGTTCGAGCCATGCGCGGATGGCGATGGTGTCGCCGATGGGGATGCCGGATGCCTCTAGGTAGATCTCGGCGGTCTTGATGCTGTCGGTCATGTGCGGCGCTCCGATTCGATCGTGAGGCGGATTTGGCGTGCTCGGGCGGGTGTGATCCAGGAGTCCGGCTGTTCGGGCTCCTGGGCGGGTTTGGTGGCGCGGGCGGCGGCTCTGGCTACGGCGGCTGCGGCTGTGTCGCGGGTGCGTTTCTCGCCGGGGGTCAGGTGTGGCTGCATCACGTGCTGGGCACCACCACCAGGCGGCCAGCCCGTACCGCGACGGCTTCCTTGGCCTTCTTGGCGCGCCGCTTCCAGCGGTTCTCGTCGTCTGGCCAGTTCCGGTAGTGCCACCAGTTCCACAGGTTGATCGCGTCGAAGACGATCTGCCAGGGCGTCGGGGAGTGCCAGTCTCTGACTGCGGCGAGTAGCAGGCCGGGCGGCGCGAAGAGCCACAGTTCCTGGTGTGCGCGGGCGAAGGAGCGCCACAGTGTCTCCGCCTTGGACCGGTTCCCGCGGATCTGGCAGTAGATGTGGCCGATCAGGGCGAAGACGAGCGCCAGGAGCCAGGTCATCAGATTCCTCCGTGGAGACTCCGGCCTTCAGGCCGGAGAGGAAACGGAACCCCTGCGGAGCAGGTCAGGGACAGCCCATTCGCCGTCAAGGCGGATGGGCGTCTACCCACGGACCGTCCGCGAGGGTGGTTCCACATAGGTGTGTTAGCTTGTGAGCCGTGTCCGAACGTGCTGTGAAGCGGGCTTTCAAGTTCCGCTTCCACCCGACTCCGGAGCAGGCCGACCTGCTGAACCGGACGTTCGGGTGTGTGCGCAAGGTGTACAACCTGGCCCTGGAGGCCCGCACCACCGCCTGGTATCAGCGCCGGGAGCGGGTCAACTACAACGCCACCAGCGCCATGCTGACGGCGTGGAAGAAGACCGAGGAACTCGCGTTCCTCAACGAGGTCTCCGCCGTGCCGCTGCAGCAGGGCCTGCGGCATCTGCAAGGTGCGTTCGCCGCGTTCTGGGAGAAACGGGCCCGGTATCCGCGGTTCAAGTCCAAACACAAGTCGCGGGCCTCGGCCGAGTTCACCCCGTCCGCGTTCCGCTGGAACAACGGCGAACTGACCCTGGCCAAGACGGCCACCCCGCTGGACATTGTCTGGTCGAGGCCACTGCCCGAAGGGCAGTCGCCGTCGACCGTGACCGTGTCCCGCGACAGCGCCGGCCGCTGGTTCGTGTCCCTGCTCTGCCAGGACACGATCGAACCCCTCCCGACCGTCGAGAACGCGGTCGGGATCGACGCCGGACTCGACCACCTGATCACCCTGTCCACCGGCGAGAAGATCACCAATCCCCGTCACGAACGCGCCGACCGTGAGCGGCTGGCCCGCGCCCAGCGGGAACTGGCCCGTAAAGAAAAGGGCTCCAGGAACCGGGACAAGGCCCGGCTGAAGGTCGCCCGCATCCACGCCCGCATCAGCGACCGGCGCCGCGACCACCTGCACAAACTGACCACTCGGCTCGTGCGTGAGACCCAAACGCTCGTGATCGAGGACCTGACCGTGCGCAACATGGTCAAGAACCACACCCTGGCCCGCGCCATCAGTGACGCGGCCTGGACCACCTTCCGCGAACAGTTGACCTACAAATGCCAGTGGTACGGCCGGAACCTGGTCGTGATCGACCGCTGGTACCCGTCGTCCAAGGTCTGCTCGGCCTGCGGGCACCTCACCGAGAAAATGCCGCTCAACGTGCGGTCGTGGACCTGCCCCTGCGGGGCCGCCCACGACCGTGACGTCAACGCGGCACGCAACATCCTGGCCGCCGGGCAGGCGGTGTCGGCCTATGGAGCTGGCGTAAGACCTCAACGGAAACCTCCGTCCGGGGCAGCAGGCTGAGAAGTAGGAAACCCGGTGGGCGACCACCGGAATCCCCGTCCCTTCAGGGCGGGGAGGATGTCAAGCTGATGACCCGGGCAAGGGTGATGAGCGTGTCAGCCATGGTCGGTCTCCTCGGTCGGCAGTGAGCGCAGATGGCGGGCGGGCGGCTCGTCTCGGTCGGCGGCGATCCGCATTGAGCGGCAGATGCCGCAGTAGGCCGGGTCGGTCTTCGGGTACGGGCAGTCGGCGTGATGGCCGTTGCGGGCACGGCGGGCCGGGTAGAAGGCGGGGCGGGCGCCGGTTCGCGGGTTGACGGTCGGGTCGTCGGCGTGGAGTCGGATGACCTGGGCGCTCACGGGGCTACCTCTGCGGCGTGCTGGCGGGCTTGGTGGGCGGCGATGGCGGCGGCGCGGCGTTCGCGGGCTTCGGCGATGGCTTCGGCCGCCCGGTCACCTCGGCCGAACGGCGAGCGCAGTTCAGGCATCGGAGGAATCGAATTTCTCGGCTTTTCTCGCACGCGCGGACCCGCAGCGTCCGTACCCAGATTTCCCCCGGTGTCAGGAGAGGTGAGTTCTTTCGGGTAGGTGGTAAGGGAAGGTGGGGGCTCATCCTGGGTGAGCGCAGATGGCGTCCCAGGTGAGCGCAGATGGCCGGTATCTGCGCTCACCTGGGTGGGCGCAGATGGCTCTGGCTGAGGCTCGGGTTCTGCGCTCTGCTCGGGTGAGCGCAGATGCTTGGCTCGGATGGTGCGGTCGGACGACCCGGCACGGTTCCGATTGCGGATCTCGTCGCGCATCCGGTCGTACGCTGCGGGGTCCGGCAGATCGATGTGTTCCAGCAGCTGGGTGCCGAGGACGAGCCGGTACTCGTCGGACAGGCCTCGGCGGAAGTTGCCGTGCCTGACCAGCTCGATCAGGCCGACAACGCGCATCCAGGCCAGGTAGCGGCGGGCGGTGGAGTAGCCGATCTCGCAGTCGACGGCCAGGCGGGCCACGCCACAGTGGATGCCGGTCCCGTCGGCATCCGCATAGGAGCTGAAGGTGAGCGCAACACCCTTGCGTTCGCGGCCGAGCCGGGCACGGCGCACGAGGGCGTTCCAGGCGCCGACGGTGACGCCGATGTCGGGTGGGGTGAGCGCAGATTGCGTCATGGGCGCTCACCCGGGCGAGCGCAGATGGTTCGGGCACGCGGCATGGCGCGGTAGGGCTCTGGCATCATGAAGCCAGGCGTCCTTCCGGTCGGGATAAGCGACGGGTATGGACTGCCGAGTCGGCCGGGTGTGGGCGCTCCAACGCCCTGCCCGGCCGCGCTGTCTCGGCGGCCGTTTGTGCTGCTCATCCTACCGGTCCGGTCTGTCCGGGAGTCCACCGACCCACCCCGTCGCGTCACGAAAACAGTCGATCTTTCTGATAGATGGCGAACTGTCCGATCCGGCCCTCCCCAACCGGACCGGACAGCACGGTCAGGCCTCCGGGAAACAGCCGGGTTCGGTGCAGGCGTGCGCGCCCATGTGGTCGGCCCACGCCGCCGTGAATAGCGCGGCCGACGGGCCCTTCGGGTCACATGCCGCGACCGGCACGTCCACCTCCGCCGGCTGGTTACTGCCCATCGCGCGGCCGGTATTCGTGCGCTTGTCGCTGGCCGGGCGGTGGGCGATCGCGCCGGGGCCGAGCTGGCCTCTGACGGCGAGGCTGTAGCCGCCGGTCAGCAGCTCACGCGGGATTGGTGTGCTCATCAGGTGTCTCCTCGGGTCCATGCGGTGAGGTCCAGCCAGGGCCGGTCGATGGGGACGGCCGCGGCGAGGACGAAGATCAGCCGCCAGCGGTCAGCGGGGTCAGGGAGCTGGTGGCGGAGCCAGGTGCCGTTGGCCTCGGCGCCGTACTCCCGCACCCGGGCCGCCAGCTGTGCGGCGACCTGGGCGAGCCGGTCGGCGGCGTCATCCGAGGCCACCGGCCACCGCCAGGTCGAACAGCTCCAGCTGCCCGTCGACCAGCCCGGCCGGCACCGTCCGGGTGGAGGCGGCGAGCAGGGTGGTGCAGCGGCGGGACTGGGTGAGGCCGAGACGGCGGGCGCAGGTGGGGCCGACGCCGCGGGCCCGGGCGAGCGGGTCCCGCAGCTTCCGGGCGCACACCCGACACCGGCGGCTCACCCGCCACCTCGCGTGTCGTGACCAGGCCGGTAGTGGTAGTCCCGGCCGTCGCGGCGCTGAGTCGTCCAGCCCTCCGCCTTGGCGTCGGCAAGCGCCTTCGCCCGAGTGTTGGCGTAGATCGCGGGATCGCAGCCATACGGATCGCCGGGGAGGCCGCAGTCGCACCGCAACTCGTACTCGGTGTAGATGCTCACAGGACACCGAGCCGTGCCGCGGTGACGACCTCGGCGTGCTGCCGGTCGTGCACCTCGCCGCCCACACACGGGCCACCGCACGCGCCGCAGTAGTCGTCCTCGTCCGGCTCCGGCGGGTCGAAGTCCAGGTCGGCGTTCACCGGTCGCCTGCCCGGCGCTGGTGCTCGGCCTGGGCCTCGGCCCGCTCCTGCTCGGCGGTGGTGATCGTGTCCTCGTCGTGCACCGAGTTCTCCCGCGACAGCGGGCAGCAGGCGCCCACGCCAGGGACCTCGCTGGGCCGCCAGCGGTGCGAGGCGATCCCGCGGTGAGGCTGGCGGGCCCGCCGGACCGGCTGGAGGCCGATCCGGCTACGGCGCCTCACGCGACCGCTCCAACCTGCTCAAAGGTGACGCGGTAGGCGGCCATCAGGACTCGTCCTCCGAGCAGCCCTCGTCGTGCTGGACGACGCTCCTGCTGCACCCGGGGCACCCCGGATAGCCGGGCTCCCCGAACTCCGGCACATATGCCGGCACGTCCTCCTCTTCCTCCGGTTCATGGACGGCAGCAGCCGCGCGCTGCGGCTGGAGCCGTTCCAGGAGCTCGGCCCCGACCACCGCATACACCTGCTTCGCCTCACGGGAGGCGCGAATCGTCAGCGCGCCCGGGACGCCACCAGGTCGGACCGACATACCCGGCACGATCTCCCCGGTCTGCGGGTCCACCACCACATCCCCGGCCGGCACCGTCCGGGCCAGCAGGGCGGCCTGAAACGAAGCCCGAACCTGGTGGATGGTCTCGACCTCGCCCGGGTACCGCTGCTGGCACCAGGCCAGCAGCGCGGCGATGTCGGAGATGTACGCGGTCTCCTTCGACAGCGGGAGCGCGACGGTGCCGAGGTCGGGCAGGCGCCACGACGGGGCGGTGCCCTGCTGGTCGAGTTCGGCGCGTGCGTCGTCGGCGAGCTGCTGCCGGAGGCTCCCGGCCCGGTCCTTGGCGGCGGTGGCCAGGGCCTCCATGCGGAGGATCTCGGCGACCTGGTCGGCGCGGTTCATCAGATTCCTCCGTGGAGACTCCGGCCTTCAGGCCGGAGAGGAAACGGAACCCCTGCGGAGCAGGTCAGGGACAGCCCATTCGCCGTCAAGGCGGATGGGCGTCTACCCACGGACCGTCCGCGAGGGTGGTTCCACATAGGTGTGTTAGCTTGTGAGCCGTGTCCGAACGTGCTGTGAAGCGGGCTTTCAAGTTCCGCTTCCACCCGACTCCGGAGCAGGCCGACCTGCTGAACCGGACGTTCGGGTGTGTGCGCAAGGTGTACAACCTGGCCCTGGAGGCCCGCACCACCGCCTGGTATCAGCGCCGGGAGCGGGTCAACTACAACGCCACCAGCGCCATGCTGACGGCGTGGAAGAAGACCGAGGAACTCGCGTTCCTCAACGAGGTCTCCGCCGTGCCGCTGCAGCAGGGCCTGCGGCATCTGCAAGGTGCGTTCGCCGCGTTCTGGGAGAAACGGGCCCGGTATCCGCGGTTCAAGTCCAAACACAAGTCGCGGGCCTCGGCCGAGTTCACCCCGTCCGCGTTCCGCTGGAACAACGGCGAACTGACCCTGGCCAAGACGGCCACCCCGCTGGACATTGTCTGGTCGAGGCCACTGCCCGAAGGGCAGTCGCCGTCGACCGTGACCGTGTCCCGCGACAGCGCCGGCCGCTGGTTCGTGTCCCTGCTCTGCCAGGACACGATCGAACCCCTCCCGACCGTCGAGAACGCGGTCGGGATCGACGCCGGACTCGACCACCTGATCACCCTGTCCACCGGCGAGAAGATCACCAATCCCCGTCACGAACGCGCCGACCGTGAGCGGCTGGCCCGCGCCCAGCGGGAACTGGCCCGTAAAGAAAAGGGCTCCAGGAACCGGGACAAGGCCCGGCTGAAGGTCGCCCGCATCCACGCCCGCATCAGCGACCGGCGCCGCGACCACCTGCACAAACTGACCACTCGGCTCGTGCGTGAGACCCAAACGCTCGTGATCGAGGACCTGACCGTGCGCAACATGGTCAAGAACCACACCCTGGCCCGCGCCATCAGTGACGCGGCCTGGACCACCTTCCGCGAACAGTTGACCTACAAATGCCAGTGGTACGGCCGGAACCTGGTCGTGATCGACCGCTGGTACCCGTCGTCCAAGGTCTGCTCGGCCTGCGGGCACCTCACCGAGAAAATGCCGCTCAACGTGCGGTCGTGGACCTGCCCCTGCGGGGCCGCCCACGACCGTGACGTCAACGCGGCACGCAACATCCTGGCCGCCGGGCAGGCGGTGTCGGCCTATGGAGCTGGCGTAAGACCTCAACGGAAACCTCCGTCCGGGGCAGCAGGCTGAGAAGTAGGAAACCCGGTGGGCGACCACCGGAATCCCCGTCCCTTCAGGGCGGGGAGGATGTCAACGCTGCCCCTCCCCCATGGTCGGGGTGAGCGGTGCGGCGATCCGGGTCGGCCCGTGCCAGATCAGGCGCAGCCCGTCCACCTGCTCCGCGGAGAGCGGCGGGGCCGCGGCGACGAGGCGGCCGATGTGGGCCAGGATCCTCGGGTCCTGTGTGATGTCGTTCATCGCGCACCCGCCCCGACCGGCTCCTGCTGCTGGAGGTAGCTCTCCAGCTTCGCGATCACCTGGTTGACCTCGGCGGCGGTCAGCTCCTTGGTCTGGTCGACCTCACGCTTGACCACGTCGGCGATGTAGGCCATGCCCTGTTCGCGGCTGGAGATCTCCGCCCGCTGGAACAGGCCGAACATCTGGTTGAGCTGGTCCTTGGAGGCGAACTCCACCTCCGGTTCGGCGGGCTGTGTCTCGACCAGGTCCCGCACGTGTGCCGTGCCCGGGTCGCACTTCAACGCGTCGAAGACGATGCCCTCGATCGACCAGTCGGCGGCCAGCTTGAACGGGTCGTCGTAGCCGGGCCGGATCCCGGTGTGCACCGACCGCAGCCCGACCACGAGACCCGGCTCGGACCGGTCGAGGCGGATCCAGCACGACACGTCGAACCCGAGCGTCTTGTGGCCCTCGACCCGGTACTCGCGTTTGCGCTCGATCGGCTTGCCGTTGTCGTCCAGGGCGGCGACGTCCTTGCCCCGGGCGGTGATCAGCACGATGCCGGGGAAGGTCATCAGGATCGTCATGAGCTTGCGGTGGCGGGCGTTGGCCTCGTTCCACAGGTCCATGGAGATGGTGGGCTCTTCGTCGGCGGCGAGCCGGGCCTTGCCGTACTTCTGGGCCTTGGCGTTGTGCCGCTGGCGGGCCTTGTCGGAGGCCCAGTCCTTGTGGAGGTCCCACTCGGCGGTCATCGAGTCGATCGTCAGCACGACGGGCGGCTGGCCGGCATCGGCGGCGTGCTGAGCCTCGTCGCGGACCGCGGTGACCGCGCCGAGGATCGAAGCCCAGGTGCCGTCGTGCTCGACGACGAGGTAGTTGGCGCCGGGGATGGCGCCGTACTCGTCGGCGGAGCCTTCGCCGAGGTCGATCCAGTACATCTGGCCGATGCGGCTGCTGGTGGAGAACTGGGCGCAGGCCCAGGACTTGCCGCTCTTCTCGCCGCCCTCGATGAGGATGAGGGGCCAGGGGACGCGGCCGGTCGGCTTGCGGGTCTTGAGCGCGGTCATCAGATTCCTCCGTGGAGACTCCGGCCTTCAGGCCGGAGAGGAAACGGAACCCCTGCGGAGCAGGTCAGGGACAGCCCATTCGCCGTCAAGGCGGATGGGCGTCTACCCACGGACCGTCCGCGAGGGTGGTTCCACATAGGTGTGTTAGCTTGTGAGCCGTGTCCGAACGTGCTGTGAAGCGGGCTTTCAAGTTCCGCTTCCACCCGACTCCGGAGCAGGCCGACCTGCTGAACCGGACGTTCGGGTGTGTGCGCAAGGTGTACAACCTGGCCCTGGAGGCCCGCACCACCGCCTGGTATCAGCGCCGGGAGCGGGTCAACTACAACGCCACCAGCGCCATGCTGACGGCGTGGAAGAAGACCGAGGAACTCGCGTTCCTCAACGAGGTCTCCGCCGTGCCGCTGCAGCAGGGCCTGCGGCATCTGCAAGGTGCGTTCGCCGCGTTCTGGGAGAAACGGGCCCGGTATCCGCGGTTCAAGTCCAAACACAAGTCGCGGGCCTCGGCCGAGTTCACCCCGTCCGCGTTCCGCTGGAACAACGGCGAACTGACCCTGGCCAAGACGGCCACCCCGCTGGACATTGTCTGGTCGAGGCCACTGCCCGAAGGGCAGTCGCCGTCGACCGTGACCGTGTCCCGCGACAGCGCCGGCCGCTGGTTCGTGTCCCTGCTCTGCCAGGACACGATCGAACCCCTCCCGACCGTCGAGAACGCGGTCGGGATCGACGCCGGACTCGACCACCTGATCACCCTGTCCACCGGCGAGAAGATCACCAATCCCCGTCACGAACGCGCCGACCGTGAGCGGCTGGCCCGCGCCCAGCGGGAACTGGCCCGTAAAGAAAAGGGCTCCAGGAACCGGGACAAGGCCCGGCTGAAGGTCGCCCGCATCCACGCCCGCATCAGCGACCGGCGCCGCGACCACCTGCACAAACTGACCACTCGGCTCGTGCGTGAGACCCAAACGCTCGTGATCGAGGACCTGACCGTGCGCAACATGGTCAAGAACCACACCCTGGCCCGCGCCATCAGTGACGCGGCCTGGACCACCTTCCGCGAACAGTTGACCTACAAATGCCAGTGGTACGGCCGGAACCTGGTCGTGATCGACCGCTGGTACCCGTCGTCCAAGGTCTGCTCGGCCTGCGGGCACCTCACCGAGAAAATGCCGCTCAACGTGCGGTCGTGGACCTGCCCCTGCGGGGCCGCCCACGACCGTGACGTCAACGCGGCACGCAACATCCTGGCCGCCGGGCAGGCGGTGTCGGCCTATGGAGCTGGCGTAAGACCTCAACGGAAACCTCCGTCCGGGGCAGCAGGCTGAGAAGTAGGAAACCCGGTGGGCGACCACCGGAATCCCCGTCCCTTCAGGGCGGGGAGGATGTCAACGGGGCTGCCCCTTCGAGTCGTCGGCGTTGGCGGGGTCGGTGGCGGGGCCGCGCAGGAACTCCTCCCAGATGGCACGGAGCCGCTGGGAGGCCGGGGTGGCCGGCCACTCGGTGATCTGGGGCGGGATGCCGGAGCAGCCGCAGAGGTCGCTGAGCAGCGCGCCGCAGCAGGCCCGGACGGGCACGGTGTGGACGGTGGTCACAGCCAGTCCTCCACATCCAGGCGCTGGGCCAGGTTGCGGGTCGCCCGGTAGGTCGCGGCCTTGACCGCGCCCTCGGCGATGCCCATCTCCCGGGCCGTCTCGACGACCGACAAGCCCCGGAAGTACCGCAGGATGAGCACGGTCTGCTGCTGGTCAGTGAGGTACAGCAGTGCCGCCGCGAGGTCCTGACTCCGCAGCGCCGCGAGGACCGGCTCGTCCGCCGCCGGCACCGGATCTAGAAGGTCGAACGCACCGTTCTCGAACGGGCTGGTGACGGCGCCGGACGGCCGGCTCAACCTGGTCGACAACCGCTTGAAGTGGTCGGCGACCAGGTTTCGGGCGATCGTGAAGAGCCACGCCCCGATCGCCTTGTCACGGCACTCGAACTGCGTGCCCAACTGGGCGAACGCCTTGCAGAACGTGTCCTGCGCGAGGTCCTCGGCGAGCTGCCGGTCCAGCACCCGACGGGACGCGAACCGGAAGACCAGCGGGTAGTGGATGCGGTAGATCTCCGCAAACGCCTCCCGGTCACCGGCCTGGTGTCGGCGCACCAGGTCGAGGCCGTCCTCGACGGAGGGCTGCATCGTGGGGGCGGTCATGAGGCCCTCCGGGGGCGCGGGATCCGGGCGAGGGCGGTGGCCTGCTCGCGCTGTTCCATCACCAGCTCGTAGGCCGCGTAGGCGAAACAGGAGAGGGAGATCAGGGCCATGAGCAGCTCGAACGTCATCGGGATCCGCCTTCTTTGCGGCGCGGGTCCAGCGGCAGCCAGAGGACGCGGGTCTGCTGCATCGCCCTGAGCCGGTCGGCGCCGACCGGCGGCATCCAGTCGGCCGGGACCAGCTCGACGCTGTCCTCGTGGTGCCGTCCGGCAGGCTTGGCCGGCACGAACGCCGGGAACGGGTGCGGCTGCGGCTGCGGCACGACGGTCGGCGTGTGCGGGTCGCAGGCGGGCGGCAGCGGCTCGGTGCTCTCCGAGACACCCGGGTGCTCCGGGCCGAGCTGCCGCTGCCTGGACGTCGCGACCCCGGCGACGACCAGGACGATGGCGACGAGGATGGCGGGGATGAGGACGATCGCGGCGGCGACCATGTGCTGGCGTGTCACTGGGTGTCTCCGTCCTGCTCGTGCGGTGGTGTGACGGCCGGAGCGGCGAAGCGGGCGTCCCATTGGGAGACCCAGGCGGCCCGTTCGATGTCGGCCTGGCGCTGGCGCCGGCTGCGGTTCGGGTGCGGCTTCATCAGGAGGGACTCCTGCTCGGCCGAGGCCTGGCGCAGCTCGTTGCGCCAGCGGAGGCCCTCGTCGACCTGAGCGCGCAGCTCGGCGACCGTGGCGACGGCCGACTCCAGCTCGGCGATCGCGGTGTCCCGCTCGGCGGCCGCGATCGCCAGCTCCCTGCGGAGCTGCTGCTTGCGGTTACGCAGGAGCCCGTTGGCGGTGTCGCCGCGGTCGGCGCGGCGCCGGTGGAATCGCAGCCGGAGGTGGACGACGACCAGGGCCAGGACTGCGGCGACGGCGATGGCCTCGGCGATCACCGGGCACCCCCGGCCAGCTTGGCCTCCAGCTCAGCGATCCGAGCGAGCAGGATCGTCTCGCCGGGGTCCGGGATGCTCGCGAACACCTCGGCCTTAAGCCCGGCCGTCTCGGTGCTGGACTGGTGACGCCAGCCGGCGCCCACCTGTACCGGCTTGCCCGGAGCGCCGAACAGGTGCAGCCCGAGCTGGTCGGCGTTAGCGATGGCCTCGGCCTGCTCGAACACCCCGGCGACGAAGTGGAAGCTCAGCCGGGTGTATTTGGTCAGCGGACCGGTGTAGACGGCGAGCTTGTCGGCCAGGTCGTGGAGCGTGGCGGCCAGCTCGGTGCCGCGGTTCCAGTCGCCCTGGTTGGCGAGCGCCCCGTTCAGGCCGGCGGCCATCGCCTGAGCAGCCTGGAGCTGCCGGTCGATGTGGTCGGTCTCGCCGAGGTCGTCGACCATCTCGAGCTGCCACTCGGCGGCGATGTGCCCCTCCTCGGAGCTGCCGGGCAGACGCCACACGCCGTCCTCGGCACCGGGGGTCTGCGGGACCGGCAGGGCGGACAGACAGCGGATGCTGACCCGAACGTTGCTCTCCGGCCCGTACTCGTCGAAGGCCTCGGCAACGGTGGTGATGTAGCCGTCCTCGTCGGCGAGGAACGCCTGCCAGAGGCTGGGGTTGGTCGGCGGCTCGTACTTCATGTGGTACTCCTTGGGGTGTCTGGGCGGTCCCGCGTGCCGGAGAAGCGAGGCGGGGCCGCTCGGGTGTTTGCGCTGCTAGACGCGGTTGCGTGCCCGGGACTGGGCCGAGCGCAGAGCCATCCGCTGGTAGTGCGCCTTCCGGAGGTTCTCGGCGGCGACAGCACGGGCCTGCGGGTCAGTGATCTCGGCAGGGACCTGCGTCTCGAACCGGTCGTGCAGCGCCTTACGGGCCGCCTCGGTCCGCGCCGTCCGGTCGACGGTCTTCCCCCAGCTGGTGTTCGCGGCGATCCGGGCCCTCAGGGTCCGTTCGGCCGGCGTCACCAGGCACCAGCCCGCTGGAGCCGTCGCGCTTCCGGGGAATTCACACGCGCCCACCGCATGCGTACTCCACGCGTACTTTGTGCCTGATTCTGCGTACTGATTGCGCTAGTCGGCGGCACGTACGGCCTCCTGGCTGCGCATCAGGTTGGCGCTGGTCGTGCCCAAGGCCGCAGCGATCCGGCGCAAGAGCGGAGCACCGCAGCTGCGGCGGCCGCGCTCGATGTCGGAGATGTGCTGCTTGCTGGTGGCGGCGCGCTCGCCGAGCATCGCGCCAGTCAGGCCGGCTTCCACGCGGAGGCGACGAATGCGTACGCCGTCCACGCCGCCGGGAACCCGGTAGGACCTGGGTGCCGTGTCGGTCATGACCTAGATACTTGCGTACAGCCGCGTACTACGCAAGCTTGTACGCAGAAAAGTACGCTCAGGAATGTCACGAGATACGCAAGTATTGGCCCAGGCTCATTCATGTTTGATGTTGCGTACTTGCGCGTACCTTGCCCTACGCTGGAGCCATGACCGATCTCGCGCCCACCGAGCTCGGCCAACTGCTCGAAGATGCACGCCGACAAACAGACGGCACCGGCATCACCCTCCGAGAAGCCGGCAAGCGCGCCGGCTTCTCGGAAGGACGCTGGCGCCAACTCGTACGCCTGGGCCGCGGCCCAGGCGGAACCGTCGTCGCAGCAGCCCTAGCAGTTGGAGCCGAGCCCGCCAAAGCACTCGCCGCAGCAGGCCACCCCAACGACCCTGAGGCAGTTCAGGCGTTCACCGAGGAAGCGCGACGGCCGAAGCGTGCCGGAACAGCCGTGTCGGGCCTGGCGGAAGAGATCGAGCGGATCAGGGCACTGCCACTGCCGGCTGGCGAGAAGCTTCGGGCCGCGCAGGGAGTGATCGCACTCTTCGAGGACCTCGCCCGAGAGCGCCACGACGAGACGGCCGAGAGTGGGCAGTGAAGAGCCCACTCTGTACAGCAAGGGATTGTTTCTACAGGCGGATCCGCGACCCCGCGTATATGCTGGTCAGGGGATTTGTAGTACAGCGCTTAGACCGGTGGTCCTCATAATCCCTCGGTCGCGGGTTCGAGTCCCGCCCGGCCCACCTTTCCGACCTGCTTCTTCGCAGGCGGCCGGACCGCGTCGAAGGCCGGTCCGGCGTGGTCGGTCCGCAAATAGTCCGCACTACGGCCGGTTACCGCCTGGTCGAGGCGGTCCGCGACCGCATCGAGGTCGTCCTCGAAGAGGTCCGCATAGACGTCCAGGGTCATCGCCGCTGAGGCGTGGCCCAGCATTCGCTGGACCGCTTTGACGTTCGCGCCCTCCGCTACGGCCAGGCTGGCGACGAGGGCGACGCTGGAGACCAGTTCGTCCAGCAGGCCCGAGCCTGGTTCGACAGCATCTGGGACACCATCACCCACGAGTACACCCCGTGACCCTCACCGATCTGGTCAGCGCGACCCGATGCCTCCTGGTCGACTTCGACGGCGCCTCCTGGTCGACTTCGACGGCCCGGTTTGCTCCGTGTTCGCCGGCCATCCAGCCGCCGCAGTCGCCGACGAGTTGCGCGCCGCCATCCGCCGTCACGGTGATGGCGAGCTGCCGCCGGCCATTGCCGATTTGGAGGCTGATCCGCTCCAGATCCCCACCGCGGTTGCCATGCTCGATAACCAGCAGCTCACCCATGAGGTCGCCCGAGCGTGCCGTGACTCGGTGGTCACCGCAGTCAGGTCGGCCGTTCCAACCCAAGACGCGGAGGGCGTGTTGAGCGCCGCCCACGCTTCCGGACGCCGAGTCGTCATCGTCAGCACAACGCCAACGAGGCAATCGGCGCCTACTTGCAAAGCCACGACCTTATTCGCTACGTCGATGGGATCGCCACGCGGTTCGACGGGATGGATCCTCGCCTGCTTAAGCCGCACCCGTTCCTTTGGGGCCGCGGCCTTGCCTCTGTGGCCGCGACGCGGATCGGAGCGGCCTTTATAGGGGACTCGGTCACCGACATCGAGGCAGGCAGGACCGATGGCATTCCCGCCATCGGGTACGCCAACAAGCCGGGCAAATACCAGCGTCTGACCGATGCGGGAGCCGATGTCGTGATCGAGTCGATGCTTGTGCTGGCGAGCGAGCTGCACCACAGCGAAGTCAGGCCAGCGCCATGACCGATCAACTCGCGGTCCCGGCCGCAGTACTCGTCAACGTTCGCCATCGCTAGCCCGAGATTGCAGAGCCCTGGGCTGCGCAGGTCGGCGCTGAGTTCCAGGCTATCTGCGAGCGATATCGAGCCAGCCCCCGTGAGGCCTTGCCTGCCCGGTACGGATTCGTCGCTGCCGTCGACACGCCAGACGGCCAGCTCGTACTTCGCAGCAGTCCCGATCCGCACGGAGGCGATCAAAGCCGCGGTTGCCAGCGCGCTTGCCGCACTGGGTGCCGCACCGCAGGTACATGAATCGGTGACCACCGATCACGGAACCTGGACGGTAATCGAGCGGGTGCTCCCCGGAACGCCGCTCAGCCAGGTAGATCCCGCAACCGTCGATCCCTCAGCACTTGTCACGCCCTTGGCGGCGATGCGGGACCAGCCGCCACCACGACCCGGCATGCCATCAATCTTCGACTGGCTTCGCGGCCGCCTCGAAGACGATCAACTCACCGACCTTCGCCCCGGCACCACCGTCGCGCCTCCGAGCGAACGACGAACTGCGCTCGCGATACTGGATGGCCTCGCCAGCGACCACACGCCAGCTCTGCCATGGGGGGACGCCTCCAGCGGCAACATCATCGCGAGCGGCCCTCGTCGCTGGATGTACATCGACCCTCGTGGTGTAACCGGCGAGCACACCTATGACGCGGTTGTTCTCGCGATTCGGATCGCTGCGGTATATCCCTCTCCTGAGATCCCGGAGTACATCGCAGAGTTGGCCCGAACCAGCTCCACTCGACTGCGTGCATGGATGAAGATCGCCGAGATCGCGCGCGTATCGGTGCCGTCCTGGCTGTCGGATTCCCGGCAATCGATGTTCGGGGGACGTGAACCACCTCGCCCACGAGGGCGTGTACGACTGTGGATAGGTCGGCTTCCATCCCTAGGGATCTGTGCGACGAGTTGACTACTCAAGTAGCCAACTCGCGCACATAGCTGACCGAAACCCTGTCGGACAGCTCGTGGACGAGGAGTAGCCATGACCGGGCGAACGAGTCGCGGGGAACGCTCCGGCGGCTTCACCCTGCTGATGCTGTGTACTACGGCTTCGATTCTGCTGCTGACCGTGGCGCTTCTGGTGACCTCTTCCGAGGATGTCGCCGACGCGACGCCCTTCGGTCGGATCGGGACCCTGGTCGTGACTGTCGGGGCCGCCCTCGTGGTTTGCGCATCGGCCGTCATTGCTCGGCACACCGCGGTTCCCGCAGTGCGGGCGACTGCCGTGGGAGCGTCGATCATTGCCGCTGCTCTCGTGGCGGTGATGGCGTTCCTCTTCTTGTTCGCAAACAGCGCTCAGTTCGCTGTGGGGCTCCTGTTGGCCTGTGCTGCTGTCCTGGTTGCCCTGGGAGGCCGTGCGGTCGCGCAGGCGTCCGGAACGAGGGAGGCCCGTTGAGATGCATTCGGATCTGACGCAACGCTTGCAGCGGCTCCAGCAGCGCGCCACCCAGCTCGGCCAATTGGCAACCGAGTTGGCGTCTGCCGCGCCCGAACGGTCGGAAGGCTATGACGCGAGCGGCCGCGTGTTCGTGGAGCTCGGCCGAGATGGACTGCCGGCTGATATCCAGGTGCAGGATCGATGGCAGGACCGATTGGAGCCGGAACAACTAGGCCAGGCGATTTTGGACGCCAACCACGATGCCGGAGAGGCAGCAACCCGGGCATGGACTGGAAGCCTGGACGAAAGCCATTGGTGGAGGCGCCGGCAGGACGCGGACGCGGGACCTCAGCAGGGTCCGTTCCAGCGCAACGGGCCGCTGCCCAGGTTACCTATGGGACGTCCGCAGCTGGACGGCGAGTTCAACGAGAAGATCATGAGGGCTCTGCGCGTAACGGTGAACCAAGCGAACCAGCCCGCTCCTGTCGTCGAGGTCGAGGGTACGGACGACGGACATCATGTCGTGTTGACGCTGAACGCCGCCGGTCTCAGCGAGTGCTTCATCGAGCCGGACTGGGCGCGTAATCGCATGGCCGGCCTGATCACGGAAGGCCTCTTGACCGCGCTGCGTCGTGCCAGGCGCAAGCTGCCGCCGTCCGGCCATGCGGGGGCCGACCTCGATGCCTTGATCGGTGATGCTCTGGCCACGTTGAACGCTTTCGCCCAGCAGCCGGCGAGCGGAGATGCGTGATGGGTTTGCCCAGTTCGGAAGAGGTTTCGCTGGCCACTCAGGCTCTGCGCTCCGAGGCATCGGTATGGAACGCGCAGGGCGGGAGGCTCGCCGAACTCAGCGCACAGGTCGAGGCCATGGAGTTCGGCCGGGTCGAGGCCGGCCTGTTTCAGATCATGGTGAGCCCGTACAACGACGTCGTTCGAGCTGTGGCCGCCCGTTGCATGGAGGGCCGGGCCGCGATGACGGACATGGCCGACACGCTACGCAGGGCGGCGGATATCTACGAGTCCGAGGATCAGGCGGGCGCGCACCGAATCAAGGATGTCTACTGAATCGGGGAAAGCGATGTTCAGCCTGGCTCAGTACGAGGCAGTGATGGGCGAGATCGAGACCGGAACGAAGACCTTCGAGGCGAAACTCGCCGAGGTGATTCCCGCCGCCGACAGCGTCTCCAGCCAGTGGTACGTGAACCACGTCCTGGCGGAGCTGCTCCAGTGGATCGCCCGGAAGACGGTGGAAGTAGGAACCGAGATCCTCAACTTCATCAGGGACGTGCTCAAAGGGGCCACCGCGCCGATCTTCATGTTCATGGATGCGTACAAGTGGACGGACTTCAAGGCTGCTGCGAACGGAGTTTCAGCCGATGTCACCACTCAGAATCTGGTGATCGACAACTCGGACTGGTCCGGCAAGGGACACGAGGCCTACCTCGGTGCGGCGGCCGCCCAATCCGCCGCCGCCGGCCGTATCGGATCCGTCGCCAAGAGCGTGTCCGACAACCTCATGCTCTGTGCTGGCGCTGGCCTGGCCTTCTACGTCGTGGTCGCCGGCGTGATCGCCAAGCTCATTGTCGAAGTGGCCGCCGCGACTGCCGCGATCAGTTCGGCTGTCTTCTCCGCGGTCGGCGCGATGATCTTCCTGGAGTCGGGAGCGGTCAACACGATGGCCATCGCGACGGCTGTCGGTGCACTCGCTGCCTTCCTCGGAACTCAGGTCAACGCCCTGATCACCCTCCACGGCGAGGCCGTCGATCCCACCAGCTTCCCGAACGGGGTATGGCCGAATTCCAACAGTGCGCAGTACAACGACGGAACGGTCAACGATGGCGATGCGGACTGGTCGCTCAAGGACTAACGAGCCCATGACACCAACGCCAGCAACGTACTGCTGAATGCATCTCTTCTGAATCAAGGCGCCGCGCAAGCGCGGCGCGGGCCGGACGCGCTCGGCCTGCTGGCGGGCTCCGCCCGGCATCGCCCGGCGCGCCGGCCAGTACTTCGCGGCGGTGCTTGAGCCGGGGGATGCCTTCGGCACGACGCTTGTGCTCTGGAGAGAGCTGATGCCGCGCCGCCCGTCGTCGACTGGGGCGAAGGTCAAACAGGTACGACCGTGCCGATCCCGCCAGACCGGACGGCCGGGTTTGGCTGGCTCGGCTTCGCATTGGCTGGTCCGGTTGCTATAAAGCCCTGTCGACCTACCAGGCCAACTTGGGGGAAGTGTGACCTCTATCGAGAGCATCGATCTTGATCCCGGATCGACCTACGCCGTTACGTTGTCGGTCGGGCAGTGGCTGTACGTGCTCGGAACTCTCGACAACGAGACGGACGCGGAGGATTTCGAAGATGATCCGCGAGGGGTGGTGGAGCCTTGCAGGGCGGTCATGCAGGACATCGAGCGCCTTGCCTACGGCGCTGATGGACTGCCGTTGCCACACGAACGCATGGTCACGATCGACGTGCCGGGTCGGAGCTGTCGGATCGTCGCGGGAGCACTTGACGATTGGGCAGCCGTGGCGGCCCGGGAGACGGCACCGGAGCCGGGCTTCGAGAACGAGGCCGCGGAGATGAGAGAGGTGCTACAAGCCTGGTTGGCCCAACTCGTCCGGAAGTGAACTCAAAGGTCGCGGAGGGTTGCGCTTAAGTTGCTGCCGCGCCGCTTCGCGGCTTGCCACCGAATACGGTGGTCCAGGAGGTGCCGGGCCCGGCGCGATCAGCGGGCAGCGCAGCCCGGCAGCCGCGTTGCTGTACAGCAACGCCAGCAGCCGGAGCGGGTGGGACCGGACCTGATCAAGCCGTCTGAGCTCGTACGACTCTTGATCCGTATTGCGGGTAATTCATAGGTTCAGGGTCCACGCGGGCGCCGCTCAGTCGAACGGGATTGGCTCACGATCGCGGGTGAGGCGCGTTTCCGGGTCGGTCCGGTGCCGGCGTAGTACTTGCCTGATCAGTGCGACGCCGTCGTCGAGGTTGTCGAAAATGCCGATCCTGAGGGCGAACGCGGTCCATCCGCGGCCGGGAGTGAAAGTCGAGCCGGCTGTATCGGCCCAGCCACGGTCCGCCTCACGCAATGTCCGGTCGAGGTCTGCGCACACTGCCAATGCGTGGGCGTGCGACCGCCCCTCAATAGGCAGGTCTAGGTCGAGCAGGTAGAGACGCGAATCGCGTAGCGGGCTAGAGCCGAAGTGGGCAGCGATCAGTGAACCGCGGGGTGCGCCGACCCGCTCCTCGTCGATCCAGCACTGCTCGGCCGGACTTTCTGGAGCGGGCATGGTGCCTGCCGCCAGAGTCGCCTCAGCGGCGGATACCAGCTTCTGCCAGGCTGCGAACGGGAAGTCGCCGTCGGGACAGCGCAGGCTGTACACGACACCGTCAGCCTCGTTCGCCTTGTCCTGTCCGACCGTCCAGGTGCCGGCGGCGTCCTGACTCCATACGACCCCCCTGTCGCGGCCGTCGACTCGGTGGAGCCAGTCTCGGGTACGAGGCCACCACGTCTTGACGGGCACGGGCGGGCCGAAGTCGATATCTAGCATCGGGACCATCGGGTCGGCCTGGACCCGAGGAAGGCGTGGAGAGCCGAACGCGGCCTCCATCATCGGGGTGATCGCATCCAAGTCGTCGCCACGGCCGAGGATGACGAAGCGGCCGGCAAGGGCAAGAACTGGGCCGGGATGCCTGAGCGCGGGGTCGAGGACGGCAGCGGCGCGTGCAATCAGGTCCAGCTCGGTCCATCGGAGTGCGGAGGGGTGCCAGTGAGCCTGGTCATCCCACCCCAATCGGAGGGCCTCATTGCTGTCCGGGGTGCGCATCGTGAGGTTGACCATGTGGAGCCCGACGTAGATCTTAAGCACGAGGGCATAGCCGCCGCCCACGGGAAACTCCACGACAAGCGACGATTCGTCCTCGTCTTCGTCCTCTTCATCGTCATGGACGGTGGCTTCGTCTTGGAAGAAGTAGGCACGCCAGAAGTCCGGATCATCCAGCCGGGCTTGGAGATCGACAGGCAGAGGCATGCGCGGCAGCCTAGTACGGCAGGCAAGCGCGCAGCCAAGATCGATTGGTCCGCAATCAGTCCGCACGAGGTCCGCAAAGACAGCGGAACGCTGTCAGATCATGGCAAGCGTTTTCGCAGGTCGACGGGTGTTTGTGCCGGTAGATCAAGTTGGGTTTTCGATCTCATAATCCCTCGGTCGCGGGTTCGAGTCCCGCCCGCCCCACTCTCCCTGCCTGGCGTCGCTCGCGGCGGGGTGGCGCAGCTCATGTGGGTGAGGCCCTTGAGACCGACGCTCTCCGCGGCCCGGTCGAAGGTCCGCCGGCGGAAGTTGTTGTTGCGCAACACCCCGCCCTCCGGCGATGTGAGCACCAGCTCCTCGAGAAGGGAGAGAGTGTTCCCGTCTGCCCACGATCCGCCCACAACCGTTCATGGAGAGCTGGACTCCGCTAGATCACAACGAAAACGGCCCTGGTCAGCGTTTCCGCTGTTACCGGGGCCGTTTCCCTAGCCTGTGGCGGGTAGAGGATTCGAACCTCTGTAGCTTTCGCAACGGATTACAGTGCGCCGATCACTCGGCCTCGACCAGGTCGAACGGTCACCGGTGTCAGCGTCAGGGGAGGTAGTCGCGCAGTGTCAGGTTGCGCAGTGAGGACGGCTCGGTCTTGCTGGCCAGTACCTTGCCCTTCGCGGACAGCAGCGTGAGCACCCGCTTGCTCGCCGGACCGCTGCGGACCAGCAACCTGCCGTTCGACAGCAGGAGGACCTGCGACACGCGGCCGCGTACCGGCAGGGCGATCGGCTTACCGGTTTTGGTGTCGACAACGGCATCGGCCACCTGGCCGCTGCCGAGGTCGCCGTCGGTTTCGTTGCCCTTGATCAGGTCAACGGTGATCCGGCTGCCGTCGCGGTTGGTGCTGACGATGTCGTAGGCGCGCAGCTGCTTCGGGTTGGTGCGGTCCTGCTTGCCGAGCACCGGCACCCGCTTGACGTCGGTCCCGTCGACCCGAGCGGACCAGATGCCGCCCGTGCCGTCCGACCAGAGGTAGCGCTTGCCGTCGCCGGTCATCCGGATGTGGATGCCCTGAATGCTGCGCGGCAAGGGGGTGAACTTGCCGTTGGAGACCTGTACGACGCCGGCCTTGTTGTCGGACTTCCGGGCGACGATCAGCCCTTTGCCGTTCGCCGTCCAGTTCGGCCCGTAGCCGAATGGCGCCACCCGGAGCGAGAGTTTGCGGACGTGCGTGCCGTCCGGGTTCGACACCTGGAGCCGGCCGGCTTCGGTGACGTAGGCCAGTCGCTTGCCGTTCGGCGAGAATTCGGCGTAGTTCGCCTTGTAGCCGTTCAGTACGGTGCGTAGCTTGCCGCTGCGGTAGGAGAGGAATTTCTCGCCGTTGTAGTTGTCCTTGGCGTAGTAGAACGTACCGCTGATCTTGGTGCTGGTGACCGACGACGTGGTGCTGGCGGCCGGTGCCGCCGAGGCCGCGGTGGCCGACAGACCGGACAGCAGCAACAGGCTTGTAGTGATGGCCAAGCCGACCTTGATTGATCTCATCTTCGTCCCCCATGGGTTCGGTGACGTCGTCGACGCCACGGTGGTCACGCTTGCGCTGGTGTAGAGCCCCTACCTGGCGTTTTGCGGGTGGCCGGACCGCGTCGAAAGTCGGTCCGGTGTGATCGGTCCGTAGATGACCCGCACTACGGCCGGTGACCGCGGATCAGCAGCCGCTTTCGGTGCCCTGGTTGAGGCGGTCCCGGACGGACGGGGAGACGTAGCCGTCGCAGACCTCACCGGTGCCGAGGTTGAGCGCCTTCCAAGCGCGGGCCTCGCTGTCGAACTGGAACAGAACCGAGGCGATCTCACCCTCCGGCTCCTTGCGGAACGTGGACCGGCCGTAGGCGAAACCCTGGTAGCAGTTGGGCTTGGCCATACCGTCCGGCTTGCCGCCCGCTTCGTAGAGGTCGCTCTTGCGAAGTGCCTCGAACAGGGTCGCGGCGCTGACCGGGCAGGGGTCGGCTGCACTCTGCTCCGCTTTGGCCGCGGTGGTGGTGGGTGCCGCCGTCGGGGTGGTCGCGCTGGTCGCGCTGGTCGCCGGCCTGGCGGCGTCGCCGATGTGTTCGGCCGGCTGCGAGCAGGCTCCGGCGAGGGTGACGAGGGTCAGGATGCCGGTGAACTTGAGCGCGCGCATCGTTCTTGGTTCTCCTTGGATCAGGGCTCTGTCATACCGTGCGATGCGCGTGATCGGCCCTCAGTTCGCGATTGTTTATAACGAGAAGGTAACGGTCCGGTGGTGAGTGTGGGGCGGCAAGCCCGTTCAGCGGCGCCTGGCGGAGTTCGCCAAGCGCCGCTGAGCCGGTGGCGGATTCGTCAGGGCGTGGTAGGCGTCAGTTCCCATCCGGTGATGACCGTGTCCGACTCGAAGCCGTCCGCGGTGCGGGCACGGGCCATGACCTCCAGGTATTCCGCTCCGGGGCGCGTGGTGTGAACGAAGGTGGCGTTGCCGTTCTCGTCGGCGGTCACCACCTGCTCGGTGTTCCCGAAGTCGACGGAATAGACGAACTCGGTGACGTCCGGTGAGTCCGTACGCAGGATGATCGTGACCGGCCGGCCCGCGGGTGACGGGCTGCCGTCGGTCGGCAGGTCGGGCGAGCTGATGGCCGGTCGCGGAACCTGCACTGGCACGTAGAGGTTCGCCCTGGTCTCGGGCGAGACCACGCCCTCCGCGGTCTGGCTGGTGACGGTCAGGAAGTTGTCCCCCCGCCGGTCAGGGGTGACGACGACGGTGCTGCGGCCCTCGGCATCGGCGGTGGCGGTCGCTGGCGGGCCATCGTTCAGCCGGTAGGTGAACGACACCGTCCCGGGCACCTGACTCGAGAGTTGGATCGTCCGCGGCTCGCCGACTGCGGCGCCCCAATTCTGGTCGAAGACCTTCGGCGTGTGGTCGATGACCTGGAACGAGTACGTCGTCTCGACCGAGCGGTTGAGGGTGCGGTCGATCGCCTGAACCGTGAGGACGTTGGTGCCCAGCATGGTCGGCGTGATGTCGACGGTGGCCCGGCCGTCACGGCCCACCGGCACCTCGACCAGCCCGGTCGTGGTCGTCGAGTACCGGAACTTCGCCACGTCCCGGTCACCTCCGGCCACGGCGAACGTGAACTTCCCGGTGATGCCCGCGCCGCCGCCCGGAGCGTTTTCCGGATAGTCGGTGGACGTCACGACCGGGGCGTGCGGACGGGTCGTGTCGACGGTGACGGTGCAGATCGGTGACCACGCCGACACGGCGCCCGCGGCGTCGGTGGCGCGTGCCTTCAGGTGATATTTCTGGCCGTCGGTCAGGGTGGCCGGGACCGTCGTGAACACGGTGCCGGAGTACGTCAGTTCGGTGGCGGTCCAGTCGATGCGCCGCGCCGGTTCGCCGGCCGGCCAGATCACGAACGCCGGGGTCAGCGTCTCGCCCGGAACCGTGGCGAAGTCGGCGTCGGTGAACTGGGCGGTGACCGCCGGGCCGGTGGTGCCGACGAGGATGCCGCCGGGCGCGCAGGCGATGCCGCCGACCGTCAGCGACGTGGGGACGGCCGGCGGGTTGTTGGTGGCCGCCGCCCAGCTCGGGGAGGCGGATAGGGCAAGGACGACGGTCGTCGCGGCGACTGTGGTGACGCGGTGAGCAAGGAAACCCATGAATCCCCCGCAGATAGTGATGAGCGCCGATTCGGCGCGTCGTGATCCTAAGGGGTTCGCCAAAGGGCGAGCACGTGATCGATGGCGTCCCGGATCCGGGCTCTGGCCTCGTCCCGGGGGACTCCGGACATCAACAGCTCGTCGTACGGGGTGTCGTCGTGCCGGATCGAGGCGATCACCGCCCGGGTGACCGCGTCCGGGTCGAGGGCCCGGCCGGCGGCGCTCCGGCCCACCCGGCCGCTGCCGCGGATGCTGGTGTGCTGGCTGATCGCGTCGGCCCGGTCCGGTGGGCAGCCGGGGAACAGACGGGTGATCTCCCCGGCCAGCTCTCCCTGGAACGTCTCGTCGGCGGCCTCGCGGCGTTCGCGGTCGCGTTCGCGGCGGCGGGCGCGGGCCTCCTCGTCGGACAGGCACTGCTGTTCGGCCTGGTCGAGTGCGGTCTGTTCGACCAGCAGGCCCTGGCGTTCGTGGCGTTTGCGGGAGCGGTTGAAGCGGACGACCACCGCGGAGAGCCGGCTGGCCGCCTTGGCGCGGCGGGTGAGCGCCGCGTCGCCGGCCGGCAGGAAGACCAGGTGGTCGAGGTCGGCGCAGGTGAGGCAGATCGGGCCGGCGTCCTCCATCGTCAGCATCTCGGCGCCGTCGTGGCCGCAGCTCGCGCAGGTGAAGTCGCGCACCGGCAGCATCACCACGAGATCCGGGGGCCGGCTCTGCCGGGCGGTCAGCCGTTCCCGCTGGCGTTCCGGCAGGTCCGCGGGCATCCAGTGGGTGCGGTAGGCGCGTTCCCGCGCGGGGTCGGCGGTGGCGGTGAAGCGCAGCGGCCGGCGGTCGCGGGTGGCGGACGGGTAGTCGACCTCGCTGGGGCGCAGACCCCGGCTCTCCACCCAGCGGTGGAAGATCTCCAGGGCATCGGTGAGCCGGTCGGCGGAGACCGCCGCGACGGACTCCAGGTCTGGTGCCCGGCCCTGCCGCCAGTCGGTGACCAGCCCGGGTGGCAGCCAGCCCATCCCGGTGAGCACGTCGAGCGGGCACACGTGACGCTGCCGCTCCAGGGCCTGCTCGGCCGCGGTCACCACGTGGCGTTCCAGCTTGGCGACGGGCGGCATGGGGGCACGCTACTCCGCTCCGGGAACGGGTGGGCACAGATGGGCCACAGGTTTCGTGATCCGATCCGGTCAATGGCTCGTATCACCCTGTGTCCGCAAGTGTCGACGCGACTCGATGAGTCCTGGGTGGCACACGAGAACGAGGGAGGTTTGATGTCCGTGTGGCGCCGTCTGTGCAGTGCCGCGGTTCTCTCCGCCGCGCTGGTCATGCTCGTGCCGGATCCGGCACGGGCCGCGCCGGACGTCCCGGTGCCTCCCGAGAACCTGCTGCTCGACCGGGGGACCGGTGCGATCTCGGCCGCGGACAAGGATCTCGTCGTGAAGGTCCGTCTGGCCGGCCTGTGGGAGATCCCGGCGGGGGAGATGGCCCAGCAGAAGTCGAACAGTGCACGGATCAAGCGGATCGGCCAGAACATCGCCGACCAGCATGCCGCGCTCGACCAGCTGGCCCGTGCCGCCGCCAAGGAACTGAAGATCGCCCTGCCCAACGAGCCGAACAGCGACCAGCAGGGCTGGCTCGACGAGATGGAGGCGGCGCAGGGCCCCGAGTTCGACGCGATCTACATCGACCGGCTGAGGTCCGCGCACGGCAAGATCTTCCCGGCGATCGCGACGATCCGGGCGAGCACCCGCAACGACACCGTCCGCAAGCTGGCCCAGCAGGCGAACCAGTTCGTCATGACGCACATGACCCTGCTGGAGAGCAGCGGGATCGTGGACTTCGCCGCCCTGCCGACCGCCCCGGCCCCGAACGCCGCGGCCAGCAGCAAGCCGGCCGCCCAGGTCCTCTCCGCGGCCGAACAGAACTCTGGTGAGAGCGGCGCGAACATTCCGTTGATCGCCGCGGCCCTGGCCGGCGGCCTGGTCGCGGGCGGCCTCGTCACCCGGCAGATCGTCGGTGGCCGCGGCCGGAACGGCTACCGGTCGAGGCGCCCACGCTATTACGGAGGCTGAATCCTCGTCGTTAGGGTGGCGCGATGACCTCGTCGACGGATGGTGTGATCGTCACCGATTGGCTCCGCAAGGTCCTGCACCCGCGCCGGGGTGGCATCGTCACCGACATCCGGCCGCTCGCCGGGGCCGACGAGGCCTGGGCCGGCCTGCGGCGCGGCATCTGGGCGCAGGACGCCGCGATCCGGGCGAACTCCACCGAGTCGTCGCGGGTGTGGCAGCTGGTCACCTCGTCCGTCGCGGAGGACCGGGCGCTCGGCGCCCGGCTGCTCGACGAGGGGATGCGGATCGGTGACGAGCGGGAGGACCATGCTCTGATCCGGGCGGTCCGCGAGCGGTTCCAGTACGTCGATCACGGCGCCGACGAGTGGCTGGCCGACTTCCTGGTGGCCGCCCACGGCCTGCCCGAGGCGTGCCGGCGGGTGCTCGGCGGCTTCCACGTCGACCTGCCGTACACCGGGGTGGGTGTCTTCGGCCGGCTGCGGGAACTGCTGGTGGCGGCCGATGCGACGACGTACGCCCAGGCCCGTGACCTGCTGCTGGACGTGCGGGACCGGATGGCCAAGGAGCTCACCGGCAGCCTCCGCGCCGACCTGTTCTGGGCGGTCACCTATCTGCTGCCGCTCGGCCCCCAGGCGGGGCCGGAGGAGCGGGCCGCGCACGCCGAGGCGATGCTGTACGTCGGCCGGTTCGGCAACGCCGCGGTACACGCCTCCGGGCTGGCCGCCGGCGACCTGGACACCCTCGAACGGTTCCTGCGCGCCAACGACCGGGTGCGCCACGAGTTCTTCGCCGGCCGGCTCTACCTGTCCGGCGTCGTGGAGACGGCGGGCGCGGCGGCCGGCCCGGTGCTGGCACGGATGCGGCCGGACTCCCCGTACCACGACGACCCGTATTACAACGGCATCTGGTGCACTCTGCTCGCCCACGTCGACGACGACACGGCCCGGGCCGCGCTGGACGAGCAGCGCCGTGCCGGGCATACGTGGGCGACCGGATTCACCGTTCCGGAAACGGCGCGGGTGGACGTACCGGATGAATTGCCTTGTCCTTATCAGCCGCCGAAGGCGGTGCATCCGGCCTGGCTGGCCGTGGCCGTGCCGGTGGAGCCCGTGCTGCGCCTCCGGGACGCCGAGCGGGAGGAGGCCGGGCGGAAGGGCGTGTACCCGGACGCCGAGCAGTGGGACGGCGTGCCGATCGGCCGGTGCGACACCGCCGCGGTGACCGCCTGGCTGGAGCATCGCGAGCGCTGGGCGATCCCGGCGACGCTGCCCGCCCTGGCTCTCGCGCCGCGCTGGACCCATGAGCGGCTGATGGCCCTCGGGTTCACCCACTACCACTACTGGGTGCGGTCGCTGATCCCGTTGCTGCTGCTCAGGCACGGGGTGAGTCACGTCGCGCCGCTGCTGTCGGCGTTCGCGGACGCGGCGAGCGTGGAGGCGGCGCTGGAGGTGGCGCAGCCGGTCGGGCACGCGTCGCTGGCCGCGCCGATGGCCCGCGCCTTCGCCGGGAAGAAGCACCGCCGCCCGGCCCGCTCCTGGTTGCTGCGCCATCCGGAGCACGCGGCCGCCGGGACGGTGGCGCTGTGGCGCGCCGAACCGGACGACCCGGCGACCGGGCGGGTGCTGCGCTACCTCGACGCGCAGGGGCACCGGGAGCTGCTCACCACCCAGGCCGGCGACCGGGCCGCGGACCTGGTCACGCTCCTGGAACGGGACCCGCTCGACGCGCCGAAGGCCAGGAGGCCGAAGATCGCGGCCTATCTGACGGCCGAGCCGCTGCCTCCGCTCACGGCCGCCGACGGCAGCCGGGCGACAACCGACGATCAAGACCATTTCCTGGTACGCCTGGCGTCGTGCGACACCGACGAGGTGCACCCGGCGGTCCTCGCCGCCCGGAACCGCTGGACCGCCGCGTCCCGGGCCGCCTTCGCCGACGCGCTGTTCGACCGCTGGGTAGCCGCCGGGGCGCCGGCCGCCGACGGCTGGTGCATGCAGGCGGTGGGCCTGATCGGCGACGACGCGGGCGCCCGGCGGCTGGCCGCGCACGCCCGGCAGTGGGCCGGCACCAACGCGGCGGCCCGGGCCCAGGCCGCCCTCGACGCACTGCGGCATCGCGGCACCGAGGCCGCCCTGATCGAGTTGAGCCTGCTCGCCGAGCGCTCCCGGTTCCCGGTCTTCAAGAGCCGCGCCCGGGACCACATCGAGGCGATCGCCGACCTGCGCGGGCTCGCCCCGGACGAGCTGGCCGACCGGCTGGTGCCGTCGCTCGGCCTCGACGAGGAGGGCGGGGACGTCCTCGACACCGGCGCCGGAGTGTTCCGGATCGGCTTCGACCACCAGCTGGCCCCGGTCCTGCGGGACGTGGACGGCCGGATCCTCGCTGACCTGCCCCGGGGCGGCGACCCGCAGCGACGTAGGGCGGCCAAGGACCGGCTCACCGCGCTGCGCAAGGAGGCCCGCGCCTCGGCGTCGCTGCACGTGGCCCGGCTGGAACGGGCGATGTGTGCCCAGCGGCGGATCCCGGCCCCGGTCTTCCTGGACCGGTTCGCGGCCCATCCGTGGATGACCCACCTGGCCCGCCGCCTGGTCTGGGGCGTCTTCGACGGCGAGGCCTTGACCGGCACGATCCGGATCGCCGAGGACGGCACACCGGCCACCGTGGACGACGAACTGGCCGCGCTGCCGGACGACGCGACCCTCAGCGTGCTGCATCCGCTGCTCTTCCCGGACGGCGACCTGGCCGCCTGGGGCGCGGTCTTCGCCGACTATCAGCTGCTCCAGCCGTTCGCACAGCTCGACCGGCCGGTTCATCGAGACCTTCGAGACCTTTCCCGGTACGCCGGGAGCGCGACCACCTACGCCGCGCTGCGCGGCCTGGAACGGCGCGGTTGGACGCGCTGGTACGACGCCGCCGTCCAGATGGCGAAACCGCTGGGCGGGGGAAGACACGCGCTGCTGCGCACCGATCCGGGCTGGCACGCCTCGGACACCGTCGACACCGCCCCGCCGCAGACCGTCGTCGACGTGATCCTGGTCGGTGCGGGCGGTCTCAGTCCCGGGGAACTGCCGCCGGTGGTCTTCTCGGAACTGGTGCACGATCTGCGCATACTCGACTGAGCCGGCCGCGCATCCAAGAATTGCTATAATCCGGTATGCAATTCAACCGTGACGCGCTCGACTCGCTCAAAGCCGATCCGGCGGCCTCGCCCATTCACCGGTCGCTCGGTTTCTACTACGGAAATGCGGAGCACGACGCGGCGCTGGACGCGTTCTACGCGCGTTTCGTGGGTCCCGGCGATCTGGTCTTCGACGTCGGGGCGCACGTGGGGGACCGGATCGGGAGTTTCCGGCGGCTCGGGGCGAGGGTCGTCGCGGTGGAGCCACAGCCGCTCTGCCTGCGTGCGATCCGGGAGATCTACGCTGGTGACGACGATGTGGTGGCGATTCCGGCGGTGTGCGGCGGGTCCGCCGGGACGGTCGACTTCTACGTCAACTCGGCGAATCCCACGGTGTCCACGGCGTCCAGCGACTTCGTCCGGGCCGCCGACGGGGCCGACGGCTGGCAGGGTCAGGTGTGGGACGAGCAGTTCCGGGTCCGGTCCGTGACACTCGATTCACTGATCGCCGAACAGGGGATTCCGGCATTCGTGAAAATTGACGTCGAAGGGTTCGAGGAAACGGTTCTCTCGGGTCTGACCCGTTCCGTTCCGGCGCTGTCCTTCGAATTCACGACAATTGAACGGGAAGTGGCGCTGCGCTGTCTCGACCGGGTCACCGGGCTCGGTTTCAAGGAGTTCAACATCGCGATGGGCGAGTCGATGTCGATGACCTTCCCGGAGTGGGTGGGCCGGGAGGAGATGGCCACCCACGTCCGGGAGCTGCCGCACGAGGCGAACGCCGGCGACGTCTACTGCCGCTGAGCCCTACACGGTGGTGGCGGCGGGTTCCGCCTGGCGGGATCCGCTCCACCAGGGGGCCTCGCGGCGCAGCGACTCCCGCTGCCACAGCCAGCGGACGTCCTTGCCGAACGACCAGACCAGCGAGGCGATGCTGACCGCGATGCAGGCCTGCGCCAGCGGGACCGGCAGCAGGCCGGCGCTCGTCACCACCAGGACGGCGCCCTGTGAGGCGGCCACCACCTTGCGGGAGAACCGCGGCGGCAGCGCGCCGTTCAGCCAGGGCATCGGGTAGGACGCGAGCACGTAGGCGTACCGGAAGAGGCCGATGCCGACCGCCCACCAGCCCAGCGTGGTGCCCAGGTAGACACTCAGCGCGATGGCCAGGACCGAGTCGGCCTCCATGTCGAACCGGGCACCGAACTCCGAGGTGGTGCCGGTCCGCCGGGCGATCTGGCCGTCCAGGCCGTCACACGCCAGGGACACCGCGGCCAGCCCGATCAGCGCGACGTGGTGGGTGTTCCCGGCGACCGCGTCGGCGGTGAGGGCGATCACCCCGCCGGTCAGGATCAGCCGGCCGAAGGTGACGGTGTCGGCGTGCCCCCAGCGGTGGCCGTGGTGGTGCTCCAGGGAACGGCCCAGCAGCGTCCACGTACCGGCCGCGAAGACGATCCCGGCCAGCCAGCCCGCCGCCCCGAGCCCGACGGTGGCTCCCAGCAGGAGCAGGACGGTTGCTTGCACGATGCCGCCGAGGACCAATGGGCGTGCCGGAACCGTCACTATTCCTCCTGTAGCCGCTCGTTGACCTGCCGTCCGGTAACACGGCTCGGGGCGGCGGGCGGTTCAGCCGGAGATCTTGAATTCCGCGGGCGCGCCGAGCCGGTCCGCGATCCGCTCGGCGTACGCGGTCAGGAAGGACTGCCGGACCGTACGGCTCTTCGAGTCGACCAGGTTCATGGCCCGGGCCGCCTGCGCCAGCAGCGAACCGAACAGCAGCTCGGTGGCGTACAGGCCGGTCACCGGCCCGGTGACGTCGACCACGCCGAACTCCTGCATCCAGACGGCGTGACAGCCGTTCGCCGCGGCCACCGCACACAGCAGCTGTGCCTTCGGCTGCTCGTACGGGTTGTCCACGGCGATCCGCCGCCCACCCGTGCGCCCGTCCCCGGTGTTCTCCCGGAGCAGTTCCTGTGCCGCCAGGGTGCGGGCCTCCGCGATCTCGGCGTCGTCGGTGCCCTCGGCCTCGGCCAGCAGTCCCCGTACCCGGTCCAGCAGTTGCCGGCCCGGCTCACCGGCCGGCGCCGGGCTGACCGGCCCGACCCGCGGCATCGACGTGAGCAGGCGCAGCACCTGGAGGATCGACTCGATGGCGTCGGTCCGGTCGAGCCCGTTGCGGTCCGCCCACTCGGGCAGCGGTTCCGGCCCGGTGACGAGCCGGCTGTGCCGGGCGCTGTGCTCGCGCCGTACCGCCCGGACCATCTCGGACGTCTGCCATCCGCGTTGTCCGGCCCGCTCGATCTCGCCGTGCAGGGCCGCGAGCAGCGTTCGGTCGACCTCGCGCGGGTCGGTGCTCGATGCCAGCCGGAGACAGGCCCCGGTGTCGAGATCGAGCAGGGTGTCGGTGACCGGCCGTTGGGCCGGGATGCGGGGCCGGCCTGCCGCCAACCGCTTCACCTTGTGTCGTTTCCGGCTGTTCCAGCCCACGGGTGGTTCACCTTGCTGTCGGAGTCGGGTTTCTCGGCCACCTCACCATCCGGGGCGGAGAGCCCGTGGGGTTTCGCGGGGCGTTGCACCCGATCGGGCAGTGCGCTACCGATCGGCAACCTCCGGTGGGGGTACCGGGCCACCACGGGCCGGTAATCCCGCGGCGGGTACCCCATTTGCAACCTTTCTGCATTGAGCCAAACTTTGCAGCGAGCGGCGCGGCCGCCGAAAGGGAGGGTCCACACCGAAAAGCAACCTCGAGAGAGGCGGAGTTCCCTTGCGCCGTTTCCGCGTCCGCGCCGCTGTCGTCGCCTCGTCCGTGCTGATGGGCCTCGGTCTCTCGGCGGCGCCCGCTCTTGCCGCGGGACAGACGGACGCGATGACGCTGACCTCGACCACCCTGGCTGACCGGCTCGCCGGGGTGAAGTCGGCCAAGTCGATCAACTACTACCCGTCGAACGGCGGCTGGTCGGCCATGTGGACCGGCTTCGACGCGGTCCGGATCGACGCCGACCTGGCCAAGGCGGCGGAACTCGGCGCCGACAACGTCCGGGTGATCGTCTTCCCCTCGGTGTTCGGCTTCCCGGCGCCGAAGGCGGAGTACACCGAGAAGCTGCGCAAGTTCATCAGCATCGCCGACGCGCACGGGCTCACCGTCAAGGTGACCCTCTTCGACTGGTGGGCCGGCTACTCCGAGGTCGCCGGCAGCGTCGCCTGGGCCAAGGCCGTGCTGGCGCCGTACGCGGACGACCCGCGGGTCCTCGCCGTCGAGGTGAAGAACGAGATCCAGCCCGGCGACGCACCCGCGATGACCTGGGTGAAGCAGTTCATCCCGGCGTTCCGTTCCGCGATCCCGAACTTTCCGCTGGCCCTCTCGGTCGACGGTGGCACCGGCGCGGCCGGCTTGGCGCAGCTCAAGTCGGCGCTGACCGCCAGCCCGCTCGACTACTACGACTTCCACTTCTACGGCAACTCGGAGCGGGCGCTCCCCGAGATCCGCAAGGCGCAGAACGCCGTCACCCCGACCCCCGTCGTGATCGGTGAGACCGGTGTCAGCAGCGCGGTCTACAGCGAGGGCGAGCAGGCCGTCTACCTGGCCCGGGTCTTCCGTGCCGCGACCGAGGCCGGCATCGGCTCGGTGTCGCCGTGGACGCTGAACGACTTCTCGGACGGCGCCATCCCCACCAACTCGGTGGTGTCGACGATGCCCGCCCAGTACAAGTTCGGCCTGTTCCGCGCCGACGGCACCCCGAAGCTGGCCGCCACCGCCGTCAAGACCGCCTTCGCCGGGGCCCCGATGCCGAACAGCCTCCTCAACCTGAGCTTCGAGGCGGCGGCGATCGACTCGCCGTGGCGGAAGACCAATCCCGACGCGGGTACGGCCGTGATCACCACCGAGATGGCCCGTACCGGGGTCCAGTCGGCGCGCTTCTCCGGCACCACCCGCACCGCCTCCGGCCTGCCCGGCCTCGTCCTCTCGCCGATCACGCCGGTGCAGCCCGGCTACCGCTGGCGGGCCGAGGCGTACGCCCGCGGCGTCAACGCCACCGGCATCACCGAGATCGCGCTGAGCTGGTTCGACGCGGACGGCAAGTGGATCAGCCAGAACACCTCGAACCGTCTCCCGGCGGGCAACACCAGCTGGACCAAGCTGGTGGTCGAGACGGTCGCCGCTCCGGCCGGTGCCTACGCGGTGCAGCTGCACCTCAAGTCCGGCGACAACACCGGGACCGTGTGGTTCGACGACGTGGCGATCAGCTGACCGATGCGATGCGAAAGGCGGGCGCGAGCCCGCCTTTCGCCGCTTCAGGCGCTCTCCTCCCGGGTCGGCGGATTCCGGGAGGCAAGCTAGAGGGATGACCCAGCGGGCTCTCTGTAGTGGATGGAGCACCATGACTCGCCGTTGGCATGTGGTCGTCCTGGCCCTGCTCGCCGTGTTCGCCCTGGCCTGCGAGGGCAGTGGCAACGCCCAGCCGAAGCCGACGAGGACCAGTGCCAAACCGGCCACCGGCTATCCGGCCTCGATGGTGGCGCTCGGCGACTCGATCACCGCGGGGCTGGGCAGCTGCGCCGTCTACGTGGCGTGCACCCGCAATTCCTGGTCGACCGGGAACAATTCGGCGATCGCCAGCCACTACGACCGGATTCTGGACAAGAACCCGAAGATCAAGGGGGAGGCGGACAACCTCGCCGAGCCCGGTGCCGAGGCCGACGCGCTGGCCGGGCAGGCCCGCCGGGCGGTCGACCTGAAGCCCCAGTATGTGACGATTCTGATCGGCGCCAACGACGCGTGTGCCCGCCGGGTGGAGGACATGACCTCGGTGGCCACCTTCCGTGACGAGATCGGTGCGGGGCTGGCCCGGCTGAAGAAGGGCCTGCCGAAGTCCCGGGTCCTGATGGTCAGCATCCCGGACCTGTACCGGCTGTGGCAGGTCGGCCGGGAGAGCGACGAGGCGGTCGCGGTGTGGAGCCGTGGCGGGATCTGTCCGTCCATGCTGGCCGAACCGGCCTCCACCGCGGCGGCCGACCAGCAGCGGCGGGAGCGGGTCCGGGACCGGATCGAGGCGTACAACACCGAGCTGCGGAAGGCGTGCAGGGCGTACGGCGGCCGGTGCCGCTGGGACGGCGGCGCCGCGCACCGGATCCGGTTCGATCTCGACCTGGTGAGTGAGTTCGACTACTTTCATCCGAACGCGGACGGCCAGAAGGAACTGGCCGAAGTGGTCTATCCCGGTCGTTTCACATGGTGACGGTCGTCACAGCTCGCCAGAATGGCACTGCTTTACCAGCAACGGGTGATTTCCGGGACACCGGACCGGGAGATATACAAGCGACAGAGCGGCAGCAACCACCGAAGGGAGCCCGATGGCCACCTGGATCCTGGTGCCATGTCTGGGCCAGTTGCGCACCGAGCTGAACCGGATCGCACCCGGCCGGGACACAACGAGCGACGGCACGATCGGTGACGTAGCGCACCAGAGCCGAAGCTCCGACCACAACGACGACGAGATCGGGACCGTCCCGATCAGAGACGCGGATTCCAAGCACGAGGTGCACGCCATCGACCTCGACGTCGATCTGCGCGAGTCGGACCTGACCATGGAGAAGGTGGTGCAGCACATCGTGGCCCGCTGTCGCAGCGGCGCCGAGAAGCGGCTGCGCTACGTGATCTACAACCGGCGCATCTGGGAGGCGTCGAACAACTGGCGTCAGCGCTCCTACACCGGGGACAACGCGCACACCGAGCATGCGCACTTCTCATCCTCGTACGAGACACGGTACGAAGCCTCGACCGCATCCTGGCAACTGGAGGACATTCCCGTGGCACTGACCGAAGCGGACAAGAAGTGGCTGGCCGCCCAGATCGACAAGGCGGCCACCACGGCCGCCGAGCGGGTGTGGAAGACGAAGTGGAACATCAACTTCGAGCCCGGCAGCACGCCGTACCTGGCGGAGGCCGGCAACATCCTGGCCCACGTGCCCGGTGAGCACGCCCGCGGCGAGGCACTGCTCAACGAGATCAAGACCGACGTGGAGAAGCTGCTCGCGGAGTGACATGTGAGGAGGGGCCGGTCATCGGCCCCTCCTCTGTGACTGGCCTAAACAGGGGTGACGCGGTCGCGGATGGTGTCGAGGACCGCCTCCGCTGCCCACGCGGCGGCGTCGGCGATGTCCCGTCCGTCCATCCCGAACTCGCGGCGGAACGTCACCCAGGTTCCGACCGAGTCGAGATGTGACAACGCCGTGATGACCGCCCGGCGCTGGGCCGGGTCGAGGGACGGCGCCGCGGTGTCCAGCAGCCGCTCCAGCTGCGCCCGGCCGGGCGACGGCGCCGCACCGCTCACGCCGCGCATCGCCGTCTCGGCGACGACGTGGGCGAGTTCCGGCCGCGCGTTGTACCGCTGCATCGCCTCGCGGATCGCGAGAGGGACGTCGAAGATCGAGTGCGACTCCTCGCGGGCGAACAGCGTCGCCTCGATCCAGGCCGCGGTCGCGAGCAGCAGGTCGACACGGGTCGGATAATTGCGGAACACCGTGCGCTCGGCGATGCCGGCCCGGCGCGCGATGACCCGGTACGACACGTCGTCGCTGCCGAGCTCCTCGATCAACTCGGCGTAGGCGGCGAGGATCGCCCCCTGTGTGCCGCTGCGCGCCGGGATCGCCGCGGACCCGGTCACGGCCGCACCCACGTCGCCTCCGGCAGGCGCGCGAGCACGGTGCCCACCGCGTGGTCGAACGCCTCGCAGATCTCGCCCGCGTCCAGGTCGAAGCCGGTGCGCAGCCGGGCCCAGAACATCGCGGACGAGAAGTAGCGCAGCGATGCCGCGACCCGCAGGCGATCCCGCCGGTTCAGCGTCGGCGCCGCCACCTCGAGCATCGCCTCGATCGCCCGGGTGATGTAGGCCGGCTCGGTGTCCAGCGTCGGCGAGATCGCGGACGCCCGGGCGCCGACGTACGCGTACGCCGGCAACGTGTCGAAGGCTCGGAAGCGCTCGTGCACGGCGGCGCAGAAGTCGGACACCGTCACGAACGGCGGCAGCGGGAAGCAGGCCTGCTCGATCCAGTTCGACAGGGCGGCGAGCAGGTGGGCGCGTGTCGGGTACTGCCGATAGATCGTGCGCTCGGAGATGCCGACCTCGTCGGCGAGGGCACGGTAGGAGATGTCGTCGAACGTGCGCTCGCGCAGCAGCACCGCGGCACTCGCGAGAATCGCGGTCGCGGTGTCGACCGGCTCCTCCATCACGTCTCCCTCTTTCGGGCGGCCGCCCAGTGCTGAGGCCTGGTGACTTCCGGCGGGAGCACGTATCGATCGGAATCGTCGAGCGTGAGCGCCAGGGACGAGACGTACAGGATCTCGCCGTGCGGTCCCCTCTCGGCCGAGGCCAGCATATCCGGCCGCTCGAACATGTATCCGGTGACGTGGCAGCGGAGCCGCTCGCCCGAGGGGTTGCCGTCGGCGTCGAAGCGGGGGGAGTCGATGCCGTCGGAGCGGCGTCGCAGGTAGTACCGCCCGCGCGTGGCGAGGGCGGTGACCGGCGTCACCACGAACGCGACGCCGATCGCGATGAGCACCGAGAGCGGCTTCACGTCGGCGCCGAACACCCCGGCGAACGCGAGCAGCGACAGCACCGAGGCGAGCCCGACCGACGCCAGGCCGACCGGGTTCCAGTCGTGGAGCATGCCGCGGCGGAACTCGGGGAACCGCGGCGAGATGCGCAGCACCCACTTGTTGATCGCGATGTCGGTGGCGATCGTCACGAGCCAGGCCATGACGATGTTCGCGTAGAGGCTCAGCACGAAGGAGATGAGGGTGAAGACGTCCAGCATCATCAGCACGTACGCGATCACCAGGTTGAACAGGACGAATATCGTGCGGCCCGGGTAGTGTTTCGCCAGCCTGGTGAAGACGTTCGACCAGGCGAGCGAGCCTGAGTAGGCGTTCGTCACGTTGATCTTCACCTGGGCGACCACGATGAGCACCAGGGCGAGCACGATCGCGAGCCAGTCGGGGACGAGGGTCTGGTACATCTCCACGAACTGCTTGACCGGCTCGGTCGCCTGGTGCCCGAGCGTGGGCTCGACCCGGACCAGCAGGTAGACGGCGAGGAACACCCCGATCACCTGCTTGGTGCCGCTGAAGACGACCCAGCCCGGCCCGGCGAACACGAACGACGTCCACCACGAGCGGGTGTTGGACGGCGTACGCGGCGGCATGGCCCGGATGTAGTCGATCTGCTCGGCCAGCTGCGGGGCGAGGGCGAAACACACGGCCGCGCTCGACACCACGGCGCCGAAGCTGATCGATCCGTCAGAGTTGCCGGTGAACGTCGTGAAGGCGCTCACCACCTCGGGGTCGGAGGCGAGGATCCACAGCAGCGGCAGCAGGGCGAGGGCGAGCCACAGAGGGGTGGTCCAGAACTGCAGGCGCTCCAGCGCGCGCATGCCGTAGATGACGATCGGGATCACCACGACGGTCGAGACGAGATAGCCGAGCCACAGCGGCATCCCCGTCGCCACCCGCAGCCCCTGCGCCATGATGGCGCCCTCCAGGGCGAAGAAGATACAGGTGAAGCCTGCGAAGATCACCGTCGTGATGATCGAGCCGTAATAGCCGAACCCCGACCCACGGGCGATGAGATCGAGGTCGAGGTTGTAGCGCGCGGCGTAGTAGGCGACCGGCACACCCACGATGAGGATGATGACCGACGCGAACACGATGCCGAGCACGGCGTTGGAGGTGCCGTGGTCGATGCCGATGCTCGCGCCGATCGAGAAGTCGGCGAGGAACGCGATGGACCCCAGTGCGGTCGCGCCGACGGAGGCCGCGCTCCAGCGCCGGAAGGTGCGCGGCACGTAGCGGAACGCGTAGTCCTCCAGACTGTCCTCTGCGGCCGCGCGCGCGTTGTCCGTCGACACAGGCCAAATTTTGCCGTCCAGTGTTACGACGGCGTTGCAGGTGTGAGTCATGCCTGCTCAGATCGCCATGGCGGCTCGCACTGTGGAGGTTGCCGCCATGCCACCCACTCCGGTCTGTGTGACGAAACCCGAGGCGAGTACGACGTAGCGCTCGGCGGCCTCCAGGGCGAAACCGATGTGCTGTTCGACGAGCAGCACGTGCATGCCCTCCTCGGCCAGCTGCATGATGGTTTGCTCGATCTCGGCGACGATCGTGGGCTGGATGCCCTCGGTGGGTTCGTCGAGGATGAGCAGCTTCGGCTGGGTGATGAGGGCGCGGGCGATCGCGAGCTGCTGGCGCTGTCCGCCGGAGAGCAGGCCCGCCTTCCGGGTGGCGAACTGCTCCAGGGCGGGGAAGCGGGCCAGCTGCGCGTCGATCAGGGCTTTGCCGTTCCGGCGCCCGTCGGCCACGAGCTGCAGATTCTCCAGCGTGGTGAGCTGGCCGAACGACTGCTGACCCTGCGGCACGTACGCCATGCCGCGAGCGACGCGCCGGTTGGGGGCGAGCGACGTGATGTCCTCGCCGTCGAACAGCACCCGGCCCTTGGTCGGCTTGATCAGGCCGATCGCGAGACGCAGCAGGGTCGTCTTGCCGGCGCCGTTGTGGCCGAGCACGGCCACCACCTTGCCGGCCGGCACCGTCACGCCGTGCAGCACCCGCGTGCGCCCGTAACCGGCCTCGATGTCGGTGAGTTCCAGCATGTCAGCCCTCCGTCATGGCGTCTGCGGTGCCGAGGTAGACCTCCTGCACCCTGGGGTCGGCCTGCACCTCGGCCACCGTGCCCTGGGAGAGCACCCTGCCCTGGTGCAGCACCGTCACGCGGGTGGCGTAGCGGCGCATGAAGTCCATGTCGTGCTCGACCACGAGCACGATCCGCTTTGCCGCGATGCGCTGCAGCAGTTCGCCGGTCGCGGTGCGCTCGTCCTGGCTCATGCCGGCGACGGGCTCGTCGAGCAGCAGCACCTTCGCGTCCTGTACGAGCAGCATCGCGATCTCCAGCCACTGTTTTTGGCCGTGCGACAGGATGCCGGCCGGCGTGGCGAGTTCACCGGTGAGCCCGGTCTCCTCCAGCGCCAGCTCGATCGACGGGTCGGTGCCACGCCGGGACCGCAGCAGCGAGGCGGAGGAGCGGTGGCGCCCGGCGGCGATGTCGAGGTTCTGCAGCACGGTGAGCTCGTCGAAGACGCTCGCGGTCTGGAACGTGCGGCCGACCCCGAGGCGGACGATCCTGTGCACCTGCCTGCCGAGCAGTTCCTTCTCGCCGAGCTTCGCCGATCCGGTGCCCTTGACCAGCCCGGTGATGGCGTCGATGCAGGTCGTCTTGCCGGCGCCGTTCGGGCCGATGAGGAACCGAACCTCGCCGGGATGCGCGTCGAAGGAGACACCGCCGACCGCGACGAAACCGGAGAACTCGACACGGAGGTCGGTGACGACCAGTGAAGCCTCGGTCATGACTGTTCCCCCTCTCGGGATTCGGTCGGTCATGACCGCACCTCTTCAAGTTCGGCGGCGGTGGGGACCGCCGCCGGGGTGGGCTGGGCGTCCGGCTTTCGGCGGGCGGCGGCGATCCGGGCGGGCAGCGACGACAGCCCGTTCGGCAGGAAGAGGATGACGACGACGAAGAGCAGACCGAGGATGTAGGTCCAGCCCTCGGGCCAGGTCGAGCCGAGGCTCGACTGCCCCCAGCCGACCGCCATCGCGCCGAGCGCGGGGCCGAAGAGCGAGGCGCGGCCGCCGAAGGCGACACCCGCGATCATCATGATCGAGGCGGCGGCGCCGATCTCGGCCGGGGTGATGATGCCGACGATGGGCACGAACATCGCCCCGCCGATGCTCGCCATCAGCGCGGATACGACGAACGCGACGAGCTTGACGTTGGCCGGGTCGTAGCCGAGGAAACGTACGCGCTCCTCCGCGTCCCGGGTGGCGACGAGGAGCTCACCGAACCGGCTGCGGTAGAGCTGCCACACCGCGAGCAGGCAGACGACGAGGAGCCCGGCCGCGATGAGGTACACCATGAGTTTGTTCGCCGGGTCGTTCAGCACGTAGCCGAAAAAGTACTTGAAGTCGCTGAGCCCGGTGTCGCCACCGGTCTCGCGGATGGTGGAGCTGATCAGGATGGCCAGCGCGACCGCGAGCGCCTGCGTCAGGATCGCGAAGTATGCGCCCTTCACCCGGCGCTTGAACAGCGCGTAGCCGAGGACGCCGGCCAGGACCACCGGGAGCACCACGATCGCCAGCAGGGTGAACCCCGCGCTGCGGAACGGCTCCCAGAACGCCGGGAGCGGCGCGAGCGGGTCGTAGAGCACCATGAACCCGGGGATCCGGTCACCCGCGGTCTCCAGCGTGAGGTGCATGGCCATCGAGTAGGCGCCGAGGGCGAAGAACACGCCCTGGCCCATCACCAGCATCCCGCCTCGGCCCCACACGAGGCCGATGCCGACGGCGACGATCGCCCAGCAGCAGTACTTGCCGAGGTTGTTGAGCCAGTGATCGGTGAGCACGAAGGGGGCTACCCCGAGGAGCAGCACGGCGAACACCCCGATGCCGCTGAGGGAGATCCAAGGCTTGGTCATGCCAGACTCCTGGTTCGCACCGTGAACAGGCCCTGCGGGCGCAGCTGCAGGAAGACGATCACGAGGATGAAGGCGAGCACCTGCGCCAGGCTGCCGGTGGTCCAGTAGGCGAAGTACGAGAGGGCGACGCCCACCGCCCACGCGGCGATGATGGTGCCCTTGAGCTGGCCGATGCCACCGGCGGCGACGACGAGGAAGGCCGGGATGATGTACTGCGCGCCCATCTGCGAGTTCGTGCCGCCGATGAGCGACGCCGCCACGCCGGCGACCCCGGCCAGACCGGACCCGGTGAAGAAGGTGAGACGGTCGACGGTGCGGGTGGAGATCCCCGAGGTCTCGGCGAGGTCCCGGTTGTGCACGGTGGCCCGGATGCGGCGGCCGAACGAGGTGTATTTGAGCCAGGCCGACAGCGCTGCGACGCAGACGGTCGCGAGCAAGATGGTGAAGAGCTGCCGGAGCGGCCATTCGTAGCCGAGGATGTTCAGCTGCCCGTCGAGCCAGCCGGGCTTCTCCACCGGGACGCCCTGGGACGGGAAGATCTGCAGTGCCGCCTGCTGGAGGATAAGGCCGACACCGACCGTGACGAGCAGGGTGTCGAGGGGCCTGCGGTACATCCACTGGATGATGGTGACCTCCAGCAGGAGGCCGAACAGGCCGGCGACGACGAACGCGACCGGCAGCGCGACCGGGATCGACAGGTCGCTGGCGGTGATGACCTGCTGGACGAGGTAGGCGGCGAAGGCGCCGATCATGAGGAACTCGCCGTGGGCCATGTTGATCACGCCCATCTGGCCGAAGGTGAGCGAGAGGCCCAGCGCGGCGAGCAGGAGCAGCGCGCCCTGTGCGCTGCCGTTCAGCAGCGGTGCTATCAGTGCGTCCACGTGCATTCGCTCTCTCTAGCGTCTCTACAGAGGAGGGAGGGGTCGCGTGCCGCGGGCGGCACGCGACCCCCCTGCGGGCGATCAGCCCGCCGCGTCCACCAGCTGCTTGCGGATGTCCGCCGGGAACCAGTCGTAGCCCTCGAGGTACGGGTCCGGCTCGATGAACTTGTCCGAGGCCCAGACGATGTCGAACTGGTTGCTGGAGTTGATCTTTCCGATGTGGCCGGGCTTGGAGATGTGGTGGTTCTCGCCGTCAAGCGTGACCTTGCCCTCCGGCGCGTCGAACGTGATGGTGTTCTTCTTCGCCGCGGCGTTCACCGCGTCGACGTCGAACGAGCCGGCCGCCTCGACGAGCGCCTTGTACAGGTACATCGAGATGTAGGCGGCCTCCATCGGGTCGGAGGTGACACCGCTGCTGCTGGGGTAGGCCTTCCAGCTCTCGATGAACTTCGGGTTGGTCTCGGTCTTGAGCGACTGGAAGTAGTTCCAGGACGCGTACTGACCGGACACCTCGTGGCCCATCGCCGGGGCCTCCTCCTCGGCGATCGACACCGAGATGATCGGCGTCGTCGCGGCGGTGAGACCAGCGTCGTAGTACGCCTTGATGAAGCCGACGTTCGACGAGCCGTTGATGGTGTTGAAGATGAAGTCGGGCTTGGCCGCCACGATCTTCGCCACCTGGCTGGTCCAGTCGTCCTTGTCGAGCGGCACGTACTCCTCACCGACGATCTCGATGCCGAGCTTGGCCGCGTACAGCTTGATGATCGCGTTCGCGGTGCGCGGGAAGACGTAGTCGCTGCCGGCGAGGAACAGCTTCTTCACACCCTGGGAGGCGAGGAAGTCCATCGCCGGGATGATCTGCTGGTTGGTGGTCGCGCCGGTGTAGTAGATGTTCGGCGACGACTCGAGGCCCTCGTACTGCACCGGGTAGAAGAAGAGACCGTTGTTCTTCTCGACGACCGGCTTGACGGCCTTGCGGGAGGACGAGGTCCAGCCGCCGAAGATCGCGGCGACGCAGTCCTGGGTGAGCAGCTTCTCGGTCTTCTCCGCGAAGGTGGGCCAGTCGGTGGCGCCGTCCTCCTGGATGTACTCGATCTTCTTGCCGAGAATGCCGCCCGCGGCGTTGATCTCGTCGGCGGCCATGTGCAGCACGTTGGAGACGGTCTTCTCGGAGATCGCCATGCCGCCGGTCAGCGAGTTGAGGAAGCCGAGCTTGACGGTGCTGCCCGAGGTGTCGACGCAGCTGGCTGCCGGGGAGGCCGCGCTGGCGGCCGTCTCCTCGCCGGCCTTCGCGCCGCAGCCGGCGAGCACGAGGGCCATGGACGTCCCGATGGCTCCGGTGGCCATCAGCGTACGCAACCGCTTACTGGTGGTGGACATATATAGGTGCTCCGTTCCTGGTCAAGGGGGCGTGCCAGGGCGAGTCGCCGGTCAGGTGCTACCGGTTGCTGCGTGTGAGAGCAGATTGGCCGTGAGTCATTGCTCTGACATTTCTGAACTGTTCCAACTCTGTAGCCGACACATCGGCGCTGATGTGAATCTCCTGGAAGCGAGCGGAGACCTTGGGAAAGTTCATGTCAAAGTTCTGCCACGATCCGCGAGGCTGCAGCGGCGATGGCACAGTCCTGACATCGCTCCTGGGGTCAGGGCAGCTGGGTGAGGACGTCGAACTCCACGCCCTTGGCCTCGGCCAGATAGACGCGCTGGTTCACGTGCCGTCGGCGCAACCGCAGCAGCCCGCGCGGGCCCTCGTAGGACACCGACTCGGCGTTCGCCCCGATCGCCCGCGGGTCGACGCCGCCGGCCCGCTCGACCAGGGCGGCGAGCAACAGCACGCCCTCGTGACAGGACTCACCGAGACTGCCCAGCGGCGGCGCCTCGGGACCGAACCGGGCCGCGTACCGCCCGTGGAACTCCAGATTCTCCGGGGTGACCATGGAGGCGAAGAACCCGGCCGTGCTGAACAGGTCGTGGGTTGCCGGTGCGCCGCTGGCCAGCAGCATGTTCTCGTCCATCAGGGTGCTCAGCCGCAGGCAGCGCGCGGCCAGCCCGGAACGTCCGAAGGCCCGGTTGAACCGGACCGCGTCCGTGCCGACCAGCAGCATCAGCACCGCGTCGGCGCCGGAGTGCTCGATCCGCCGTAGCACACCCGAGAAGTCGTGCGACCCCAGCGGCACGTAACTCTCGCCGGCGACGCTCAGCCCGGCGGCGGCCGCGTACCGCCGGGCGGCCAGCGCGGTGCGGCGCGGCCAGACGTAGTCGTTGCCGACGATGTACCACTTCCGGGCCGCGCGTTCGTCGCCGAGCAGGCTCATCGCCGGGAACAGCTGCACGTCCGGGGTCTCGCTGGTGAGGTAGACGCCCTCGGCCCGCTCACCGCCCTCGTAGAGCGCGGTGTAGACGTAGGGGACCCGCCCGGCCACCCGCGGCGCCACTGCCTGCCGGACCGTCGAGATGTGCCAGCCGGTGACACCCTGCACCGCGCCGGTGTCGGCGAGCGCGGCCACCTCGTCGGCCACCACCTGTGGGGCGGCGCTACCGTCGACCGGCACCAGGCGCAGCTCCCGGCCGAGGACGCCGCCCGCCCGGTTGATTTCCTCGGCGGCGAGTTGCGCGCAGAGTTCGGCGCTCGGCCCGAAGATCCCGGCCGGGCCACGCAACGGTACGACCAGGGCCACGTCGAACGACGTCATGGGCCTCATGTTGCAACATCGCCGCCCCGAACCGAAAAGGATAAGCGTCGGAGTTGGGTAACATCCCGACGATGCGGGGATCCACGGACCTCATGTACCTGCTCACTCGCGCCGAACGGCTGCTCTCCCGCCGGCTGGCCACCATCCTCGACGCCGAGCGCTGCTCGATGGACGCGTGGCGGGTCGTCTCGGTCCTGGCCGACGGCCGGGGCCACTTCATGACCGAGCTGTCCGAGCTCAGCTTCCTGCCACCGGGCAGCCTCACCCGGCTGATCGACCACCTGGTCGAGGAGAACCTCGTCTACCGCCGCGGCGACGACGTCGACCGGCGGCGCATCCGGGTGCACCTGGCCGCCCGGGGCCGCCGCCTGCACGACCGGGTGGACGCCGGGATCAGGCGCAGTGTCGCGGACCTGCCGATCGACGGCGAGCTGCTGGACCGCCTCGGCGATCTGATCACGGCTCTCGATTCGAAGGTGGCGCCGGTCTCAGTTTTGCAGCGCGGCAAAGCGCTGACCTGAGCGAACTGACGGTACGAAACCGTCCTAATTAAAACCGGCGCAAACGCCGATACACAGTCGTCCCATACGTTCCGGCGCGCGCCGACCTCCCGGCGTACCGGATCATGGAGAACTGACGATGAGAGCGGTCATCGCCGCCGCGGTCGGCTTCACGCTGACCGCCGGCTTCCTCGCCACGCCGGCCCAAGCCGGCACCTCACCAGAAGGCCGGATCGTCGAGTCGCTGGACCGCGGCCTGGTCGCCGTGCCCGCCCAGAACGGCGGCACCTTCCTGAGCTGGCGCCTGCTCGGCACCGAATACGGCAACAACGTCGCGTTCAACGTCTACAAGGGCACGAAGAGGCTCAACCGGAAGCCGATCGACGAGTCGACCGGCTTCACCGACACCACCCCGGGCGACGGCGTCTACACGGTCCGGGCGGTCGTCCGGAACCGGGAGCAGGCGCCCAGCGGCCCGGCCCTCACACCCGGTGACATCCCGCTGCTGGCGGCCGAGAACTACTACGTGCACCACGCCTGGCCGGGCGACCTGGACGGCGACGGCCGCTACGAGATCGTGGTGTCCCGCCTGTCGTACGCCCTCGACAAGCCCGGCTACCTGGAGGCGTACACCCTCGACGGGACGAACCTGTGGCGGGTCGACCTGGGCGTCAACTCGTACGCCCGGGCCGGTGGCAACGCCGCCAACGACCCGCCGCTCGCCGCGATCAGCGGGTACGGCGAGGTCGCCGGCTACCGCAACGACGACAACGTCACCGTCTTCGACCTGGACAGCGACGGCCGGGCCGAGGTCTTCGTGAAGACCGCCAACGGTGTCACGTTCAGTGATGGCGCCGTGATCCGGTCGGCGAACCAGCTCGACCAGTTCGTCTCGGTGGTCGACGGCCTGACCGGTGTCGAGCGCGAGCGGGTCCCGGTGGCGGACGACTTCGCGGCCGACGGCCCCTCCGGCGGCCAGTACGGCATCGCCTACCTGGACGGCGTGCACCCCAGCCTGATCACCAAGCAGGTGGTCCGGATCGGCGCCAAGCGCGGCGACTTCCGGGTCCTCTTCGCGGCCTGGGACTTCGACGGCCGTGACCTGACCCGCCGTTGGAAGTTCGTGCGTGGCACGGATCAGGGCACCAGCTTCCACCAGCTGCGGATCATCGACGTCGACCAGGACGGTAAGGACGACATCGCGGACGGCAACTACGTCGTCAACAGCGACGGCACCTTCCGCTACGTCGTCGAGGGCTCGGTCCACGGCGACCGCTTCCACATCGGTGACCTGGACCCGTCGCGGCCCGGCCTGGAGGGTTACGCCATCCAGCAGACCGAGGGCGGGATCTTCACCAACTTCCCCTGGTACTACTACGACGCGGGGACCGGCGAGCGGCTGATCACCGGCTCGCACCCGGACGTCCCGCAGGACGCCACCCTCTGGGACATCCCGCGCGGCACCACCGCCGACATCGACCCGGCCCACAAGGGCTACGAGTTCTGGGCCGCCACCGCGAACCCCGACCTGCCCGGAGCCGGGGTCTGGAGTGTCGACGGCACCCAGATCAGCAAGACCACGCCGAGCGTCAACTTCCGCATCTGGTGGGACGGTGACAAGGGCTCCGAGCTGCTCGACAACACGTACGTCGAGAAGTGGAACCCGAAGACGAAGACCTCGTCGAAGATCTTCGAGCCGTCCGGTGTCGTCTCGTCGTGGCGCAACGCGGTCCCGTTCTACGGCGACATCCTCGGTGACTGGCGCGAGGAGTACTTCGCCGAGACCGCCGACCACACCACGCTGCGGTTGTTCACCACGAACATCCCGACCACCGTGAAGCTCTACACGCTGGCCCACAACCCGGGCTACCGGCTGGGCTGGACGGTCCGTGGCTACCTCCAGTCGACGCTGACCGACTTCTTCCTCGGGTACGGCAGCCGCCCGCCCGCGAGGCCGAAGATCCGGACGGTCCGGGAAAGCGCCTGGTCCGTGATCGCCGAGGACAACTTCGTGAGCGACTCCGGCAAGTGGTCCGCCGAGTTGCAGAGCGGCGGTACGGTCGCGGCGAGGAACGGGGTGCTCGACATCGACGTGCCCAACGGCGCCACGGTTTGGCTCAAGCAGGAGATCGAGGGCCCGTACGAGATCGAGTTCACCGCCACCCCGGTGTCCGCCGGCGGCCCGAACGATCACGTCACCGACCTGAACACGTTCTGGAATGCCCGGGACGTCCGCTCGCCGGAGGACATCTTCGCCACCGCCCGGAACGGGGCCTTCGCCCAGTACGACTACCTCAAGACCTACTACGTCGGCCAGGGCGCGAACCTCAACACCACCACGAGGTTCCGCAAATACGTGGGCGAGCCGGGCAACCGCCCGCTGATCTACGACTACACCACGCCGCTGATCGAGGGAGGCGTCCCGGTCCGGGTGCGGATCCGGGTGAACGGCGAGCAGATCCGCTACTACAGCGACGACCAGCTGGTCTTCGACTACACCGACGCGACCCCGTACGACAGCGGCTGGTTCGCCTTCCGCACGGTGGCCAGCCACTTCCACATCGAGGACTTCACGATCTGGCGTCCTCCGACGGCCTGAAACGCGCGACGAACCGCTTCTGCCAGGGTGTCTCGACGGCCTGGTGGTGGTAGTGCCGGCGGACGAAGGCCACCGCCTCGTCCGCCGGGACGCCGTCGATGATCGCGAGGCATGCCAGCGCGGTTCCGGTCCGCCCCACGCCGCCGGTGCAGGCGACCTCGACCCGCTCACCCTCGGCGCGGCGCAGGGCTTCGGTCAAAACCTCTTCGGCGTACGCGCGATCGCGCGGCAGCCAGAAGTCGGGCCACCGGATCCACCGGCTGGTCCACCCGAACTCGGGCGGCGGCGAGCCCAGCAGATAGACCCCGAACCGGGGCGGGTGCCCGGTCGGCATCGCCCGTCGCAGCCCGCGGCCCCGGATCAGCCGTCCGGACGGCAGCCGCATCACCCCGTCGGCGTCCTCGTCCCAGCCATCCGCCATGGCTAGATCGTGCCAGTAGGGTGCTCACCTTGTGAGTCCCCTCGTCCAGACCCTCCTGCCCACCCGCCTCGGAACGAGTTTCCGCTGGCTGCTCGCGTCGTCCTGGACGACGAACCTCGGTGACGGCATCGGCGCCGCGGCCGGTCCGCTGCTGGTCGCCTCGCTCACCTCCGACGAGTTCCTGATCGCCCTGGCCGCCCTGACCACCTGGGCGCCGCCGCTGATCTGCGGTCTCTGGGCCGGTGTCCTCTCCGACCGGCACGACCGTCGCATGATCGTTCTGGCCGCCAACGCCTTCCGGGCCGTGGTCCTGCTGGTCATGATCGCCGCGCTGACCACCGGCCACCTGACGGTCGTGGCGGCGCTGACCGGCGTCGCGCTGATCAGCACGGCCGAGGTGTTCGCCGACAACACCACCGGCACGCTCACCCCGATGCTGGTGGACCGGGACGACCTGGCGCTGGCCAACGCCCGCCTCCAGACCGGCTTCATCACGTTCAACCAGCTGGCCGGGCCGTCGATCGGCGCCGCGCTGTTCACCCTGGGCCGGTCCTGGCCGCTGGTGTCCGAGGTGCTGCTGATCCTCGCCGGGATGCTGCTGGTGAGCCGGGTCAAGCTGCCGCCGCACGGCCGTACCGGCAGTCCGGACGTGCGCCGCGAGATCGTCGAGGGTTTCCGCTGGGTGCTGCACCACCCGCCGGTCCGTACCCTCTGCCTCACCATCCTGATCTTCAACCTGTCGTTCGGCGCCGCCTGGGCCGTGCTGGTGCTCTACGCCCGGGACCAGCTCGGGCTCGGCGACTTCGGGTTCGGCCTGATCACCACCGTCTCGGCGGTCGGCGGCCTGCTCGGCACCGCCCTGTACGGCTGGATCACCGCCCGGGTGAGCCTCGGCAACGTGATGCGGATCGGCCTGATCATCGAGACCCTGACCCACCTGATCCTGGCCGCGACCCGTTCACCGCTGGTGGCGCTGCCGGTGTTCTTCCTGTTCGGCGCGCACGCCTTCATCTGGAGCACCACCTCCACCACGGTCCGCCAGCGGGCCGTGCCGGAGCACCTCCAGGGCCGGGTCAACGCGGTCAACACCATCTGCGTGTACGCCGGTCTGGTCGCCGGGTCGGCGATCGGCGGACTGCTGGCCAAGCAGTACGACGTCGTCGCCCCGTTCTGGGCCGCGTTCGCCGCCTCGGCCGTCTTCCTGATCCTCCTCTGGCCGCAGATGACCCGGATCGCGCACGACGATCAGCTATAGTCCCGGCATGTCTTGCTTCAGCGTGCGACGCCGGCGTCCCGAGGGCCGCCGCTGAAGCTCTGCTTTCCTCCCGGCGGGTCGACACCCGCCGGCACTGGACAGCAGTGGTCGGTCCGACCCGCCTCCGCATCCGTCGAGAGGCCGGACCATGAATCTCGAATCACTCCTGCACGACCGGCTGGCGCCCGCCTTCGCGGCGGTCGCCGGCACACCGGTGGACCCGGCCGTCCGGTCCTCCCCGCACGCCGATCTCCAGTCCGGGGCGGCGCTCGCCCTGGCCGGGCGGCTGCACCGGCCACCGCGGGAGATCGCCGCCGAGGTGGCCGCCACCGCTGACCTGACCGGGATCGCCGAGGTCACCGTCTCCGGGCCGGGCTTTCTCAACCTGACCGTCGCCGACGGCTGGATCGCCGCGGCCCTGGACGCGATCGCCGACGATCCGCGGCTGGGCGTGCCGCCGGTGCCGGATCCGAAGAGGATCGTGATCGACTACTCCTCGCCGAACCTGGCCAAGGAGATGCACGTCGGCCACCTGCGGTCCACGATCATCGGCGACTCGCTGGCCCGGCTCCTCGACTGGCAGGGCCACGACGTGCACCGGGTCAACCACATCGGCGACTGGGGCACCCCGTTCGGCATGCTGCTCGAACACCTCGCCGAGGCGCCCGCCGGGACCGGGCACTCGCTCGCCGGTCTGACCGCCTTCTACCGGGCGGCCCGGGTGCGGTTCGACACCGACGAGGACTTCCGGACCCGGGCCCGGCTGCGGGTGGTGGCGTTGCAGAACGGCGACGGGCCGACCCGGGAGCTGTGGCGGCGGCTGGTCGCCCAGTCGGAGAAGGCGTTCCTGGGCGTCTACGACCGGCTCGGGGTCACCCTCGGGGCGGAGCACTTCGCCGGGGAGAGCACCTACCAGGACGAACTCGCCGGCATCGCTGCCGAACTGGCGGAGAAGGGCCTGCTGACCGAGAGCGACGGCGCCCTCTGCGCCTTCCCGGAGGGCTTCACCGGCCGGGACGGCGCGCCGCTCCCGCTGATCGTGCGTAAGTCCGACGGTGGATTCGGGTACGCCGCGACCGACCTCGCCGCACTTCGGCACCGGGTGTCCGATCTCGGCGCGGACGAGCTGCTCTACGTGGTCGGGTCACCGCAGCGGATCCACTTCCGGATGGTCTTCGCGGTGGCCCGGGCGGCCGGGTGGCTGCCTGCGACGGTCAGCGCCGAGCACATCGGGTTCGGCTCGATCCTGGGCGCCGACGGCAAGATGCTCAAGACCCGGGCCGGTGACACGGTCCGGCTTTCCGGGCTGCTCGACGAGGCGGACTCCCGGGCCACCGACCCGGCGCTGGGCATCGCCGCGATCAAGTACGCCGACCTCTCCGGGGACCGGCGGGGTGACTACGTCTTCGACTGGGACCGGATGCTCGCCTCGACCGGGAACACCGGACCGTACCTTCAGTTCGCGTACGCCCGGATCTGCTCCATCTCACGGAGGGCCGAAGGCGCGCCGGGACCGATCCGGATCACCGAGCCCGCGGAGCGGGCGCTCGCCCTCGCGCTGATGGGTTTCGAACCGGCGCTGACCGCGGCCGCCGGACCGCGGGAACCCCATCGGATCGCCACCTACCTGTACGACCTCGCCAGCACCTTCAGCCGGTTCTACGAGCAGTGCCGGGTGATCGACGCCGAACCGGAGACGCGGAGCAGCCGGCTGGCCCTCTGCGAGCTGACCGCACGGACCCTGCACACCGGAATGTTTCTCCTCGGTGTCGAGGCCCTCGACCAGATTTGATCACCACGCAATCCCCGATTCATCGACCGATCAGGTGATCGGCCGTTAGGGTGCTGGTTTCGGCGCCCACAAGGCGCGATCGATCCGATGTTGAGAGGTTCGCAATGACCCTTCCCACCGGCGTCTCGCGGCGGAGCGTCCTCGCCGCGTCGGCAGCCGCCACCGTCGCCGCGCCGCTCGTCTCCTCGTCAGGCGCGCAGGCCGGCGGCACGGCCGTGGAGAAGACCTACCGGCTCACCGTTCTGGGCACGTCGGACACCCACGGCAACGTCTACAACTGGGACTACTACAAGGACGCGGAGTACGACGACAGCGCCCACAACGACGTCGGCGTGGCCAAGCTGGCCGCGCTGGTGAACAAGCTGCGCGCCGAGGCGACCGGCCCGGTGCTGGTGCTGGACGCCGGCGACACCATCCAGGGCACCCCGCTGGCCACCTACTACGCCAAGCAGGAGCCGATCACCTCGACCGGTGAGAAGCACCCGATGGCCCGCGCCATGAACGTGCTGCACTACGACGCCGTCACGCTGGGCAACCACGAGTTCAACTACGGCCTCCCGCTGCTGAACCTGTGGATCCGGCAGCTCGGCTTCCCGGCCCTGGCCGCCAACGCGATCAGTGTGAAGACCGGAAGGCCGGCGTTCACGCCGTACGTCATCAAGAAGGTCTCGCTCGGCCGGCACGCGCCCACCCTGCGCGTCGGCATCCTGGGTCTCACCAACCCCGGCTCGGCGATCTGGGACCGGGCCAACGTCGAGGGCAAGCTCGAGTTCGCCGACATGATCGCCACGGCCGCCAAGTGGGTGCCGATCATGCGGGCCCGCGGCGCCGACGTCGTGCTGATCTCCGCGCACGGCGGCGACAGCGGCACCTCCAGCTACGGCCCTGAGCTGCCGAACGAGAACCCGACCGCGCTGATCGCCGAGCAGGTGCCCGGCATCGACGCGATCCTCTTCGGCCACGCGCACCGCGAGGTGCCGCAGCGGTTCGTCGCCAACCTGAAGACCGGCGAGCAGGTGCTGCTCTCCGAGCCGTCGAAGTGGGGCCAGCGGCTCACGAAGATGGACTTCGACATCACCCGCGTCAAGGGCCAGTGGAAGATCACCACGAAGGCCGCGACGTCGCTGAACACCAACACCGTCGAGGCCGACCCGAAGGTCCTCGCCGCGGTGCGCAGGCAGCACGAGAAGACGGTGACCTACGTCAACCAGGTCGTCGCCGCCTCGACGGTGGAGCTGTCCGCCGCCACCAGCCGGTACGAGGACACCCCGATCCTCGACTACATCAACAAGGTGCAGACCGACACCGTCACGGCGGCGCTGGCCGGTTCCGAGTACGCGAGCCTGCCGGTCCTGTCGATCGCCGCGCCGTTCAGCCGGACCGCGGTGTTCCCGCAGGGCGACGTCAAGATCAAGGACGTGGCCGGGCTCTACATCTACGACAACACCCTGGAAGCGGTCGTGCTGACCGGCGCCGAGGTGAAGGCGTACCTGGAGTACTCGGCGAAGTACTTCGTCACGCACGCGGCCGGTGCCCCGGTGAACCCGGAGACGATCAACGACCCGGCCGTGCCTGACTACAACTACGACGTGCTCTCCGGCGTCGACTACGACATCGACATCAGCAGGCCGGTCGGCAGCCGGATCACCCGCCTCCAGATCGGTGGGGTGGACGTCGCCGCCGACGCGCGGTTCGTGGTCGCGGTCAACAACTACCGGCGCTCCGGCGGCGGCAGCTTCCCGGGCATCGTGAAGACCCAGGTCTACAACGCGCAGCAGGAGATCCGCCAGCTGCTCATCGACTGGGCGCAGGCCAAGGGCCGGATCGACCCGGCCGACTTCTCGGTGCGGAACTGGCAGCTCGTCCGCGAGGGCGTGCCGGTCTTCTGATCGGGGGAGCGGGCCGGGTGACCGGCCCGCTCACTCCTCCTCCTGCCAGTTGCCGCGGGCGTCGGCCGCCACGTACATGCCGGTGCTCTTGCCGGTGGGCAGCTCGAACGTGCACAGATAGGTGCGCAGCCCCTCGGCGTTCCGGTCGCTCTCGCCCAGGCAGGCGACACCGGTGAACTCGCCGACCTCCTTGACGATCCGGCTGTCCGCGGCGAGGGTGTCCTGGAGAACCGTGGTGATCCGGTCCTCCTGATAGGCGTGGTAGGCCGGAACCGCGACGGTGACGGTCAGCGCCGCCCAGACGGCGGCGCCGCCCAGCACCGTCAGGCCGTAGGCGATCCAGTAGGGCGAGCGCTTCCGGCCGTACCCGCGGGCCTGGCCGGACCGCCGCAGCGCCGAGATGATGCCGAGCGCGCTGAGGAAGAACGTCCAGTACACCACCGGGCGCCAGGACGGCGCCTCCGGGCGGCCCGCCGCGTGCACCTCCCCGGGGAAGCGGACGAGCAGCTGGCCGTGCTTGTGACCGGTCGGGTCGACCGGCGGGGCGACCGGGGCCACCGGCGCCGGATCGGGTTCCGGCGGTCTGGCCCACGGCGGAGCGGTGGAGTACCGCCCCGGCTCCGGTGGAAGATGGACTGTCATCGTGCGGCGAACCTCTTCCCTAGCGGCCGGATGATTCTCCGCGCCGTCGGGATCATCGGCTGTGGTCCGCCCGAGTTGAGGATTAGTTGTTTTTCAGGTGCGGCGCTCAGCCGCCCGGGTTCACCGGCGGGTCGGTGACCGGATCCGTCGTCGGTGTCGTCGGCGGCGTGGTCGGTGGGGTGGTCGGCGGCGTGGTCGACGGGGTGGTCGTCGGGTCCGTGGGATCCGGCGACGACGACGATGCCGACGGCGAGGCCGCCGACGGGCTGGCCGAACGGCTCGACGACGTCTTCTTCGTCTTGTTCGGCCGGGAGCTGGTCTCCGAGGTCTCCACCGCGGACGGGGAGTCCTCCGCGCTCGGCGGCGGCGGGAGGATCGGGTCGGCCTGGTTGCCCTGGTTCTGTTTGCCGGTGCTGCCCTGGGCCGGCGGGTCACTCTTGAACGCGAACGCCACGCCGATACCGCCGGCCACCAGGAAGAGGGCCAGGATCGCGAACATCAGCAGACGCTGCGCCGGTGGCTGGGCCGCCTTGGAGCCCGGCCGGGAGAACGGGACCGGCGCCGGGACGGCACGCTGCATCGGCGCCGGCCGGGGTGTGGCCGGGCTGATCGGCGCGGTCGGGAACTGGCCCGTCCCCATGCGGGTGACCGGGAACTGCCCGGTGCCCATCCGGGCGGCCGGGCTGATCGGGGCGGCCAGGGTGGTGCCGGTGAGCCGTTTCCAGTCCATCGGCCCGGCCACGGCGAACGCCGCCTCGGCGAACTCGGCGGCGCTCTGGAACCGGTCGGCCGGCTGCTTCGCCATCGCCCGGGCGATCAGGTCACGAACCTCGTACGGAACGTGGTCGGGCAGGGGTTCCGCATCGTCCTCCAGGTGGCGCAGCGCCACCTGGAGAGCGTTGTCGCCGTCGAACGGCGGCACACCGGCGATGCAGTGGTAGGCCACCGCTCCCAGCGCGTAGATGTCGGTGGCCGGTGTCAGGTTGCCCTTGGCCACCTGCTCCGGCGCCATGTAGAGCGCGGTGCCGACGATCGCGTTGAGACCGGTGACGCTGGTCATCGCGTTCGACCGGGCCACGCCGAAGTCGACCAGGATCACCGCGCCGGACGGCTTCACGATCAGGTTGCCGGGCTTGACGTCGCGGTGGACGATCCCGTTCTCGTGGGCGGCGTGCAGCGCGTCGGCCGCCTGCGCCACGATCGACATGGTCTCGGCGACCCCGAGCGGGCCCTCCTTGACCCGGGCGGAGAGCGGCTCGCCCTCCACGAAGGCCATCACCAGATAGGCGACCTTCTCCGGGCCCTCGTAGTCGCCGTCGCTCGCGTAGTCGTAGACCTCGACCACGCCCGGGTGACGGAACGCCGCCATCATCCGGGCCTCGCCGTAGAAGCGGGCGGCGAACTCCGGGTCCTCCAGCATCGCGGTGCGCAGCACCTTGACCGCGACGGTCCGGCCCAGCACGACGTCGGTGCCGCGCCAGACGTCGCCCATCCCGCCGGTGGCGACGCGCTCGTCCAACCGGTAACGGTTGTCCAGGAGGTTTCCCGCGTTGAGCACCAGCGGACCTTATCTGTAGGAGTTCAAGCCGAATGCCGCTCAACTGTACAGAGCCGTGGCCTTTCGCGGGAGGTCGGCAAGGGCCTGCGGAAACGGCCCCGCCGGGTCACCTCTCGTCGGGCACCGGAGTCACCACGACGGCCGTCTCGGCCAGCTCGATCTCCTCGTTCTCGGCCTGCCGCTCCAGGGCGGCCCGCGCGGTGCTCGCGGCCACCCAACCGGCGGCGATGCCGACCAGGCCGACCGCGACGATCAGGCCCCAGGGGCGTCGCGCCCGCCGGCCGGCGAGGGCGCTCGCGGCCGCGTTGGCCCGCGCCCACGCCTCGTCGGTGACATAGGTCACTCGGTCACCGGCCTGTCCGGCCAGCTTCCGGCTCTTCCGCCCGGCCCGGCCGGCGGCGCGGCCGGCGCTGTCCCCGGCCGTGGACCACGCGCCCTGGAGATGCTCCCAGGCCTCCTCGGCGGTCTTCTCGGCCTGATTCTTCCTCGAGAACATCGTCTGCACCTCCGGTTGCACGGTCTTCCCGGGAGAGCTTGCCCAGGATCAACTCTGCGCAAACGTCCGCTGTGGACGCCATCACGGTTACAAAACGATTTGACTCCGCGCAGTAGGGTTGACCGGGTTCACACGAGCCACTCAGGTGACTAACAGGTTCGGCGCCTAACCTTTCGGGCAGTTTCTACCGAACCTTCCGGGGGGAGTCGTGCCGCCCTGTCCAGGGTCGGCGTGGCAGTTGCCCGCGTTTAAAGGAACAACGCCCGGAGCGACCGGGCGGGTGGAGGGAAGAGGCGTGACGCTGTCGATAACGACGTCGACGCTGGCCGACGGCGCGGTGGAGGTCTCCCCGCGAGGCGAGATCGATGTCGAGAACGCGTACGAGATCCGTGAGGCCGTGGCGGCTCAGCTGTCCTCCGGATCCCCTGCCCGGATCGAGCTCAACATGCGGCATGTGACCTTCATCGACTCGGTCGGCATCAGCGCCCTGGTGGCCGCGTTCCAGCTGGCCGGGGTCAGTGGGGTCAAGCTGGTGGTCACCCGGCCCAGCCGCTTCGCCCACCGGCAGCTCTGGGTCACCGGGCTGCTCGGCCTCTTCGGCAACCCACAGCCCTTCGACGAGACCGTCACCGCCTGACGCTCCCGCGGCGCCCGCTCAGAAGGCGGGCGTCTGCACCTGGACGGCGCCGACGTTGATCCGGACGTCGGCCTCGGCGGGCGCCCGGATCGGGGTGACCACGGCGAAGTTCTCGGCGAGCGCGGCCAGGTCGGTGCCGGGGTCCGGGGTCTCCTCGGCGGCCTGCACGGCGGTCCGGACATAGCCGTCACCCGCCTCGGCGATGCTCATCTGCACCTGGCCGAAACCCGCCAGGGTCGCCTGCCGTAGTCCGCGGATGCCGTCCACGTGCAGGTCCGGGACGTTCAGGTTGAAGATCGTGCCGGGCGGGGTGTGCAGCAGCGAGGGCAGCAGGCGGACCGCGAGGTCGGCCGCGCTGCCCCAGTGGTGCTGCTCGTCGTCGAGGTGGTCGAGAGCGGCGATGGCGGCGCCGCCGCTGGCCGCGGTGGCCGCCGCCGGGGTCAGCACGTCGAGCGAGACGGCCAGGCCGTGCAACCCGGCGTGCGAGGCGGTGAGGCAGGCCCCGACCGTGCCGGAGTGCACCACGGCGGCGCCCGCGTTGGCGCCCCGGTTGATGCCGGAGAGCACGATGTCCGGCGCCGGCCCGAAGGCGTCCCGCAGCGCCAGCAGGACGATGTAGGCGGGGGAGGCGGCCACCCCGTACGCCGGGATGTTCTTGATCCCGGCCAGCTCGCGCTGCTCCGAGACGATCTTTCCGTCCTTCACGACCGCGGTCATCGAGGCGCTGCTACCACTGGACTCGCTCAGCGGTGCGGCCACCACCACGTCGTACCCGGCGTGTGCCACCGCGTGCGCCAGCCAGCGGATCCCGGGTGCCTCGATGCCGTCGTCATTGGTGATCAAAATGCGCATTCGGGGTTGCTTGCCCGGTTGAGGGGTCATTATGCCTTCTCTATCGGGGTCAGCCGGACCCGCTCGGTGAGGACCCGGACCGCGTCCACGTGCCCGGTGCCGAGCCCGTGCCGGGTGACGTTCAGCGCCCCTGCCGCCGCCCCGGTACGTACAGCCTCCTCGATATGGCCCCCGTGGGCCAGAGTGGCGGCGACCCCGGCCGTCATCGAGTCCCCGGCGCCCCGGTGTTCGGCGGGGGTGAGCCGGGGCAGCGCCACCGTGTAGATCTCCCCGTCGAAGAGGGCCAGCGCGCCCTCGTCGGCCCGGGAGACCAGCACCGTCTCGGCGCCGTTCTCGTGCAGCTGGATGAGCGCCTTCACCAGCGATCCGGTGCTGCCGTCCGGTGCCATCCCGTCGGCGATCAGCTCCTCGTGGCTGATCTTGAGGACGGTGATGCCGGCCTCCAGCACCGCGGCCAGATGGCGGCTGCACAGGTCGGCGATCACCTTGCAGCCGTTCGACCGCAGATCGGCGGCGAGGCGGCCGTACACCTCGGGTTTGATCACCGAGGGATGGGCCGGGCCGCTCAGGATGGCGATGCCGGCCCGCAGGCCCTCGGCGAGGGTCAGGTTGTAGAGCTCGTCCAGCTCGTGCCGGGACAGGGGGGTGCCGGGACGCTCGGCGATCTCCTGGCGGCTGCCGCCCCGCCGGTCGTGCACGTACCAGCCGCTGCCGTGCTCGCGCATGACCAGCCGTAGCGTGACGCCGGGCAGCGCCAGCAGCGGGGCCAGAACCCGGCCCACCTCGCCGCCGGCCGCCGCGCAGAGCGTCACCCGGGCCCCGAGCGACGTGATCATCCGGGTCTGCCAGATGCCCTGGCCGCCCGGATGGACGTGCAGCTCGGGCTCGTCGTGGTGTTGTTCGATGGTCACCGTCAGCTGTGGGGCCGGCGCGAAGACCATGACTCGCCCGTCACTCATGTCTCGCATTGTTATCTTTTCGCGCATCCGGCGTGGCGGTTCGCAAAAAGTACAGATGAGGTTTAAAGCTCGAAGATTTACCAGCTGACCGGCGTGCAGTCCCGTGCCGCCCCGGCCGGCTCCACCTGGAGCGTGGCGTGGTCGATCCGGAAGTCCTCGTGCAGCGCCTCGCGCGCCGCGGTGAGCACCGTGCCCAGCTCCGCCTGCGGGTCCAGCCGCAGGTGCGCGGAGGCCACGTCCATGCCCTCGGTGAGCGTCCAGACGTGCAGGTCGTGCACGTCGCAGACGCCCGGCACGGCGGCCAGCCGCTCCCGGACCCGGGCCACGTCCAGGTGCTCGGGGGCGGCCTGGACCAGGATCCGGATCGCCGAGCGGCCCAGGGCGAAGGTGCGCGGCAGGATCATGAGGGCCACCAGGACGGCGACGATCGGGTCCGCGTACGCCCACCCGGTGCGCCAGATGATCAGCGCCGCCACGATGACCCCGGCCGACCCGAGCAGATCGCCGAGCACCTCCAGGTACGCCCCGCGCACCCCGATGTTCTCCTTGGCCCCCGAGCGCAGCAGCGCGAAGGCCACCAGGTTCGCCAGCAGGCCGCCGACCGCGACCAGCAGCATCCAGCCGGCCGGCACGTGCGGTGGATCGGTGAACCGCTGCACCGCCTGCACCAGGACGAACCCGGCCACCACGGTGAGCAGTGCCGCGTTGGCGAGCGCGGCCAGCACCTCCAGCCGGTAGAGCCCGTAGGTGCGGCGCGAGTCGGTGCCGGCCCGGTGCGCGGCGGTGATCGCGGCCAGGGTCATCGCGATCGCCAGCACGTCGGTGAACATGTGCCCGGCGTCGGAGAGCAGCGCCAGCGATCCGGTGATCCCGGCCGCGACCGCCTCGACGACCATGAAGACGGTCAGCAGTCCGGCCGCCCACCAGAGGCGCCGTCGATGCCCGGCCCCGCTGGTGAGCAGGTCCCGGGTTCCGTGGTCGTGGCCGGCTCCCATGTCGTTTACCCTCCGTCGTCCGGCAGGCCGCCGCTAATGTATGCGGACATTGCTATATATGCAAACGGTTGTGACCCCGGTGCCGTGCGATGAGAATCTCGATGACCCGTTCTGCATCGGAAAGGAAGTTTCGTGCTTCGACGTACCCTTGCGAACGTTCTCTGCCTCACCGCGTGTGCGGTGACCGTAACCGCCGCGCCCGCCTCGGCGGCCCTGACCAGCCCACTGCCCAGCACAATCACCCTGCCGAGCGGTTTCCAGCCGGAGGGGATCGCGATCGGCGGGAAGCCCTACGCCTACTTCGGCTCCCGCGTCGACGGCGACATCTACCGCGCCGACCTGCGGACCGGAGAAGGCGCCGTGTTCAGCGAGGGCCCGGGGACCGCCTCACTCGGCCTCAAGATCGACGGCGGCCGGCTCTTCGTGGCCGGCGGCGCGGGCGGCGACGCCCGGGTCATCGACCTGCGCACCGGCCGGGTCCTCAGGTCCTACCAGCTGCAACCGGTGGGCTCGAACACGTTCATCAACGACGTGATCGTCACCGAGGAGGCCGCCTGGTTCACCGACTCGCGCAACCTCGTGCTGTTCAAGGTGCTCCTCGGCCGGCACGGCAAACTGCCGGAGGCGGCCACCGCGGTCCCGCTCACCGGCGACATCGAGCTGCTGACCGGCAACAACGCCAACGGCATCAGCGAGACGCCGGACGGCCGCGGCCTGATCATCGTGCAGTCCAACACCGGATTCCTGTTCCGGGTCACCCACTCCGGCGTCACGTCACGCATCGACGTCGGAGACACGCTGCTCACCAACGGCGACGGCCTCTGGCTCCGCGGCCGCAGCCTCTACGTGGTGCAGAACCGGCTCAACCAGATCGCCGAGATCACGCTGAACCGGTCCGGGACGGCCGGGACCCCGGTGTCGGTGACCACCGACCCGGGCTTCGACGTGCCGACCACCATCGCCGAGTACCGCGAGCGCTTCTACCTGCCCAACGCCCGCTTCACCACCCCGCCGACCCCGGAGACCGCCTACGACGCGGTCTCCGTGCCGATTCCCTAGGGGAGCCAGCCGGGGCTCGTGCCCACGGTGGTCAGCCGCTGCGTCGCGCGGGACAGGGCCACGTAGAGGGTGCGGACCCCGGCCGGGTCGGTCGCGATCTGCGACGGCTCGACCAGCACGACCGCGTCGTACTCCATGCCCTTGGCCTCCAGCGCGGTCACCACCTGGACCCGCTCCGGCAGCCCGGCCACCCAGCCGGCCACCTCGTCGTGCCGCGGCACCGGCATGATCACGCCGATCGTGCCGTCCACCTCGGCGAGCTGCTTCTCGGTCAGCTCCCGCACCGCCTCCGGAAGACCGCCGATGGTCACCGACACATCGGCCGGTTCGACGCCGGTGCTGCGCACCGCGGAGGGCAACGGCAGATCCGGCATGATCGTACGGATGACGCGCGCCGCCACCTCGAAGATCTCCGACGAGTTCCGGTAGTTCGTGGTCAGCGCGTAGCTGTTGCGCGTGCGGGTGCCCAGCGCCCGTTCACGGGCCCGGTCCAGCTCGTCCAGGTCGCCGGACCACGCGGTCTGCGCCGGGTCGCCGACGATCGTCCAGGACGCGTACTGCCCGCGCCGCCCGATCATGCGCCACTGCATCGGCGTCACGTCCTGCGACTCGTCGACGACCACGTGCGCGAACTCCCGGTAGTCCTCCTCGCGCCGCACCTGCTGGGCGCGGGCCGCCGCCTGCCGGTCGGCGAACGTGCTGACCTCCTGGATCCCGTCCCGGACGTGGAACGGGTTCTTCGACTTCCGCTGCGGCTGCCGGGGACGGCCCATCAGCTCGTCCAGCTCGTCCAGCAGCGCCACGTCGGAGATCGTCGGCCCGTGCTCGCCCAGCGCGTCGAACGAGCCCTGCAACGCGGTGATCTCGTCCCGGGAGAGGAGCCCGTTCGCGTACGCCCGGAGCCGTCTCGGGTCGGCCAGCCAGCGCAGCACCCGCATCGGGGTGAACCGCGGCCACCACGCCTTCAGGAACTCCCGGAAGTCGGTGCGGTCGGCCAGCTCCGACTCGAACTCCTTCTTCTCCGGCAGCCCGCTCACCCGCGCCTCCCGGGCCTGCGCCCAGAGCGCGTCGAAGACCCGGTCGAAGCCGTGCCCGCGGACCTCGTTGCGCCGTGCCCCGCGTTGCAGCACCTTGCGCCGGATCTGGTCCAGCGCCTGCGCGTCCAGCCGCAGCAGCGTGCCCCGGTAGAGCAGGCGCAGCTCGGTCGGCGCCCCCGGCACCGCGTCGTGCGAGGCCCGCTCCAGCACCCGCCGCATCCGCAGCGAACCCTTGATCGCGGCCACCTCGCCGGAGTCGACCCGGGTGGCGTCGTAGCCGGGCACCAGCGAGCCGAGCGAGCGCAGCGTCGCCGTCTCCTCGCCGAGCGACGGCAGGACGGTCGCGATGTACTCCACGAAGACGCCCGACGGGCCCACCACCAGGATGCCGCCGCCCGCGAACCGGCTGCGGTCCGAGTACAGCAGGTAGGCCGCCCGGTGCAGTGCCACCGCGGTCTTTCCGGTGCCCGGTCCGCCGGTCACGATCGTCACACCGGAGGCGGGGGAGCGGATCGCCTCGTCCTGCTCGCGCTGGATGGTGGCGACGATGTCCCGCATCCCTCGGCCGGTCGCCTTCGCCAGGCTGGCCAGCAGCGCGCCGTCACCGACCACACGCATGCCGTCGGGGGCCGCGTCCGGATCGAGGAGGTCGTCCTCGATGCCGATGACCCTCTCCCGGCTGGACTGGATCATGCGGCGCCGGACCACGCCGAGCGGCTCCGCCGCGGTGGCCCGGTAGAACGCCGCCGCGGCCGGCGCCCGCCAGTCCACCACCAGCGGCTTCGAGCCGTCGTCCCGGATGCCCATCCGGCCCACGTAGTGGGTGGCGCCGGCCTTCAGGTCGAGTCGGCCGAAGACGAGCCCCTCGTACTCCGTGTCGAGGGCGTGCCGGCGGCGGGCCGCGTGAAAGACCATCGCGTCACGCTCCACCAGGGCCCCGAAGGTGCCCACCCCGGCCAGGCGGTAGCCCTCCTTCTCGGCACGGGAGGCGTCCCGGCGCAGTTCGACGAGGCGGGCGTAGACGCGGTCGACGTGCTGCTGCTCGACCGCGATCTCCTGTTGCAGGACGGTGGTGTCGCTCAAGTCCGCTGTTCTCCCTCTCATGGCGCACCACCAAAGCGCGCTCGGCGCGAAGGGGGCAATCGAACTTACTCCTACGCCCGGGTCCGCGTCGAACGACCCCGGCGGTCACCCCGTGGTCGGAACTTCCCAGGATCCTCGCCGAAACCCCACGAGATGTGTATTTCCGGAGGAAACGATCGACGTGGGCATTAGGCGGCGCGGGAGCAGCGGCTCGGGCGCGTCAGCGCGCGACGGGCCCGCTTGGCGTCCCGGGCGGCCCGGCGGACGATCGCGACCAGCGCCTCCGACACCTCCGCCGGCCGCTCCAGCGGGAGCATGTGCCCGGCCCCGGCCAGCACGGTCAGCTCGGCCCCGGTGAGCGCCCCGGCGATCGACTCCGCGCAGGCCGGCGGGGTGAGCCGGTCCCGGTCGCCGACCAGCACGGTGGTCGGCATCCCGCTCAGCTCGGCCAGCGTGTCCAGCCGCAGTTGGGCGCCGATCGACTCGCGGAAGCCGCCGATCGACCGCAGCGGCGCCCGGCCCAGGCTGCGCATGGTCAGCAGCATGGCCTCCTCGGCGCAGTCGTCACCGAAGAGCAGCCAGCGCAGGGCCGGCCGCAGGGCAGGCAGCACGGCCCGGTGCGGGCGCCAGGTGCCGGAGCGGGCGAGCAGCCCCGCCCCGAAGGTCTCACCGGCCCGCAGCACGTTGGCCAGGCTGACGGGTAGCCCGTACCGGGTGTGGGTGTGGCCCTCGGCGGTGGTCGAGACCAGGAGCAGGCCGGCCACCCGCGCGGCGAACTCACCGGGATGGCGGTGGGCGTACTCCATGATCGTCATCCCACCCATCGAATGCCCGGCCAGAACGACCGGGCCGGTTGGCGCGCAGCGGCGAATCACCTCGGCCATGTCGTCGCCGAGCCGGGCCAGCGTGGCCTCGCGCAACCGGGTGGCGCCGGAGCGGCCGTGGCCGCGGGTGTCGAAGGCGATCACCCGTGGAGCCCGGCGGCCCATTCCGGCGAGAGCGGTGATCTGGTGCATCCAGGTCCGGCGGTCGAGGCACCAGCCATGCGCCAGCACCACGGTGACCTGGGCGTCCTGGGGGCCGGAGATCGACACATGCAGCTTGACGCCGTCGGTCGTGGTGATCTCGGAACGCGTCTGCATGGGTACCTCCGTGATGGTCACGGTCCCCGCTTACCCACGGGTAATAATCATCACTCGCGATCATCGCGATTACCAGCGTGTTTCGATCCAATTTCCGGCTGACGGGGGCCGGAAGCCTCTGGACCGTGAGTTAGCTCGCAAACACTGTTGCGAACCGCCGGGCCGACGAGAATCACCACCATGACGGCCACTCGCGATGCCCAGGTCAGCACGCCCGCAGCCGCCTTGAGCGAGCTCATCTCAGGCAACAAACGTTTCGTATACGGCCACCCCCGCTACGGCCACGACGTCGCCCAGGCGGCGGCCACGGCGCAGGGGCAGAAGCCGCACTCGCTGGTGTTCGGATGCATCGACTCCCGGGTTCCTCTGGAGGCGATCTTCGACCAGTCGTTCGGCTCGATCTGTGTGGCCCGTTCGGGCGCGCACGTGCTGGACCGTTCGCTGGTCGGCTCGATCAACTTCGCGGTGGCCGAGCTGGGCGTCTCGCTGATCCTGGTGGTCGGGCACAAGCGCTGTGGCGCGGTGCACGCCACCGTGCAGGCACTGCGGGACGGCGCCACCCCGGGCAGCGACTCGGGCTCGGTCGGCTATCTGGTCGACGAACTGGCGCCGGCCGTGCAAGAGGTGGGCCTGGACGACGAGGACGCCGCGGAGAAGGCGGTCCGCAAGCACGTCGCGCGTACGGCGGAGCGGCTGCGCGAGAACCCGGACCTGGCCGGGGAGATCGCCGCCGACCGGGTCCGGGTGGTCGGCGCCGTCTACGACCTGGACAGCGGATGGGTCGAATTCCTCGACTGATCTTGTGCTGATCATGCGAAAAGGCGCCTCCCGGGAAAACCGGGAGGCGCCTTTTCGATGCGCTTGCTCAGCCCTCGAAGACGCCGGCGTCGACGAGCCGCTTCTCGATGTCGGCCCAGCCGTGCTCCGGGTTCACGGTGTGCAGGCTGGTCAGCTCGGCACGGATCTTGGCACCGTGACCGGCGGCCGTCAGCACCCGGATCTCCTCGACGAACGCGTCCGAGTTGGTCGAGAGGTGCGTGGTCTTGCCGTTGGTCAGGTTGCGCACGTACGCGAAGCGGCCGTTGGCGAGCGGGATGAGGTACTTGTACTCACCGAGCACGCTGAGGGCGCCACCCGCACCCTGGCCGGCGCGGACTGATGCGCGGGCAGTCTTTGAAGTGTTGCTCGCCACGGCGGTACTCCTTGAAGGAAAGCTGAAAAGGCAGAAAAAAGGCCGTGGCAACTCTACACGACGGCGACCCGACCATACCGTCAGAGCTGGTAACAGCGTTGGGCAGGGTATGCCACTACGGCTGCTCCCATAGTCGATGTTGCGGATTCTCTGGCGCACCGTCCGTACCACCCGGCATCATGGGACACGATCAACCGCGGTCGAGGTCGTAGGGGAAGACGCACCTCGGTCTCCGGGAGGTCACCGTGCCAACGTGTGGCGTCGTATACGTCCACTCGACCCCACTCGCCGTGTGCCAGCATGTCGAGTGGGCGATCGCGCGCGTCCTGACCGCGCCGGTCAATCTGCAATGGACCGTGCAACCGGTCGATCCGAGCATGCGCCGAGCCGAGTGCAGCTGGACCGGTCGCGCCGGTACTGGCGCCGAGCTGGCTGCTGCCCTGCGACAGTGGCCCATGATCCGATTCGAGGTCACCGAGGAACCCAGCCCGGGTGTCGACGGGGAGCGGTTCATGCACGTCCCCGGCCGTGGGCTGTTCCACGGGGCGATGGGCGCTTCGGGTGACATCCAGATCGGTGAGGACCGGCTGCGCGCCATCATGTCCTCGGTCCGTGCGCCCGAGGCGCTGTCGCATGCGCTGGAGAAGGCGCTGGGCACCGCCTGGGACGTCGAGCTGGAGCCCTACCGCTACGCCGGTGACGGCGCGCCGGTGACACTGCTCACCCGGGTCGGCTGAGCGTTTGCACCCGGCGACCAGGACAAACCCGCCTGAACCATGCCCAAAATGCGGGTGGGGGTCAAGTAGCGACGTTTGCCGTGAACTGGTTCGATGGCGATCGTGAAGAGTCTGTCGCGCGCCCTCGCCGTACCTCTGCTCATGCTTCTCGGAGCATGTGGCGACGAGCCGGCGCCGACCCCGGCCGCGACCGGATCCGTCCCGCCCGCGGCGAGCGCCCCGCCGTCCGCGGCCGCCGGGCCGGCCGGCGACCCGGCCGCGCGGGCCGCCGAGGTGGTCGCCCGGCTCAGCGACGAGGACCTGGCCGGGCAGGTGCTGATGCCCTACGCCTACGGCAGCTCGGCCACCACGGTCGACCCGGACAACGCGAAGGCCAACCAGGGCCTGGCCGGCGTCGACACCCCGGCCGAGATGATCACGAAGTACCGGCTCGGCGGCCTCATCCTGGTCGGATTCGCCGTGGACGACCCGACCAGCAAGACCAACCCCACCACCAACGTGGAGAACCCGAAGCAGGTCCGCGAGCTCACCACCGGGCTCCAGCAGGCGGCCGCGAAACTGCCCGCCACGGCGCCGCTGATGATCGGCATGGACCAGGAGTACGGCGTCGTCACCCGGGTCGCCGACGGGGTCACCATGCTGCCGTCCGCGCTGGCGTTCGGCGCCGCCCGGAAACCGGCCCTCACCGAGGCGGCCTGGCACGCCGCCGGCGAGGAGCTCGCCGCGATGGGCGTCACCGTCGACTTCGCCCCGGTCGCCGACACGCTGAACACCGGCGGCGGGGGCGTGATCGGATCACGCTCCTTCGGCAGCGACGCCAAGGTGAACGCCGGACAGGTCGCCGCCGCGGTCCGCGGCCTCCAGTCGGCCGGGGTCGCCGCGACGCTCAAGCACTTCCCGGGCCACGGTCACACCACCGCCGACAGCCACAGCGAGCTGCCACTGATCGGCCAGAGCCGTGGGACGTGGGAGACGCAGGACCTGCCGCCGTTCCGCTCCGGGATCGACGCGGGCGCCGGCCTGGTCATGTCCGGCCACCTGAACCTGGCCTCGGTCGACAAGGGCGTCCCGGCCACCTTCTCCCACAAGATCATGACCGAGGTGCTGCGCGGCCGGCTCAAGTTCACCGGCGTGGCCGTCACCGACGCCATGAACATGGCCCCCGCCAAGAAGTGGCCGGCCGGCGAGGCGGCCGTGCGGGCCCTCAACGCCGGCAACGACATGCTGCTCATGCCACCGGACATCGGCGCGGCCCGGGACGGCATCCTGGCCGGCCTGAAGACCGGCAGCCTCAAGCGGGAACGCCTCACCGAGGCGGTCACCCGCATCCTCACCCTCAAGTTCACGACCGCGCTCACCCCGCAGCCGGACCTCGCGGTGATCGGCTCCGCGGCCCACGAGAAGGCCGTCGCCGCCGCCGATGCCGCCGCCGTCACCATCCTGCGCGGCCGGTGCGCCGGGCCGCTGACCACCGGGCCCGTCTCGGTCACCGCCCCGGCCAGCCGCGAGGTCGCCCGGACCAACCTGGTCAAGGCCCTCCAGGCGGCCGGCGTCCCGGTCCAGACGTCCGGCGGCACGGTCATCCACCTGGCCGGCTACGGCGACCAGCGGGTCGACCTCGACGACCGGGCGGCGATCACCGTGATGATGGACTCACCCGGCCTGCTCGCGTCGGCCACCTCGCCGACGCTGATCGCCACCTACTCGTCGAGCAGACTCTCCATGGAGGCGCTCGCCGCGGTGATCGCCGGAAAGGCCACGGCGCCGGGCCGGTCACCCATCGCGGTCGGCAAACTCCCCCGGACCGCCTGCGCCGCATAAACCTTTCCGGTACGGGTCCCCCGCCCTCCGCCGAAATTCCCCGTCCCGCCCGCTCCACGCGATCGTCTGCCGGGTCCAGCCTGTGCCGCGCCCACCGGGCTGAGCTCGGTGGTCCCGCCGAATCACTCAGCCCCCGCGGCCGCTTACGCCGAGCGGGTGGTCCCGGTCCGGCTTCCCCACCACGCGCCCCGCCGGCCCGCGGCCGTAGCGCCGGCCAGGCCGAGTGGGTGGTCCCGGTCCGGCTTCCCCACCACGCGCCTCGCCGGCGATCTTGGGCGATGGTTGCTTTCGGGCCGATCTTGGTTCCTGGTTGCTGTCCGGGCGGAGTCAACCATTACCCATGATCTATTTCTGGGGGATCTTGGATTATCGGATGCGCCAAGCAGCGGTGGGAAAACGTCCAAGGTCGCGGGGTGCGGAAGCGTAGCCCGGGAGGCGCGGAAGGGTAACGGCAGACGCACGCCCCGCCAGGCGCGACCTTGGACGATCGGCCACCCGCAGCGGTGGGGAAACGTCCAAGGTCGCGGGGTGCGGAAGCGTAGCCCGGGAGGCGCGGAAGGGTAACGGCAGACGCACGCCCCGCCGGGCACGATCTTGGACGATCGGCCACCCGCAGCGGTGGGGAAACGTCCAAGGTCGCGGGGTGCGGAAGCGTAGCCCGGGAGGCGCGGAAGGGTAACGGCAGACGCACGCCCCGCCGGGCACGATCTTGGACGATCGGCCACCCGCAGCGGTGGGGAAACGTCCAAGGTCGCGGGGTGCGGAAGCGTAGCCCGGGAGGCGCGGAAGGGTAACGGCAGACGCACGCCCCGCCAGGCGCGACCTTGGACGATCAGCCACCCGCAGCGGTGGGGAAACGTCCAAGATCGCGGGGTGTGGGAGGGGTGGGAGGGGTGGGAGGGGTGGGAGGGGTGGGAGGGGGCAGCGGCTTGCGTGGCTGGGCTGGGCGGGGTCGATGTGGTTGGGGCGGCGTCACGCGTACCGGGAACGGGGTTGGGAAGGCCGTTGATCGCCGTGGGTGAGGGGCGCGCGGGGTTCAGAGGGGGATGCTGCCGTGGGCGCCCCGGCCGGCGGGGGCGGCGGCCAGGGCCAGCGCGATGCGGCGGCGGGTGTGGGTGGGGGGTATGACCGCGTCGACCACGCCGATCTCCACCGCCCGGTCGATGCCGCCGGTCTGGGCCGACTCGTGGGTGGCCAGCTGGTCGCGGAGGTGGGCGCGCCGGGCGGGTGGGGTGGCGGCCAGGCGTTTGCGGTGCAGGACGTTGACCGCGGCCTCGGGGGTGAGGGCCGCCACCTCGGCGGTGGGCCAGGCGAAGACGGCGGTGGCGCCCAGGGCGCGGGAGTTCATGGCGATGTACGAGCCGCCGTAGGCCCGGCGGGTGACCAGGGTGACGCGGGGTACCACCGCGTCGGCGAAGGCGTGCAGCAGCTTGGCGCCGCGGCGGACCACGCCGTCCCCGTCGTGGCCCGGGCCGGGCAGGTAGCCGGGGGTGTCGGCCAGGACGATCAGCGGGACGGCCAGGGCATCGCACATCCGGACGAAGCGGGCGGCCTTCTCGGCGGCTCCGGCGTCCAGGGAGCCGTCCAGGACCAGCGGGTTGTTGGCCACCACGCCGACCGTACGGCCGGCGAAACGGCCCAGGACGGTGACGATGTTCGGCGCCCAGTCGGCGTGCAACTCTGTGCCGGCGGCGTCGAGCAGGGCCAGGATCAGGGGCTTCACGTCGTAGGGCAGGTCCGGGCCGGAGGGTAGAAGAGCGTCCGGGGAACCGCCGCCGCGGCTGCCGAGGGTTACGTCGTCGGGGGAGAGGCGGCCCTGACGGCCCAGCAGGAGGACCATCTCGCGGGTCCGGGCGAGGGCTTCGGCGTCGGTCGCGGCGGTGAGGTGGACGACCTCGGAGCCGGCGGCGCCGGCCGGGCCGGAAGGGGTGTCGTCGGCCGGGCCGGAAGGGGCGTCGCCGGTCGCGAGGACCCGGCCTGCCCGGCTCGCGATCACGATGTCGGTGAGGGCGGGACCGTATGCGGCGCTGCCGAGCGCCGGGCCGAGTACCGCGGAGATCTGCGGCACCCGGCCGGACGCCCGGACCATGGCCGCGAAGACCTGGCCGGCGCCGTCCAGCGCGACCACGCCCTCGGCCAGGCGGGCGCCGCCGGAGTGCCAGAGGCCGGCGACCGGGACGCGGTCGCGGACCGCGGTGTCGATCGCCGTGACGATGCGCCGGCAGCCGGCCAGGCCCAGTGCGCCGCCCATCCGGGTGACGTCGGTGGCGAAGGCGACCGCCGGTGTCCCGTCGACCTGGCCGCGCCCGTACAGCACGCCCGAGTCGTCCCTCGCCGCCAGCAGCCGGAGCGTGCCGCGGTCGAAGAGCGTCTTGAGCCGTTGTTCCGGGTCGCGGTGGTCGACGGGACCGGGGTGACCGGAGGGGATCAGCGTCAGGCCTTGGTGAAGATCAGTGCCACGTTGTGGCCGCCGAAGCCGAACGAGTTGTTCATCGCCGCGCGGATGTCCGCGGCCCGGGCCTTGTGGGCCGCGACCTCCAGGTCGAGGCGCTCGTCGGGTTCGTCGAGGTTGATCGTCGGAGGGATGATGCCGTCCCGGAGGGCCAGGATGGTGGCGATCGACTCGAGCGCGCCGGCCGCGCCGAGCAGATGGCCGGACATCGACTTGGTCGACGTCAGGATGGGGTGCGTCCCGACGGATGCCTTGATGCCCTTGATCTCGCCCATGTCGCCGACCGGGGTCGAGGTGGCGTGGGCGTTCACGTGGTGGATGTCGGCTCCGGTCAGACCGGCGTCCTGGATGGCCATCCGCATGGCGCGGATGCCGCCCCGGCACTCCGGGTCGGGCTGGACGATGTCGTACCCGTCCGAGGTGATGCCCGCACCGGCGAGCCGCGCGTAGATCCGGGCGCCACGGGCCACGGCGTGATCGGCCCGCTCCAGGATCAGCGCGCCCGCGCCCTCACCGAGGACGAAGCCGTCCCGGTTCTTGTCCCACGGGCGGGACGCCTTCTCCGGCTCGTCGTTGCGGGTCGACATGGCCCGCATCGAGGCGAAACCGGCGAGCGGCAGCGGGTGCACCACGGCCTCGGTGCTGCCGGCCACCACCACGTCGGCCCGGCCGGCGCGGATCAGGTCGAGCCCGAGCGCGACCGCCTCGGCGCCGGTGGCGCAGGCGCTGGCCATGGCCCGGACACCGGCGCGGGCGCCGAGTTCCAGGCCGATGTACGCGGCCGGTCCGTTCGGCATGAGCATCGGTACGGTGTGCGGGCTGACCCGCCGCGGCCCCGACTTCTCCAGGATGTCGTCCTGTTCGAGGGTGGTGATCGCACCCCCTATGCCGGTGCCGTAGCTGACCGCGAGGCGTTCCGGGTCGAGCCCCGAGTCGGCCAGGCCGGAGTCGGCCCAGGCCTCCTTCGCCGCGATCAGCGCCATCGCCTCGGCCCGGTCCATCCGGCGCAGCTTGACCCGCTCGATGACCTCGATGGGCTCGACGGCGAGCTGGGCGGCGATGCGGACCGGGAGTTGGCCGGCCCACTCCTGGGTGAGCGGACTCACCCCGGAGCGGCCGGCGAGCATTGCGTCCCAGGTGGACGCGACGTCCCCGCCCAGCGGGGTCGTCGCGCCGAGCCCGGTGACGACGACGTCTACGGTGCTCATGTCAGTGGTTCGCCTCGATGTAGCTGACGGCGTCGCCGACGGTCTTGAGGTTCTGCACCTCGTTGTCGGGGATCTTGACGCCGAACTTCTCCTCGGCGGCCACCACGACCTCGACCATGGACAGCGAGTCGACGTCCAGGTCGTCGGTGAAGGACTTCTCCTCGGCGACGTCGTCCGGGTTCACCCCGGCGACCTCCTCGAGGATCTCGGCGAGGCCGGAGGTGATCTCTGTGCGAGTTGCCATTGTGGGAATCTTTCCTCTCGATGGTGCGGTTTGGCGACGGTCAGGTGACGTCCGTGCTAAGGGCAGCGGACGACCTGGCCGGCGTAGGTGAGGCCACCGCCGAAGCCGAACAGCAGCACCGGCGCCCCGGAGGGCACCTCCCGCCGCTCGATCAGCTTCGACAGGGCCAGCGGGACGCTCGCCGCGGACGTGTTGCCCGACTCGACGAGGTCCTTGGCGACGATCACGTCCGGGCCCAGGCCGAGCCGCTTGACGATGCCGTCGATGATCCGGGTGTTGGCCTGGTGCGGGACGAAGGCGGCCAGCTCGGACGGCTCGATGCCGGCCCGCTTGCAGACCTCGATCGCGAACGGCGCGAGCGCGGTGGTGGCCCAGCGGAAGACCGTCTGGCCCTCCTGCTTGATGTAGGGCTGCCAGCCCGCGATGGTCAGGGCGTCGCCCTTGTCCGGGGCGGAACCCCACAGCACCGGGCCGATCGCGGCCTCCTCGCCGTCCGGGACGGCGCTGACCACGGCCGCGCCCGCCGCGTCGGCGAACAGGACGGCGGTGGTGCGGTCCGACCAGTCGACCACGTCGGAGAGCTTCTCGGCGCCGATGACCAGGGCGTTGCGGGTCGCGCCGGCACGGATCGCGTGGTCCGCGGTGCCCAGCGCGTACGAGAAGCCGGAGCAGGCGGTGTTCAGGTCGAAGGCGGCCGGGGCGGCGATGCCGAGCCGGGCCGCGACCCGGGTCGCCACGTTCGGGCAGCGGTCGACCGCTGAGCAGGTGGCGACCACGACCATGTCGATGTCGGCCGCGGTGAGCCCGGAGGCGGCGAGCGCCTTCTCCGCCGCCCAGGTGGCCATGTCGGCGACCGACTCGGTGCCGGCGATCCGGCGCTCGGCGATGCCGACCCGGTCCCGGATCCACGCGTCGTTGGTGTCCAGCGTACGGGCCAGGTCGTCGTTCGTGACCACGCGCGAGGGCTGGTAGTGCCCCATCGCGACAATGCGGGAACCCGCGGTCATCGTGTTTCTCCTTCGTGCCGGGCGATCAGATCGAGAGCGGCGGGCAGGTCGTCCGGGGTGTTGAGTGTGACGATCTCCGGGGCGCCGTCGCCCTTGAGTTCGCGCTTGACCAGGCCCGCGAGGGTGCCGGCGGGGGGCAACTCGATGATGCCCGTGACGCCGAGCTCCTTGAGGGTGCGCATGCACAGGTCCCAGCGGACCGGGGCGGTGACCTGGCGGACCAGGCGCTGGATGATCTCCGCGCCGTCCGTCACCGCCGCGCCATCGGAGTTCGACAGCAGGGTTCGGACCGGATCATGCGCGACAACCTTACCCGCGGCGGTGGCCAGAACGGCCTCGGCGGAAGCCATGTAGGGGGTGTGGAACGCGCCCGCTACGGGTAGCGCGATGACCCGCACCCGGGCCGGCGGCTCGGCGGCGAACTCGGCGAGGGCGGGCAGCGCGCCGGCGGCGACGATCTGGCCGGCGCCGTTGCGGTTGGCCGGGTGCAGGCCGTGCTTCTCGATCGCGGCGACCACCTCCTCGGGGTCGCCGCCGAGGACCGCGCTCATCCCGGTCGGCTCGAGGGCGCAGGCGGCGGCCATCTCCCGGCCGCGGATCCCGGCCAGGGTGATCGCGTCCTCCGGCGACAGCACGCCGGCCAGTGCGGCCGCGCCCAGCTCGCCGACGCTGTGGCCGGCGACCACCCGGACACCGGCCGGCGGCAGGTGCGCACCGGCCAGCAGGGCGGCGGCGACCAGCAGCGGCTGGGTCCGCGCGGTGTCCTTGATCTCGTCGGCCCCGGCCTCGGTGCCGAGATGAACCAGGTCGACGCCGGCGAGCGCGGACCATCCACGGAGACGGGACTCCGCGTCCGGGAGGTCGAGCCAGGGAGTCAGGAAGCCGGGCTTCTGCGAGCCCTGGCCTGGCGAGAGTACGGCGAGCACGTCTTCGACTCTTCCGGATCGGAGGCCTTTGCGCGGTAGCCGGGCACGACCAAACCCTACGACCAGCGTTGTAGGGTTCCTACAAAACAGGGGTCTACTTGGGCAACTTTCACCCCATTCATGACTACCGCGATCGTGTCTGATGGTGCGAGATCCGGCTCACGTTCCGGGATCGAGGCGTCCCACGGTGAGGGCCATCCGCAGGGCGAAGGCGTCCCGGCCGTCCAGCGGGGAGAGGGCGGTGACCTCGGCGACCCGGCGCAGACGGTAGCGGACGGTGTTCGGGTGGACGTAGAGCTCGCGGGCCGCGCTCTCCAGCACCCCGCCGGAGGCGAAGAACGCGTCCAGGGTCTCCAGCAGGCCGCTGCCGGCCCGGGTCAGCGCCCCGAAGACGTCGTGGCGCAGCTTGCGTCGGGCGTCCATGTCCCCGGAGAGGGCGCGCTCCGGCAGCAGGTCGTCGGCGGCCACCGGGGACGGCGCCCCGGGCCAGGCCGGCGCGGCCCGGAAACCGGCCAGCGCGGCGCGCGCCGACTCGGTGGCCTGGTCCAGGGACGGCACGGCCGGGCCGACCACCACCGGGCCCTCACCGAACCCGCCGCCGAGCGCGGACGCGGCCGCCACCGGGTCGGTGGCGCCGCCGACCACGACCACCAGACGGTCGCCGTGCACGCCGGCGATCACCTCGAGCCGGGCGCGGCGGGCGGCCCGGTAGACGGCGTGCAGCACCGCGGTGATGTCGCCGCCGGGGGAACGGCCCACCACCACGGCCACCGGCGGCGCGTCCGCCCAGCCGAGTGCGGCGGCCCGGCTGGCCAGCACGTCCGACGAGTCGCCGCGCAGCAGGGCGTCCACCAGCAGGGCCTGGAGCCGGGCGTCCCAGGCGCCACGGGACTCGGCGGCCCGCGCGTAGACCCGGGCCGCGGAGAACGCGATCTCCCGGGAGAAGCGCAGGATCGCCTGGATCAGGGCCTCGTGCTCGGCCGGCTCGGCGAAACCGGGCACCTCGGCCTCGGCCACGTCGACCGTCACCTTGATCAGCTGGACGGTGTGGGTCAGCGTGATCACCCGGGCCAGCGCCCGGGGCGCGGCGGCGAACACCTCGTCGGAGATCTCGGTGCTGGCGGCGACCGTGCCGCCGGAGCGCAGCCACTCGACGAGCGACCGGACGCCGGCCTGTGCGACGAGCATCACCCAGGAGCGCTGGTCGGCCGGGAGCGCCCGGAACCACGGCAGCGTCTCATCCATGCGGGCCACGGCGGCGCTGGCGAGCGCGCCGGCGTGCCGTTCGATCCGGCGCAGAGTGCCGGGGAGCAGCGGATTCCCCGGCGTCTCCGGTCGCCCCGAAGGCGCGGGAGTGGCGCCGGTCTCAGTTTCTGCCACGGGCACAGCGTGCCACGGCGCCCCGGGTGTCCGGCATCCGGATGACAGGTGACGGAAGCGGAGACGGCATGCATCTTAGGGGTTTTTATGACATTTGACCGGCGTAGCGGTGCGCCTCTCCCCCGATTTCGGTCGGTGACCTGGCAAGGTGTCGGACTAGTGCGCTCCGGGCCGGGGTTAACGCCGGGCGTCACAGTGCCGATGAGGAAGCGGTGCCGGGAGCAGCCCGGCGCCGTGGGTATGTGATCGAGGAGGCGAGATGATGGAACGGGACGACGCGTTCGCGTACACCGACAGGGATCCCGCCCTCGACGACCTGCCGGCAGTGCCGCCGGCCGACGAGGAGCAGATCATCGACCCGGGCACGGGACGGGTCGGATGCCGTACCGAGCTGCGCGGCTGGGCCGGGGCCCACCTGCACGGCGCGGTCCGCCCACGCCGCCGGGCCGCCGGGCGGGGACGCCCACCGGGCCGCTGGTGCTGAGTCTCGTACGGGTGAGTGGCGGGCGCGTTTCCCCGTCCTGAGGGCCCCGGCCTGGTCAGGTGGAAACGGTGGACGACAAGAGACGGCAGATCCTCGACCAGGCCCTCGCGCTGGTCGACGAGCGCGGGCTGGCCGCCATGTCGATGCGGGCGGTGGCCGAACGGGTCGGGCTCACCTCGATGGCGCTCTACCCGTACGTCGGGGGGAAGGACGCCCTCCTCGACGGGCTGGTGGATCTGCTGCACCTGGAACTGGGTGCGGCGTTCGGCGACGACCTCGCGAGCATCGGCTGGCGGCAGCGGCTGTGCGCGCTGGGCCGGGCGGTCCGCTCGCTGGCGCGGGCCCATCCCAGCGCCTTCCCCCTGCTGCTGAACCGCTCCGCGGCCGGCCCGTCGGCGGCCTGGCTCACCGGAGCGCTCCAGGGCGTCCTGAGCGACGCCGGGGTGCCCGGGCCGGACGTGCCCCGGATCGCCCGGATGATCTGCGCCTTCCTGCTCGGCTACACGACCGGCGAGGTCACCGGCGGGCTGCCCGGATCGACCCCGGAAATGCTGGAGGGCGCCGCCGAGTTCGACGCCGACCTGGAGGACCTGGTCCGCCTGGTGGAGAACTCGGCAGCGCCCGCCACCGTTCAGGAGAGCGCGATCACACTCGGCGGCGAATGAGGAACGCCATGCCCGCCAGACCGGTCAGGATGACCAGCAGGACCGCGCCGTTGAGCAGGAACAGCCGGCGCATCTCGGTGAACATCTCGGACATCTCCTCGACCGGGTTCACCTCGGCCCGGAGATCCTCCCCGACACCGCCGCCGATGCCGCCGTGCACCACGTCCGGTTTGGTCTCCAGCGGGGCGCCGCCGAGCCGCAGCGCCTCCGGCATGGACATCCGGCCGTAGAACCAGCCCTCGGCCTTCTTCCCGGACGGCTGCTTGGCCGGCCGGTGCGCCCGTGGGCCGCCGGCGGCCAGCGGGTACAGGTGGTAGATCTGGTTCGGCGCGTCCTTGACCAGCAGGGTCACCGTGTATTTCGGCCCCAGCTTCGCCGCCTTCGGCGCCGACGTCGACGCCGTGGCCGTGGCGAGCCAGCCGACCTCGCTGACCAGCATCTCGAAGAGCTTCGGCCGCTCGTCCTCGCGGACCAGGATCGGCTCCGGGATGTCCGTGCCGGTGAGCTGCAGCGCCGTCGGCTTCGGTGGCGCCTTCGGCGCGGCCCGCACCGCGCCCGGTGCCGCCCCGACCGCCAGCGCGAGCGCCACGGCAATCGCCGTCGCCGCTGACGCCAGCCTCCTGATCGTCGTCCCCCGCACCATCCGACCTCCCCGCCCGTGGATGGACATGGCCCCACTCAACCTGCTGCTCGTGCCCGGCGGTGGAACCGCGCACGGCCCAGGCCTCCAGCCTTCCCGGACACCGGCCCGGCCGCATCTCGAGGCAGGGTGAATTGGAGCCATGTGGGGGATGGCCGCGGAGACGGAACGGCCGTTGATCAGCGGCCGAATAGTACCCACCCCGCGCAAACGGCGGGGGTGGTGGTCACCCTCGTGACGGAGAGCATCACCGATTTCGGCGACCGCCTGTGGCAGCCGGCCGCCGAATACGGTAGGCGTCAGCTCAGGCGTGCACGAGCTGCGGAGATGCGAGCCAGCGTACGCTCGCGGCCGAGCAGCTCGATCGACTCGAACAGCGGCAGGCCGACCGTGCGGCCGGTCACCGCCACCCGTACCGGTGCCTGAGTCTTGCCCAATTTGAGACCTCGCGCCTCACCGACCTGCTCGAGCGTGGTCTTGAGCGCCTCGGCCGACCAGTCGGGCAGGGCGGCGAAGGCGGCCGCCGTGCCGTCCAGGATGTCGTCCGCGCCGTCCTTCATCGCCTTCGCCCAGGACGCCTCGTCGTGCACCGGCTCGTCGAGGAAGAGGAAGTCGACGTTGTCGACGATCTCGGCGAGCACCCCGATCCGGGTCTGGGCGAGTGGGGCGATCGTGGCGAACACGCTCGCGTCGAAGGCGGCCGGCGACCACGGCGGGGCCGGGATCGTCTCGGTGCCGGTCAGCCACGGCGCGCACACCTGGGTGAACTCGCTCACGGTCAGGGCCCGGATGTACTCCCCGTTGAAGGCGCGCAGCTTCTTGACGTCGTAGAAGGCCGGGGCGTGGTTGACGTCCTCGATCCGGAACTCCTCCTCGATCACCGACCACGGGACGATCTCCCGGTCGCCGGTGGGCGCCCAGCCGAGCAGCATCAGGTAGTTGCGCATGGCGGCGGCCAGGTAGCCCTCGTCCCGGTACTGCTCGAGAGCGACCTTGTCGCGGCGCTTGGACAGCTTCTGCCGCTTCTCGTTGACGATCACCGGGACGTGGCCCCAGACCGGCGGCGTGGCGCCCAGCGCCTCCCACAGCAGCTGCTGCTTCGGGGTGTTGGGCAGGTGCTCCTCGGCGCGGAACACGTGGGTGATGCCCAGGCTCATGTCGTCGACCACGTTGGCCAGCAGGAAGACCGCCGAGCCGTCGCTGCGGGCGATGACGAAGTCCTCGATCAGCCGGTTCTCGAAGGTGGGCTTGCCGCGGACCAGGTCCTCGACCACCGTCTCGCCCTCGTCGGGGGTACGGAAACGCAGCGCGCGGCCCTCGCCCGGGCCGAGTGCCCGCTCCCGGCAGAAGCCGTCGTAGCCGGTGTGCTTGTTGCCCGAGCGGGCCACCACGTCGTCGCGGGTGCAGTCGCAGTAGTACGCCCGGCCCTCGCCGTACAGCCGGGTGGCGGCGGCGGTGTGATCGGCCGCGTAGGAGGACTGGAAGTGGGGACCCTCGTACGCCCCGCGTTCGATGCCGATCCAGTCGAGCGCCGAGATGATGCCCTCGGTCCACTCGGGCCGGTTACGGGCTGCGTCGGTGTCCTCGATCCGGAGCACGAAGACACCGCCGTGCTGCTGGGCGTAGATCCAGTTCTGCAGCGCGGTGCGGGCGCCGCCCACGTGGAACATGCCGGTCGGAGAGGGAGCGAAGCGTACGCGAACAGTCACCGCCCCAGACTACCGACGTGGACGAGTGAGTTACGGGGAAGGGCCCGCGCTCGGAGCCGAACGCGGGCCCGGCCCTCTTAGGAGTCGCCGCCGGTCTCGCCGACCGGAGCCGCGTTGACGTCGTCGATCGCGTACTTCTTGGCCGCCTCGGCCGGAACGTGCGCCGGCACCAGGCCACGCAGCGCCAGCTCGCGCAGCGTCGCCACGGTGACCGACTCGCCGTCCACGTGGAAATGGCGGCGCAGGGCGTGCCGGGTGTCGCTCATGCCGAACCCGTCGGTGCCCAGCGAGGTGTAGCCGTTCGGCACCCAGCGGGCGATCAGGTCGGGCACCGCCCGCATCCAGTCGCTGACCGCCACCGACGGACCCTCGGTCGCCTCCAGCTTCTGCTGGATGTACGGCTTGCGCGGGGTGTCGCCCGGGTGCAGCAGGTTGTGCTCCTCGGCCTCGATGGCGTCGCGGCGCAGCTCGGTCCAGGAGGTGACCGACCAGACGTCGGCGCTCACCCCCCAGTCCTGGGCGAGCAGCTCCTGAGCCTTGAGTGCCCACCGCATGCCGGTGCCGGAGGCGAGCAGCTGCGCCTTCGGGCCGTCCTCGAGCGAGCTCTCGTTGAACCGGTAGATGCCCTTGAGCAGGCCCTCGGTGTCGAGGCCGGCGGGTTCGGCGGGCTGGATCGCCGGCTCGTTGTAGATGGTGAGGTAGTAGAAGATGTTCTCCTGCTTCTCGCCGTACATGCGGTGCAGGCCGTGCTCCATGATGTGGGCGATCTCGAACCCGAACGCGGGGTCGTAGGCCACCACGGCCGGGTTGGTCGCCGCGATCAGCAGCGAGTGCCCGTCCTCGTGCTGGAGGCCCTCACCGTTGAGCGTGGTCCGGCCGGCGGTGGCGCCGAGCAGGAAGCCGCGGGTCATCTGGTCGGCGGCCGCCCACAGCTCGTCGGCGGTGCGCTGGAACCCGAACATCGAATAGAAGATGTACAGCGGGATCATCGGCTCGTCGTGCGTCGCGTACGACGTGCCGGCCGCGATGAAGCTCGCCGTGGAGCCCGCCTCGTTGATGCCCTCGTGCAGGATCTGGCCGTCCGTCGACTCCTTGTAGGACAGGAACAGCTCCCGGTCCACGGAGGTGTAGGTCTGGCCGTGCGGCGAGTAGATCTTCTTGGTCGGGAAGAGCGAGTCCATGCCGAAGGTCCGGGCCTCGTCCGGGATGATCGGCACCCAGCGGGCCCCGAACTCCTTGTCCCGCATGAGGTCCTTGAGCAGGCGGACGAACGCCATCGTGGTGGCGATCTTCTGCTTGCCGCTGCCGCCCTTGAGGCCGCTGAACGCCTTCGACTCCGGGATCGCCAGCGACTTCGCCTTGGTCCGCCGGGTCGGGATCGACCCGCCCAGCTCACGGCGGCGCTCGATCATGTACTGGTACTCGTCGGACTTCTCGCCGGGGTGGTAGTACGGCGGGAGGTACGGGTTCTCCTCGAGCTGCTTGTCGCTGATGTCGAGGTAGAGGCGGTCCCGGAAGCCCTTCAGGTCCTCCAGGGTCAGCTTCTTCATCTGGTGGGTGGCGTTGCGGGCCTCGAAGTGCGACCCGAGCGTCCAGCCCTTGACCGTCTTGGCCAGGATCACGGTCGGCTGGCCGGTGTGCTCGGTGGCCGCCTTGTACGCCGCGTACAGCTTGCGGTAGTCGTGCCCGCCGCGCTTCAGGTTCCAGATCTCGTCGTCGGTCATGCCGTCGACGAGCTTGCGGGTCCGCGGGTCGCGGCCGAAGAAGTGCTCCCGCACATAGGCCCCGGACTCGCCCTTGTAGGTCTGGTAGTCGCCGTCGGGCGTCACGTTCATCAGGTTGACCAGCGCGCCGTCGGTGTCACCGGCGAGCAGGCCGTCCCACTCGCGGCCCCAGACCACCTTGATCACATTCCATCCGGCGCCGCGGAAGAAGGCCTCCAGCTCCTGGATGACCTTGCCGTTGCCGCGCACCGGGCCGTCGAGGCGCTGGAGGTTGCAGTTGACCACGAAGGTGAGGTTGTCCAGCTCCTCGCGGGCGGCCAGGCCGATCGCGCCGAGCGACTCGACCTCGTCCATCTCGCCGTCGCCGAGGAACGCCCAGACGCGCTGCTGGCTGGTGTCCTTGATGCCGCGGTTGTGCAGGTAGCGGTTGTACCGGGCCTGGTAGATCGCGTTCAGCGGGCCGAGACCCATGCTGACCGTCGGGAACTCCCAGAAGTTCGGCATGAGGCGCGGATGCGGGTACGACGGGAGGCCGCCACCCGGGTGCGACAGCTCCTGCCGGAAACCGTCGAGCTGGTGGGTGGTGAGCCGGCCCTCGAGATAGGCCCGCGCATACATACCCGGGGAGGCGTGGCCCTGGTAGAAGATGTGGTCGCCACCGCCCGGGTGGTCCTTGCCCCGGAAGAAGTGGTTCATGCCGACCTCGTAGAGGCTGGCGCTCGACGCGTACGTCGAGATGTGACCGCCGACGCCGATCTCCGGGCGCTGCGCCCGGTGCACCAGCATCGCCGCGTTCCACCGGATGTAGGCCCGGATCCGCCGCTCGACGAACTCGTCGCCGGGGAACCAGGGCTCACGCTCCGGCGGGATGGTGTTGATGTAGTCGGTGGACGTCAGTGGCGGAACGCCGACCTGTCGCTCCCGGGCCTTCTCGAGAAGGCGCAACATCACATAACGGGCTCTTTTCGCGCCTCGTTCGTCGATGACTCCGTTGAGCGACTCGACCCATTCGTTGGTCTCTTCAGGGTCGATGTCGGGAAGCTGGCTCGGCAGGCCATCGCTGATCACCGGGCGCTTGCGCTCCGTGGCCACAGGCAATCCTCTAGGTGTGAGTGACGGGATCCGTGCGACCCAAGGTGGCGAATCGCTCGGAATAGGTCTCCATCCTGCCCCCTCACGGTGTGACTCGTCACGCCTACCGGCCGTCTCAGCGATGCTCGACACAGGTACTGACCAGTAACTTTGTGACCCGGCGGGGACGTCAGCCCTTGACGAACGAGAAACGCACCTGACGGGACGGATTGTCGCCGTTCGGGTCGACCAGGCAGATCGACTGCCACGTGCCGAGCGCGATCTGGCCGTCGATCACCGGCAGGGTGGCGTACGGCGCGATCCACGCCGGAAGGACATGGTCCCGGCCGTGACCCGGAGAGCCGTGCCGGTGCTGCCACCTGTCGTCGGTGGGCAGCAGTTCGCCGATCGCGGTCAGCAGGTCGTCGTCCGAGCCGGCCCCGGTCTCGATGATCGCCACGCCGGCGGTCGCGTGCGGGACGAAGACGTGCAGCAGGCCGTCCTTCTCGGACTGGACGAACCGGGCCGCCTCCCGGGTGATGTCCGTGACGGTGGGCGAGCGGCCGGTCCGGACGGTGATCACTTCGGTGCGCATCCGCCGAGCCTAGGTGTAAAGATCGAGCACCAGGAACACCGCCGCCGTGCAGAGCAGCCAGCCCATGCATCGGGCGGCGGCCAGGGCGGCGGCCGACAAGATCATGTCACTGAGTACACCATCGGGTGACGCCATGTGTGCGTAGATCGAACTTTCTCGCAGTGGCACGGCTGGCGCGGGTCGGGAATGCTGAACTCCGTGACCACTCCGCAAAGCCTCGACGAGCGGTTCCGCGATGCGGTCTCGGCCCTTCGGCCACCGGAGTCCGGGCGTGCCCCCGGCGATCCGGTCCGCGACGGCAGCACCCTGACCGGCGCCCGTGCCCGGGACCTCTTCGACGCCCAGCTCACCAGCCGCCACCTCGACCTCGCCGCGCGCTGGCTGCGCAGCTTCAACGAGGGCTTCCACACCGGCGGGTCGGCCGGCCACGAGGGCAACGCCGCGGTCGCCGCGGCGCTGCGCGCCGACGATCCGGCCCTCCTGCACCATCGATCATCGGCCTTCTATTGCGTACGGGCGGCGAGCACCGCCGGGGGAGGCCCCCCGGACGCGTCCCGGCGGCTCGAGGAAGCCGCCCGCGACATCCTGCGGGGTGTGGTCGCCTCGGTCCGCGACCCGATCACCGGCGGCCGCGACAAGATCTTCGGCAACCCGGCGCTGCACCTCATCCCGGCGCTCTCGGCCGGCGGCGGCCACCTGCCCCGGGCGGCCGGGCTGGCGCACGCCCTCACCCGGCCCGGAGGAACCGCCCCGTGGCCGGAGGACGCCATCGTGGTGGCCTCCTTCGGCGACGGCGCGACGGCCCGCCCCGGCGCGTCGGTCGCCCTCGACACGGCCGGCCGGCTCGGGCACGCCGGGCAGCCGGCGCCACTGCTGCTGATCTGCGAGGACGACGCCCCCGGCGGGGCCGGCCCGGACGGCTGGGTGGCCGGCGTGCTGCGCGGCCGACCAGGCCTGCGGTACTCGTTCGCCGACGGATGCGACCTGGCGGCGGCGTACGACGCGGCGGCCGAGGCGACCGAGTTCGTCCGCCGCGAGCGCCGCCCCGCCGTGCTGCACCTGGCCACCCTGCACCTGCTCGGCCTGCCCGGCGACCCCGATCCCGGCGACAGCCTGGACCGCGACCCGCTGATCGGCACCGCCCGGCTGCTCGTCGAGGCCGGCCTGCTCGGCCCGGACGAGGTGATCACCCGGTACGACGAGGTCGGCTGGCAGGTCCGCAAAGCCGCCGAGGAGGTGCTCGGCGAACCGAAACTCGCCTCGACGGGTGAGGTCGTCGCCTCGCTCGCGCCGCGCCGTCCGCTGCGGGTCGCGCACGCCGTCGCCGAGGCGGCCGGGCACGCCCTCGGCGCCGGGGTGCCCACCCGCCTGCGCGCCTTCGGCGGCCGCCTCCCCGAGGACGCCGGGCCGATGACCCTGGCACAGGCCATCGGCGCCACCCTCACCGACGCCCTGCTGGCCGGCCCCGGCACGCTGGTCTTCGGCCCCACGGTCACCCGCGGCGGACGGCACGGCGTCACCACCGGCCTCTCCGAGCACGCCGCCGACCGGGTCTTCGACAGCCCGCCGGACGCCACCACGATCCTCGGGCTGGCCCTCGGCGCCGGGCTCGCCGGGCAACTGCCGGTGCCCGAGCTCGACGGCCTGGCCGCCCTGCACAGCGCCATGGAGCAGCTGCGGTCCGAGGCGGCCACCATGGCGTACCTGTCGGCCGGCGCCTACCGCAACCCGCTGGTGCTGCGCGTGCCCGGGCTCGCCCAGCCGTACGGGATCGGGGGTCACCTGGACAACGACAACGCGCTCGCCGCGCTCCGGGAGATCCCCGGTCTCGTGGTCGCGGCCCCCGCGCGGGCCGCCGACGCGGCGCCGATGCTGCGCTCCTGCATCGCCGCGGCGGAGGTCGACGGCAGCGTCTGCGTCTTCCTCGAGCCGGCCGCCCTCTACCAGACGAGGGACCTCTATCAACAAGGCGACAACGAGTGGCTGGCGCCCTATCCGGCCCCCGGCGGATGGGCCGAGGAGCACGTGCCGATCGGCCGCGCGCGGATCTACGGGCTGGGCACCGCGCAGGACCTGACCATCGTGACGTACGGCAACGGCGTCCGGATGTCGCTGCGGGTCGCCGCACAGCTGGCCGCCGAGGGGTACGGCTCCCGGGTCGTCGACCTCCGGTGGCTGAACCCGCTGCCCACGGCCGATCTGCTGCGTGAGGCCGCGGCCACCGGGCGGGTGCTCATCGCCGACGAGACACGGCGCTCCGGAGGGGTCGGCGAGGGGGTGCTGGCAGCCCTGGTCGATGGGGCTTTTGTCGGTTCCGTACGCCGGGTGGCGGCCGCCGACGTGCCGGTTCCGCTAGGTCCCGCCGCCCAGCAGGTCTTGGTAGGAGAGGATGCCATCACACAGGGTGCCCACGCCCTGCTGGCACGGTAAATTGCCACACACTCGGTGCGCCACTTGCGTACCGGCCCCGGAATGTGTGGACTACCCCCAGGTTCCGGAACATTTTTGACGGCTAGGAGGATTTGGACAGTGAGCGCGACCGCGGGTCAGGCCGACGGCGTACGTAGCCTGGCGGACCGGTTCGGCTTCGAGCCGAACATGGTGGTCATGGAGATGGGTTACGACGAGGACGTCGATGACGATCTCCGTGACGCCCTGACCGAACGCGTCGGAGAGCTGGTCGACGAGGACACCGACGAGGTCGTCGACGCGGTGCTGTTGTGGTACCGCGACGGCGACGACGACCTTTTCGAAATCTTGACCGACGCACTCGGCCCCCTCGCCGACAACGGCGTGGTGTGGCTGTTGACCCCGAAGGCCGGGCGTGACGGGCACGTCGAGCCGAGCGAGATCAGCGAGGCGGCCCCCACCGCGGGCCTCCAGCAGACCTCGACGGTGAACGCCGGCAAGGACTGGACAGGCGCACGCCTGGTCTCCCCACGGGGCGCCAAGAAGAAGTAGCTCACTGCCTTCTCCCCATCTCTGGTCGGCGCCCGGCGGGCGCCGACCATGCGGCGTTCGCCTGGTCTAGGCTGGGCGGATGCCGATCGAGCTGGGCGTGCCGGCGCCGGACTTCGTCCTCAAGGACCAGAACAACCAGGAGGTCCGCCTCAGCGACTTCCACGGTCGCAAGGCGGTCCTGCTGGTGTTCTACCCGCTGGCGTTCAGCCGCCGCTGCCACGGCGAGCTCACCGAGATCCAGGAGAACCTTCCGGCGTACGCGAACGACCACGTCCAGGTGCTGACGGTGAGCGTCGACTCGGTCTACGGTCACAAGGTCTGGGCCGAGCAGGAGGGCTTCGACTTCCCGCTGCTCGCCGACTTCTGGCCGCACGGCGAGGTGGCCCGCGCCTACGGTGTCTTCGACGACGAGCGCGGCTTCGCCAACCGCGGCACCTTCCTGGTCGACCCGGCGGGCCGGATCACCTTCGCCGAGATGAACGGCCCCGGCGAGGTCCGCGACCAGGCCCCCTGGCGCGCCGCCGTCGCCACCCTGAGCCGCTGATCCCCGGCAGGGTACGATGGCGACTCCGGCTTTCGCCGAGCCGGGCGCGTAGCTCAGTGGGAGAGCACTCGCCTTACAAGCGAGGGGTCGTAGGTTCGAAACCTACCGCGCCCACCACGATAACCAGCGGAGACGCTGGCCACATGATCCAGCGGGCGACCGTTGACAGCAACGGTGACAGCTACGGCGCTCACGACAGCCGCCCGTCGAGTTTCCCGAGGGCCTGGCGCATCGCTTCGAGGTTGGTGTGCGAGTACACCTTGAGAGTGATCTTCACGTCCGCGTGCCGGGCGATCGCCTGGACCACATGCGGCGGGACGCCGAGGTCCATCAGGATGGACACGACGGTGTGACGGAAGTCATGTAGCCGGACCTCGGGAAGGCCGGCTGATACGCGGAGCCGGGCGAAGTGGCGGTTGAGGTTGCGGGGCTCCATCGGAGTTCCGAGTTCGGACGGGAAGACCAGGCCGTGGTCGGTCCAGACCTCCGTGAGCTTGGTACGTTCCCGGGCCTGGGCTTCCTGGTGCTCCAGCAGGACCAGCCAGGTCCAATCCGGCAACGGCAGAACACTCTCCGAGTCCTCCGTCTTCGCGCCAGCCACGACAAGCTGTCCACCGACGCGCTGAACGGTCTGCTCGACCGAGAGTGTGACGGCACGTGTCAAGACGAGATTGACACGTGCCACACACAGCTGAGTGAACACTCAATATCTAGTCCTCGGCCAGGATGTTCGCCACCACGCCACCGAATCCGATATATAGATGACTCAAGCCTCCGACCGCCTCCAAAAATCTAAGCTGGTTCCAGGCAGAGTCGAATTCAGTCCTACCGAGCGCACTCAATTCTTGACGTTTGCTTCCCCAATGGATTAGATCACCATAGTTGTACGTTGAAATAATCTCTTCAGGATACGGAGGCCCATCGCCAGGAACTCCAATAGCACCGCGATCTGGAAATAGCTTCTCGCTGGAAAGAACCTTCAAAGGTTTTGCGCGAAGCTTACCGTGAGCCGCTCGCCACTGCGCCAGAGCCTGCCAATTCTCGTCGTCACCCCACTGCGGCCGGGCCTGCCGAGCAACTGCGTTATACGCTTTGAGGAAAGATGCAGATTCGCCCGGCTCATAGAGTTGCCGAAATGCCACGGCAAATCCGCGCGTGACTTCCCGTGAAACAAAGTCGGTAGTAAGTGTCTCTTCTTGGGTACCGTCAGGAAGGGTCTGCACCTGAATTGTCAACCCTCCTGAATCATTGAGCAATGAGCTTGTGGCCAGCTCCGCCGCCTCTTCAACGTATCGATCCAAGATCTCCACGTCGCTACCGAATGAGGCCCTAGGGATTCTCGGGAGGACCGCAGGGTCCGTCAAAGGGAAAACAAATGTCAGCAAACGCCACCAGAACTCGAATCCTTCCCGGCTGCTGGACCGCTCAATAAATGGAGGCGTGAAGGGCAAATTTGCTGCCCAACTTGACGACGTCAAATCCCACTCCGGCACACTTGTAACCAATCACCCGGGTTAAGTACGGGCTCAGACCATCTAACCGCACCTAGAGCACAAGCCGAAGGCCAATTATGCCCAGGTGCTACTGGGGGACCGTGCCTGACCGACGGAGCCACACCGGTCATCAGCGGGCAACAACGCGCCTCCGAACCCTGCCCCATCAGGCTATGGACGGCTTAAACGTACTGGTCCCAGGACTCCAGCAGGAAGTCTCCCGGGCGGCTGGTGATCATCTTCCAAACTGATCACGCCAGCTTCGACGGTTCAGCTTACGACGGATAGTTGAGGCGCTGGTGACGGACTGCTCGGAGAGGATGGGGCTCCGCTCGGAGCCGAACTCGAAGGGCTCGGCAGCGGGCCCAGTTTCTTCTCGTTATCCAGAAGCGGGCATGGAGGCAAGCTGCGAACCTTATTTTTGAATATGGGGGCTACCGTGCGTAGAGTGCAGTATTGCCTTTCGGTGATTCGTGCCTTGTCGACTCTAATTACTGCTGATTCGGCTGGAAAATAGGCGACGAATTCCTTTTCGGAGCTGTTAAGGACGAAGGCCTGTCTCTTCTGTCCGTCGACAACAAGTTGCTCTGCTGGAAGCCAGGACTGTGTGGAAGCGACCATCGACCAGATCGCCGAGAGACTGAGCGCCAGGGCAACCCTGCGGTTCTCGGCCCGAGACTGCTCAGTTGACCTGCCCCGGTCGATTCGCCCAAAAATCCATATTGCGACGAGTGGAAAAATGGCAATAGGGAAAAGTTCGAACCAGCTGCGTACCATGGTAGCGCCGATAAATGATATCAATAAGATCAGAAAGATGTTCCGGCCTCTATTGGTGGATTCAGGGCTGGCGGCGTCCATGGCCAGAAAGATGTTGGTGATATATAGCCATGTTGGAATCGCTAGTAGGAAGAACGCGACGGCTAGGCTTCCGATGGCGGAATTGGATATTATCGCCAAAGCTGTGGTCTGGTTCCAGTTGGCAACCGCCAGCATGCGGATCGCCACAAAAGGAACTGACAAAATGCCTACCACTCCGGCAATCTCAATGAATGGCTTTACCGATGCTGCCGTTTGTGTAGCGCTAGCGACGATAGGGATCTGCGCCTGAGTGCCCGCAGGTGCCGATGGCGGCACGTCGGCCGCCTTGCGTCTGGGCTGGATCCGCGCCTGCCTCTTGATGCGTTCCACGCGAACAGAGCCTAGGCGCTCGTGAAGCGTGGCGAAGCACCTGAAAGGATGATCTACGCGAGACGGTCTTAGCGGTGTATCGATGAGCCATGCCTGCGAATAACGAAGATCAGGCGGTCGTCGCAGCCATCGTTGTCCAGAGCGGCCGAGTTTTGTTGATCCGACGTGCCGTAGTGGAGGGCCGGCTCTCGTGGCAGTTCCCAGCTGGGAAGGTCGAAGTTGGCGAGCGCACCGACGAGGCCGCGGTGCGGGAGACACTTGAGGAGACCGGGCTTGCGGTGCGGGTCGTTGATGACCTCGGAATGCGAATACACCCGGACACGGGTCGGACCATGTTCTACCTCGCGTGCGAAGTCGAGGGCGGGAACGCCTATCCGGCAAGCCGGGCGGAGGTGGCGGAGGTGGCATGGTGTGACCGACAGACCGTCGCCGTGCTTGTTCCTTACCCGCTCTACAGTCCGGTCCAGCGGTACTTGGATGATCGTCTCGAACGCGGGCAGGCCAGTAGAACGATGGCCGAGCTGACAGCAACGCTGACAGCAACCGGGGCAGATGATCTCGATCGGAGCGGTCTTGCGCCGGACGATGTTCCGAGGTCGCAGCCTTGTACGGACGAGGCCGGATGAGCCGCCCGGAACTTACAAGCGAGGGGTCGTAGGTTCGAAACCTACCGCGCCCACCAGTCAATTCACGTTCGTGGCGGCGTTGCGCCCAGGCGGGTCATCCAGGTCAGGGCATGTGTGCCGAAGGGCTCGTCCGCTCCGGTCAGCGCGTCGCGTAGGTGGGTCGCCGCGGCGGTGGCCTGCGTGACCACCTCGGGTGGGTAACCGAGTTCCCGGCGGTGGGCTTCGAACTCGTCCTCGTCCTCGATCAGGACCCGGCCGTCGGGGCGGGAGCGGGTCACGTCGATGTCCAGGTCGACGACCGTGATGCGGCCGGGGGAGTGTTCGGCCGGGGTGGTCACGTCGCAGTAGACCTCCTGGGCGGAGGGCTCGGCCAGGAACATCGCCATCCACCAGCCGTCGTGCGGGATCAGGCGGACCGCGTCGTGGCGGGTGTGCTCGACCGGGCTGGCGCCGTAGCTGAAGCGGACCACGCTGCCCCTGGGGGTGCCGATCCAGGTGCCGTGCTCGTCGTCGCCGAGCAGCAGGCCGGTGACGCTGCGGTGCGGGCGGCCGTCGTATTTGCGCAGCACCAGCTCGACCCTGTCCACGAGGGCAGAGACTAGCCGCAACCGGGGCGCAACGGGGTGGGCGCTCAACCGGGGGCGGGCCGGACCGATCACTGTTGGTGTCCGCGGGGAACACCCGCGGTGGGCGGGTCCCGGCCGGTTTCCCCTTGGCGGCCAGGGCCCGCCCGGACGTACCAAAGGCCGTGATCATGGCCTGCCGGGATGTCGCCATCTGAATTCATTCACGAGTCTCACCCCTTCGGGGGACGCGCGGATCACCCCGGTTCGGGATAGGGTTGTCGGGTGACATGTGTACCCGTGCAAAGACCTTCAGGCGGCCCGGCGAGCGGTGGACAGCTGCCGGGGGATGTCCGGTTGTCCCGGCCGGCGAGCCGGGCCCAGTGCGATCACCAGTCGCTCCTGCACCCGGGCCGAGTCCGGCAGACGCCACTGTGACCGGCCGGGCGGCACTTCCCAGCGGACCGGTCCGTCGGCCGTGCGGCTGGGCGGCACCGGGATCCACGAGCCGGTTCCGTGCCGCACCACGTCGAGGCGCCGCTCCAGTTCGGGTCGCAGTGCGGTGCCCGGCTGGACGAGGAACATCCAGCTCCCGGCCGGGGTCACGGCGACCGGTCCGGCGTCCGGGCCGTGCCGGCCCAGCGACGCGGGCACCTCCAGGACGTCGAAGGCCGTTCCCGTGGTGAGGAGAACGGTGTAGGGGTGCCGCCGCCACCAGTCGGTGATCCGGGCCGGATCGTCGGTGGCAGAGGTGACCCAGGAGTCGATCGCCGGATGGCATCCGGTGATGGGACAACCCGGCCGTCCGCAGTCGAACCGGTTTCCGGTCAGGTACGAGCCGGGCATCACGGGCCACCCGTGTGCCGCATACCGCAGGGCGGCGCGGCGCAGGAGTGGCCGGTCGAGGATTGACGGTGGGACGAACGGCTGACGGCTGGTCCACTGCATAGCTCGATACCCCCGGGATCGGGCGGGAGTGCCGTTACCCGTCACGACAACCATCGTTGGGCTCGGCGGATCCACCCTTTGCAACTTGCAAGAAAACTACGAGCATCGGTGAGCAGGCGATCACACACGCTGTGCGATCTGTGCACACGTGAGCGGTCCACACTGCGAGTGACACCGGATGGCTCGCCGGCGGAAAGACCGCCGGTTGAGTGGGGAGGCACCGTGGACGAGCTGCCGATCGGCCGTCGCGTCGCCTACTGGCGGGGCCGACGCAAAATGTCCCAGCAGGTCTTCGCGGACCGGCTGGGTAAATCGAAGAGCTGGGTCGACAAGGTGGAACGCGGGGTTCGCCGGCTCGACAAGTTCTCAGTGGTGTACGACATCGCCGACGTGCTCCAGGTCGACGTCCAGCTGTTGCTGGGCAAAGAGGTGGAGCGTAAGCCGGAGACCCAGAACTGCATCGACCAGGTCGAGGTCGAGGAGATCCGCGCCGCTCTCGAGCGGTACGACCAGATGAGCGCGTTCTTCCAGGCGGTGCCGCACTCACCGCCGCTCGCGGAGATGCGCAAGGCCGTCAGCCACGCCTGGCTGACCTATCAGCACGCCAAGTACGGGGTCCTGGCGCGCGCCCTGCCCAAGCTGCTCCGCGACGCCCAGGCGGCGGACAGCGCCCACGCCAACAGCGACGAGGCGTCGCACGCCGCGCACCTGCTCGGCCAGGTCTACCAGATCGCCTCGTCGGCGCTGCGCAAGGTCGGCGAGCACGAGCTGTCCTGGCTGGCCGCGGACCGTTCGATCGCGGTCTCCCAGCGGGCCGGCGACCAGTTGCTGGCCGGGCTGGCCAGTTACCGGGTCGGCAGCGCCCTGCTCGCGCTGGGCCGGGTCCGGCCGTCGCTCGAAGTGAACGTCAACATCGCCAACCGGCTGGCGCCCGGCCCGGAGCGGCCGCGTGCCGAGCAGCTCTCGGTCTACGGGATGCTGCTGCTCAACGGGGCCATGGCGGCCGCCCGGATCGGGGACAGCGCGACCGTCCGTGATCTGCTCTGCGGGGCCGACCAGGCGTCACTGGAGCTGGGTGGCGACTTCAACCACTACTGGACCAGCTTCGGGCCGACCAACGTGCAGCTGCACCGCTGCGCGACCGCGGTCGAGCTCGGGGACGGGAAGCTGGCGGTGGAGACACATCTGGGCATGGACCAGAACGGGTTCCACGCCATGCTCCCGGAGCGGCGGGCACACCACTTCCTCGACATCGCGCGCGGTTACACGCAGATCGGCGATGTGGAGAAGGCGGGCGAGATGCTGCTGGAGGGCGACCGGCTCGCCCCTTCCGAGATCCGGTGCCGGCCACTCGCCCACGAAGTCCTTTCCGACGTGCTCCGGCGGACCCGGGGCACGCCGCCCGCTCCGATCGCGGAGCTGGCTGAACAGATGGGAGTCGGTGTATGAGGTGGGTCTGCGAGTGATGACGGGTAACCCCTCACCCGGTGTGCTGTACGTGTTGGTGTGCGGCTCACCGATGGCCCGGGACGTCGGGATCCTCGTCACCCTCGCCCAGAACGAGGGCTGGGACGTGTGCGTGATCACCTCGCCGGACGGCCGCAAGTTCGTTGACGTGGCGGCTCTCCAGGCGCAGACCGGACATCCGGTTCGATCCGCGTACAAGAGTCCCGGCGACCCGGACACGTTGCCGCCGGCGGACGCGATGATCGTCGCGCCCGCCACGGTCAACACGGTCAACAAGTGGGCCGCCGGGATCACCGACACGCTGGTGCTGGGCCTTCTCGTCGAGGCGTACGGCTACGGCGTCCCGATCGCCGTGGTGCCGTACACCAACAAGGTGATGGCACTGCATCCGGCGCTGCACGAGAGCCTCGCGAAACTCCGCGACTGGGGGGTGCACGTCCTCTACGGGGAGGACGTGTGCCGTCTCGGCGGCCCCGGGCAGACCGACCGCTACCGGGGGCAGTTCCCCTGGCGGCGGGCCCTCCAGGCGGTCAGCAACCCGGTCGCCGCCCGAGTCGAGCCGGGGGCGGTCACCTAGCGGTATAGGCTCAGCCCTCGTGACCGACTCAACCGTCCGGACCGTGGTGGACGCCCTAGACACGCGATACCCGCGGAGCTGGGCGGAGCCCTGGGACCGGGTCGGGTTGGTGCTCGGCGAATTCGACCACCCCGTCGCCCGGGTCCTCTGCGTCGTCGACTGCGTGCCGGAGACCGTGGAGCAGGCCGTCGACCTCGGCGCCGACCTGATCGTGGCGCACCATCCGCTGTTCCTGAAGCCGGTGTCGTCGATCGCCCCGGACACATTCAAGGGCCGCATCGTGCACCGGCTGATCCGTGCCGGTGTGGCGCTCTACACCGCGCACACCAACGCCGACGTGGCCAACCCCGGCGTCTCCGACGCCCTCGCCGCCCGTCTCGGCCTGACCGACCTGCGCCCGCTGGCGCCCGCCGAGGGCGCGGCCGCCGGCGAGGGGCGCGGCCTGGGCCGGATCGGCGTGCTGCCCGAGCCGCTCACGCTGGCGGAGCTGACCCGGCTCGCGGCCGAGCGGCTGCCGGCCACCTCGGCCGGTGTGCGTTCCGCCGGTGACCCGGACCGCCCGATCCGTACGGTCGCCGTCTGCGGTGGCGCGGGTGACTCGTTCCTGCCGGACGCGACCCGCGCCGGCGTCGACGCGTACCTCTGCGCGGACCTGCGGCATCATCCGGTGAGCGAGCATCTCGCGGCCGGTGGCCCGGCGCTGCTCGACGTCGCGCACTGGGCGAGCGAACGCCCCTGGCTCGACGACGTGGCGGCCTGGCTGCGCGAGGTCTTTCCCGTTGATGTGGTGGTGTCAGACGTGGACACCGACCCCTGGACCGTCCATGCGAACCGCGACGATTTGGAGATCCGCCCGTGAAGGCCGCCCCGGAAGCCCAGCGCCGTCTGCTCGACCTGCAGGCCGTCGACACCACCCTGGCCCAGCTCGCGCACCGGCGTAAGTCGCTGCCCGAGCTGGCCGAGATCGACGCGGTCGCGCGGGAGATCTCCGCGCTGGAGGACGAGCGGGTCCGCGCCCAGGTGGTCGTCGACGACCTGGACCGGGACATCGCCCGCCTGGAGAAGGACATCGACCAGGTCCGGCAGCGCAAGGACAAGGACCAGAAGCGGCTGGACGCGGGTGGTTCGCTGCGTGAGGTCGAGGGCCTCCAGCACGAGCTGGCCACGCTGAACCGGCGGCAGTCCGAGCTGGAGGACGCCGAGCTGGAGCTGATGGAGCAGAAGGAGACGGCGGAGGCCACCCTGGCCGAGGTGCAGGGCCGGCTGTCGGCCGCGGTCGGCCGGCGCACCGACGCCGAGCGCCGCCGCGACGAGGCGAACGCGGAGATCGCCAAGGAGCTGGAGTTCAAGACCCAGGCCCGGGTGCCGCTCGCCGCGGACCTGCCGTCCGACCTGGTCGCCCTGTACGACAAGATCCGCACCGAGACCGGGATGGGCGCGGCCCTGGTGTACGCCGGGCGGTGCGGCGCCTGCCGGATCGAGCTGTACGGCGCCGACCTGAACCGGGTGAAGTCGTCCCCCAAGGACGACGTGGTCCGCTGTGAGGAGTGCCGCCGGATCATGGTGCGCACGTCGGAGTCCGGCCTATGAGCGAGCTTGCGAGCGAATCATTCGGCTCAGTTTTGAACTCATGGCGACGCCGGAGCGAAGCGGAGGTGGCGTCATGAGCGGATTGCGGGTGGTCGTCGAGGCCGATGGGGGTTCCCGCGGCAACCCGGGCCCGGCCGGGTTCGGCGCGGTGGTCCGGGACGCCGTGACCGGCGAGGTCCTGGCCGAGCGGTACGACTCCCTCGGTGTCACCACCAACAACGTGGCGGAGTACTCGGGCCTGATCGCGGGTCTCGCGGCGGCCGCCGAGCTGAACGCCGAGCGGGTCGCCGTCAAGATGGACTCCAAGCTGGTCATCGAGCAGATGTCCGGCCGCTGGCAGATCAAGAACGCGGGTTTGCGCCCGCTCGCCGCCGAGGCCGCGGCCCTGGTCGGCAAGTTCGCCGGGGTGACCTACGAGTGGATCCCGCGGGAGCGCAACAAGGCGGCGGACGAGCTGGCCAACCGGGCGATGGACGAGGCGGCCGGCGCTCCGGTGAAGCAGGCCCCGGTCAAGGCGGAGTCGCCCAAGTCGTGGGCGCCGCCGGCCAGCCTGGAGGACGCCACCCGGATCATCCTGGTCCGGCACGGCGCCACCCCGTTGACCGCTCAGGGCCGCTATTCGGGGCGTGGCGACGTGCCGCTCACCGACGAGGGCGAGGCGCAGGCGATGGCCGCGGCCGGGCGGGTGGCGGGTATTTCCCGTGACGTCGCGGCGGTGCTGTCGTCACCCCTTTCCCGGTGTGTGCGTACCGCTGAGCTGATCGCGGCCGAGGCCGGTGGGTTGCCGGTGACCGTGATGGACGACCTGATCGAGTGCGACTTCGGCCAGTGGGAGGCGAAGACCTTCGCCGAGGTGCAGGAGCGGTGGCCGGACGAGATGGCCGCGTGGCTGGCGTCGACGAGTGTGGCGCCGCCGGGCGGGGAGTCGTTCCAGGCGGTGGCGAAGCGAGTGCGTGGTGCTCTTGCGGCGGTGCTCAGCGCGTACCCGGGAAAGGTTGTCGTTCTTGTCTCTCATGTGTCGCCGATCAAGTTGATCCTGCGGGACGCGCTGGCGGCGGGGGATGCCTTCCTGCACCGGTTGTTCCTGGACGCGGCGGGTGTGTCGATGATGGACGTGTGGCCGGACGGGAACATCGCGGTCAGATCGGTCAACGAGACCGCCCATCTTCGATGAGCAGATATTGACCCTCGCAGGGCGGACGTTTAGCTTCCTCGATTAGGAAACTTTCTTCAACGTTTCGCCCTGGAGGGCTCATGCGCGGTTTCACCCGCCGCCTCGTCGCCGGGGTGGCTGTAGCCTCGGCCGTCGTGGCCGCAGCACCCGCTCCCGCACAGGCACATCCGGACGACTCATATGCCAAGGTCGCGTACTTCACCCAGTGGGGTATCTACGGCCGTAACTTCCAGCTCGCCGACGTGCAGAGCTCCGGTGCGGCCGCCCGGCTGACCCACCTCAACTACGCGTTCGGCCCGGTCACCGCGGACGGCGTCTGCGCCTCCGCCGACCCGTGGGCCGACTGGCAGACGCCGTTCGCCGCGGAGAACAGTGTGGACGGTGTCGCCGACGTGGCGGGCCAGCCGTTCGCCGGGAACCTCAACCAGATCGCCGAGATCAAGGCGAAGAACCCGAAGCTCAAGGCGCTCATCTCGCTCGGCGGCTGGTCCGGCTCCCGGTACTTCTCCGACGCGGCCCTCACCGACGCCTCCCGGAAGAAGCTGGTCAGCTCCTGCCTCGACCTGTGGATCAAGGGCAACCTGACCGGCCTGCCCGAGGGCGTGGCGGCCGGTGTCTTCGACGGCGTCGACCTGGACTGGGAGTGGCCCGGCTCGAACGGCGAGGTGGGCAACGTCATCCGGCCCGAGGACAAGCAGAACTTCACCCTGCTGGCCGCGGAGTTCCGGGCACAGCTCGACAAGCTCGGCAAGGCCAACCGGAAGAAGTACCTGCTCACGGCGTTCGTTCCGGCGGCGCCCGCGAAGATCGCAGCCGGTTTCGAGGTCGACAAGATCTTCAAGTACCTGGACTTCGCCACCGTGCAGGGCTACGACTTCCACGGCACCTGGGAGCCGGTCACCAACCAGCAGTCGGCGCTGCGCGTACCGGCCGGTGCGCCGGACAACCCGGACTTCTCGGCCGAGAACACGATCAACGCCTGGATCGCCGGTGGCGCCCCGAAGCGCAAGCTGGTGCTCGGCGTGCCCTACTACTCGCAGGGATGGACCGGGGTCACCGGCACCGGCAACGGCCTGTTCCAGCCGGCCGCCGGCCCGGCGCCGGGCGTCTTCGCCAACGGCACCGAGGACTGGAAGACGCTCAAGAAGCTGCCCGCACAAGGCTTCACGGTGCACCGGGACCTGCGCAACGGTCACGCCTGGCTGTTCGACGGCACCACCTTCTGGACGTACGACGACCCGGCCGTGATGGTGCAGAAGGCGCTCTACATCCGGGCCAAGGGCCTGGGCGGCGCGATGATGTGGTCGCTCGACGGTGACGACGAGAACGCGTCACTCACCAAGGCCATCTCGGCCGGCCTCCGCTAGCGGGACCGAGGAGGTGCGCCCCTTTCGGCGCACCTCCTCGCCCGTTCGGCGCATAGGGGATCGCCCGATCTTCCGACGTCTCGTTAGCGTGACGTAACGCACACGCAACGGAAGTGACAGAGGTGACCCATGGCTGAGCCGGAACGTCCCCGAACCGATAGAAGTCCCTGGAACTGGCTGCTCCTGGTGCCCATCGTGGTGCCGCTGCTGACCTTCCTCTACAACCACGACGAGCCGCGGATCGCCGGATTCCCGCTCTTCTACTGGCTGCAGCTCTCCTTCATCCTGCTCGGCGTCGGCACCACGACCCTCGTCTACCAGATGACCAAGCGGGGCCGGTCATGAGCGATCACATCACCGAGATCGTCATCTTCACGGCCCTGTTCCTGCTGGTCAGCGGGATGGGCTTCGTCGCCTCCCGGTGGCGGGCGCCGCAGGACATGGCCCACCTCGACGAGTGGGGGCTGGGCGGCCGCAGCTTCGGCGGCTGGATCACCTGGTTCCTGGTCGGTGGGGACCTCTACACGGCGTACACCTTCGTGGCGGTGCCCGCGCTGATGTTCGGCGCCGGAGCGGCCGGGTTCTTCGCGGTGCCCTACACCGTGATCATCTACCCGCTGTTCTTCCTCATCCTGATCCGGCTCTGGTCGGTGTCGCACCGGCACGGCTTCGTGACGCCGGCCGACTTCGTCCGCACCCGGTTCGGCTCGCCGACGCTGGCCCTGGTGGTCGCGATCACCGGGATCGTGGCGACCATGCCGTACATCGCCCTCCAGCTGATCGGCATCGAAGCGGTGCTCAAGACGATGGGCGTCACCGGCGAGAGCGCCCTGGCCCGGCACCTGCCGATCATCATCGCGTTCGCGATCCTGGCCGCCTACACCTACCAGTCCGGACTGCGGGCGCCCGCACTGATCGCCTTCGTCAAGGACACGATGATCTACATCGTGATCCTGGTGGCGGTGCTGTGGCTGCCGTACAAGCTGGGCGGCTGGAACGCCATCTTCGACGCGGCCGACGCCAAGTTCCAGGCGTCACCGGCACCCAACGACGGCATCCTCCTGAACGCCAACAACCAGGTGCAGTACTTCACCCTGGCGCTCGGGTCGGCGCTCGCGCTGTTCCTCTACCCGCACAGCATCACCGGTGTGCTGGCCAGCCGGAACCGGGGCGTGATCAAGCGCAACATGTCCGCGCTCCCGGCGTACAGCCTGCTGCTCGGCCTGATCGCGCTGCTCGGCTACATGGCCATCGCGGCCGGGGTGAAGCCGCTGCCCGGCGCCAAACCCGGCAGTGTGGACAGCAACACGGTCGTGCCGATCCTCTTCGACCAGCAGTTCCCGGCCTGGTTCACCGGTGTCGCGTTCGCCGCCATCGGCATCGGCGCGCTGGTCCCGGCCGCGATCATGTCGATCGCCGCGGCCAACCTGTTCACCCGCAACATCTACAAGGAGTACCTGCGCAAGGACGCCACCCACGCGCAGGAGGCGAGCGTCGCCAAGATCACCTCGCTGGTGGTGAAGATCGGGGCGGTGGCCTGCATCGTCTTCCTCGACCCGCAGTTCTCCATCGACCTCCAGCTGATCGGCGGCGTGATCATCCTCCAGACCGCGCCCGCCGTGGTCCTCGGCCTCTACACCCGGTGGCTGCACCGGGGCGCGCTCGTCGCGGGCTGGGCGGCCGGCATGGGACTCGGCTTCTGGATGCTCTGGCAGATCCCCAACGTGGCGACCGGGCGCAAACACTTCGGCGGCTCGGCGTTCCCGCTGTCCGAATTCGGGTTCGACAGCACGAAGACGATCTATGTGGGCTTCGTGGCGGTGCTGGTCAACGCGCTGGTAGCGGTGCTCGTGACACTCGCCCTGCGGGCCGCCAAGGTTGCCGAGGGCGTCGACGGCACCCAGCCCGACGACTACCTCGCCGACGAGGGCGACCCCCGCATCGAACGGGAACGCGCCGGCACGGTCGACAACATCTCGTCGACCTGACCCTTTCTAGGCTCGCGGCAGCGGCAGATGCGGGACCGGAAGGTCCGATCGGTAGCTGAGCTCGCCGGCCTCGTCACCCCAGCGGTTGGCGAGGCCGGCGGCCAATTCCCGGTACGCCGTCCCGGCGGCCGGCCAGGGAAGAACCATCTCGTCGCCGCCGGCGGTCACGGTGAGGGTGCCGTCCGTCTGCCGCAACTCCGCCCGCACCCCGCCCCGCGCGTCCAGCACGGTCACCACCGCACCGGCCGGAAGCGACGCCGCGGCGGCGGCCAGCCCCACCGCCAGGGCCGTCCCGTCCGCGACCGGGGCCACCAGGGGAGGCGGCATCCGGCGCGGCGCCGGCCGCAGCCACAGATCCAGCACACCCGGCCGGTCCACGATCTCCAGCATCCCGGCCGCCACCCGCCAGCCGGCGCTCGGATCCGGGCCCGGACACCGTGCCTGCGGCGGCCCGAGCAGCTCCGCCACCTGATCGACGGCGGCCCGGAACCCGTCCCGCCGGGCCAGCACCGCCTCCGGCCCGGCCGCCTCGTCCCGCTCGGCCAGACTCAGGTACAGCGCGGTCACCTCGGCGCCGAACAGAAACGCGCCCGCGTTGCCCGGATCCGCGTCGAAACGGCAGCTCACCGTCCCCTCCGACGGGGTACGCCACACCCAGCCGACAGCCGCGACCAGATCCGGCAGCTCGTCCACCGACCAGCTCCAGCCGATCCGGGCGAGCGCGGCCACGGTCCGCGCCAGAACGCTCACCACGACCCCCGTTCCACCAGCACCGGCGGTCATTCTCGCGCATCAAGGTCACATAGTCGCGCAGCGCTCACCCTGATCGCTCAAGCTCGGCGGGCCCAGCTCAGAAAGCGGGTATGGAGGTTCGCGGGAATCTCGCTCCGTGCGGTGAGATCCTCGGACGCCTGCCAGTGCTGGGCGGCCAGATAGATCATCAGCAGGGACCGGAAATCCCGGTATTCGTGCAGGAGATCGGTCTTGGCGGGTGGGCACGGCCAGGGTTCGCCGCAACGTCGGCAGAGCCATGCCGGTCGCTCCGGTAGGTGTTCCCCGGAGGCGGTCATCGTCGCGGAGGGCAGGCGGAGGGCCCTCGGCCGTGAACCGGGCAATCGAGGGTGACGCCGCAGATGCCGTACCGGAGTCGCGCCTTGTGGAAGGCCAGGCCGGTCCCGAGGCCGATGAGGAAGCCGATTGTCATCGCAAGCATCCTTGACCCCTAGGGCTTGATCGATTGCGGCACCGTTTGCGACATTGTCTTGGGATAGTTGGCTGTCGATAGTCTGGGGATAATCATGAGGCGTGTCAAGGATTGTCTTGGGACAATCACGGAAGGTGGGTGCTGAGTGCCCGTGCATTCGCGTTACCTGGACATCGCCGGAAAGATCCGTACGCGGATCGAGGCCGGCGAGTGGGAGCCGGGTGCGCGGCTGCCCCGCCTCGATGATTTCGCCGCCGAGTACGGCGCCAACCGGGACACCGTGGCGCGAGCGATCGCGGTGCTCGAAGCCGAAGGTTATGTGTGGGCCGTTCAAGGCCGGGGCATCGCCGTTCGCTACGGCACGATGCGCCCGCGCCGACCGCGCGGTGATCTGGTCAAGCGCAATGAGCACGCCACCGGATACTCGTTTCCGTCAGCGAGCGGGCAGGAAGTGTGGGTTCGGCACGGTGCGGCGATCAACGCGCCCGCTCGGCTGGACGATCCGCGGATCGCGAAACTGCTCGGCGTCGAACCGGGCGCTCAGGTGCTGCGCCGTTTCCGGGTGACCGGGCCCGCCTCCGAGGCGCCGTTCCAGATCAACATCTCGTGGATCCATCCGCGGGTAGCCGACATCGTCGCCGACGTGGACGCGGATCCGGCGGCAGGCGAGTGGCTGTACCGCATCGAGCGGGCGGGCCACTGGCCGATCAGCTGGATGGAGATCCACCGCGCCCGGGTGCCCAGCAAGGAGGAAGCGGATGTGCTCGGCATCCCGGCCAGCCTGCCAGTGCTGGAGATCGTCCGAGTCGGCAGTTCGGGGAGCGACGGCAAACCGGTCGAGGTGACCGAATTCGTGGTCGCGAGTGATCGCGTCGAGACGGTTCACGTCCTGCACCGGGATCCGGGCGCACAACAGCCGTGGGCCGACCCGGTATGACGTCGCCGCTCCAGATCACGGCCGCCGCCGGAACGCACGTCGGGCTGGTCCGCCGCCGCAACGAGGACAGCCACTACCTGGGTGACTTCCTCGTCGCGGTGGCGGACGGGCTGGGTGGGCACGTCGCCGGCGACCTTGCCAGCGGTACGGCGATCGAGGCGCTGAAGCCCTACGACCGGGAAGTGGATCCGGCTGACCTCGCGGACACACTCGGTACGGCCGTCGCCTCCGCCGACCGGGCGTTGCGCCGGAAGGTGCGGGAACAGCCGGACGCCGCCGGCATGGGCACGACGATGGTCGCGCTGCTCCGATCCGGGACGGCAGCCGTGGTCGCCAACGTCGGGGACTCCCGGGCCTACCTCATGCGTGCCTTTCGGTCAGGCGGTGATGCTTCGCTGCTCCGGATCACCGAGGACCACACCTACCAGCATCTGGTTGCCGCCGCCGACACCTTCCCCGAGCTACCGGGCAAGCTGGCCCGATTCCTCGACGGCAGAAAGGACGGCCGATCACCAGACCTGACCGCGGTGAGACTCAGCCCGGGCGACCGCATCCTGCTCTGCACCGATGGGTTGAGCTCCTACGTCCCGGAGCCGGTGATACAGAAGGTGCTCGGGTCCGCGGGATCACCCGACCAGGTCACCGAGGCACTCATCGCCAGCGCGCTCGATCGAGGCGCTCCGGACAACGTGACGGTTCTGGTCCTCGAAATCCGGGGCGGAGCGGCAACCGATGCGGCCGCGAGCTGACGTCGCGGTCACATCAGGCCGCGCCTTCGATATTCGGCAAGGCGGCGGCCTCGGCGTCGGTTCGGCGCAGATCGGTTGAGGTCTGAACTGAAATTCCTGGGCTCAAAGTAGGGGCGTCCTCACCGGACGGGATGGCTCCCAGGATGACGGAAACGCCATTCAGTCACAGGAAGTGAAGGTTCTGGGTTGGTCCGGGGTCACCGGATGACCCCTCGGGTAGGGGAGTGCCGGGGCGTCTCTGGGGCGTTTGACGGCGACCCGCGTCGCCCGATGTCGACCAACAGCCCGATCAGCTCACTGGCGTGTACAAGAACATGACGCGCGGCGTCGTCGCACTCGTCTTCCGGGCGCATGTTGTCGGCGGCCCGGCCGGCGGCCGGGCGCGCCACCCCGGAGGGACCTTGAGGGCGGCGGACGAGTCGGCCTGTACGCCGGATTCTGTGGCCGGTGACCCTGGGGTCGCCGGTGGCGGCCATCCATCTAGGCCTGCCGTTGCCGGCAGGCTCGAGCAGCCTACCCGCAGGCTCGGGCGAGCAGCCCTCGAACGCCTGCGCCGGCCACCGCCTTGCGGCAGTGGCCTTGCTTGGCCTTGCTCCGGGTGGGGTTTACCGAGCCACCCCGGTCACCCGGGGTGCTGGTGAGCTCTTACCTCACCGTTTCACCCTTACCCTCCCCGAAGGGAGGGCGGTCTGTTTTCTGTGGCACTTTCCCGCGGGTCGCCCCGGGTTGCCGTTAACAACCACCCTGCTCTGCGGAGTCCGGACGTTCCTCGGCGACGCCCCTGCGGGCGCCGACGCGGCCGCCCAGCCGACTCGTCCGTCGCGCCGCAATCTTACGTCCCGGTCCGGTCACGGCCGGATCGGGGCGTCCGCGGATCAAGAGCATCGGGCCGGGGCGCCGGCGGATCGGGGCGTCCGGATCAAGAGCATCGGGCCGGGTGCCGGCGGATCGGGGTGTCCGCGGTGCAAGATCACCGGGCCGGGTGGGTGGGAAGCACGTAGATTCACTCCCACCATGGATTTCACGCACATTTTGCTTCTCGCCGCGGCCGGCGTCGCGGCCGGGGCGGTGAACGCGATCGCCGGTGGTGGGTCGCTGATCACCTTTCCGAGCCTGATCGCGACCGGGCTGCCGACGGTGGACGCGAATGTCACCAACTCGGTCTCGGTCTTTCCGGGGTACGTGTCGAGCGTCGTGGGCAGCCGGGCCGACCTGGCCGGACAGGGGCGGCGGGTGCGGGCCGCGCTGCCGGCCGCGGTCCTCGGATCGGCCGCCGGGTGTGCGCTGCTGCTGCTCACGCCGGCGCGGGCGTTCGAGATCGTGGTGCCGTTCCTGGTGCTGGGGGCGGCGGCGACGCTGGCGTTCCAGGAGCGGCTGCGCGGGCTGGTCGGGCATCCGCGGGCGATGTCACCGCGGCGGGCCGCGGTCACCTTACCGACCGTGGTGTTCGCCGGTGCTGTCTACGGTGGGTATTTCGGCGCCGCGCTCGGGGTGATGTATGTGGCGGTGCTGGCGCTGATCCTCGACGAGTCGCTGAAGCGGATCAACGCGCTGAAGAACGTGTTGTCGGCGACGGTCGGGTTCGTGACGCTGGTGGTGTTCGCCGCGTTCGCGGACGTGGACTGGGGTGCGGTGGCGATTCTGGCGCCGGCCGCGATCGTCGGGGGTTACGTTGGGGCGCGGCTCGCACGGCGTCTGCCGCAGCGGGTGCTGAAATACGTCATCGTCACGTTCGGTACGACGGTGGGCCTCATTCTGCTCTACCGTGCCGTCACCGGCTGACCGTCGGTCACAGCCAACGCCTGGACCGGGGGCCTTCGTCGACCGGGGGCGGTGGAGAGGCGTCCAGGATCGCGCGGGATGGGTGCTTCGGCCGTACAAAATGGGGGTTGGAAAGAGGGTGACCGGAAATCACCAGCCGGCGGCGCGCGGGAACTGATGGCGGCGGATGCCGCCGGCCAGGTTGAGCAGCAGCTCCAGAGCGTCCTCCTCGTCGAGGCCGTGCAGGCTGCGGCAGGGGAGGGCGCGTAGCGCGCGAGGGAGTTCGGCGGCGTCGAGTCGCAGAACGATCAGCCGGCCGACGATCGCCGGCGCCCGCAGCAGGGTGGCCCAGTCGGCGGTGGTGGCCCGGTGTTCGGCGGAGATCAGCAGGAGTACCGGGTCGGTGCCGCCGAGGCCGCCGGCGAGGCGGCGCACGAAGCCGGGGCCGGCCGGGTCGAGGTGGACGTCGTGGCCGGCGGCGCGCAGTTCCAGAGCGATCCACTGTGCCCAGGGTTCGTCGGCGACGGCGTGGGAGACGAATACGGGCACGCCCCCAGAATGCCGGACCGGGGTCCACAGTGCTGGCCGTGGTTCGACGTCGATCGTTGGAGGGGTGTGAGAATGTCGTCCGTTGACGTGCAACTTGCACAACTCATAGTGTCGAAGCCGTGACTGCGGGTGGATCCTGGGGGAAACAGGTGAGCCTGGTCACGGGGGAAATCCTGGCAAAGCATCCGAAATCGAGGAGCGCTCGATGACTGTCGCGATCGGGATCAATGGGCTCGGGCGGATCGGCCGAAGTGTCACCCGGATCGTGGCTTCCGCCTCGAACCCGGGCGTGCAGATCGCCGCGGTCAACGACGTCGCGTCGACCGACAAACTGGCCTACGGGCTGCGCCGGGACAGTGTCCGCGGCGCCTTTCCGGGGACGGTGACCGCGAGCGGGGACTACCTCGTGGTGAACGACCACGCCATTCGGGCATTCCACCACGAGCGTCCCGAGCGGATTCCCTGGGCGGAGGAGGGCGTCGACGTGGTCATCGAGGCCACCGGCCGGTTCCGCGCCGGTTCGGCGGCCCGTTTTCACATCACCCACGGTGGCGCCCGCAAGGTGGTGATCAGCGCCTCCGCCGACGACCCGGACGCGTTCCTGGTGGTCGGCGCGAACCACAAGAGCTACGACCCGGCACTGCACGACGTCGTCTCCCCGGCCTCGTGCGGGGTGAACGCGCTCACCGTGATGGCGAAGGTGCTGCTCGACCGGTTCGGGCTGCGGTCGGTGAACACGTCGGTGATGCTGGCCGCCCAGAGCTGGCAGCGGGTGCAGGACTCGCTGGTCGGCACGTCCCGGGAGGATCCGCGGCTGGGCCGGGCCGCCGGCGAGAGCATCATCCCGCACAACTATGTGGTCGGTGACCTGGTCCGGGTGGCGCTGCCGGAGATCGGCGAGATGCGGTACAGCTACTACTGCGTACCCACTCCGATCGGGTCGCTCGCCGAGCTGTCCGGGCAGACCGACCGGCCGGTGACCGCCGACGAGGTCAACCGGGCGATGGCCGAGGCGGCGGCCGGGCCGCTGCGCGGCATCCTGGCGTACGACCCGGACCCGACCGTGTCGATCGACGTGAAGAACAATCCGGCGTCCTGCCTGTTCGATCCCTCCGGCACGCAGACCACCGCGGACGGCGGGGTGAAGGTGCGCGGCTGGTTCGACAACGAGTGGGGCTTCTCCAACCGGTTGCTGGATCTGGCGAGGCTGGTGGGCGACCGTTTACCGGTTCCGTCCAGCCGGGTGACGTGGAGCGTCGCCTAGGCTTTCCTCGTGATCGATCTGTCTGACGTGCGGGCCGCGGCGAAACGCGTCGAGGGCCGGGTCCGGCGCACCCCGGTGCTCGCGGCCGGGCCGGACCTCTGGTTCAAGCTGGAGTTCCTCCAGCACGCCGGGTCGTTCAAGACCCGGGGCATGTTCAACCGGATCGTCGATCCGCCGGCGGCCGGGATCGTCGCGGCCTCCGGCGGCAACGCGGGCCTCGCCGCCGCCTGGGCGGCCCGCGAGCTCGGCGTCGCGGCCGAGGTGTTCGTGCCGGTCACCGCCCCGGCGGTCAAGGTGGCGAAGCTCGGCAAGCTGGGCGCGCGGGTGGTCCAGGAGGGCGGGGAGTACGCGGAGGCGTACGCCGCGGCGACGATCCGTGCCGGGGAGACCGGCGCCCTGTTCTGCCACGCCTATGACGGTCCGGAGATGGTGGCCGGGAACGGAACCATCGCGTTGGAGCTGCTGTCGCAGGTGCCGGACGGGTTCGACACCGTGCTGGTGGCGGTGGGCGGCGGTGGCCTGATCGGCGGGCTTCGTGCCGCTCTTTCGCGAGATATCCGGATCGTCGGGGTGGAGCCGGTCACCTCGTGTGCCTTCCACGCCGCGCAGCAGGCCGGCCACCCGGTGGACGTGCCGGTCTCGGGCGTGGCGGCGGACTCGCTGGGCGCCCGGCGAATCGGGGATGTCGGGTTCGCCCTGGCACGTGACGCGACCTCCGTGCTGGTCGGGGACGACGCCATCATCGACGCCCGCCGGAGACTGTGGGACGACTACCGGATCGTGGTCGAGCACGGCACCGCCGCCGCGTACGCCGCCCTGCTCACCAAGGCATATCAGCCGGAACCGGGCGAGCGCGTGGTGGTGCTGCTCTGCGGGGCCAACACCGATCCGGCCGATCTGGCCACCTGATCGGCCCTGTGATCCGCGACCCACAGGCAAGCATGGTCACCTCATGAACCGGCGCGTACGGTCGATCCGTACTTGAAGTGTCAAGTGCACAGGGAGAGGGCATGCCGGTTCGTACGCGCGTCACCGTTCCGCTGGAGTTCCCCGACGGGTACCGCACCACCGCCGAGGTGATCACCTTCACCGGTCTAGCCGACGGGAAGGAGCACCTCGCGCTCGCCCTCGGCGACATCGCGGAGTCCGGGGTGCCGCTCGTCCGCATGCACTCCGAGTGCATGACCGGGGACGTTTTCGGCTCGCAGCGCTGCGACTGCGGCCCACAGCTGCGGGAGGCCGTGGAACAGATCGCCGAGACCGGCGGCTACCTGCTCTACCTGCGCCAGGAGGGCCGCGGCATCGGGCTGTACGCGAAACTCGACGCGTACGCCCTCCAAGACCTCGGGATGGACACGTACGAGGCGAACCGGGCACTCGGCCACGGCGACGACGAGCGGGACTACACCGCCGCCGCGCAGATGCTCCAGGCACTCGGCGCGCCCGCCGTCGACCTGCTCACCAACAACCCGGACAAGTCCCGCCAACTGCGGGAACTCGGTGTCGAGGTGCGGGCGGTCCGGCGTACCGGGGTGCACGCCTCCCCGGTGAACGTCCGCTACCTCCAGGCGAAGGTGACGCACACCCAGCACACGATCGATCTGGCCCCGGCGTCCTGAGGTTTTCCCTCAGTTTTCCCCGGGCCCGCCGAACCAGGGAACGTGGGAATCGAGGGATTGAACTCGCGCATCGCGGAGATCCAGAGCCGGATCATCGCCTTGCAGACTCAGCAGACGGCGACCACGTCGGCGAGGGCCACGTCCGCCCAGGGCACCTTCGCCAGCCACCTCCAGGGCGCGATGGCGTCCACCGCACCGACCGGCCAGGCCTACAAACTCAACAGCAAGGGCATTCCGGAAGATCTTGCCGCGTACGGGAACGGCCAGATCCCGGAGACCGCCCTGGGCCGGGTCGGCAACACCGGGCACAAGCTCTGGGCCCCGGCGGCCGAGGCGCTGAACGGCATGATCGAGGACGCCCGCCGGGACGGTGTGGAGATCGGCATCACCGACTCCTACCGCCCCTACGCCGAGCAGGTCGACCTGGCCCAGCGTAAGGGCCTCTACTCGCAGGGTGGTCTGGCGGCCAAGCCCGGCACCAGCGAACACGGCTGGGGCATGGCCACCGACCTGGACCTCAACGCCAAGGCGCTCTCCTGGATGCGGAAGAACGCCGGCAACTACGGCTTCGTGGAGAACGTGGCACGGGAGTCGTGGCACTGGGCGTACCGTCCCCGTACCTGATCTCAGGCGCGGTTTTCAGGCGCGACAGATGATCTCGCCGTGCGGGATGATCAGCCACCCGTCCGGATCGCCGGCCCACTGCCGCCAGCCGGCGGAGATCCGTTCCAGATCGGCCTCGGTGGCCGCCCCGGTGCGCAGCGCCGTGGCGGCCATCTCCGACTTCAGCACCCGCTCCTCCCACATGCCGCCCCACCACTGCCGGTCCTCGTCGTCGGCGAAGCACCACACGCTCGCTGTCGCCGTGACGTCGGTGAACCCGGCCGCCCGCGCCCAGGACAGCAGCCGCCGCCCGGCGTCCGGCTCGCCGCCGTTGCCGCGGGCCACCCGCTGATAGAGGTCCAGCCACTCGTCCAGCTCGGGCACCAGCGGGAACCAGGTGAAGGCCGCGTAGTCGCTGTCCCGGGCCGCGACCACGCCACCCGGCCTGGTCACCCGGCGCATCTCACGCAGCGCCTGAACCGGGTCGGCCACGTGCTGGAGCACCTGGTGGGCGTGCACCACGTCGAAGCTGTCGTCCGGGAAGTCCAGGGCGTGCACGTCGCCGACGGCGAAGTCGACGTTAGCCAGACCGCGCCGCGCGATCTCGGCGCGGGCCAGGCCCAGCGCCTCGCCGGTCTGTTCGAGGGCGGTCACCCGGCCGGGCGCCACCAGCTCCGCCAGCTCGGCCGAGATGGTGCCCGGGCCGCATCCGACGTCCAACAGGGAAATTCCGGAGGAAAGATGCGGCAGCAGGTACGCCGCCGAATTCTCTGCGGTGCGCCAGCGGTGCGAGCGCAAGACCGACTCGTGGTGTCCATGGGTGTAGGTCGCCATGGACCTCACGCTAGGCCTGTCGTCCGATAATGTGGGACAGTCATCCCATATATTGAGCAATGGGATTTTAAGATCAGCAGTTCAGAACGTATTTTGGTGGCCATGAGGATCGGTATCGTCGGTGCGACGGGGCAGGTCGGTGGCGTCATGCGCCGCATCCTGGCCGAGCGCCAGTTCCCTTTGACCCAGCTCCGGCTTTTCGCCTCCGCGCGCAGCGCGGGCCGCACGATTCCGTGGGGCGACGGCGAGGTGACCGTCGAGGACACCGCCACGGCCGACTATTCCGGCCTCGACATCGTGCTCTTCTCCGCAGGCAAGGGCGGCTCGAAGGAGTTCGCGCCGCGCTTCGCCGAGGCCGGCGCGGTCATCGTCGACAACTCGTCGGCGTACCGGATGGATCCGGACGTCCCGCTCGTCGTCGCCGAGGTCAACCCGGATGCCGCCCGCGTCCGCCCGAAGGGCATCATCGCCAACCCCAACTGCACCACCATGGCGGCCATGCCGGTGCTGCGGCCGCTGCACGACGAAGCCGGGCTGGTGTCCTTCATCGCCACCACGTACCAGGCGGTCGGCGGCGCCGGCCTCGCCGGTGTGGCCGAGCTCGACGAGCAGATCAAGAAGGTCGCCGACCGGGCCACCGAGCTCACCCACGACGGCTCGGCGGTCGAGTTCCCCGAGTCCAAGGTCTTCCCGAAGCCGATCGCGTTCAACGTGATCCCGCAGGCCGGCTCGTTCGTCGACGACGGCAGCTTCGAGACCGACGAGGAGCAGAAGCTCCGCAACGAGAGCCGCAAGATCCTCGACCTGCCCGAGCTGCTGGTCTCCGGCACCTGCGTGCGCGTACCCGTCTTCACCGGGCACTCCATCCAGGTGAACGCCCGGTTCGCGCGGCCGCTCGGCGTCGCCCGCGCCCGGGAGATCCTGGCCACCGCGGCCGGAGTCGAGCTGTCCGACGTACCCACCCCGCTCCAGGCGGCCGGTCGCGATCCGTCCTACGTGGGCCGTTTCCGGGTCGACCCCACCGCGGAGAACGGGCTGTCGTTCTTCATCTCCAACGACAACCTGCGCAAGGGCGCCGCGCTCAACGCCGTCCAGATCGCCGAGCTGGTCGCCGCCGAGCTTCGCTGACGACCCGCTTTCTCGAACCACACCGCCCCGGCCGAACCCTCGGCCGGGGCGGTCTTTCTTCCACAATGGAAATCCGGGACATTTTGCCCGAATCGGTAGCGCTTGGCCGGTTTAAGCGGCACAGTGATGGAATGAACAGTGGGCTGGGCGGATCAGGCTACTTCTGGTGCCTCCGCGACCACCGGGTGGAGAGCGGCGACGACGTGTGCCCCGCTCAATACCGGCTCGGTCCCTACGCCACGGCTGACGAAGCGACGCGGGCACTCGAGACGGTCGAGAAGCGCAATGCCGAGTGGGATGCCGAGGACGCCCGCTGGACAGGGGAAACCAGCTGACGTCAAGCGCCGTACCGCGCGGCTGCAGTCATTCCGCAAGGAGGAACACCTCGATGCCCGCTGCCAAAAAAAAGGCCTCAAACCCCAAACCCCCATCCGGTACGGGCAATCGCACAGCCACCGGCACCACCCGATCCACGACGGCACCCGGGTCCGCCGCGGCCGCGGGTTCTGCCCGGGCGGCGAAGAGCCCGGCCGGGACCGCGGCTGCCGTGGGCAAGGAGTCCGGTCGGGCGGTCGCGGCGATCAAGACCGCGTCGGGGCCGGTGGTTACGGCTCGCGCCACGATCAAGACCTCAGACGCTCAGCCGGCCGCCGCGGCGGGAAAGACGCCGGGGGCGAAGAGCGCGGCGTCCGGCGCCCGGAACACTGGCACGGCCAAGGCGCGTGCGACGAAGAACGCCGGCGGGGGCAAGACGGTGGTGGCCAAGATTCCCGGCGTGGGGAAGACGCCCGGAGTTGAGGGCGTCGGCGTGGCGAAGACGGTCGCGGTCAAACTTGCCGACGCGGCGAAGGCGGACAAGGGCGCCGGCGCGAGGAAAGTGGTTGCGGCCAAGGGAGCCGGCTCAGGGAAGACGTCGGGGGCCGGTGAAGTGAAAGCCGTTGCCGGTGGCCGGGGATCCGGCGAAGAGGCTGCGGGCCGTGCGACGGTTTCCCCGCGGGCGGGCTCCGCTACGGCGGCCGCGCAGCGTGCGGCCGGGGTGACGGTTCCGATCCGCGCGGCGGGCGACAGTGGTGGACGGGGCCGTCCGACGGGTACGCGGCGGGTCGCCGCCGCCCTGGGCAACTTCCCGAAGAACCAGGTGACCGTTTCCACGGGGAAGGGCGACGACCGGGACGGGGAATACCCGGAGGACCCGGCACGTGGCCAAGGCGACCTGCCGGTCGATGAGGTGCCGTTCGTCGGCAACTGGTTCCGGCCGGACACCGGCCCCGCCCAGCCCGCACGGGACTCCGACCAGTGGGGCGCCGACCGCCCCGACCTGGAGGCACTCGGCACCCAGACCAGACCGGGCCGAACCGAACCCAGCTCTACACGAACCGGACCTGGCACCGAACCCGGCAGCGAGATCAGCTCCGGGCGAACCGGACCTGGCACCGAATCCGGCAGCGAGGTCGGCTCCGGGCGAACCGGACCGGGCATCGAACCCGGCAGCGAGGTCGGCTCCGCACGAAACGGATTCGGCAACGAGGACGACTCCGACGATGCGGCCGGGGGTGCCGCGGGCAGCGGCTTCGCCGGACCCACCGATCCGATCGGGGCCGGCTGGGTCTCCAGACTCGCCCGGCTCTCCGGCGCGGACGTTCGAGAGCATGTCCCCGCTCACCGGGCCGATGACGAGTTTCAGGACCGGGACGACGACGCACTCACCCCGGCGGCGGGCGCCGCCTCCGAACTCGCTGAGGTGACGGACCGCCCGGTCAGCGAGCCGCCAACCGGGGCAGGCGCCAAGTCGGCTGCGGCCAAGCCGGCTGAACGTAAGGCGGCTGGGGCCAGGACGGCAGTCGCTAAGACGGCAGCCGCTAAGACGGCAGCCGCTAAGACGGCAGCCGCTAAGACGGCAGCCGCTAAGACGACAGCCGCTAAGACGACAGGCAAGAGCAGTCCCGCCAAAGGCGCTGCCGTCGGCAAGGCGACCGCTGCCAAGACCGCGGGTGCGACGGTGATGGGGAAGGCGACCGGAGCCAAGCCGGTCGCTGGGAAGAAGGCGAGTGCCGGCACTTCGCGAGCAGCGGGTGCGGCCGAGGCCGGGATGACGAGGACCGGCGCCGCGACGGCAGCCGCCCCGAAGAAGACTGTCGCCAAGACGGCGGCCAAGTCCGTCGGTAAGAAGGCGGTTGGAACAGCCAAGACGACCGGTGCCAAGGCTGCGGGGACAGCGACGGCCAAGAAGGTCGGCGCGGCGAAGGCCACTCCGGCCAGGGGCGGAGCGGCCTTCGAGGCGACTGCGGCAAAGGCTGCCAAGGCCACGAAGAAGGCCGCAGCCGTCAAGGCCACCCCCGCCAAGACGGCACCGGCCAAGGCGACCGCAGCGAAGACCGCGGCCAAGAAATCCACAGTGGCGAAGTCGGCCGCCACGAAATCCACAGCGGCCAAGACCGCAGGCGCCAAAGCTACCGGAGCCAAGGCCGGAGGTACGAAGGCCACTGCAGCAAAGGCCACCGCGGCGAAGGCCGGTGCGAAGGCCCCAGCGCCCAAGGCTGCTGCGAAGGCCACCGCGGTGAAGGCGGTTGGCGCCAGGGCGACCGCGGCGAAGGCTGCTGCGAAGGCCCCTGCGGCGAAGGCTGCTGCGAAGGCCACTACGGCCAGGGCCGCCGGTGCTAAGGCCACAGCGGTGAAAGCTGGTGCTAAAGCCACTGTGGCGAAGGCCATTGGGACGAAACAGGCCGTGACCAGGACCGCTGGAGCGAAAGCCAGCGGGTCCAAGGCAGCGGGCACCAGGACGGCGGCAGGAACTAAGGCCAGCGGGACGAGGGCAACTGGGGCGAAGGCCGCTCCGGCCAAGTCGACGGCAGTCAAGTCAACAGCGGTCAAGTCGACGGCGGTCAAGTCAACAGCGGTCAAGCCGAGGGCAGTCAAGTCGACGGCGGTCAAGTCAACAGCGGTCAAGCCGAGGGCAGTCAAGTCAACAGCGGTCAAGCCGAGGGCAGTCAAGTCAACAGCGGTCAAGTCGACGGCGGTCAAGTCGACGGCGGTCAAGTCGACGGCAGTCAAGTCAACGGCGGTCAAGTCGACGGCAGCTAAATCAGCGGCCGCCAAGTCGACGGCGGCCAAAACGACTGCGACCAAAGCCGCTGCGGGCAGGGCGGCTGGGTCTACGGGCACCAAGGCGTCGGCTACCAAGGCCGCCGCCAAGACGACGGCGGGCAGGGCGGCCAAGGCAACCGGGGTGAAGGCCACGGCGGGCAGGGCGGCCAAGGCAACCGGGGTGAAGGCTACGGCGGGCAGGGCGGCCAAAGCTACCGCGGTGAAGGCCACGGCGGGCAAAGCCGGTGGCACAGCTGGTTCCGGGAGGTCGGCGGCGGCCAGGACCGCGGCCGCGAAGGTGTCGGCGGGCGGAGTGGGGACGGCTCGGACAGCCGGTACCCGGGCCGCCGCCGGGAAGACAGCGGGAGGATCCTCCACCCGGGCAGGGGCGGCTTCGGCCGGGGGAGCGGTGACGGCGGGTCGCTCCGCCGGTGCGAAGGCCACGACTACGAAGGCTGCCAAGAGGATCAACGAAGCGGGTACGACCGGAGCGGGTCGAGCTACCGGGAACGCGGCCAAGGCGACGCGGATGTCCCGTACTTCCGGGGCCAACTCGGTGGCGGACGGCGCCCCAGGTGGCGGCCGGAGTGCTCGCAACACGGCCAAGGCCGTACCGGCGACAGCCTCGCGAGCGGGCACCCGCCGCCGGTGAGCGAAACGCGGGTCACGCCGATCGGCGTGACCCGCGTCATTTCAGCAATCCATAAGGCGGGAACCTCGGCCGTTCATTCATGGGCGGGTAGTTGAACCCTTCCCTTGTGTCCGCGCCCTGGTCGGTCCGCTGCCGGGGGACAGACGGCTGCGCCGGGGTGGGGTGGGCTGTCGTGGGGTGGGCGGATCCAGGGATCTCCGGCGTGGGATGGGCAGGGCGGGGGTATGGGCTTGGCGGGGCTTCGTCGCGGGGGAGCGGTGGAGCCGGGCTTGAGGATCGCCGGCCTGATAGGAATGTCGCGTGCCGATCAAAGTGGTGGTGGCTCCGCAGATCGACTTCTCGGGGCTGCGGCGGGAGCTGGGGTTGCCGGGCGGGTTCCCGGCGGCTGTGCTGTCCGAGGCTGAGGAGAGCGCGCGGGTCACACCGCTGCCGGGGGTGGATCGGACCGGGGTGGAGTTCGTGACTCTTGATCCGGCCTCCTCCCTGGATCTTGATCAGGCGGTTCATCTGAGCCGGCGGGCCGGGGGCGGCTATCGGGTGCGGTATGCGATCGCCGATGTGGCGGCGTATGTGCGGTCCGGTGGGGTGCTGGAGGCGGAGAGCTGGGCTCGGGGGCAGACCGTCTATCTGCCGGACGGGCGGATTCCGCTGCATCCGCCGGTGCTCAGCGAGGGCGCGGTGAGCCTGCTGCCGGAGGGGGAGCGGGCGGCCGTGGTCTGGACGATCGACCTGGACGGTGACGGGGAGACGGTCGCGGTCGAGGTGGAGCGGGCCCGGGTTCGCAGCCGCGCCAAACTGGACTATGTGACGGTGCAGCGGCAGATCGGCGCGGGCACCGTGCCCGAGCCGCTGGCGTTGCTGCCGGAGATCGGCACCCTGCTGGCCCGGCGGGCCGCTGAGCGGGGTGCGGTGAATCTGCCGCTGCCCTCGCAGGAGGTGGAGCGGGACGGCGACGGCTGGCGGCTGGTGCTGCGGGCGCCGCTGCCGGTCGAGGAGCACAACGCGCAGATCTCGCTGCTCACCGGTATGGCCGCGGCCCGGATCATGCTGGCCGGCGGGATCGGGCTGCTGCGTACCATGCCGGCGCCGAAACCGGAGGCCGTGCGGACGTTGCGGGCCGCCGCCGGGCCGCTCGGCGTGACGTGGCCGGCCGGCGCCTCGGTGGGTGAGGTGGTCGCGTCGGTGGACCCGTCCGGCCCGCGCGGGGCCGCCTTCCTGGACCAGGCCGCCGACCTGCTGCGCGGCGCCGCCTACACCGCCTTCGGAGCTGACACGCCGTCGGCGCCCGGCAGCGGAGCCGGCGCGCGCCCCGAAGCCGGGGACGGTGGGTCGCGGGGTGGCCAGGGAGGAGCGGGTGTGCCCGCGGAGACCGGGCACGGCGGGGTGGGCGCGCCGTATGCGCATGTCACGGCGCCGTTGCGGCGGCTCGCGGATCGGTATGCCACGGAGATCTGTCTCGCGCTGTACGCCGGAAGGACTGTCCCGGACTGGGCGATGGAGGCTCTGCCCCGGCTGCCGAAGGCGATGTCGTCCACGGACCGGGTCGCCTCGGCGGCCGACCGGGGCGCGATCGATCTGGCCGAGGCGGTTCTGCTGGAGGGGCGGGTCGGCGAGGTCTTCGAGGCTGCGGTGCTGGACCGGGACGAGCCGTCCGGCAAGCGCCCGGCCGGTGGCACGATCGCGCTGGACGATCCGGCGGTCCGGGCCAAGTGCCTGGGTGATCTGCCGCTCGGCAGCCGGATCGACGTGCGGCTCACCGCGGCCGACCCGGCGTCCCGCACGATCCGTTTCGAGCGCGCGTGACAGGACGGGTTCCGCGACCGGGAAGGCGGGCGTGACAGGACGGGGCCCGCGGCCGGAAACGCGCGCGGACCCCGTACCGGAAATGGGTTTGATCTAGAAGGTGTGCTCCACGGCCGGGAACTCGCCGCCGCGGACCTCGGCGGCGAATTGTCGCGTGGCCTCGGTGAGGGCGCCGGCCAGGTCGGCGTAGCGTTTGACGAAGCGCGGCGCCTTGCCGGTGCGGAGGCCGGCCATGTCCTGCCAGACCAGCACCTGGGCGTCGGTGTCGGGGCCGGCGCCGATGCCGACCGTGGGGATCGGGAGTTCCTTGGTGACCTGCTTGGCGACGTCGCCGGGGACCATCTCCAGGACCACGGCGAAGGCGCCCGCGTCGGTGACCGCGCGGGCGTCGGCGAGGACCTCGGCGCCCTCGTTCTCCCGGCCCTGGACGCGGTAGCCGCCGATGGCGTGCTCGCGTTGCGGGGTGAAGCCGATGTGCGCCATCACCGGGATGCCGGCGCCGGTGATCGCCTCGATCTGCGGGGCCATCCGGCGGCCGCCCTCGAGCTTGACGGCGTGGCAGCCGCCCTCCTTCATGAACCGGACGGCGGTGCGCAGGGCCTGGGTGGGGCCCTCCTCGTAGCTGCCGAACGGCAGGTCGCCGACGATCAGGGCGGTCTTGGTGGCCCGGACGACGGCGCGGACCAGCGGCAACAGCTCGTCGATGGTGACCGGGACGGTGGTTTCGTACCCGAAGACGTTGTTGGCCGCCGAGTCACCGACGAGCAGGACCGGTACGCCGGACTGGTCGAAGATCTGTGCGGTGTACATGTCGTAGGACGTGAGCATCGGCCAGCGGTCGCCGCGGACCTTGGCGTTGAGCAGGTCGCGGGTGCGGACCCGGCGGGTGGGCGGGCCGCCGTACAGGGTCGGAATCTCCGACATCGTTCAACTCCTCCCTCGAGGCCGCGTGGATGCGGTCCCCGGGTCCGCACATCCTCGCACTTCAGCTGCCCTCGCGAAACAGGTTGGTAATAGGTAGGCGACGATCACGGCCGAACGCCTTTCCGGAGATCTTGGTGCCGGGGGCGGACTGGCGCCGTTTGTACTCCGCGAGGTCGATCATGCGGAGTGTCCGGTCGACCAGGGCCGGGTCGTTGCCGGCCGCGATCAGCTCGTCGCGGCCCAGGTCGCGGTCCACGTACCCTTTGATGATCGGATCGAGGATCTCGTAGTCGGGCAGCGAGTCGGAGTCCTTCTGGCCGGGGCGCAGCTCGGCGCTCGGCGCCTTGGTGATCGAGTTCTCCGGGATCGGGGGCGTGCCGGGCTGGGTGTTCCGCCATCGTGCGAGCTGCCACACCATGGTCTTCGGCACATCCTTGAGCGGATTGAACCCGCCGACCGAATCGCCGTAGAGGGTCGAGTAGCCGACCGCCAGTTCGCTCTTGTTCCCGGTGGTCAGGACCAGGTGGCCCTCCTGGTTGGAGAGCGCCATCAGGATCACGCCGCGGACCCGGGCCTGGAGGTTCTCCACCGCGAGGCCGGAGAGCGACATGTTCGCCAGGAAGCCGTCGACCATCGCCTGGATGGGCTCGGTGCGGTAGTCGAGGCCGGTGCGCTTGGCGAGGTCAGCGGCGTCGTCGCGGGAATGGTCCGACGAGTAGCCGCTGGGCAGTGAGACGCCGACCACCCGCTCCGGGCCGAGGGCGTCGACGGCGATGGCGGCGACCACCGCGGAGTCGATGCCGCCGGAGAGGCCGAGGATCACCGAGCGGAAGCGGTTCTTGTCGACGTAGTCGCGCAGGCCCAGGACCAGGGCGGACCAGATCTCGGCCGCGTCCTCGATCCGGCCGGCGATGCCGCCGCTGCGACGTTGGTGCGGAATGTCCGTCTTGAGGGCGACCTCCCGGCGGCCGATCCGCATCCCGTCGCCGTGCTCCGGGGCCGGCGGCCCATCGGCCGCCCGCGGAAGGTCCAGGTCGTGGACCAACAGCTCCTCGACGAACTGACCGGTACGGGCGAGCAGCTCCCCCTCCGCGGACACGATCATCGAGTCGCCGTCGAAGACCAGCTCGTCCTGCCCGCCGACCATGTTCACGAACGCGACCGTGGCGCCCGCCTCGACCGCCCGCCGCTGGACCAGCGCGAGCCGGACGTCGTCCTTGTTCAGCTCGTACGGCGAGGCGTTGATGTTGACGACCAGCCCGACGGCGGCCCGCCGTGCCGCGGTGAACGGCCCGCCGGCCTGCCAGATGTCCTCGCAGACGGTGAGCGCCACGTCCACCCCGCCGAGCCGGACCACGGTGAGCGTGTCGCCGGGTTCGAAATACCGGTCCTCGTCGAAGACGCCGTAGTTGGGCAGGTGGTGCTTGTAGTAGGTGGCCACCACCTCGCCGCGGTGCAGCAGCGCGGACGCGTCCCGCCGGCCCACGCCGGGCTCGGCGTCGGAGCTGATCGCGGCCGGGCCGTCGGCGTCCACGTAGCCGACCACGACGGCCACCTCGCCCAGCCCGTCGGCGGCGAGGTCGGCGGCCAGCGATCGCAGCGCCCGCCGGGAGGCCTCCACGAACGAGTTCCGGAAGACCAGGTCCTCGATGGGGTAGCCGGTCAGCATCATCTCCGGGAACGCCACCAGGTGCGCGCCGGCGCCGGCCGCCTCCCGTGTCCAGCGGCGCACCGCGGCCGCGTTTCCGGAGATGTCACCGACTGTCGAGTTCACCTGAGCGAGGGCGATGCGCAGCGTGGGCATGCCCTCATTCTTCCCTCCGAACCGGTGAATCGATCCTGACCCGGGCCGACGTCACAGGGCGCGCGCAGCGTAGTCTCACCTCGATAGGTAGACATCCGGACGAGGGGTGGCAGTGGACCGACAGCAGGAGTTCGTGCTTCGCACGCTCGAGGAGCGCGACATCCGTTTCGTCCGGCTCTGGTTCACCGATGTGCTGGGCACGCTGAAGAGCGTGTCGGTGGCTCCGGCCGAGCTCGAGTCCGCCTTCGAGGAGGGCATCGGCATCGACGGCTCGGCGATCGAGGGCTTCGCCCGGGTCTACGAGTCCGACATGATCGCCATGCCGGACCCCACCACGTTCCAGGTCTTCCCGTTCGAGGGCGGCTCCAGCGGCGAGAGCGCCCGGATGTTCTGCGACATCCTCATGCCGGACGGCAGCGCCGCCTGGGCCGACCCGCGCCACGTGCTGCGCCGCGCCCTGGCCAAGGCCGCCGAGAAGGGCTTCACCTTCTACACCCACCCCGAGGTCGAGTTCTTCCTGATCCAGGACGGGGCGAACGACGGCTCGGTGCCGATCCCGGTGGACAGCGGCGGCTACTTCGACCACACCACCCACGCGGTGGCCCGCGACTTCCGCCGCCAGGCCGTGCTGGCCCTGGAGCGGATCGGCATCTCGGTCGAGTTCAGCCACCACGAGGTCGCGCCCGGCCAGCAGGAGATCGATCTCCGGTACGCGGACGCGCTCACCACGGCCGACAACATCATGACGTTCCGGCACGTGGTCAAGGAGGTGGCGCTGTCGCAGGGCGTCAAGGCCACCTTCATGCCGAAGCCGTACACCGATCAGCCCGGCTCCGGCATGCACACCCACCTGTCGCTGATGGAGGGCGAGCGCAACGCCTTCTTCGACAGCGAGGACCCGCAGCGGCTGTCCAAGACGGCGCGCGCGTTCATCGCCGGTCTGCTGGTGCACGCCCGGGAGTACACCGCCATCACCAACCAGTGGGTGAACTCCTACAAGCGGCTCTTCCCGCTCCAGCTGCCGGACCGGATCACCGAGTCCCCGGCGTTCGTGAGCTGGGGTCACCTGAACCGGTCGGCGCTGGTCCGGGTGCCGGCGTTCGGCAAGCCCAGCTCGGCCCGGGTCGAGGTGCGGTCGATCGACTCCGCCGCGAACCCGTACCTGGCCTTCGCGGTCATGCTCGGCGCCGGCCTCAAGGGCATCGAGGAGGGGTATGAGCTGCCCCCCGGCGCCGAGGACGACGTCTGGTCGCTGTCGCCGGCCGAGCGCAAGGCCGCCGGGTACGACGCCCTTCCGGAGAACCTGTCCGAGGCGATCGAGGTGATGGCCGGCTCCGAGCTGGTCGCCGAGGTGCTCGGCGAGCACGTCTTCGACTTCTTTTTGCGTAACAAGCGCCAGGAGTGGGAGCAGTTCCGCCGCGAGGTCACGCCGTACGAGCGTCAGCGGTACCTGGGCGCCCTCTGAGCGTAGGAACGAGAGAAGGGCCGGGAGTGTGCGCTCCCGGCCCTTCTCTGTAGGCGCCAGACGGTGGCGGTGTCCGAGCCGCCGCCGTCTGACTGGTGCAGCCGCCGGGCGCAGGGTGGGGGCGACCCATAACCGGCAACTGACCTATAAGGCACCCGGTGGACCGCCCGTTCCCCAGATCCGGTCCACCGGGTGCCGGCTCATTCGCGGCGTGGCTCCATGCCGCCGCCCTCCATGCCGCCGCGCATCCTCGGCCGGCTCGGCGGCCTCCGGTCGCCCTCCCACGTGGGGCGGGCGCTGACCGAGCCGCTGGGCCGGATGCCGCAGAACCCCTCCACCCGGGCACGGTCCTTCTCGCCGGCCTGCCGGACCAGTTCGCGGAAGCGCTCGTCGTCCAGCGCGCGGCGGCGGTTCTCCCGGTCGCGGCCGGTGAACTCGCGGCAGAGGTCGGCGACCCGGTCCGGGCCGGCGCTCGGCGAACCGGACGACCGGGGGTGGGCCGACGCCGACGGCGTGTACGGCGTGGGCGGCGTGTACGGCGTGTACGGCGACGCCTTCGGCTCGGGCGCCACACTCGGCGAGACGGATGCCATCGGGGCGCTGACCGGGCCGGGAAGGGCGCCGTTGTTCGCGGCCAGGGCGACCCCGCCGACCGTCGCGGTCGTCGCGAACGCGGCCGCCGCCACCTTGACGGTGAGCAGCTTCGACAACGTCGACCAGAAGACCGGGAACCTGCGGGCGCGCCCGGCGGGGGACGCGGTGGCCACCCGGAACGCCGCCACGGCGGCGGCCTCACCGGCCAGCTCCCGGGCGGTGGCCGGGGCCTTCGCGGCGGCCAGCACCCGGTCCAGGGGCAGCCCGGTCCGGTCGCCGCGCAGCAGGCTCTCCGCGGTCGTCCGGTCCATCGGGGTCCACTCCTCGTCGCTGGTCATCTCATCTCCTTCAGCGCCGGGGCTGCCGAAGTCGTCACAGCGGGTTTCCGGGAGGGGGATCGGGGTGGTTCGGGTGGGTGTCGTGGGTCCCGCTGGGCGAGCTTGGCGGCGAGCTGGCGCAGCCCCCGGTACGCGGCGGTCCGGACCGCCCCGGCCCGGCGCCCGAGGATCTGGCCGGTGCTCGTGGCGTCCAGCCCGACGACCACCCGCAGCATCACCGCCTCGGCCATCTCCGGCGGCAGCGACGCGATCAGGGCCACCGCGTCGTCGGTGGTGACCAGCTCCAGGGCCCGGTCGGCGGTGTCGTCGCCGGCGCTCATCTCGGCCAGGAACTCGACCGGGACACTGGCCTGCGGCCGGCGTCGCTGGGCCCGCAGCAGATCCATGGCCCGGTGCCGGGCGATCGTCGCGGTCCAGCCCCGGAACCCGTCCCAGTCGCCGGAGAACTTCCGCAGGTCCCGGGCGATCTGCAACCACGACTCGGAGGCGACGTCCTCGGCGTCGTCGCCGACCAGCACCCGGAGGTAGCGCACCAGCGCCGGTTGCTGGGCCCGGTAGAGCCGGCGGAACGCCTCTTCGTCACCGGCCTGCGCCGCGGAGACGACGGCGTCGAGGTCTTCCGATGCCACCATCCAAAGACCTCCGAGCCTCTCGTCGGCCACACCCCGGCATGCGGCCTCCTCTGGTACAGCGCCCCCTGACCGAAAAACGTCACCACCATGATCGATTCGGCCGGTCGACGTGGTAGATCGGCTCCGATACGGTCTGGGTCGACGATTACGGGACAAGGGAGTTTGCCGTGCTGGAGGAACTGCTCGAGGGTGCTGGGCGCAGCATAGTGTTCGGGCTCATCGGCATCGGGTTGATGGCGGTCGGGTTCGTGTTGATCGATGTGCTCACGCCGGGCAAGCTGCGCGACCTGATCTGGGTGGAGAAGAACCCGAACGCCGCGCTGCTGCTGGCCTCGAATCAGCTCGGCATCGCCGCCATCGTCTTCACCTCGATCTTCACCACCTGGGACTCGTTCGGTGAGGGGCTGGCCTCGACCGCGCTGTTCGGCCTGGTCGGCATCGGCATCATGGGCCTGGCCTTCCTGGTGCTGGACTGGCTGACCCCGGGCAAGCTGGGCGAGGTCATCTGCACCCAGGAGAAGCACCCGGGGGCGCTGGTCAGCGCCGCGTCGCACTTCGGCGCCGCGGTCATCGTCTGCGCCTGCATCGCCTGACCTAGCCCGCGTTCCGGCCGAAGTCACCGATGGCTTCGGTCATGCCCAGACGACGGATCCGGGGCAGATCCTCCGCGATCGCCCCGGCCGCCATGATCAGCGGGATCGCGGCCAGCTGCGCCATCGCGACCAGATGGCCGAGCGGTGTCACCGCGAGCACCAGCGCGGCCCCGGCCACCCGGTGCCACACCCCGGACAGCCGCAGCAGCCGCAGGAAGGCGGCGTGCCCCAGCAGGTAGAGGGCCACGCCGCCGCTCAGCGCGAAGGCCGGCCCCCAGTGCAGCGGCTCGAACGCGTGCCCCACCGTCTTCTTGATGCCGACCGCCGTGACCACGATGCCGAGCAGCATCGGCACGTGCCCGTAGCCCCAGGCGTTCAGTGCCAGCCGGGCCCGGCGCAGCGGGTCGGACATGCCGGCCAGCACGTGCTCGGCCCGCTTGTCGTCGCCCGCGAAGTAGCACCACCACAGGTAGTAGGCGATGCCCAGGGCGAGGACCGCGACCAGGATCGCGCCACCGTCCAGGTGCACCTCCCGGAAGCCCAGCCCGATCGCGATGATCGACTCACCGATCGCGATGATCATGACGAGGCTGTGGCGTTCGGCGAAGTGGCCCGCGGAGATCGAGTGCATCTCGGCCGGATGCACGTAACCCGCCGTGATCTGCACCAGCGGCGCGGCGATCCAGCACAGGTGCCGCCACGGCTCCGGCAGCAGACCACCGGCCAGCACCAGGGCGGCGGCCAGCAGGTTGAGCGGGCCGAGCGTGCGCATCATCCGGACCGCCGCCGGGCCCGCTTGCAGGAACAGTACCGAGTGGACCACGTTCACCAGCAGGTAGCTGACCCCGAAGATCCAGCCGTACGCCCCGAACGCCTCCGGGATGGCCAGCGCCATCACCAGGAACCCGGCCATCCCGGCGAGCAGCAGGGTGCGCCGGGTGGTGGTGGTCGGCGCCACCGCGTTGGTGAGCCAGGCATATCCCGAGTACATCCACCAGACGACGGTCAGGATCAGGGTGGCGTCGATCAGGCCGCGCGGCGACAGATCGTGGGCGAGCGCGTCGGCGAGCTGGGTGACGGTGAAGACGAAGACCAGATCGAAGAACAACTCCAGTGTGGACACACGGATGCCGGCGGACTCGCTCGTCGTCATGCCCGGGGAGCCTAGGCGAGAACCGTTTCTGTCGTACCCCCGCTCTAGCGTGCGAGGGGTGAACCGAACGGATCGGCTGTACGCGCTCGTCGAGGAGCTGCGGGCGGTGGCGCCCCGCCCGCGCAGCGCCCGCTGGCTGGCGGAGCGCTTCGAGGTGAGCGTGCGCACGGTGGAGCGCGACATCTCGGCCCTCCAGCAGTCCGGCACCCCGGTCTACGCCGAGACCGGCCGCACCGGGGGCTACTGCCTGGACCGCTCGCACACGCTGCCCCCGGTCAACCTGACTCCGGAGGAGGCGGTCGCCATGGCCCTCGCCCTGCGCTCGATGGGCGGGACGCCGTTCCGGCAGCCCGCCGCGAGCGCGCTGCGCAAACTGGTCGCCGCCATGCGCCCGGAGGACGTGGCTGCCGCGCGCGCCCTGGCCGGGCGGATCCACCTGGCCGGCGACCCGCCACCGTCCCCGGTGCCACGGCTGGCCGGCCGGGCCGTCGGCGTGGACCGGGTGCTCCGGATCGGCTATTCCGACCGTCACGGCGCCGTGACCGAGCGGGAGGTGGAGCCGCTCGGTTACGCGGGCATCGGCGACCGCTGGTATCTGATCGCCTGGTGCCGGCTGCGGGACGCGGTGCGGGTGTTCCGGCCGGACCGGATCACCACGGCGACACCGACCCGGGAGGTGGTGCGGCACCGGCCGCTCAGCGAGACCGGCCTGGACATCCCGCACCACCTGTCCCCGTTCAGCCTGACCGGCGATCTCAGCCCGCGGGCGGGGTGAAGATCTGGAACTGGTTGCCCGACGGGTCGAGCAGGTGGGCGAGGGTCAGCCCGTCCGCCGTGGTGCGCTTGACCAGCACCTTGCCGCCGGCCGCCTCGGCCTGCCGGCAGGTGGCCTCGGTGTCGGCCACCACCACCGAGAAGACCGCGTGGTTCGGGCCCCGGCCCTCGGTGTTCGCGAGTCCGCCCTGGAGGCCGCCCTCACCCGGCGTGGTGATGATCCGGTAGGCGGCGCCGGCCGTCTCGTCGTCGGCGAACGCCCATCCGAACAGCTCGCCGTAGAACCGCTCGGCCGCCTCCGGTTGGTCGGTGCCGATCTGGAACCAGCCGATCTGGTTGACCGCTGTCATGGTTTTCTCCCTCGGAACTCGTTGTCGGAACCAGGGACCACTCTGGTGGAGCGTCACGACAGCGTCCTGTCGGTGTTTCCGCGGGCGGCAACGGTTAGCCTCGACGGGTGGCCACCGCACTAGTCATCGAGAACGACCCCAGTGACGACCCCCGGCGCCTCGGCGACTGGCTGACCGAAGCCGGCCTGGAGCTGACCGTGCTCCGGCCGCACGCCGGTGACCGGCTTCCCGAGACGCTCGACGGCTATCTCGCCCTGATCGTGCTGGGCGGCGAGCAGAACGCGTATTCGTCGGCCGACGGCACCCCCGGCGCCCCATGGTTCCCGGCCCTGGAGGGGCTGCTGCGCAAGGCGGTCCGGCACCGGGTGCCGACCCTCGGCGTGTGCCTCGGCGGGCAGTTGCTGGCCATCGCGCACGGCGGCCACGTCGAGCGCGGCACGGCCGGGCCGGAGATCGGTCCCGGGCTGGTCGGCAAGCGCGACGCCGCCGACAAGGACCCGCTGTTCAAGTGGGTGCCGCTGCTGCCCGACGTGACCCAGTGGCACCGTGACGAGATCACCGAGCTGCCGCTGAACGCGACCCTGCTGGCCGCCTCCTCCCGCTACCCGCACCAGGCGTTCCGGATCGGCGACCGGGCCTGGGGTCTCCAGTTCCACATCGAGTGCGACGCCGACATGATCGCCGACTGGGTGCGCGACGACAGCGACACCCTGGCCGAGCTCGGCTACGACCCGGAGGCCGTGGTGCTGGCCACCGCCGCGTCGCTCGCCGACGTGGAGGAGGTGTGGCAGCCGTTCGCGGTCCGCTTCGCCTCCCTGGCGCTCGGCACCCTGCCCGACGCCGACATCCCGAACCAGGTCGTCGGCCGGACCCTGCCACTGCTGGGGCAGTGATGACCAGGCCCACCCCCCGCCTGGCCCGGTACGGGTTCGCCGACAACGGCGCCCGGGCCACCGACCTGCTCGGCCCGGACGGGCTGCGGCTGTGGGACACCGAGGCGCAGGCGCCGGTCGACGAGCGGGCCGCCGGGCTGCTCGAGGCGCTCTCCAAGGCCGCCGACCCGAACCTCGCGCTGCGCCAGCTGCACCGCATCGTCGAGTCGGTGGAGCGGCGCGGCGACGATCCCGGCGAGCTGCTCGGGGCGCTGGCCGACGACCACGGTCTGCGGCGGCGGCTGCTCGCCGTGCTGGGCGCGTCGTCCACCCTCGGCGACCTGCTGGTGGCCAACCCGGGGGAGTGGCGGACGCTGTCCACCGGGACGAGCGGCGGGCCACCGGACGCCGACGGAGGGCTGGCCGACTTCACGGAGCTGACCGTTCCGGCCCTGCGTACCGCGTACCGGATCTCGCTTCTGAGAATCGCGGCAGCCGACCTGACCGGCGGCAGAGGGCTGGAACCCACCATGGCCGCCCTCTCCCGCCTGGCCGATGAGACGCTGGCCGCCGCCTACGCGATCGCGGTGGCCGCCCTGCCGGAGAGCGTGGCGGAGCCGCGTCTCGCGGTCGTCGCGATGGGCAAGTGCGGCGGCAACGAGCTGAACTACGTCTCCGACGTCGACGTGATCTTCGTGGCCGCGAGTGACGAGGACCTGAGCGCCGGCACCACGATCGCCGCCCGGATCATCGAGATCGGCGGCCAGGTGGCCTGGCCGGTGGACGCCGCGCTGCGCCCGGAGGGCAGCCGCGGCCCGCTCGTGCGCACCCTCGCCAGCCATCAGGCCTACTACCGGCGCTGGGCCCGGACGTGGGAGTTCCAGGCGCTGCTCAAGGCCCGTCCGGCGGCCGGCGACCTGGCCCTGGCGCAGGAGTGGATCGCCGATCTGGCGCCGCTGGTCTGGCACGCGGCCGAGCGGCCCGAGGCGGTCGCCGACGTCCGCGACATGCGCCGCAAGATCATCGACAACGTGCCGAAGAAGGAACTGGACCGGGAGATCAAACGCGGTCCGGGCGGGCTGCGTGACATCGAGTTCGCGGTGCAGCTGCTCCAGCTCGTGCACGGCCGGGTGGACGAGACGCTGCGCGGCGGCGGCACGCTCCCGGCGCTGCGCGCCCTGGTCGCCGGCGGCTACGTGGGCCGCGAGGACGGCGAGACGCTGCTGCGCGGCTACCGGTTCCTGCGCGGCGTCGAACATCGACTGCAACTTCAAAATCTTCGGCGTACGCACACCGTGCCGGACGATCCGGACGGGCTTCGCTGGCTCGCGGCCGCCCTGGGGTACACCGCCGTGCCCGGCCGGCACGCCGTCGAGGCCTTCCGGTCCGACTGGGTGGGGCACGCCGCCAACGTCCGCCGCCTGCACGTCAAGCTGCTCTACCGGCCGCTGCTGGAGGCGGTCGCCCGGGTGCCCGCCGAGGAGCTGCGGATGACCCCGGAGTCGGCCCGCCGCCGGCTGGAGATCCTCGGGTTCGCCGACCCGGTCGCCGCGCTACGGCACCTGGAGGCGCTGACCGGCGGCGTCACCCGGACCTCGGCGATCCAGCGCACCCTGCTGCCGATGCTGCTCCAGGACTTCGCCGACGCTCCGGAACCCGACCGTGGCCTGCTCAGCTACCGGCAGGTGTCGGACAAGCTGGGCAGCACGCCGTGGTATCTGCGGCTGCTGCGCGACGGCGGACCGGTGGCCCGTCGCCTGGCCCGGGTGCTGAGCCTCTCCCGGTACGCCACCGACCTGCTCACTCGCGACCCGGAGGCGCTGCGCCTGCTCGCCGAGGACTCTGAGCTCCAGCCCCGGCCGAGGGAGAAGCTGCTGGACGGGTTCGCGGCGGCCGGCGACCGGCACACCGACCCGGTGAAGGCCATCGGCGCGGTCCGCGCGCTGCGCCGCCGGGAGCTGTTCCGGCTGGCCAGCGCGGACATCCTGAGCCACGGCGGCGACCTGGCCCCGGACCGCCCGCTCGGCGTCGACGCCATCGGGGTGGCTCTCTCCGACGTCACCGACGCCACCCTGAACGCGGCGCTCCGGATCGCCCGGCGCGCCAAACCCGGCCCGGACGGGCTGCGGTTCGCGGTCATCGGCATGGGCCGGCTCGGCGGGTACGAGATGAGCTACCCCTCCGACGCCGACGTGCTGTTCGTCTACGAGCCGCCGGCCGGCTGCCCCGAGGGTGAGGCCAGTGCCGCGGCGCACGCCATCGCCGAGGAGATGCGCCGGCTGCTCAACGCCCCCGCCCCCGATCCGGCCCTGGGCGTCGACGCCGACCTGCGCCCGGAGGGCCGGCAGGGCCCGCTGGTGCGCAGCCTCCAGGCCTACCGGCAGTACTACGACCGCTGGTCGAAGGTGTGGGAGGCGCAGGCGCTGCTGCGGGCCCGGTTCGTCTGCGGCGACGTGGAACTGGGGCAGCGGTTCGAGACGCTGGCCGACCGGATGCGCTACCCGTCCGGCGGTCTCACCCGCGAGCAGGTGGTCGAGATCCGCCGGATCAAGGCCCGGGTGGAGACCGAGCGGCTGCCTCGCGGCGCCGACCCGAACACGCACACCAAACTCGGCCGGGGCGGTCTCGCCGACGTCGAGTGGGCGGTCCAGCTCACCCAGCTTCGGTACGCCCACGAGCTGCCCGGGCTACGCCGCACCCGGACCCTGGAGGCGCTGTCCGAGGCCGACGGGGCGGGCCTGGTCAGCGAGTCGGACGCGGCCGAGATGGCGGCCGGCTGGACGCTGGCGGCCCAGGTCCGCAACGCCCTCACCCTGGTCCGTGGCCGCCCCACCGACCAGCTGCCCCGGCACGGGGTCGAGCTGGCGGGCGCGGTGCTCCTGCTGGGCGGCGGCGACCCGGGTGAGTTCGTGGACCGGTACCTACGCTTGACCCGGCGGTCCCGGGCCGCGATGGAGCGGGTGCTGGAGTCCTGATCAGCACGGCTCGTTGGTGGCGTCCCCGCGCAGCATGCGGTAGGTGTTCCCGGTGGTGCTGAGCACGTAGACGGCCTGCCACCGGGTGCAGGTCTCGTCGAGCCGTTCCGGCGGCCCGTGCCCGTCCTTCTGTTCGCTGCGGAAGGTCACCTCGGCCCGCAGCCGCCCGGACGCCGCCTCGGCCAGCCGGACCAGGACGACGTCCGAGTCCCGGGTCGTCGACGTGCCCTCGGCGAACGCCGCCATCTGCCCGGCGTCCGTCGGGTCGATCTCACCGGCGGGGTCGAGCACCCCGGCGACGGCCCGGTAGTCCCGCTCGTTGATCCCGGTGAAGTACGTCTCCAGCATGTCCGCCACGTCGTCGGCCCGCGGATCGGTGACCGCCTCGGCCACGGTGACCAGGTCCACCGTGTCGTCCTCCAGGATCGGGGTGGTCGGCGCGGTGCTCGGGACCGGCGCCGCCCGTGGGGCGGGACGCTCCGGGCCCAGCAGTCGCGGCCCGCCCAGCACGGCGGCCGTCACCAGGGCCGCGATGAGGACGGCGATCGGCAGGGCGGGCAGTAGCCGGCTGCGCGACGGCGGCCCGGACGGCTCCGGATCGGCTGGTTCGGGAATCCAGAGCGGAGCCGGTTCGGGCGGCTCCCAGATGATGGCCCGCGCCGGGCGGGGGCGGTGACAGACCGCGCACTCGTCCGGCGTGCCGGAGTTCCGTTCCCCGCAGTCGATACAGACCCACATGCATGTGCCAACGAGCCCGGCCCATCCAGGGCCGCGGATGTCACGCGTGCGGGTGTCAGCCGGTCGCGGCCACAATCACTCTTGTCAGTGCGGCATGCACCTGACGAAGGTCCTCGATCGGCATGCCGAGCCGCTCGACCACCGCGGGCGGGATCCGCTCCGCCTCGGCCCGCAGCTCCCGGCCCCGCGCGGTCAGTGTGATCGCCAGGCTGCGCTCGTCGGCGCGGTCCCGCTCACGCCGCAGGTAGCCGATCGCCTCCAGCCGCTTGAGCAGCGGGGACAGCGTGCCCGGGTCGAGTTGCAGCAGCTCGCTGAGACGGCGTACGGAGAGCGGGGCGTGCTGCCAGAGGGCGAGCATCACCAGGTACTGAGGATGGGTCAGGCCCATCGGCTCCAGCAGCGGGCGGTAGATCGCCACGACACTGCGGGCGGCCACCGACAGCGCGAAGCAGACCTGCTGCTCCAGCGCCAACGGGTCTTCCACGGGTTCGCTCATCACGGCTACTCTAGCAATCGTTGGGGCACCAATCATTGGCCTGCAAACTGTTTGAGGAGCACGTCGTGTCGAGGTTCTCGGAGTGGTTCCACCGGACGTTCGACGACTGGGCCTTCCGGTCGTTCATCGGCCCGGCGCAGACCAGGGGCGCCGTCCAGGGGTGCGACGAACCCGCCCGCGAGCAGTGGAAACGCGACCTGGAGAACCGGAAGCGCTACACCCGCGAGCAGCGCGAGCGCAAACGCGCCGAGAGGGCCGCCCGGCACAGCTCCAGCAGCCGTTCGTCGTCGCTCACCTGACCCGACGACCACGAGTTCTCCCGGACGTTGTGCCGCCGGTCCGCCGCGACCTCGGCCCGCAGCAGCGGCTCCAGCGCCTCCGCGAGCGGACCCGCGGCCGCCTCGGCGATCCTCGGCCGGGTGAGCGGATTGCCCTGCCAGGCGGCGGCCAGCACCGGTGCGGCCCGCTCGGCGTCACCGTTGATCCGCCACAGCGCGAGAGCGGCCCGGGCCGGTGCCCACCAGTGTCCCTCCGGCGGCGCGTCCAGATACGTCGCGACCAGCGGCGCGGCCGCGGCGGCGGCCAACCCCATCGCGGCGATCTCCTCGAACGCGTCGGCGCCGGCCGGGCCGTCCAGCCGGGCGGTCAGCAGCGACAGAGCACCCGGGTCCCGGTCGATGCGCCACAGCGCCCCGGCCGAGGCCACCGCGAGGCGCGGGTCCTCGCCGGTCGCGGCCCGGCGCAGGGCGGGCAGCGCCGTCCCGGCCGCCGGCCCGATCCGGCCGAGCGTCGCGGCCGACCAGTCGTCCAACGGCGAGGCCAGCAGCCGGGGCACCGCCGGGGCGGCGGCCGGGCCGAAGGAGCGCAGCGCGGCCTGAAAGCCGTACCACTCGGTGGGTTTGCGTTCGCCGGGAGCGAGGACCGGGAACACGGACAGGATCTCCGGAACGATCCGGTCGGCCGACCCCGGGTAGGAGGCGAGCAGGTATCCCGAGGATTGCGGCCGCTGCGGCAGCCGCACGGCGGTGAGCAGCGCCGACAGGGCACGATCGTCGCCCAGCCCGGCGAGGATGTTGAGGTAGGGATGGAGTCCGGGCGAATCCGCGGAGTACCGGACGGTCCACTCCGGCAGGCCGTCGCGCCAGGGCAGCGCGTCGATCGCGGCGAACCGCCGGGCCACCGTCTCCACGGCGGGGGCGGCGACCGGTCCCCAGTCGGCGAGCATCTTCGCGGCCATCTCGGCGATCCGCGGTGGACGATCCAGCAGGTCGGCGACCAGGAGAACCACCGCGCGGTAATCGCCGCGCCACCGGTCGATGATCTTGTTGGCGGCGAACATCGCGTCACCGGCGAGATCGTCGTGCTTCGAGGCGAGCAGCGGGGCGACGATCGCGACCCGGTCCGCCACCCGGGGGCCGAGCGGGTCGGTGAGGTTTTCGATGATCCGCTCGCAGTGCGGCGCCCGCCGCCCCTGAGCGCTCTCCTCCCACATCTCCCGGATCGAGCCGATCAGCGTGTTCGTGGTGAACCCGGCCGGCTCGGCGGGAGCGCCGGGTTCGGCGTAGGCCCGCTCGAACAGGCCGGTCACGCCGTCGAGCGGAACCCGGTACGGATCGGTGTGCGCCACGGCCGCCAGCGCGGCCACCGCGGTGGAGGCCGGGCCGGTTCCGGCGAGCGCGAGCAGATGAGCGATCCCGGCGTCGTCGAGTTCCACGCCGCACAGCGCGTCGAGCAGGGCCCGGCGTACGGCGGGGTCGGCCTCCGTGTTCAGCAGGCCGGTGAGCAGGGCGGGCAGGTCCGGTACGGCCGGGCCGAGCGCGACCAGGAGCTTCGGCGCGGCGGCCCGCACCCGAGGGTCCGGGTCGGCGGCGAGGCCGGTCAACGGCGCCAGGGCCGCCACGGCCAGCGCGTTGGCCCGGACCGCCTGTCGCAGCATCTCGGCGCCGTCCTCGTCGAGTTTCTCCTCGTCCGGCCATTCGCGGAGGTCGGCGATACCCGCCAGCAGTTCGGCGATCCCGTCCCGGCCGGGCAGTTCCGGTGTGGTCACCGCCTCGATCAGGTACGGCATCGCCGCAACGGTGGAGTCGTAGACGTCGCCCTGGTGGTGGACGCAGCCGTACATGGCGTCCAGGGACTCCTCGCGGGTCGCCGGATCCGGATCGACCAGGCCGCGGATCCAGCCCGGCACGTCCTCGGCCGAGCCGTAGGCGTGCTCCAGCGAACCCCAGTCGATGTCATCGATGCCCGCGAACATCGACGCAGCCTAGATCAGGCTGCTGGTCAGCGTGTACCGGCCGGCGGCCGGGACCCGGACCCGGGTCCATTCGCCGTCGGCGGTCACGGTGGCGCCGCCGGAGGCGGTGAGCCAGCGGTGGTGCCGCACCCGGACGGGCACCTCGCCGGCCGCGGGCGCGTCGAAGACGATCGTCGCGCCGTCCTGCCGGACCAGTGTCGCCGGGGCGGCCACGATCGGGCGCGGATCGGCCACCTCGTACAGCCGCCAGTGGGCGTCGCTCCAGACCAGCGACAGATACGGCAGGCCGGCGGTGACCATCTCCGCCTCCGTCCGGCCGGGCCACGCCAGGTCCACGTCGGGGACGGCCACGAACTGGACCGCCTCGTTGTCCAGCCAGGCCCGGTAGGAGTCGGCGGTCAGCGGCACACCGGTTCCGGAAGCGCCCGGGACGGTGGTGAAGAACAGCGGGTTCCGGTCGATGTCGGCCTGCCGCAGCCAGCCGCGGGCCAGCGGGATCCCGCCCATCGAGGCGGCCTCCCAGTAGGACCGGGTGGTCGGGATCTCCACCCGTCCGGTCAGCGTCCCGGCCGCCAGCCGGTCCCGCAGCGGCCGGAAGTAGGCCTCGTCCGCCGACGGGTTGCCGATGTCGCGCACGTCACCCGGCACCACCATCGGCTGCCACCACGCCACCGCGACGATCAGCGCGAGCAACGCGACCGCCGGCCTCCAGCGGCGAGTCGCGGCCGAGGTTTCCGCAAACCCCTCAGCGGTACGGGGAACAGCGCCCAGCGGGGTACGGAGCATCGCGCGCCGGGGCCATGTCGCGTAGGCGGCCAGCACCGGGAGGGCGAACATCGTCGCGAGGCGGGTGGCGTTCAGGCCCACCGGGGTGTGGATCAGCGCGGCGGCCAGCACCCCGGCCGACGACAGCAGCGCCCCGATCCGAACCGGCCGCAGCGGCACGAGCAGCGCCACCAGCAGCCCGGTCACCACGGCGTGCAGGGTGTCGGTGCGGCTGATGTTCATCCACCCGCCGTCACCGAAGAGCAGCGCGGTCACCGCGAGCGGCACCGCCGCCGGAACAGCCAGCAGCAGCCCGTCCCGCACCCGCCGATCGGTCCGCGCGCCGGGTTCGGCCGGACCCGGCGAAGGGCCATGCAGGAGGGCGGTCAAGGCCTGCGAAGTGCGCGGCTGGCGGGCGGGTGTGGTCAGTGGGGAGTCGGTCGGGAGGGCGGTTGGGGCCCGCGAAGAGTTGGGCGAGATGGGCGCGGAGCCGGGGCGGAGGGCGGACAGGATCAGGGCTGCTCCGGCCAGGCCGGTGAACAGGCCGGCGACCGGGCTTGTCGCTCCGGCCAGGAACGCGGGGACCGCCGCGAGGCGGCGCCACCGGGGGACGGTGAGCAGGATCATGGCGGCGAGGCCGAAGCAGACCCCGAGGCCGTACGTCACCCGGCCGCTCACCAGGTTCCCGGCGAATCCGGCCACCCCGAGGAGGGCGCCGAGCAGGGGGCGGGCCGCACCGGTCCGGCGGAACAGCACCGCCATCAGCACCGGCCCGGCGACCAGGGTGAGAACGCCGGTCAGCCGCACCCCGAGCAGGGCCATCACCGGCTGTGACACCAGGCTGTAGCCGAACTGTTCGACCCCGGCGTACCAGCGCAGATCGACCGGGGTGACGCCGTGTTCGGTGAAGAAGGCGGCCCGGGCGACCTGGGCGGCCAGGTCCGATCCCATCGGGGGAAGCAGCAGGTAGCCGATGCCGAGGAGCACCGCGACCAGCGCGGTGATCCACTCCACCCGGTGCCGGACCCACATCCCGCCGACCCTACCGCCACCGTCCTGGTAGCAGCCTGTCACGGTAGGGTCCCTGTCATGCCCCGTCCCCGTCTCGTCCGTTACCTGGGCCTGGCAGGGAGTCTGTTCCTGGCGGGTGCGGCCTGGCTGGGCGGCGCGAGCAGCCCGTGGGAACCCACGGTGACGCCGCGCACCATCCTGGCCGGGCGCGACGGCGTGCTGCTGCCGCTCTGCTGGCTGCTCGGCACGGTGCTGCTGATCAGTGCGTGGTGGGCCGGGCGCCGAGCGGTTCCCGGTCTGCGGTGGGCCTATGTCACGGCCGGGCTGTGGGCGCTGCCACTGCTGCCGTTCCTGCCGCTGGGCAGCTACGACGTCTACTCGTACGCCTGTCAGGGCTGGCAGCAGGCGGCCGGGCTCGACCCGTACGCCGGCGGTGTCGATCTTCTGGGTTGTCCCTGGGCCGACGCCGTGGCGCCGACCTGGCGCACCTCCCCGGCCCCGTACGGCCCGGTGTTCCTGGTCCTGGCGGCGATCGCCGCGAAGCTGGGCGGCTCACTCACCGGGACCGTCGCCCTGCTCCGCCTGATCGCCGTGCTCGGTGTCGTGGCACTCGGCTGGTGTCTTCCGAGGATCGCGCGCCGGGCCGGGGTGCCGCCGGAGCGTGCCGTGTGGCTGGTGCTGGCCTGCCCGCTCGTGCCGATCCATCTGGTTTCCGGCGCCCACAACGAGGCGGTGATGGTGGCGCTGATGGCCGGTGGGCTGACCGCGGCCGTCGCCCGCCGTCCGCTGCTCGCCGGGGTCCTGCTGGGGCTGGCCGTCGGGGTGAAGGCGACCGCGGTCGTGGTGGTGCCGTTCGTGGTGCTGCTGTTCCCGGGGCTGCCCCGCAAGGCGATGGTCGCCGGGGGAGCGGCGGGTGCGCTGGCGGCCGTCTCGTTCGGTTCCGGGCTGGGCCTGGGCTGGGTGTCCGGTCTCGCGGGCAGCGGGGTGTCGGTGCAGTGGACCGCGCCGCCGACCGCGATCGGCATGACGCTGGAGCTGTTCGGCGTGCCCGGCGCGGTGGCCGTCACCCGGATCCTGGGGATGATCGCGCTGGCCGGGGTACTCGTGGTGCTGTGGTCGCGCGCCAGAGAAGAAGACCCGCTGCGGTACGCCGGCCTGGCGCTGGCCGCGACCGTGCTGCTCGCGCCGGTGTTCCACCCTTGGTACGCGCTGTGGCCGCTGGCCGTCCTGGCCGCCACCGTCCGGCGCGACACCCGTTGGTTGGTGGTGCCGCCCGCGGTGGCCGCCGCCCTGTGCCTGCCGGACGGCTACAACCTCGCCCTCGCCACCAAGGCGCAGGGCGCGATCGTGATGACCCTGCTCGCCGGTTACCTAGCGTGGAAAGTTCTGCATGAAGCGAAAAGCGATAGTCGCCGTCCTGGCGCTGATCACGGTGGCACTGATCGTCATCGCCGGGTTCCGTAACACGTACTTCGACTCCCGGGTCTACTACGGGGCGATCGTCTACTGGTTCCGTGACGGCGGCATGGTCTACGACTTCCTGCGGCCGGGCACCCCGTACGGGTTCACCTATCCGCCGTTCGCCGGGCTGGTCATGTACCCGATGGCGCTGCTGCCGCTGCTCGGCGTGATGACCGTCGCGACGATCATGACGGTGGCCACCACGGCGCTGCTCATGCACTGGCTGGTCGGCCCGGAGATCAAGCGCCGGGGCTGGACGCCGTGGTTCGCCCTGTCGGTGGCGGTCTGTCTGGCGCTGTCGTTCGAGCCGGTCCGCGAGACGATCACCTTCGGTCAGGTCAACATGCTGCTGCTGGCGCTGGTCGCCGGGGACATGCTGTTCGGGCTGGCCCGTGGCCGGAAGTGGGCCGGCGTCGGCATCGGCCTGGCCACCGCGATCAAGCTGACCCCCGGCGTCTTCATCCTCTACCTGCTGGTCACCCGGCGCTGGCGGGCCCTCGGTACGGCGATCGGCGCGGCGGCCGGGGCGACCCTGCTGGCCGGGGCGATCTTCCCGGACGAGTCCCGGGAGTTCTGGACGTCGGCGCTGTGGGACACCAACCGGGTCGGCCTGCTCTACTACCTGTCCAACCAGTCGGAGCGCGGCCTGCTGGCCCGGCTGCCGATCGAGGTCGTCGAGTCACGGGTGTGGCTGGTCTGCGTGCTCGCCACCATGGCGGTGTGGGCCTGGCGGGTGGCGAGGAGCCGCGACGACGTGGTCGGCGGCCTGGCGCTGACCGGCATCCTGGGCTGTCTGATCAGCCCGGTCACCTGGATCCACCACTGCGTGTGGCTGATTCCGGCGCTGGTCCGGTGCATTCTCCACGGTCGTCCCTATCTGGGCTGGTCGGCGTACCTTCTGATGACTTCGCACGTGACGTGGCTGTGGGAGAAACGGCCGCGGCCACCGCTGGAGCTGATCGGCGGCAACATTTATGTCTGGTTCAGCCTGGCTCTGCTGATCTGGACACCGGTCGGCACGCGTCGTTCGTCTGACGTCCACGAACCGGACAAGATCATCGCGTAGTCAGGGCGCATGTCCATTCGCCGTACCACCTCGGCGGTCGTGTCCGTCGCGGTCCTGGCAGTGCCGTCCGCGGCGGCGGCACACGGCCGCGCCCCGGAATTCCGCCGGCTCTCCACCTTCCCGGCCTACCTGAACTCGTCGATCGGCGACACGGCGGCCGCGGAGATCTCCACCGTCACCGATGACGGCCGTACGGTCGTCTACACCGACAGCCCGGGCAAACGCCTCGGCTTCGTCGACATCACCAACCCGGCGGCGCCCGAGCCGGCCGGCACCCTGGCGGTCGGTGGCGAACCCACCTCGGTCGCCCACCTGGGCCGTCTGCTGCTGGCCGGTGTCAACACCCGGACCAGCTTCACCGACCCGTCCGGCAAGCTGGTCGTGATCGACGCCGTGAGCCGGAAGACCGTTCGCGAGATCGACCTCGGCGGTCAGCCGGACTCGGTCGCCGTCGCCCCGAGCGGCCGCTACATCGCGGTCGCCATCGAGAACGAGCGGGACGAGGACGTCGACGACGGCGCCATCCCGCAGGCGCCGGCCGGGTGGCTCGCGGTCGTCGACACCCGGACGTGGGCGGTCAGAAAAATCGATCTGTCCGGTCTGTCGGCAGTGGCGCCGACCGACCCGGAGCCCGAGTACGTCAGCATCAACTCCCGCGACGAGGCGGTCGTCTCGCTCCAGGAGAACAACCACCTCGCCGTGGTGTCGCTGCGCTCCGGCAAGATCATCAACAGCATCGACGCGGGGACGGTCACGGTCAGCGGCGTCGACATCCTCGACGACGACCGGATCGAGCTCACCGGGACGATCACCGCGAAGCGGGAGCCGGACGGCGTCGCCTGGATCACCGACGACCTGTTCGCCACCGCCAACGAGGGCGACTACGAGGGCGGCTCGCGCGGCTGGTCGATCTTCAGCAAGAGGACCGGCAAGGTCGTCTGGGACGCCGGCAACAGCCTCGAGCACATCGCCGTCGCCTACGGGCAGTACCCGGACAAGCGCTCCGACGCCAAGGGCATCGAGCCGGAGAACGTGGCGTTCGCTCGGATGGGCGGCATCCCGTACGTCTTCGTGAACTCCGAGCGCGGCAACTTCACCGCCGTCTACGACGTGTCGAACCCGGCCAAGCCGAGGTTCCGGCAGCTCCTCCCGACCACCAACGGGCCGGAGGGCGTCGTCGCCGTACCGTCGCGCGGTCTGGTCGTCGTCTCCAGCGAGGAGGAGGACCCGTCGATCGGCATCCGCGGCACCGTCCAGGTCCTCGGCTTCGGCTCGCCGAAGAACCAGCAGGTCGTCTCGAAGAACGACATCCCGTGGGGCGCCCTCTCCGCGCTCTCGGCGGTGCCCGGTAGGCGGGACCGGCTGGCCGGCGTCACCGACGCCGTCTACTCGCCGACCCGCGTCCTCGGCCTCACCACCGACGGTGTCATCGACAGCGAGCTGACCGTCACCAGGGACGGAGCGCCCGTGGGCTACGACGCCGAAGGCCTGGTGGTGCGCAAGCAGGGCGGTTACTGGATGGCCGTCGAGGGTCAGAATCTTTTGGTACGCCTGAACGCGCGCGCCGAGGTGCAGGAGGAGATCCCCCTGTCCCCTGACGTCGCGGCCGCGATCACCGGCAACGGCCTGGAGGGCATCGCCGAGGTCGGCGCCTCGGTGTGGGTGGCCGTGCAGCGCACCATCAAGGGCGACCCGGCGAACACCGCCCGGATCGGCCGCTACGACACCGTCACCAGGACCTGGTCGTGGCTGCTCTACCCGCTGGACACCGCCCCCACCGGCTGGGTCGGCCTGTCCGAGCTGGTCGCGGTCGACGCGAACACGTTCGCCGTGATCGAGCGGGACAACCAGCGCGGCGCCCTCGCCGCGATCAAGCGGATCTACACCTTCGACGTCCCGGCCACCTGGACCGGTACGCCGACCGTGGAGAAGAAGCTGATCAAGGACCTGCTGCCGCTCTTGAAGGCGGACGGCGGCTGGGCGCAGGACAAGGTCGAGGGCCTCGCGGTCGCCGGTGACGGCCGCACCTACGCGGTCACCGACAACGACGGCATCGACGACGCCACCGGCGAGACCGTCTTCCTCGACCTGGGCCGGCTGCTCTGATACCCGCTGACACGGCGCCGACCCTCACATCAGCGCCGTGTCAGCGCCGCCGGGCACCGTCTCCACCATGGATGACACGAACGCGATCGTCGCCGAGGGCCTGGTGAAACGCTACGGCGACACCACCGCCCTGGACGGCGTGGACCTGGCCGTCCGGGCCGGGACGGTGCTCGGCCTGCTCGGCCCCAACGGCGCCGGCAAGACCACCGCGGTACGGGTGCTGGCCACCCTGATCCCGCCGGACGCCGGCCACGCGACGGTCGGCGGCCACGACGTGGTCCGGCGGCCGCACGAGGTCCGCCGGCTGATCGGCCTCACCGGCCAGTACGCCTCGGTCGACGAGTCCCTGACCGGCACCGAGAACCTGCTCATGATCGGCCGGCTGCTCGGCCTGTCCCGTCCGGCCGCCCGCGAGCGCGCCCGTACCCTGCTGGAGCGTTTCGACCTGTCGGACGCCGCCGGCCGGGCCGCCGGGAAGTACTCCGGGGGCATGCGCCGCCGCCTCGACCTGGCCGCCAGCCTGGTCGGCCACCCCCGCCTGCTCTACCTGGACGAACCCACCACCGGCCTGGACCCGCGCAGCCGCAACGAGGTGTGGGAGATCGTCCGCGGCCTGGTCCGCGACGGCGTGACCGTGCTGCTCACCACCCAGTACCTGGACGAGGCCGACCAGCTCGCCGACGAGATCGTGGTGATCGACCACGGCCGGGTCATCGCCACCGGCACACCCGCCTCGCTGAAGGCCCGGACCGGCGCGCAGACCGTCACCGTCCGGCCCGCCTTCGCCGACCAGCTCACCCGGGTCCGGGACGCGGTGGGCCGGGTCGCCGCCGGGCCGGCCGTGGTCACCGGTGAGATCGTCACCGCCCCGGTCAGCGACCCCGGCGCGCTCGCGAAACTCGTCCGCGACCTCGACGAGCACGGCCTCACCGTGGACGAGCTGGCGCTGCGCAGCCCCAGCCTGGACGAGGTCTTCCTGAGCCTGACGGGAGCGAACGCGTGAGTACCATGCCGCTGCGCAACACCGCGACCCTGGCCTGGCGCACCCTGGTCCAGATCAAGCACAACCCGTTCGAGCTGATCGACTTCAGTGTCCAGCCGATCATGTTCCTGCTGCTGTTCACGTACGTCTTCGGCGGCGCCATGGCGGGCAGCCCGGCCGAATATCTGACCTTCGCCCTGCCGGGCATCATCGTGCAGAACCTGATCTTCGCGACCATGAACACCGGCATCGGCCTGAACACCGACATCAGCAAGGGCGTCTTCGACCGGCTCCGGTCCCTGCCGATCAGCCGGTTCGCCCCGCTCGCCGGGCGGATCAGCGCCGACGTGATCAAGCAGGCCTGGGCGATCGCCCTGCTCCTCGGGCTCGGCATGGTCCTCGGCTTCCGGATCGAGACCGGTCCGGTGGCGGTGCTCGCCGCGTTCGGCCTGCTGCTCGTCTTCGCGATGTCGCTGTCCTGGGTGTCGGTGCTGGTCGCGATGCTGGCCAGCGCCCCGGAGAAGGTGCAGATCTTCGGGTTCGTGCTGTTCTTCCCGATCACCATGGCCAGCGGCGCCTTCGTCGACCCGTCCACCATGCCCGGCTGGCTGGAGGCGTTCGCCGAGATCAACCCGACCACGTTCCTCACCGACGCGGTCCGCGGGCTGCTCAGCGGCGGGCCGGTCGCCGGGCCGGCCACCTGGTCACTGGTCTGGGCGGCCGGGTTCCTGGTGGTCTTCGCGCCGCTCTCGGTGCGGGCCTTCCGCCGCCGCGTCTAGCGCGGTCCGCATGGTGACCCCGGCGCCGCGCCGGTAGGACTCCTCGAAGCCCGCGTCGCCCAGCGCGGCGCGGGCCGCCCGCTCCACCCGGTCCGAGTGCTGGTCGGACCGGTCCCGCGAGCCGCGGACCGCGTCGGCAGCCCCGAGCAGCGTCGCGGCCCGCGCCGGATCGCCGGCGCGGGCCGCGAGGTCCGCCGCACCGGCCAGCGCCGTCGCGACCACCGGCCCGTCCAGCACCGCCACGGCCGTCCGCAGCGCCTCCCGGTGCAGCCGGCCGGCCCGGTCCAGATCGCCCGCGGCGCCCTCGGCCAGGCCCGCGGTGGTGTACGCGAGAGCCCGGAACTGCGGCGCCACCGTCGACCGGTCGATCACGCGCAGCGTCGCCGCGGCCAGCTCCCGGGCCTCGTCCACCCGCCCCTCGGCCAGCGCGATCGCGGCCCGCCCGTGCCGCACCGCCGCGGTCACCGCCGCCCCACCGTCCTCCCGGGCGTGCTCCTCCGCCCGGTCGAGCATCTCCCGCGCCCCGTCCAGGTCCCCGGTCAGCCACAGCTGGTGCGCCAGCTTCACCCGGAACTGCGGCAGCTCCTCCCGCAGACCGACCTCCTCGATCAGCGCCAGGGCCTCCCGCTGGCAGGCGACCGCGCCCTCCCGGTCACCGCGGGCCGCCGCCAGATCGGCCAGCGCGGTCAGCGTGGACCCGAGACCCCAGCGCTCACCGACCGCACGGAACCCGGCGAGCGCCTGCCGCAGCTCGGCCTCGGCGGTCTCCAGATCCTCACCGAAGTTCAGCCGGATCTGGGCGATGAACATGACGGCCACCGCCCGCAGCCACGGATCCGGATCGTCCAGCAGCGCCCGCGCCCCACCGAACAGGTCGTCGCCCCGATCCGCCGAGGAGAGCGTCACCAGCGGCTGGAGCAGGCGCAGCAGCGGGTGCGCGCCGTCGACCCCGGCGGCCGCCCCCCACGCGTTGCGGAACGCCGCCTGCACCTCGGTGAACTCCATCAGGCCCTCGATGCCGTTGATGGCGGAGAACGCGTACACCAGAGCCAGCTCCGCCTGGTCCGCCGCACCCGGCAGCGCCATCGCCTCCCGGCACAGCGCCGTCCCCTCCGCCCGGTGCCCGCCCAGCCACCAGTAGAAGCCCAGCGCGGCGCAGAACGCGACCGCCGTGGCCCGGTCCGCCGCCACGATCGCCGCCCGCACCGCCGCGTGCAGGTTGTCGTGCTCGACGGCCAGCCGGCGCATCCAGGTGAGCTGCTCGGCCCGGCGCAGCCGCGGCTCCGCCTCCCGGGCCAGGTCCAGCAGGTGACCGGCGATCGCCCGGCGCGCGTCCTCGGTCTCCCCGGCCTCGTCCAGGCGCTCCAGGCCGTACCCGCGGATCGTCTCCAGCATCCGGTAGCGGCCGTCCGCGCCCAGCACCAGCAGCGACTTGTCCACCAGGGCGGCCAGCGGATCCAGATCGGGGCCGCACACCCGCTCCACGGCGGCCACGTCGGCGCCACCGGGCAGCAGCGCCAGCCGCCGCCACATCCGCCGCTCCGGTTCGGACAGCAGATCCCAGCTCCAGTCCACCACCGCGCGCAGGGTGCGATGCCGGGGCAGGGCGGTCCGGCTGCCGCCGGTCAGCAGGCGGAACCGGTCGGCCAGGCGGTCGGCGAGCACACCGACGGGCAGGGTCCGGGACCGGGCCGCGGCCAGCTCGATGGCCAGCGGAATCCCGTCCAGGGCGCGGCACACCCGTACCACCGCGGGGGTGTCGTCACGCGTCAGCGTGAGGCCGGGCGCCCGGTCGAGCAGCAACCGGACCGCCGGAGCCCGGCCCGCCACCTCCGGACCGGCGCCCGCCGGAGGCAGACCCAGCGGCTCCACCGGGAACAGCCGCTCACCCGCGATACCCAGCGGCTCCCGGCTGGTCGCCAGGATCCGCAGGCCGGGCGCGGCCCGCAGCAGCACGTCCGCCAACTCGGCGGCGGCGCCGATCACGTGCTCGCAGTTGTCCAGGATCAGCAGCATCTCCCGGGCCGCGACGGCCTCCCGCAGCCGGGCCAGCGCGGGCGTGGTCTCCCGGGCCAGCGTCACCGGGCTCCGCAGGTTCAGGGCGGTCAGCACCGCCTGCGGGAGTTCCGCCGGATCGCGGACCGGGGCCAGCTCGGCCAGCCACACCGGACCCGGCAGCCGGGCGCCCACCTCGACCGCCAGCCTCGTCTTCCCACTGCCGCCCGGCCCGGTCAGGGTGACCAGCCGGTGCGTGCCGGCCAGGGTACGAACCGCGCGGACGTCGCCGTCACGGCCGACGAAACTGCTCACCTCGGCCGGCAGATTGCCCCGCCGGCCGGTCTCCCGCAGCAGATCCAGATGCAGGGCGGCCAGCTCCGCCGACGGATCCACCCCGAACTCGTCGGCCAGCCGCCGCTGGATCCCGGCGAAGACCTCCAGCGCCCGGCCCCGGTTCCCGGCCCGCCGCAGCGCCCGGATCAGCAGCGTGGCCAGCGATTCGTCCAGCGGGAACTCGGCCGCCAGCGCCTCCAGTTCGGCGACCACGTCCCGGTCGGCCATCTCGGCGGCCAGCCGGGCCCGCCGGGCGGTCAGCCACAGACCCCGCAGCCGGACCGCCTCGGCCCGGGCCGACTCCGGGAACTCCGGGTCGCCACGCCACAGCTCCACAGCCTTCGCCGGATCCTCCGCCACCAGCCGGGCGAAGCGGTGCGCGTCCACCCGGTCCGGATCCAGGACCAGGCGATATCCGGTCGGCACGGCCTCGATCACCAGGTCCGGCACGGCGCGGCGCAGCCGGGACACCAGCGCCTGGAGCGCGTTTCCGGCGGCGGCCGGCGGCTCCGCACCCCACACGCCGTCGATCAACCGGTCCGCGGAGACGGCGCGGCCCGCGTCCAGGGCCAAGAGCACCACGAGGGTACGGAGACGAGCACCCGGAACCGGAAACGGCCGCCCGTCGCTGCTCTTTATCTGTAGCGGCCCCAGCACCCCGATCTCCACCCGACCGATTGTGCCGCCCTCACGCCGCACCCAGATAGGTCAGCACCGCCAGGACCCGCCGGTGGTCTTCCACGTCACCGGTCAGACCCAGCTTGGTCAGCACGTTCGCAACATGGGTCTCGACGGTCCGCTCGGTCAGCCACAGCCGCCGCGCGATGCCGACATTGGTGCGGCCCTCCGCCATCAGCGCCAGCACCTCCCGTTCCCGCGGCGTCAGCGAGGCCAGCGGTGAGTCCCGGCGGGCCGGAACCAGCAGCCGGGTCACCACCTCCGGGTCCACCGCGGTGCCGCCGGCCGCCACCCGGACGATCGCGTCCAGGAACTCGTCCACGTCGAACACCCGGTCCTTGAGCAGGTAGCCGCTGCGGCTGGTGGCCAGCAGCGACACCGAGTGCCGGGTCTCCACCTGCTGCGACAACAACAGAATCCCCAGATCCGGGTACGCCGTACGCAGCTCGGCGGCCGCCCGCGCCCCGTCGTCGGTGTGCTCCGGCGGCATCCGTACGTCCACGATCGCCAGCTCTGGGCGGTGCCGGTCCACCGCGGTACGCAGCGCGCCCGCGTCACCGACCCGGGCCACCACTTCGTGCCCGGCGTCCGCCAGCAGACGGGCCAGGCCTTCCCGGAACAGTGCCGAATCCTCGGCGATCACGATGCGCACGGCAGCTCCGCGGCGATCCGGGTGCCCCGTCCGGCCGGGCTGACCAGGCGCAACGTGCCACCGGCGGCGGCCACCCGGTCGGCCAGGCCGGACAGGCCCGACCCGGGCGCCTGCACCGCGCCGCCCCGCCCGTCGTCGGCCACCTCAACCCGCAGCCGGGCGCCGCCGTCGTGCACCCGGACGTCGATGTGCCCGGCCGCCGCGTGCTTGACCGCGTTCGCCACGGCCTCGCTCACCACGTAGTAGGCGGTGATCGCCACGTCCTCCGGCACCCCGGCCACCTCCACGGACACGGTGACCGGCACCGGGACGGTGTCGACCAGCCCGCGCAGGGCGGCGGCCAGCCCGTCGTCGAGGCTCGACGGCCGTAGCCCGTTCGCGATCCGGCGTAGCTCCGCCACCGCGGTTCCCAATTCGGCCACCGCGTGATCGAGCAGCCCGTCCAGTTCGCCGGGCGCCGGGCGGCGCTGGGCCAGCCGGAACGCCAGACCCAGCGACACCAGCCGCTGCTGGGCGCCGTCGTGCAGGTCCCGTTCCAGGCGGCGGCGTTCCGCGTACGCGGCCTGCAACAGCCGCGCCCGGCTCGACTCGACGTCCCGCAGCGCCCGGGCCAGGTCGATCCGCAACCGCACCACCTCCACCGGGAAGGCGATCGCGTCGGCCAGCTCCCGCATCAGCTCCCGCGACCCGGTCGTGCCCCGTACCAGCGCCCCGATCTCCTCGCCCCGCAACCGCACCGGCACCGTGTCCGCCGCCGGCACCGCGCCCAGCGGGCCGCCGTCCGCGCCGACCAGCTCGTCCGCCCCGGGCAGCCGGTAGCCGACCCGCAACGCCGGATCCCGCAGCGCCCCGCGCAACACCTCGGCCAGCTGCTCCGGCCGGGCCCGGCCGTCCCGGGCGTCCACGCGCAGCCGGTCCACCGCGGCCAGCGCCGCCCGCCGGACCGGATAGAGGCGCCGGTCGACGGGCGCCTGGATCCGCCGCCGCAGCGGAGCCAGCAGCACGGCGCAGACGGCGGTGGCGGCGGCCGCGGTGGTCGCCGAGTCACTGCCGAGCAGGCGGCCGCCCGCGAACGCGACGACCGTGTAGACGGCCAGCAGACCGGTGGTGATCAGGCCGTACGTGATGGTGGCGCTGAGCGCGCGGTCCACGTCGTACAGGTCGTGGCGCAGCATCGCGACGGTGGCCGCGGCCGGGATGCCGACGCCGGTCACGGTAAGCCCCACCATCACCAGGTCGGAGTCGCCCCGCAGCAGATAGCTGAACCAGCACAGCAGCAGCGTCCCGGGCAGCAGGCCGGCGCCCAGGGCCAGCCACTTGATCCGAGCACGGCCGACCGGATCGGTGGTGCGGCGGTACCGGACCACCATGGATACCGCGCTCGCCACCAGCAGGCCCAGCAGCAGCGGCAGCATCGCCAGCGCCACACCGAGCGCCACCGGCCCGATCGGCCACGGGACTTCCGGCGGGCCGGACGGCCAGGCCGCCGGATCGAAGACGGCGCCCACCACGAAGACGGCCGGCACGGCGATCAGGCCCCGGGACACCCACCGCCAGCGCGGGCCCGGCAGCAGGCCGTCCGGGAAGTACAGCAGCAGGAGGGCGGGCGGGACGTACCAGAGCATCCAGATGCCGGTCCGTATCGCCTCCACCAGCGGCGGCAGCGAGCCGACCGCCATGTCGGAGACGGCCATCAGCATCGGGCAGAAGCCCAGCAACGCCAGCAGCGGGCCGACCGGATTACCCGGTCGGCGGCGGGTGACGAACCACCCGAGCAGCGACGACACCAGGCCGATCGCCGCCTCCACGGCGAAGTAGCCGGCAGCCTGGCGGGACACCGCGAGGACGATCCCGGCGACCGCCAGCAGGGCCGTCGCCGACAGGAGGAGGTACGAGAGGACAGCGGACCCACGGGCCGTCATGTCCCCACGGTATGGCCTTTTCGCCGCGGTGAACTCGGTGCCAGCACGGATGTGCACGGCTGCCACCCGAACGTTCACTGGAGCTCATCGCATCGGCGTACCCCTGGAGGTTTTCGATGGACCGCAACCGTGTCGCGCTGACGTCGGGTCTCGCCGGACTGGCCGGCGCCGCCCTTTGGCTGCTGGAGGCCGTGATCTCGCCGCCCGACGGTCAGTCCACCCTGTCCTCACTGGTCAACATCGCCGCTTTCCTGTGCATGGCCGGCCTGATCTACGGCCTGTACCGGCTGCGGGCGGCCGGCTGGGGGCGGTTCGGGAGCGTGATGCTGCTGCTGTGGGCGGCCGGGCATGCCGCGATCGCGGTGGCCACCGTCATCTCCATGGCGGCCGGCATCACCGACGAGGAGAACCCGGCCTTCGCCGTCGGCGGGCTCCTCCAGGTGGTGGGCGGACTGCTCGCCGCCGTCGCGATCACCCGCGGCACCGTTCTCACCGGCTGGCGGCGCTGGATGCCTCTGGTCTGGGTCGCCTACTTCACCGGGCTGATGATGCCGGTCGGGTTCTCCGGCGACAGCGGGACCCTCGCCATGATCGTCCTGGCCGGCTGGGCCGTTCCGGTGATCGCCACCGCGTCCGCCGTGCTGACGCTGGCCCGGCAGACTGATGATCGTGGAGTTCGAGGTGCTGCCGGGGACGGCCGGGCTGACGCTGACCCGGGTCACGCACATCCTGGTACCCGGACACGGCCGTGACGCCGGCGGAACCGGCCTCACCCCGGGCGGGGCGGACCGCTGCCGGACGGCGGCCGCCCTGCACCGCCGGCTCGGGCGCGGGCTCATCGTCTGCTCCGGCTACAAGTCGCCCGTCGACGGCAAGGGCACCCCGTGGACCAGCCCCGGCGCGCCCGGCGAGACCTTCCGCGGCGTTCCGGAGGCCGACCTGATGCGGAACTGGCTGGTGGCGGCCGGAATCGGCGAATCGTCGATCCGCGTCGAACGGCACTCCGTCGACACCGTCACCAACCTGCTGCGCGCCGAACACGAGGGCCACTTCGGCGACGATCGCCCGGTCGCGATCGTCGCCCAGGCCGGCCATCTTGGGCGCATCCTCGCGGTGGTCGCCCCGCGCACGTTGCGCCGCCCCTACCTCGGCGTCGTCGTCCCCGGCGGCGCCCCGGAGAACCCCCTGGCCAGGCCGGTGAGCCGCCTCATCGTCGCCGGCCTGCCCCACGACCCGGCCCGCGCGATCACCACCGCCACCCGCCGCGCCGAACGCCTGTGGAGCCTCGCCCAGCGCCTGGGCAGACGCTCATACCACTGACAGCCGCGGCGCCGGCTCCACCCGGGTCACCTCGCGGTAGAACATCAGGGCCGCCACCGCCACCAGGATCCCGCCCAGCGCGGCCACCCAGGGCAGGTCAGCGGGCCCGGATTCAGATACACCACCAGCAGCGCCGACCAGGCCGCGAACTGTGCCACCCGATCGCCTCCTAATCCAGGAGCGAATCCATCACCCGGACCTGACGCCGCCACGTCTCACTCATCGTCTCGAGAACGCGCTTGCCCTCCGGGCTGAGCCAGTAGTAGCGCCGGGGTGAGGCGCCGTCGGTGTCCCACGAACTCTCCAACAGCCCCTGCGCCCGCCACCCGGCAACGGATTCGCTGTGACAACGCGAAACGGCGGCCACGTCGGCTGGGAGCCGAGCGTGACCGCCGTTTCGCGCGATCGGATCAGACGTTGTAGTACATCTCGAACTCGTGCGGGGTCGGGCGGAGCCGGACCGGGTCGACCTCGTTGGTGCGCTTGTAGTCGATCCAGGTGGAGATCAGGTCCTCGGTGAAGACGCCACCGGCGGTGAGGTAGTCGTGGTCGTCCTCGAGCGAGGTCAGCACGGCGTCGAGGGAGCCCGGCACCTGCTTGACGTTGCCCCACTCCTCCGGCGGCAGGTCGTACAGGTCCTTGTCGATCGGGGCCGGCGGCTCGATCTTGTTCTTGACGCCGTCCAGGCCGGCCATCATCATCGCCGAGAACGCCAGGTACGGGTTCGACGACGGGTCCGGGACGCGGAACTCGACGCGCTTGGCCTTCGGGTTGCTGCCGGTCACCGGGATACGGGTGCAGGCGGAGCGGTTGCGCTGCGAGTACACCAGGTTGACCGGGGCCTCGTAGCCGGGCACGAGACGCCGGTACGAGTTGACGGTCGGGTTGGTGAACGCGAGCAGCGACGGCGAGTGGTGCAGCAGGCCGCCGATGTACCACCGGGCCATGTCGGACAGACCCGCGTAGCCGGTCTCGTCGTAGAACAGCGGCTCGCCGTTCAGCCACAGGCTCTGGTGGGTGTGCATGCCGGAGCCGTTGTCGCCGAAGAGCGGCTTCGGCATGAACGTGACCGTCTTGCCCTCGGCCCGCGCGGTGTTCTTGATGATGTACTTGAACAGCTGCATCTGGTCGCCGGCGTGCAGCAGGGTCGAGAACTTGTAGTTGATCTCGGCCTGGCCCGCGGTGCCGACCTCGTGGTGCGAGCGCTCGACGGTGAAGCCGGAGTCGATGAGCTTGCGGACCATGATGTCGCGCAGGTCGGAGTAGTGGTCGACCGGGGAGACCGGGAAGTAGCCACCCTTGAAGGTGGTCTTGTAGCCGAGGTTGCCGCCCGGCTCCTCACGACCCGAGTTCCACGCGCCCTCGATCGAGTCGATGTAGTAGAACGACTGGTGGGCCGAGGTCTCGTGGCGGATCGAGTCGAAGATGTAGAACTCCGCCTCGGCGCCGAAGTAGGCGGTGTCGGCGATGCCGCTGGCGGCCAGGTAGGCCTCGGCCTTCTTGGCCACGTTCCGCGGGTCACGCGAGTAGGCCTCGCGGGTGAACGGGTCGTGGATGAAGAAGTTCAGCGCGAGCGTCTTCTGGATCCGGAACGGGTCCACGAAGGCGGTGGCGACGTCCGGCAGCAGCATCATGTCGGACTCGTGAATGGCCTGGAAGCCGCGGATCGAGGACCCGTCGAAGGCGAGGCCGTCGGTCACCACACTGTCGTCGAACGACTCGACCGGGATGTTGAAGTGCTGCATCACACCCGGGAGGTCACAGAAACGTACGTCGACGAACTTGACGTCCTCGTCTTTGAGGTATCGCAGGAGTTCCTCGGGATTGGCGAACACACGTCCTCCTGGCACAGTGTTTCCGATACCGGGCGGCACATGCCGCCACCTGGCAGGGCTGGTCGCGACGTTATGGGTACGGAGTTGCCCCGGCGTATCCCTATTGTTTCCGCCGTGTTACGTAACGCTTCGAGCAGGCACGGCGAGGACGCGAGCCGCTCTTCGGACACTATCGCGTACTCTCAGCCGCCGTGGCTGCATCAACAAACGGGGCCGGACTCGGCCCACGGCTCGGCGCGCTGATCGTCGACTGGGTCCTGTGCCTGCTGATCGCGAGCCTCTACGCCAGCCCCAGAGAACAGTCGTGGCCGGCCGTCGTGGTGCTGATCGCCGCCAACACCTTCTTCCTCGGCCTGTTCGGTGAGACGCCGGGCATGCGCCTGTTCCGGATCCGCTGTGAGGCGTACGAGCTCGGCGGTGTGATCGGCCTCGGCCGCGGCCTGCTCCGCGCCGTGCTGCTCGCCCTGTTCGTGCCCGCGATCCTGCTCAACAAGGAGGGCCGGGGACTGCACGACCGGGCCGCCGGCTCGATCGTGGTGTCAGTGCCCCGGCCCTGAGGCCGTTCAGGAGCGGAACGCCCGGCGGATCTCCTGCTCCGGCGGTTCCTCGCCCCGGCCGGTCACCACGTTGCCGCCCGGCGTCCGTACCCCGAAGGCCTGCTGGTCGGTGACCAGGTCGTGGTCCTCGCGGACCGGGACCGGCTCGCCGCCACCCCGCCGCCGGCCCAGCTCGGGCGCGACCGTGCCGGGCCGGTTCGGCTCGGCCGGCGTCTCCGGCCGCGTCGCCGCGCGGCTGCGCAGACCCCACGGGCCACCGTCCGGACGGGCCCGCTCCGGTGCGTCGATCACCCCGGAGCCGCCGCGCCTACGGGCCTCCTCGGCGCCGAACAGGTCGGACCAGGGCGGCAGACCGCGATCCCGGCGGGTCGGCCGGTAGGGCGGGGGAGCGGCCGGCGAGGTGGGCCGGTTCAGCACCGGCGGCGCGGTGCCGCCGGGACGCTGCGGCGCGGCCGGGCGGCGCATCTCGGCCTCGCTGCCGGGCCGGGCCCCGCGTCCCTCACCCGGATTCTTCAGTACGGGCGGAGCGGCCTGCCCGGGCGGACGGCCGAACGCGTCCACTCCGGAGCCGGTGGGCCGGGCCGGTGTCCCCGGACGCCCGCGCCCACGGTCCCCGGGCCGTCCCGTCTGTCCAGGCGGCGTGACCCCGGGAGCAGAGGTCCGTCCGGGCGGCGGCGTCACCCCCGGGGTGGTCCGGCCGGGACGTCCGGCCTGGCCAGGCGGCGGAGTCACCCCGGGGGTGGTCCGGCCGGGACGCCCGGTCCGGGCAGGCGGCGGCGTCACACCCGGAGTGGTACGCCCGGGGCGCGCGGCCGGGGAGGTCGGCGGAACAGTCGCCGGACCGGTACGGCGGATCTCCCGCCCGCCCGGGGGCACGACCGGTGCGCTCGGAGCACTCGGCCGCCGGATCGTCCGCCCCGGCGGCAGCCCGCCCGGTAGAACCGGCACGTTCCGCCCCGGCCGGCCCAGTTGCGGAGGCAGACCGGGCCGCACACTTCCGGGCGGGATCACCGACGGCCCACTGCCCGGAGGCAACGTTCCCGGCGGCAACGTTCCAGGAGGGAGGGTGCCGGGCGGCAACGTCCCGGGCGCCGGCGGCAGAACACCGGGCGGCAACTGGCCGATCGGCGCCGGAAGACCAGGCGACAGGCCCGGCGGCAGGGTTCCGGGAGGCGTCACACCGGGCGGCAGAGACCCCGGGGGTACGGTGCCCGGCGCCACCGGCAGCGGAAGTGCGACCCCGGGCGGGAGCAGACCCGGCGGCAGTTGCCCGGGCGGCAGCGTGCCCGGCGGAAGCTGCGCCGCGGGCGGGTTGCCGACCGGCAGCGGCTGGAACCCGGGACCGAGCTGTGCCGGACCCTGCCCACCCGGGAGGCCACCACCGCCGGGCAGCGCGGCCGGCTGGCTGAGCACCGCGTTCATCGGCTGCACCGGCGGGCCGACACCGCTGGTGAGCGTGCCGATGTAGTCGAAGAACTGGTCGCCGTAGTAGAAGGCCAGCTTCTGCGCCTCGTACCGGTACTTCTCCTGGACCCGCGACTGGTCCTCCTCGATCTCCTCCAGCCGCGCCGCGTCCCAGCCGACGCCCTCGGTGAAGAAGGCGCCGACGTGCTCCAGGAAGTCGACGTTCTGCGCCTCCCGCAGCTCGTCCTCGTAGTCCCGGACCAGCCGCTCCATCGCGTACCGGGCCTCGGTGGAGACGTTGACCATGTGACGCAGCGCGGTCACGTTCTGCTGGGCGGCGTCCATCCACACGTCCAGGTAGGCGAGCGTCTCCCCGGGCCCCCGCCGCAGGAACGCGTCCCGGGCGGCCGGCGACTGCCACGCCTCGTCCCGCAGCACGTTGCTCTGGTTCAGCAGGAACGTCTTCACGTCCGCCATGAACGACCAGGCGTTCTGCCACTGGTCGGCGAGCGCCGCCATCTGCTCCGGGTGCATGTTCCGGATCCGCTGACGGATCTCCTCGATGCCGGTGGTGTTGCCGCCGCCGGGCGAGCCGGTGAACGGCGTCTGCGAAGGCGGGTAGCTGCCGTAGTGCGTCTGCCCGCTGTACGGGCTGTACCCGTAGTTGGGGTTGGCGGTCGCGCCGTAGTAGTCAGCCATCGGATCAGCCGTTCACTCGGTACTTCTCGGCGATGGACGGGGTGGGAACCTCCTGCCCCTGGGTGGCGATGCCGGTGACCGCCCGGTTCGTCTCCACGATCGCGCCCTCGGCGTTGCGTTCCGAGGTGACGGTGACCTGCTCGCGGGTGCCCGGATCGGTGGTCTCGACGGTCCGGTGCACGGTCTGCCCGTCGCCGTCGCGGATCTCGGTGCTGCGGCCGGTCACGTGCTCACCGTCGTACCGTGTCCGGGTCTCCGTCGTCCCGGTCTGCCTGCCGTCGGGTCCGAAGGTCTCCTCGACGTTGATCTCGACGTCTCCGGTCTGCCGGACCGAGGTGCGGGTGGTGACCGACGACACCGTCTCGCCGTCGCTGCCGAACACCGTGGTGGTGACCGTGGTGATCCCGCTGCCCGGCGCGCTGAACGTCGTCACCTCGCGGCGCTCGCCGTTCGGCCCGGCCGCCGTCTCCAGCGACTGGTACGCCGACAGCGGGGTGACCGACGTCGTCGTCCACTCGCCACTGTCCGCCGCCGGGACCGCCGGCCGCGCGGCCGCCTGCTGCTCCTGGACGGTCACGCCGACCCCCTCCGGCAGGCCCGCCGGCCGGGGCACGCTCTTGTCGCCGTACGCGAAGAGCACGTCGTTGAGGGAGGCCGCGGAGAAGGCGTCGCCGCTGCCGTAGCTGTCCGCGACGGTCCGGGCCGCGTTGCCGATGTTGCCCACCGACTCGGCCAGCTTCTGCATGTAGACGGTCAACTCACCGGCGTTCGCCACCAGGCGCGCCCGGACCGCGTCCGCCTCACCCAGCACGTCACCGTCGAAGGCGGCGGCCGGCATCTGGCCGAGCGGCGCCAGGTACGCGGCGCGGGACATGATGTCCGTCTGCTGACTCGCCATGAGGGTCGCGTAGTCGCGGAGGCCGTCCAGGTCGACGTCCACCGACGGGCCGCCGCCGAGCCACGGCGTGCGTGTGTTCTTCGCGGTCTGGTCCGCATACGGATTGTCTGCGCCCATCACGCCTCCCCCAATTGATCAAAATGATTGTCGATCGCGGTGAGCGGTGACGCAGAAGAGTACGCCCGAGCCCCGAAACGGGTTCGACGAGATTTCCCCGAAAAAGCTTCGAACCGGATCCCGGCGGCCGGCGTACGGACTGGCATAACCCACTCACGAGAATCGGGGAGACGATCGTGGCAGGAACGCCGGGCATGGGTCAGGTCCATGCCACACAGGAACAGCTCAGCGCGATGGCCGGCCGGTGCTCGGACACCGGACAGAACATCTCCAGCGGGATGAACCAGCTCCTCGGCCAGATCCAGGGCCTCAGCGGCGGCGCCTTCGCCGGAACCGCGAACAACGCCCTCCAGGACGTCTCGGCGCAACTCAACGACGGCCTCACGAAGATCATGCAGGCGCTCGACGAACTCGGCGGCAAGATGTCGGCCGCCTCGCAGACATACGGCACCAACGACGAGGAAGCCGCCCAGGACCTGCGAGCCGCCGCTGCCGGTGGCGCCGACAGCTCCGTCATCAACGCCCTTCGCGGCTGACCCGAAACGGAGACCAGACCATGAACATCACCTACAACTTCGGCCAGATCGCCGACGTGTCGGCCGCCATCAACACCTTCCAGGGCCAGATGGACCGCGAGCTCAACGACCTCTACACCGCCTTCACCCAGCTGTTCGCCCAGGACTGGACCGGCGCCGCGGGTACCGCCTGCGACGAGGCCCGGCAGAAGTGGAACCAGGGCGCCACCGAGATCAAGTCCGCGCTGGCCGGCGTCGGTGTCCGGCTGGGCGCCTCGGCCGAGCGCATGCAGCAGGTGGACGCACAGATCGCCAGCAGCATGTGACCGCGCGCCGACACGCAAACGGGCCGCCGGCTCCCGCCGGCGGCCGCTCCACGCCCCGCCCGCGCGTGCCGTGCCGTGCCCGCTCGCGCGTGCCGTGCCGTGCCCGCTCGCGCGTGCCGTGCCGTGCCCGCTCGCGCGTGCCGTGCCCGCGGATGTTGGACGATTGCCCACCGCATGGGGTGGTCGGCCGTCCAAGGTCCGCAATCGGCTCGCTTGCCCGCTCGTTCGCCCGCTCGCCCGCGCCGCGCCCGCGCCCGCGCCGCGCCCGCGCCCGCGCCGCGCCCGCGCCCGCGCCGCGCTGCGCCCGCGGATCTTGGACGATTGCCCACCGGATCGGGTGGTCGGCCGTCCAAGGTCCGCAATCGGCTCGCTTGCCCGCTCGTTCGCTTGCGGATCTTGGGCGGTTGTCCACCGCATCCGGTGGGCAATCGTCCAAGATCGCAATGAGCCCGCGATCAGTCGGGCGGCTTTTCGGGCAGCCGGGTCATGATTTATTTGAATCGTTGTGGATGAGTGCGGAGGATATGCGTCATGAGGACCGCGGCGCTGTTCCTGTCGATCATTGTTCCGATTCTTGCCGCGCCCGTTCCCGCGTTCGCGGCGCCTGTTCCCGCGTTCGCGGCGCCCGGCCAGAATTGTGCCAAACCCGGCCGTGATCAAATAGACGGATCATGGCCGCGGGCGATGTTGCAGGCCGATGCCGTCACCCCGCTGGAGAACGGCGCCGGAATCACGGTGGCCGTCCTCTCCACCGGCGTCGACGCCGGCCAGCCGCAGTTCGGCAACCGGGTCCTGGCCGGCGCCGGCGTCATCGGGGCCGGCCGCGCGAACCAGGACTGCACCGGCACCGGGACCCAGGTCGCCGGCGTCATCAGCGGCCAGCGCGCCGGCGGCGACAACGACGTGGCCGGCCTGTCCCCGGCGTCCCGGATCCTGCCGGTCCGGGTGATGCTGGACGACCCGGCCGGCTCCGAGCCCACCGCGAACTCGCTGGCCCAGGGCATCACCGTCGCCGTACAGAACGGCGCCGACGTGGTGGTGGTCGCCGAGCCCGTCTACGACGACGACCGTGACCTCGAGGCCGCCGTCGCCACCGCGGCCGCACGGAACGTCGTCGTGGTCGCCGCGGTCGGTGATCTGGGCGGTCCCGACGAGCCCAACCCCAAGCCGTACCCCGCCTCCTACCCGAACGTCCTGGGCGTCGGCGCCATCGACCAGACCGGCCGGATCTGGCCGGATTCCCAGCGCGGCGGCTTCGTCGACCTGGTGGCCCCCGGCGTCGCGGTCCCCACTCTTCAGACCGGCCGCGGCCTGGTCGAGGTGGACGGCACCGCGGTGGCCGCCGGTTTCGTAGGTGCCGCGGCTGCCCTGACCCGGGCCCGCCGCCCCGGCCTGACCGCCGCCGAAACCGCCCGCCATCTGGTGGCGACCGCCAGTCCCGCCCCCACCGGCCCGGCCTTCGGCGCCGGCGTGATCAACCCGTACGCGGCGCTGACGGCCCAGGTGGTGGACACCGGCGCCCGTCGCCTGCCGGCGTTGCAGGCGCCCCCGCCCTCCGCCGACGCCACCGAACTCCAGCGCCGCACGATTGCCCTGACCGGCGCCGGGATAGCCGCCGTCCTGGTTCTGGCCCTCCTGCTGGCGGCCGCCGCCGTGCGCCGGAGCCGTCGCCGCCACTGGCGCCCCGGCCTGGCGCCCCACCTGCACAGCCCACCCGAGCCGCTGGAGCCCGGCCCTCCGGTCATGCTGCTGGACGCCGAACCCGTCGAGTCGGCACCCCGCCGCTAGGTGGCCCGGGGAAGGTGGCCCGTGCCGGGTGGAAGGGACTGGGGCGCCGGGCGGAGTCGGATCGCCCTTGAACTCGGCGACCCGCTCAGCCGGCCCGGCAGGTGGCCCGGCGGTCGCGCGGTGGCCTGGACCCGGCAGCCAGGTCGCGTGGTGCCGCGGGACTGCCAGGTTTCGGCGGGGGCGGCGGATGCCCGTACGGGAGATGGGGTCAATCGGGGTTGGCGGCCGGCTGGGTGGCGGCCTCCGGATCGAGGGTGACCCCCGCCGGGAGGGAATTGATCAGGGCGGTGGGCACCTCGATGGCGTTCGCGGCGGCGTAGCCGAGGCGGGCCACCGTGTCGGCGTCGGGGATCGCGTGGCGCAGGCCGATGTCGGTGATCAGCATGAAGCCGCCGGATCCCGGTACGCGGACCAGCTCGAACCGCCCCGCCGGGACCTGGACCGCGTCGGCGAGCGGGCGGCCGTTGCCGGTGGCGCCGCCGGTCGGGATGGTGGCGCCGAACGCGGTGGCGGGAGCGCCCACCGAGATCGCCGGGGGCTTGTTCGCGGCCGTGGTCACCGCGCAGGCCGATGCGCCCTGGTCGATGGTGGCCAGTTCGGGCACGACCTGCGGGCCGCGGACGGACGGGTCGTCATTTTGCAGGGCGCGGCTCTCCGGGATGGCGGTCAGGTCGTTGACGGAGATCTGTTTGGGGCGTTCCGGGAAGCCGGCGTTGAGGACCGCCTGCTGGAGCGGGGTGATGGCGGCGCGGCCGTCGTTCAGGATCAGGTAGAACTGCTGGCCGCTGCCGGTCTGGGTGACCAGGATGTCGCCGTTGTCGAAGCCGGCCGCGGCCGGGGACGGGTTGCCGCGGCCGTTGACGTTGATCGGGGCGATGTCGGCGCCGGACGGGAGGGCGTTGAGCCAGGCGGTGCCGATGCGGACCGGCTGGGCGGCGCCGAACAGGGCCTGCACCGTCGTACGCGAATCCTTGATCTCGTGTTTGCGGCCCTGCCAGATCAGGTGCACGTCGCCGGTGGTGACGTCCGTGGTGAGCAGGGCGCGGTCGCCGGCCGGGGCGGCCGCGGGGGAGCCCGCGCCGACCAGCAGGACCGTGCTGGGGCGGTTGCCGGGGACCGCGCACACGGTCCACGGAAGGCGGGCCTGGCGGGCCGGCTCGGGCAGTGAGGCGGGGGCGCCGGCGATGCCGATGGTGACGCCGCGCGGGGTGCCGGTCAGGGACTTGGCGGCGATCCGGAAGACCGGTGGGTCGGGGCGGCCGGCGGCCAGTTTCGCGGAGGTGAAGTTGAGCGTGGGGTTGAGCCGGCCGCGCAGGTAGACGAAGCTGGCGCCGGTCTCGCGTTCGACCACCACCGAGCCCTCCTGCTGCCACTGGTTCGCGCCGGTCCGGGTGAGCAGGCCGTAGATGCCGAACCCGGCGGTGACCAGGATCGCCACCATGACACCGCCGAAGAGGGCGCCGATGCCGCGGCGCAGCGGCGACTGGGCCGGGTCGGTCTCGCGCATCACCAGCGCCGAGATCACCCGCTGGTTCATGAACTGGTACGACTGCAACTGGTCGCGGCGTGAGATCACCGGCGGTCACCCCCCGAACGACGCGAACAGGCCGCGGATGTCGTCGAAGACGCCGATCACCGCGCAGGCGAGCGGGATCAGCGCCATGATCGCGACGATGTCCAGGATGTCGGCGGCGCGCCCCAGGTACGGCGACGGCGCCTTGCGGCTGTAGATCAGCGCCGACGGCAGGGCCACCGCGACCACCACGGCCGCGCCGGCGACCAGCACCACCCCGGAGACGGCGCCGGTGACGACCGGGCCGGCACCGAGCCCGGCCAGCCCGACCAGCCCGGCCGTCAGCAGCGGCACCCGCTGCTGCGGGGTGGGCAGCAGCCGGGCCCGCAGCAGCAGCGCGGCGATCGCGGCGACCATCAGCAGCACGGCCGCGATGTCCGGGCCGGACAGCGCCAGCCAGGCCATCGCCACCACACTGCACAGCGCCGCCGACAGGATGAACCCGGTCAGCATCTCGGCGGCCCGGACCACGGCGGCGAACACGTCCGCCCGGCGCGGCATCGGCTTGTCCGCCAGGATCTCCTCGGCCCGGTTCGGCAGGTCCGGGAACGGCAGCCGGCCCAGCCAGCCGGCCAGCACCGGATAGGCCGGGAGCAGCCCGATCGCGGCGGTCAGCGCCACCGCGGCGGCGCCCTCCGCGGACATCCCGGCGAGCGCCAGCGTCGCGGCCAGCAGGCCGGTGAGGGCGGCCGCCATGCCGGCCACGAAGAGCCGGGCCAGCCCGGCCACCCCGGCGTACCCGATCACGCCGACCACCAGCAGCGCGGACGAGCCGAGGACCAGGCCGGGGGCGCCCACGCCGAGGAATCCGCCGTCGGGCCGGGTGAGCAGCCAGGCGCCACCGAAGAACGCGTACGGCAGGCCGCTCGCGGCCACCACCCCACCGGCGTTCGCGTCCCCGAAGGCCCGGGACAGCAGGATCCCGAGGACCGCGCAGGCCAGCGACACCACCAGGGCGACCACGCCGGGCAGCACCCAGACGGGACCGGTGGCGGCCAGCCCGGCCAGGCCGAGCAGGAGGGCGGCGGCGGTGACCGCGAGCCCGCAGCGCCGGGTGGCGGCCGGGCTCCACGACCGGGCGGCCCGCCGGGAGCCGCTGGCGATCACCTCGACCACGTCGTCGTACGCCAGCTCCGGCCAGTCCTCCCGGGCCGGGTTGAGGTGCAGCAGCTCCCCGTCGCGGACGCCCTGCGCGGCCAGGTTGCGCCCGGGTTCGAGGGCGGTGCCGGTGGCGCGGCGCAGCACCCACCCGCCGTAGCGTTCGGCCGGCTCGCCCAGCGCGCCCTCGGCGTGCCGGAGCAGGTGCGGCAGCAGCTCGGCGACGAGCATGTTGTCGGGCAGCGCGAGGTCGAGGCGGCGGGTCGGCGCCGCGATGGTCACCCGGGCCAGCGAGGGCCCGCTCGGTGCGGGTGCGCTCACAGTGGACAACGTAGCAAGCCGCGAAGATCCATTCACGTGCACAAATGACGGATAGGATGGTCGTCGCTACGTCACCCACGGGGAGCCCAGTGTGACAGTAACGATCATCAAGCGTCCGCCACGCCGGCCCGCGCCCGTGATGCCGTCCGGCGAGGTGCCGCTCGACCCGCCGCCCGAGGTGCCCCCGCCGCAGGGCAAGGGCTGGCAGCGGATGCTGATGATCCTGCCGATGGGCGCCGGCGCGGCCGCCATGGGCCTGATGATGGGCACCCAGCGCAGCGGCCCGATCGCCTACGTGGCCGGCGCGATGTACGGCGTCTCCATCCTCGGCATGATCGCGATGATGGCGGGCAACCAGTCCGGCCCCGGCAAGCGCGAGATGATCGAGGCGCGCCGGCAGTACCTGCGGCATCTCTCCCAGCTCCGGGCCCAGCTGCGGGACACCATCCGCCGCCAGCGGGAGGCGCTCTACTACCGCAACCCGGACCCGGAGACCCTCTGGACGTTCACCGAGAGCGGCCGCCTCTGGGAGCGCCGCCGCGGCGACGCCGACTTCACCGTGGTCCGGATCGCGGTCGGCCCGCAGGAGGTGGCCACCCGTCTCGTCCCGCCGCAGACCCGGCCGGTCGACGAGCTGGAGCCGCTCTGCGCCATGGCCCTGCGCAGGTTCGTGAGCACCTACTCGGTGGTGCCGGACCTGCCGGTCTCGGTGGCGCTGCGCGACTTCTCGCACATCTACGTGCGCGGCGCCGACCAGCCGGTGCACGACTTCAGCCGGGCCCTGATCGCCCAGATGGCCACCTTCCACGCCCCCGACGACCTGCGGATCGGTGTCTGCGTTCCGGATCACGAACGCGCCCGCTGGGAGTGGGTGAAATGGCTGCCGCACGGCCAGCATCCGGGCAAGACCGACGCCATCGGCCCGGTCCGGCTGGTCGCCCCGAGCATCCCGGCGCTCGAGGCGATGCTCGACGACGTGCTGGTCAACCGGCCCCGGTTCGACCCGGCCGGCGCGCCCGGCGGCGGCCCGCACGTCATGGTGATCATCGACGGCGGCTCGACGGCCGGCTCCGACCACCTGATGACCGAGGGCGGCGTCGCCGGGGTCACCATCGTCGACCTGTCGGTGCCGCCGCCCCGGCTGCTCGACGACAGCTCGGTGGTCCTGGAGATCGCCGCCGACGGTACTGTCACCGGCACCACGATGGACGGTCCCACCGAGGTCGGGAAGGCCGACGTGCTGAGTCTCGCGGAGGCCGAGGTGCTGGCCCGGGAGCTGGCGCCGCTGCGGTTGTCGGCCGCCTCGTTCGCCGACCAGCCGGCCATCTCCCAGGACACCGGGCTGGCCGAGCTGCTGGAACAACCCGACCCGTACGGCATCGACCTGAACGAACTGTGGGCCAGCCGCCCCAACCGGGACCGTCTGCGCGTCCCGATCGGGGTCGGTCTCGACGGCCGCCCGGTCGAGCTGGACCTCAAGGAGTCCGCGCAGGACGGCATGGGCCCGCACGGCCTGCTCGTCGGCGCCACCGGCTCCGGCAAGTCCGAGCTGCTGCGCACCCTGGTGCTGGCGCTCGCCATGACGCACAGCCCGGAGATCCTCAACCTGCTGCTGGTCGACTTCAAGGGTGGCGCCACCTTCGCCTCCCTGGACCGGCTGCCGCACACCGCCGCGATGATCACCAACCTGGAGGACGAGCTGCCCCTGGTCGACCGGATGCTCGGCGCCATCCAGGGCGAGCTGACCCGGCGGCAGGAGCTGCTGCGCAAGGCCGGCAACTACGCGTCCCAGCGTGACTACGAGCGGGCCCGCTCGGCCGGGGTGCCGCTCGCCCCGCTGCCCAGCCTGCTGTTCATCGTCGACGAGTTCTCCGAGCTGCTCAGCGCCCGGCCCGACTTCATCGACATGTTCGTCCAGATCGGGCGGGTCGGCCGGTCACTCGGCATCCACCTGCTGCTGGCCTCGCAGAAACTCGAGGAGGGGCGGCTGCGCGGGCTCGAGTCGCACCTGTCGTACCGGATCGGGTTGCGCACCTTCTCGTCGATGGAGAGCCGGGCCGTGCTCGGCGTGCCGGACGCCTATGAACTGCCCCGATCGCCGGGGCACGGCTATCTGCGTACCGGAACCGAGGGTCTGATCCGGGTGAAGGCCGCCTATGTCTCCGGGGTCGTCCGGCAGAACGGCGACCTGCCCGGCGCCGGCGGGCGGGGCGGCAACCCGATCCGCGACTTCTCCACCTTCTACGTGGCGCCGCTGCTCTCCGACTCACCGGACGAGGACACCGCCCCGCCGGAGGAGACCGCGACCGGGGACACCCTCATCGAGGTGCTGGTCCGGCAGATGGAGGGCAAGGGCGCGCCGGCCCACGAGGTGTGGCTGCCGCCGCTGGACAAGGCGCCCACCCTGGGCCAGATGCTGCCGCCGGTCGTCACCATGCCGGAGCGCGGGCTCACCGTCGACGCCGAGGAGCGGTTCGGCGGCCTGCACGCGCTCGGCGGGATCATCGACAAGCCGTACGAGCAGCGCCGCGACCCGATGTGGCTGGACCTGGCCGGGGCGGCCGGCAACGTGATGGTGGTCGGGTCCGCCCAGTCCGGCAAGTCCAATCTGCTGCGCACCCTGGTGGTCAGCCTGGCGCTCACCCACACCCCGCGCGAGGCGCAGTTCTACGGGCTCGACTTCGGCGGCGGCCCGCTCAGCGCGCTCGCCGACCTGCCGCACGTCGGCGGGGTGGCGACCCGGCGCGACGTGGACAAGGTCCGCCGCACCATCGCCGAACTGCACGGTCTGATGCGGGCCCGGGAGGAGATGTTCGCGCGGGAGAACGTGGAGGGCGCCGCGGCGTACCGGCGGGCCAAGGCGCAGGGCCGGTTCGCTGAGGACGCGTTCGGCGACGTCTTCCTGGTGGTCGACGGCTGGTCCACACTGCGCACCGAGTTCGAGGACCTGGAAGGCGCCGTGCACGAGCTGGCCAACCGGGGGCTCGGCTTCGGCATCCACATCCTCGCCGCCACGAACCGGTGGATGGACGTCCGCCCGCAGATCCGCGACGTCTTCGGCACCCGCGTCGAGTTGCGTCTCGGCGAGGCCAGCGACTCGGTGATCAACCGGCGTGAGGCGGTCAACGTGCCGGAGGACGCGCCCGGTCGCGGCCTCACCCCCGACGGCTACCACTTCCTCGCGGCCCTGCCCCGCATCGACCGCGAACAGCGCGTCGACGATCTGGCCGACGCGGTCGCCGACCTGGTCCGGCACGTCGCCGACCACTGGACCACCACACCCGCCCCGCCGGTGCGCCTGCTGCCCGCCGAGTTGCCGTTCGAGGCGCTGCCCCCGGCCCGCGGCGGCGCCGTCCCCATCGGCATCGCCGAAGTCGACCTGCAACCCGTCCACCTCGACTTCGACGCCGAACCACACGCGCTGCTCTTCGGCGACGTGGAAAGCGGCAAAAGCTCCTTCCTGCGCAGCCTGGCCCGCTCCGTCGCCGCGTCACACACCCCCGCCGAGGCCCGGCTCCTCCTCGTCGACCTGCGGCGCAGCCTGCTCGGCTGCGTCGCGCCCGAACACACCATCGGCTACGGCACCTCACACCAGGTCACCGCCGACCTGATCAACCAGGTGGCGGTCGCCATGCGGGAACGCCTCCCCGGCCCCGACGTCACCCCCGAGATGCTCAGCAACCGCAGCTGGTGGAAAGGCCCCGAGCTCTACGTCCTCGTCGACGACTTCGACCTGATCGCGTCGGCCAGCCCGAACCCGCTCACCCCACTGCTCGAATTCCTGCCCCAGGCCCGCGACATCGGGCTCCACGTGGTGATCACCCGCCGGATCGGCGGCGCCGGGCGCGCCATGTTCGACCCGGTCATCGGCCGCATCCGCGAACTCGCCTCGCCCGGGATCATGATGTCCGGATCCCGCGAGGAGGGGCCGCTCTTCGGCAACATCAAACCCCAGCCGCTGCCGCCGGGCCGCGCGTGGATGGTCACCCGACGGCACGGCGCGCGGTTGGTCCAGCTCGCGTGGTCCCCGCCGGGCCGTTGATTTCCTTTCCGGTACGCGTGTCGCCGCTCCCACCGCAGATGCGGCAGTTCCCGTGAGCCGGCGCGACCGTCTGCCCGGTCCCGCCTGTGCCGCCGCGCCGGGCTGAGATCGGTGGCCCCGCAGGCCCCGCCCTAGCGGCGGGGGAGGCCCACGTACTGCTGCTCGATCGGGGTCTGGTTCAGGAACAGGTAGCGGTCGTCGCCGTCGCCGATCAGGGCCATCATGTCGTCGTTCATCGACTGGAGGAGCTGACCGCTCTGCGGGCGCAGTTTCAGGGCGGCCGCCACCAGGGTCGCCTCGTCGCCGCCGAGCCGCTGGAGGACCACCAGGCCGGCCTCCTGCACGGCCGCCACCCCGGGCCGGTCCAACTGCCGCAGGATGGTGAGCTGGGTGTGCCACGGGCCCAGCGGTGGGCTTGCTGCCGGGCCGGTCATCCCCAGGTCGAAGACGGTCATCAGCGGTGTCTGGGCGGTCCCGCCGTACGGCCCGCCCGGCTCCTGCCCGATCACGGTGAGCCGGTTCTGCTGCCCGGTGGCCCGCTCCCCGAACCCGGCCCACGCCCGTGGCTCGGTCGTCACCACGACCACCCGCACCCCGACCGAGAACGCCCGGAAGATCAGCAACTGGGCCGCCCACACGCCGCCGACCAGCGTGACCCGGACCGGCTCGGGGGCGAACAACCGCAACGGCACCGGCGCCTGCCGCTGGTCCCGCCCGAGCAGCAGCCCCGGCGGCGCGGCCGGGGTGACCGTCACCCGGCGCAACCCGGCCCGCGGGATCGCGTGCCAGCCGATCCGCAGCCGGCTGACCCGCCCCGACGGCCCGGTCCGCTCCGGTCCGCCGGCACCGTCCTCCGGACCCGTCGGCGGCCCGTCCGGCGGCCGCTCCGGCGGGTACGTCCCCGGCCGGGCCAGCGGCGCCGACGTCACCGCCGGCGCGGACAGGCCCCGGGCCACCGGCTCGGCCACCGCCTGCTGCTGGGCGAACGGATCGGCCGGCGCCGGCGCCGGCCGCTGCACCGGCACCGACGCCCGCCCCGACGTCACCTGCCCCGGCTGCCGGGGCGCGGGCACCGGCTGCTGATAGGCGGCCCCACCCTCCTGCGGCCACGGCTGACTCATCCCGCGCCACCTCCGGTCGGGGCGGTGGCGTAGGCGGCGGGGCCCTGTTCGCCGTCGAGGGGGAGCAGTTCGCCGCCGGCCCGCCGGACGCCCTCCTGAAGGACCCGGTCCAGGGCGGCCAGGTCCGCGTCCGGGCGGGCCGCCATCCGGATGAACGCGCGGACCGCCACCTCGTCCCCGGCGCCCGCCCTCAGCAGCAGCGCCACACTGGTCTGCGCGGCCGGGGCGGTCGCCGCCCAGGCGAACAGCGACCCGATCTCGGTGGCCGACGTGGGCCAGGTCTTCAGCCAGTACGTCCGGTGGATCAGCCGCGCCGACCGCCAATGCGTCCACGCCTCGTCCACGCCCGGGCCGTCGGCCAGCGCCCACGGTTCCACATCGCACGATCGGGCCAGCAGGGCCAGCAGCTGATCCGCGTCCAACGGCCGGCCGGTGATCCCGAGCCGCCGTAGGTTGGCCGCCACCTTCCGGCCCAGCCCGCCGACCAGCGTGGCGGCCGCCTCCGGGTCGGCGGTGTGGTCGAGCAGCGCCTCGGCCAGCGCCTGCGCGTCGATCCGGACGCTGATCGACGTCTCCCGGTAGGCCGGCACCGGCCCGGCGCTCACCGACTCCACCAACTGCCGGTACGACGCCCCGGACGGCGAGGCGGCCGGCACGTCCGGGCTCGGCGCCGGCACCGTGTGCGTGACCAGCTCCATCACGAGGCCCGGCTGCCCGGTGCCGGCGAGCGCTCCGGCCAGCGCGTCCATCGGCACCTCGGTGACGGCCGGGTCGACCGCGACGACGCTGTACCAGCCGGCCTCGTCCCGGGCCACGCCGACGGTGCCGTCCGACGCGGTCACGTCCCGCACGGTCAGGCCGGGCGCCACCGAACGGAGCGCGGCCAGCACCGGCCCGGACCGCGGATCCGGCCGGGCGGCCCGGCGGCGGCGGTGCTCGGCGGCGACCCGCCGGTGCTCCAGCCACCAGCGGTGCTGCCGGCGGGAGAAGAAGACCAGCACCACCGCGGCCGCGCCGGCCACGGTGACCGCGAGGGTGGCGATGTTCTGCGTGACGGCGAAGACGAGGGCCAGCGCCGCCGCCTCGGCCGCCACGATCTGCGCGAGGCTGAACGGGCCCAGATGGCCGCGCCGGGGTACGGCCCGGACCGAGGCCTCCGGCGGCCGGTACTGCGGCGTGGCCCGCGGAACCGGCCGTGGCGGGGGAGGCTGGGCGGCGCTGCCCGGCGGTCGCAGCGGCACCGCGGCGCCGTACGTCGGTCCCTCACCCCGGTGCACCCGTCGCCTCCCCCGTACCGTCGGTGTCGGTCTGCTGTCTCACCGTAGTTCAGCGGATCGCCACCCGCAGATCCGCGAGCATCAACGTCCGCAGATCGTCGCGGCTGGGCATCCGGCCCATCGCCCGCAGCCGTCCGGACTGCGCCTTCCGCATGCCTTCCAGCAGCTTGCGGGCTTCCCGGGCGTTGCCGAAGTTCCGGTCCCGTTCGAGCTGTCCGAAGTGCTCCCACAGGGCCTCCGGCAGGCCCTCGTCGAAGATGTAGTCGTCGTGCCGGGCGATCCGGTCGGCGATCCTCACGAGTTCGTCCGGCCCGTAGTTCTCGAACTCCATGGTCTTGGCGAACCGGGACGCCAGACCGGAGTTGGCGTCCAGGAAGTCGGACATCTCCTTGGTGTAGCCGGCGACGATCACCGCGACCTGGTCCCGGTGGTCCTCCATCAGTTTCACCAGGGTGTCGATCGCCTCCTGACCGAAGTCGGCGGCCGCCCCGCCGGCGCGGGCCAGCGTGTACGCCTCGTCGATGAACAGCACGCCGCCCATCGCCTCCTCGAACACCGAGGTGGCCTTCTCCGCGGTGTGCCCGATGTACTGTCCGACCAGGTCGCGCCGGGACACCTCACGGAACTGCCCGTTCGGCAGCACCCCCAGCGCCTTCAGCAGCTGGCCGTAGATCCGGGCGACGGTCGTCTTCCCCGTCCCGGGGGCGCCCGTGAAGATCAGGTGGTGGCTGACCGTGCCGACCGACAGGCCCGCGCTGCGCCGCCACTCGTTCACCTGGATCTCGTCGATCAGGGCCCGGACCTCGTTCTTCACCCCGGCCAGGCCGATCATCGAGTCGAGTTCGGTGAGCAGCCGGTCGACCTCGGCGGCGTCCTGTGCGGCGCCGGCCGCGACGACGCCGGCCTGCGGCAGCCCGCCGGTGTCGGTCAAGGTGACCGTGGCCTGCGCGCCCGGGTCGACGGCGACGGGTGGCTCCGCGGTCTGCTCGACCCGGCACTGCTCGATCACCGCCGTGCAGCCCGGCCCGATCACGATCCCGGAACCGTGCGTCTGATGCACCCAGGTCTCCACGATCCGGGTCGCGCTCGCATAGGCCACCACGATGCCCGCGTCACCGGTGCCGGAGACCTCGCAGCGCTCGATCACCGGGCGGGCCGACTGGTAGACATAGACGCCCCGGTAGCCGCAGTCGCTCACCTTGGTGCCGCGGATCTCCGGGTCGGCGCCCAGCCGCACGATCACCCCGTCGTCCGAGACGCCGCGGATCTCGCAGGAGTCGACCGTGCCGCCCGCGTCGGAGTAGACGAACCCGTGTTGGCCGCGCACCACCCGCACCTCGGTGGCGTCGACCATGGATCCGCCGTCGGCGTGCAGGGCCGAGCCGTAGCCGGCGGACAGCTCGCAGCGCCGCAACCGCACCCGGCCGCCGCCGATCGCCACGGCCGGATAGTCGTCCGAGGTGAGGGCGAGGCCCTCCACGTCGACCTCGCCCGACGACACGGCCAGTGCCGGACCGTCCAGACCGGACGCGTCCACGACGGCGGAACCGGGATCGCCGGAGGCACGCACGGTGAGGCGGCGCCCGGTCAGATCGATGCGCTCCCGGTAGGTGCCGGGAGCGAGGACGACGGTGGCCCCGTCCGGGGCGACCTCGAGAGCGTCGCGGAGAGTCGGGTACGTGCCGGGGACCGCCAGGGTGCTGACCACGAGCGGAGCTCCTTCGTGCGAGTCTGCGTCACCGTCCGGCGTGGACCGCCGGAAAGCGGCGTAGACCCGAGGCTAGCGCCCCGAACGAATCATGAAGGCCCCTGTCGATGAATCAACCCCATTTTCGGTACGGCAAGCGACCCACCCACCCACGAAACGGTCAACCCACCTGTACGGCGGTGCACTCACCCTCCCCGCAAAACGCCGCCGGTGTCGAGGCAGCTGATTTGCCGACGCCAGCGGGTTTTGCTGGCGGCGGGAAATCACCTGCCTCGACACCGGTTACAAGGCGTTTTGCCGCGGAGCGAAGCGGAGCAAAGCTAGCGCGGTCGCTGCTGGCGGAACGCGCCCTTGCTCGGCCGCATGTTCTTCGGGATCGCGCCCTTCGGCATCTGGGGGCGTGCCATGAGGGCGCCGAGGCGCTTGTCCAGGGCGTTCACGTCCTTGCCGGTGAGGTTGCGGGGCAGCTTCAGCATGGTCGAGCGCAGTTTGCGGACCGGGAGCTGGCCCTCCTCGCTGCCGATCACGTAGTCGTAGAGCGGAGCGTTGCCGATCACCTTGACCAGCCGCTTGCGCTCCTGGCCGATGAGGTTGCGGACGCGCGCCGGGTCGCCCTCGCCGAGCAGGATCACGCCGGGCCGGCCGATCACCACGTGCACCATGTCGAACTGCGTCGTGGAGCTGGCCGCGGGGCGGACCCGCCAGTCACCGCGCATGTTCTCCATCAGCGAGGCGGCGGCGCCGGGCTGGCCCTCCGCGACGTTCATCATCGCGGTGTTCGACCGCAGGTTGAGCACGATCAGCACGGCCAGCAGCGTGAACAGGATGCCGACCGGGATCCAGAGGAAGCCACCCGTCAGGAGCACGACGACAACGGTGATCGCCACCGGGATCGCCACCGCCGTGACGACAAGCGGGACGAACCATTTGTCCTGCTTCGCCGTGAACGCGAACACCTGGCCGATCTGCTTCAGGCGCTCGCGGAACGACACCTTCTCCTGGGGTTTTGCCATAGCCGCAAAGTGTAGTGGGGCTCAGGTACCTTACGGCGTCCCGGGGACCCGGACGGCCGTGCGTAAGGAGGGGGCGACGTCGCGGATGAGGCGGCCGCCCCATGCCCCGAGGCCGCCTTCGGGCGAAGAGTCGGTGTCACACCAACCGACAGGAGTCCCGCAAATGATTCCCTTCAGCGACCCCGACACTCAGTTCCGCCTGGTCCGCGATCACCTCGACGAGCGCATCCGGGCCGCCGAGGACCACCGGCTCGTCCGGAAGGCCGCGACCGTACGGGCACGCCGTACCGGCCGATGGCCCAGGTGGCGGCGGGACGATCGGCGGCCTCTCGCATCGTGATCGGGGCAGAGGTTCTGTCGTACGGGCGTGGCATGCTCGACCTCATGGTGGCGAGCGCGCACAGCACGGTCCTGGTCGGACGGGATGCCGACCTCGCCACCCTGCACGACGCGTTCCGGCGGGCCGGCGGCGGTGAGGCGCCGGCCCTGCTGATCGGGGGCGAGGCCGGCGTCGGCAAGACCCGGCTGGTCGAGGAGTTCGTCCGCGGGCTGGACGCGCGGGTCCTCGTCGGCCAGTGCCTCGAGCTGGGGGAGGAGGGCCTGCCCTTCGCCCCGTTCGCGGCCGCCCTGCGCGAGCTGGCCCGGCACGAGGGCGGCGCGGTGTTCGCCGGGCGGGAGGCCGAGTTCGCCCGGCTGCTGCCCGAGCTCGGGTCGCCGCCGGAGCTCGGCGGCAGCCACCGGGGTCATCTGTTCGAGCTGGTCGGGGCACTGTTCGCCCGGCTCGGCGAGCAGCGCCCGGTGGTCCTCGTGGTGGAGGACCTGCACTGGGCCGACCGGTCCACCCGTGACCTGATCGGGTTCCTGGTCCGCTCGGCCCGGGTGCCGCGCCTGCTGCTCGTCGCGACGTACAGGACGGACGAGCTGCACCGCGGCCACCCGCTGCGACCGTTCCTGGGCGAGCTGGAGCGGGTCCGCGGCGTCCACCGCCACGACCTCGACCGGCTCGACCGCGACGGCACCGCCGAGCTGCTCGGCCACCTGCTCGGCGCCGAGCCCGACCGGCCCACCGTCGACGCCGTCTGCGAGCGTGCCCAGGGCATCCCGTTCTTCATCGAACAGTTCGCCGCCTCCGCCGACCCGCGCTGCGGCGACATCCCGGAGACGCTGCGCGACCTGCTGCTCGCCCGGGTCGACCAGCTGCCCGAGGCGGCCCAGCGGGTGCTGCGGGTGGCCGCGGTCGGCGGCACCCGGTTCGGCCACGAACTGCTCGCCCGGGTCGCCGACGTCGACGACGCCGCCCTGGAGTCGGCGCTGCGGTCCGCCGTCGCCGCCCAGATGATCGTCTTCGACCCCGACGGGGGCTACGAGTTCCGGCACGCGCTGGTTCGCGAGGCGGTCCACGACGACCTGCTGCCCGGCGAGCGGGCCCGGCTGCACGCCCACTATGCCCAGGCCATCGAGGCCGAGCCACGGCTGGTGGCGGCCGACCGGGCGCCCGCCGAGATCGCCCACCACTGGTTCTGTGCCCGCGACCACGCCCGGGCGCTCGTCGCCGCGGGCCGGGCCGCCGACGCGGCCGGTCGCCGCTACGCGTTCGCCGAGCAGGCCCGGCTGCTGGAGCGCGCCCTCGAGCTGTGGGAGCAGGTGCCCGACGCCGCCGAGCTGCTCGGCAAGTGCCACCTCGACCTGCTGGAGGAGGCGGCGCTCGCGGCCATCGACGCCGGAGACCACGGGCGGGCCGGCCGGCTCACCCGGGCCGCGCTCGCCGACCTGGACGGCGAGGCCGAGCCGACCAGGGCCGCCCGGCTGCTCATCCGGCGGGCCAAACTGCTGCGCAACGCCGGGAAGAGCGACGGGGCGGCGGAGGCCCGCGAGGCGTACCGGTTGCTCCAACTCGCCCCGCCCGACCTGCCCTGGCTGAAACTGCTCGGCGACGTGGCCTATGTGTTCTCCGGCATCGACGGCGACGAGGCCGGCCGGATCGCGGCGCAGGTGATGGCGTGCGCCGGCGAGTTCGGTGACGAGGCCGCCCGGATCGCCGCCGAGATCACCTTCGGCCAGGTGTGCAGCGGCCACCTGCCGCCCGAGCAGAGCCTGCCCGCCGTGCGCCGGGCGATCGAACGCGCCCGTGCCTCCGGCGACATCCCGAACCTCGCGCACGGCCTGGTCAACATCTCCGACACGCTGTACGAGGTGGGGGCGTATGCGGAGTCCGCCGCCGCGGCCGCCGAGGGCGTCCCGCACGCCGACCGGGTCGGAGTCAGCCGCACCACCGGCGTCTACCTGCTGGCCAACCACGCCGAGGCGCTGATGGCCCTGGGCCGGTGGGACGAGGCCGACGCCCGCCTCGCCGAGGCCGCCCGCCACGACCCGCCCGGCACCCTGGTCGTGCCGTGGCTGCGGTTGCGCGCCCGCCTCCGCCTGGCCCGCGGCCACGACGGCGCGGAGGCCCTGGTCGCCCAGGCGGCCGCCTACCTGGCCAAGCCGTTCCTCAACCCCGACCTGCGGTTGGGGCTGCTGGAGCTGCGCATCCACGCGGCGCTCGCGGCGGGCGACCCGGCCACGGCGCGGGCCGCCGCCCGGGTCGCCCTGCGGGACCGCTATTTCCACCACCTGCCCCGCTACTCGTGGCCGTTGCTGGCCGCCGCGGCCCGTGCCCTTCCGGCGTCCTCGTTCCCCGCACCTCCCGGCGGGGCCCGCGCTCTGTCCGCGTCCCCGCTTCTTGAGCCTCCCGGCGGGGTCCGTGCCGTGTCGGCGTCCTCGCTTTCGGCGTCTCCCGGCGGGGCTCGTGCCGTGTCGGCGCCCCCGCTTTCCGCATCTCCCGGCGGGGCTCGTGCCGTGTCGGCGCCCCCGCTTTCCGCATCTCCCGGCGGGGCCCGTGCCCTGCCGGCGTCCCCGCTTTCCGCGCCTCCCGGTTCCGGTTCCTTCGCCGCGCCCGGGGTGATGTCCACGGCGAGCTGGGTCGTGGTGAACCAGGCCGTCCCCGACGGCCTGGCCCCGGGACGGGGGTGGTCCGGTGCGGAACATGATCATGTGCCGACCGCCACGACACAGGAGACCGCCCCTGATGAGGAACCCGGGCTGGCCGATCTGATCCGCGCGGCGGCCGAGCGCCTGCCACAGCGTCATCCGGCCGAATCGGCGTACGCCGCTCAGGTTTCCGCGCTGCTCGACGGTGGCGCCAACCGGTGGCGGGCGGCGGTCGCGGCCTGGCGGGCGGACGGTCAGCCGTTCCCGCTGGCCACGGCGCTGCTCGACTACGCGGAGGCGGTCGCCGCCGACCGCGCGGCGGCGACCGAGGCGATCACCGAGGCCGGCGCGATCACCACCGCGCTGGGCGCCCGGTCGCTGGCCGGGGCCGCGGAGACCCTGGCCCGCCGGCTCGGGGTGGGCGGTGGCTCCGTCCCCGCCGCCGGGACCGAGGTGCTGACCGCCCGGGAGCGTGAGGTCCTGCGCCTGGTCGCGGAGGGCCAGAGCAACAGCCGGATCGCCCAGCGCCTGTTCATCTCCCCGAAGACGGCGAGCGTCCACGTCTCCCGCATCATCGCCAAGCTGGAGGTCACCAATCGGGTCGAGGCCGCCGCCGTGGCCCATCGCCTGGGCCTGCTCGACGGCTGACCGCCATCCGGGCCTCGCCTCGCTTCCGTGCGGGGCGGGCGACGGGGCCGGGCCTGGTGGAAACGGCCGGGCTGGCGGACGCGGCCGGGCTGGCGGGAGCGGCCGGGCTGGCGGGAGCGGCCGGGCTGGCGGGAGCGGCCGGGCTGACGGAAGCGGCCGGGCTGACGGGAGCGGCTGGGCTGGCGGTAACGGCCAGCTGACAGGAGCGGTTGGGCTGGCGGAAGCGGCCAGCTGACGGGAGCGGTTGGGCTGGCGGAAGCAGTCGGACGCGGCGTCGGCGTTTCTGTCAATCGGTTGGGAAACGCTAAAGGCGGGTGGCCGGGGTCCGATGTTGGGGGCCGGCTCTCCCGTAGGGGAACCTCAGCCGACCCGAGTCCTTCCCCCGGAGGCAAGTAATGGATACCGCTGTCGAGGTGGGTTACGGCGTGGCCGAGTTGTTGTTCGGGCCGAACTCGCTGGTGCCGTGGTGGGCCTGGCTGGCTCCGGTCGCCATGATCTTTCTGAGGCTGCTCGCGCCGGTCCTCTTTCCGGAGGTCGCGGAGGCGCGATGGGGTTCGGACAGCGACATCGAGAGGGCCAGGCAGTCCAGAAACTCGAAGAAGTCCAATAAAGCCACTAAGTCCAAGAAGAAGTAGCCGGTCAGAAGCCCCGCGCCGAATGGTGCGGGGCTTCTTCCGTGTGTGGCCGGGGTGAAGGCGCGGCGCCGGAAGCCACGGTGTCACTCCGAGGGCCACTGCCCGGCGTGGGGAACGACGACGCCCCACGCCGGTGGGCGCGGGGCGTTGGAGGGTTCAGCCCTGGGCCCGCGGGCGTTGGAGGGTTCAGCCCTGGGCCCGCGGGCGTCGGAGAACTCAGGCCTGGGCCCGCGGGGCGTCGGAGGGCTCAGCCCCGGGCGTCGAGGGCCTGACGGTACAGGCGGCCGGCCCGGTACGACGAGCGGACCAGCGGCCCGCTCATCACGCCCGCGAAGCCGATCTCCTCGGCCTCCTCGCGAAGCTCGACGAACTCCTCCGGCTTGACCCAGCGCTCGACCGGGTGGTGGCGCGGGGTGGGCCGAAGGTACTGCGTGATGGTGATCAGCTCGCACCCGGCCGCGTGCAGGTCGCGGAGGGCGGCGGAGATCTCGGCGCGCTCCTCGCCCATGCCGAGGATCAGGTTGCTCTTGGTGACGAGGCCGGCCGCACGGGCCTGGGTGATCACGTCGAGGGAGCGCTCGTAGCGGAAGCCGGGGCGGATGCGCTTGAAGATCCGCGGGACGGTCTCGACGTTGTGCGCCAGCACCTCGGGCGCGGCGCCGAAGACCTCGGCGAGCTGGGCCGGGTCGGCGTTGAAGTCGGGGATCAGCAGCTCGACGCCGCAGCCGGGCTGGAGCTTGTGGATCTGGCGGACGGTTTCCGCGTAGAGCCAGGCGCCGCCGTCGGGCAGGTCGTCACGCGCGACGCCGGTGACCGTGGCGTAGCGCAGGCCCATGGTGGCGACGGACTCGCCGACCCGGCGTGGCTCGTCGGCGTCGAACTCGGCCGGCTTGCCGGTGTCGATCTGGCAGAAGTCGCAGCGACGGGTGCACTGGTCGCCGCCGATGAGGAAGGTGGCCTCGCGGTCTTCCCAGCACTCGTAGATGTTGGGGCAGCCGGCCTCCTGGCAGACCGTGTGCAGACCCTCTTTCTGCACCAGGCCGCGCATCTCCGTGTACTCAGGGCCCATCTTCGCCTTGACCTTGATCCACGGCGGTTTCCGCTCGATGGGAGTCTCGGCGTTGCGCGCCTCGATGCGCAGCATGCGGCGGCCCTCGGGAGCAATAGTCACAGTCCGAAGATACGCCCGCCGCCGCCGGGCGCGATGCGGGGGCGACGAGGCTCACGTGACCGAAGTTGTGGCAGCCGTCACTCGATATTCAGGTGATCGGCACATCGCGGACTGTTAACGTGCCGGGCACGGCGTTGATGGGACCGAGTAGCGCTTCGATCCGCCGGCCGAGAGAGCCACCCGGCAGCTGTGAAGGGTGGCCCGTGCGCCGGAGCGTGAAGACACCCCGGAGCCGCAGCACGACAAAGAGGCGCCCTGACAAGGGGCGCGAAGGTGCGGTGGTACCGCGAGGATCCCGCTCGCCCGCACCTCCCTGGGGCCGCGTTGCAGCACCAGAGGAGGTAACCCGCCATGCAACGCATCCTCTCCACCCAGCTGGCGACCACGGAACCCGGCACCAAGGTCACGATCGCCGGCTGGATCCACCGCAGGCGGCTGCTCAAGTCGGTGGCCTTCCTGATCGTCCGGGACGCCGCCGGGCTCAGCCAGGTGGTCGTCACCGACCCGGCCGCCCGTGAACAGCTGGAACAGCTCTCCGAGGAGACCGTCGTCGAGGTGACCGCCGTGGTCACCGCCAACGAGCAGGCGCCGCAGGGTGTCGAGCTGACCTCACCGGAGATCCAGGAAACGAGCCGGGTCGCCGTACCCCTGCCGTTCGAACTGCATCGGCCCGCGCTGAGCGCGAGCCTGCCCACCCAGCTGGACCACGCGGCGCTGGCGCTGCGGCATCCGTCGCGGGCCGCGAACCTGCGCATCTCCGCCGCCGTGACCAGGGGTTTCCGGCGGGCGCTGGAGGAGCAGCGGTTCGTCGAGATCCACACGCCGAAGATCGTCGAGTCGGCGACCGAGTCGGGTGCGAACGTCTTCGAGCTCGACTACTTCGGGCGGCCCGCCTATCTGGCGCAGTCGCCGCAGTTCTTCAAGCAGATGATGGTCGGCGTCTTCGAGCGGGTCTTCGAGGTGGGGCCGGTGTTCCGGGCCGAGCCGAGCGACACCGCCCGGCATCTCGCCCAGTACACGTCGATGGACGCCGAGCTGGGCTTCATCCGCGACCACCGGGACGTGATGGCGGCGCTGACCAGGACGATCGCCGGGATGATCGGCGAGGTCGCCGGGATGGTCGAGACTCCGGGGGTGCCGGACGAGATTCCCGCCGTGCACTTCGCCGAGGCCCTGCGGATCGCCGGGGCGCCGGAGGACGAGCCCGACCTCGCCCCCGCGCACGAGCGGGCGGTGGGCGAGTGGGCGCTGCGCGAGCACGGGTCGGAGTTCGTCTTCGTGACCGGCTACCCGATGCGCAAGCGGCCCTTCTACACCCACCCGGACCCGGCCGACCCGACCTGGTCGAACAGTTTCGACCTGCTGTTCCGCGGCCTGGAGATCGTCACCGGCGGTCAGCGGCTGCACCGGTACGAGGACTACGTCGCCGTACTGGGAGAGGAAGGCGAGCAGGGCTACCTGGACGCGTTCCGTTACGGCATGCCCCCGCACGGCGGCTGGGCGATCGGCCTGGAGCGCTTCGTGGCCCGGCTGACCGGCGCCGCCAACGTCCGGGAGGTGACGGCGTTCCCGCGTGACCTGCACCGGGTCGCGCCGTAGTAGTTCAATGCCATCGTGATTATCGACCTCGATGTGCCGGGGCCGCCGCCCGATCCGGTGCGGCGGCCCCGGCACCGGTCGCGTGGCCTGCCCGTGCTGCTGTCCGCGGTGCTGCTGTTCCTGCTGGGCGCGTCGACGGTTCCGTCCTCGGATCTCGCGCCGCGGCTGGTCGCCGACCTCGGCGCCGGAAACCTGACGTGGCTGCTGACCGACCGGATGATCTACAGCGTGACCGGCCGGCCGGGGGAGGACGTCTTCGACGTGACGGCCCGGCCGGTCGACGGCGAGGTGCTCTGGACCCGGCCGCTCGGGGGCGTGGGCATGATTCCGGTACTGCACGAGTTCGGCCCGCACCTGGCGGTGGAGTTCCCCGAGGAACGGATGCTGCTGCTGGACGCCCGCACCGGGGAGATCCGCCGGGCCGACTTCGGCGCCCGCGTCGCCGGGGACCGGATCCTGCTCCGGCAGAACGGCCGGATCGGCCTGCTCGACCCGGTGACCGCCCGGCCCGTCTGGTGGCGGTGGGTGGACGGCTGGCCGCTCGCGGTCACCGGCGGCGACGGTCAGGTGCGGGTTGTCAACCTGGGCGGCACCGGCGCCGTCTACGACCGGGACACCGGCGCGACCGTCCGTACCGCCGCGAACCTCAGCGTCCAGGGCGCCGTCTACACGACGGCGGTCTCCGGGGACTGGATGTTCCTGTTCACCGGAGACTCTATGACCGTGGTGCGGATGCACGATCTGAAGCGGCTGTGGACGGCCCGGTTGACCGGGCCCGCCGCCGCGGAGCCGTGCGGTGACGCGTTCTGCGTGACCGGCGCCACCGGGGTGACCGCCGTGAACCAGCGCACCGGGTCGATCATCTGGACCAACTTGCGGTGGCGGGCCTGGTCCGGCGGGTTCGCCACCGGGGAGGACGGGCGGCTCGTACGGCTCGACCCGGGCACCGGCGCCGTCCAGGCCGACCTGGGGCAGGCCCGGCCGGCCGGCACGATGCTGGTCCGGGAGGGCGGCGTGGTCACCGACGCGGCGACCGGACGGCTCCGCGGTGTCCTGGACATCTCCGTGCCGTCGCGCTGCGCGAGCACGGCCACCCACCTGGCGTGCCAGGACGACGAGACGACGAGAATCTGGCGGCTCCCATGATCATTGATCTCGACCGGGCTCCCGCGCCCGCCCCGCCGCGCCGGGCCCGGCACTGGCGTCCCGCATCGGTCCTGGTGCTGGCGCTGGCGCTGCTGCTCGGCCCGGATCACCTCGAACGTCCGGTCCCGCCGCTGGAACGGGTGGCCACCACCGAGACCGCCACCGGCTCCTGGCTGCTCACCGAGGACACCATCTACAGCACCCGCACCCTGGCGAACGGCCGGGTCGACGTCCTGGCGCACGACCTGACCACGAACCGGCTCCGCTGGCACCGGCAGACCGAGTGGTTCGGCGCGATGCCGGCGCTGGCGGTGTCCGGTTCGGCGGTGATGGTCGGCGGCAACATGGGCGGCGCGCCGGTGGTGGCCGACACACGTACCGGCGCCGACGCGGCCACCGCACTCCAGGCGGCGCTGCCCGCCGGCGATGCGCTCGTCCTCTGGGACGAGGAGTCACGTCTCGGCCTCCGTGATCCGGTGACGAACGAGGTCGCCTGGTGGCGGCCGTTCCACCAGCCCCCGGAGTCGGCCGCCGCCGACGGCCGCTATGTGGTCGTCCTGGAGGAGACCGGCGGGGCGGTCACCCTGCGTCGCTCCGACGGCCGGGTGGCCGGCCGCACCGATCAGGCGTCCCCTTCCGGCGAGCCGTCCGAGATCCGGATCGTCGGCGACCACGCCTACCTTCTCGGCGAGTACGCCCTGACCGCCCTGCACCTGCCCGACCTGACCCAGATGTGGACCGTCCGCTCGGTCATCCCGAAGTTCGTCGAGCCCTGCGGCACCCACATCTGCGTCTCCGGCGGCGGCGGCCTGCAGGCCCTGAACCCCGAGGACGGCTCGGTGGCCTGGACCGACGTCCACTGGAAGAGCTGGATCGACGGCTTCGCCCTGACCATCGGCGGCGAGGTCACCCTCCTGGACCCGGAGACCGGCGCCGCGCGTACCGGCCTCGGCCCCGGACTTCCCCTCGGCGACCTGCTGCTGCGCCCCGCCGGCGACGGCCTCCGCCTGATCGACTGGCACACCGGCCAGACCCGCGGCGCGATCTCCGGGACGCTCTCCACCGCCTGCCGCCGCACCGGCATCCACCTGGCCTGCCAGCAATCCGACGGCCTGATCCAGGTGTGGCGCCTCCCTTGAAGACCTTTCATCGGTACGCCTACGTGCACCGCCCGGGGCGGAAAGCGACCTGTCCGCCGGGTCCCGCCCATGCCGCCCGCGCTGGGCTGAGAGCCAGCCGGACCCGGTGGCCCGTGCGGCGCCAGCCGCCCGGGCCGGACCGTGCGGCGCCAGCCGCCCGGGCCGGACCGTGCGGCGCCAGCCGCCCGGTCAGGCTAGAGAAGGACGGCCAGGGTGACCACCGCGACGATCACGAAGGGGATGATCGTCGTGCTGACGAGGATGGCCCAGGCGACCGGGTGTCCGAAATTGAGCACCAGGCCACCGCCCGGTTTGGGGATGAAGACCCGTTTGTCCTGCGGGTTGCGGTAGAGGGCCATCAGATCAGCGTGGCCAGGTGGCGTTCGACGATCGGCATGACCTCGGTGACCGGGACCGGGCGGCCGACCTCGGCGCTGAGCGAGGTGACGGCGGCGTCGCGGATGCCACACGGGATGAAGCGGTCGAAATTCGACAGGTCGCAGTCGCAGTTGAGGGCGAAACCGTGCAGCGTGACGCCGCGCGACACCCGGATGCCGATCTGGGCGATCTTGCGGTCCAGGCCGCCGTCGGTGGCCCGGACCCACGCGCCGCTGCGGCCCTCGATGCGATCGGCCACCACGCCGAACTCGGCGCAGACGTCGATCAGCAGCTGCTCGGTGCGGCGGACGTAGGCGACCACGTCGACCGGGTCGGGCAGGCGCAGGATCGGGTAGCCCACGAGCTGCCCCGGACCGTGCCACGTGATCTTGCCGCCGCGGTCGACGTCGACGACCGGGGTGCCGTCGAACGGGCGGTCGGCCGGCTCCGTGCGCTTACCGGCGGTGAAGACGCTCGGGTGCTCCAGCAACAGGACCGTGTCCGGCTGGGAACCGGCGACCACCGCCTCGTGCAGGCGTTTCTGCTCCTCCCAGGCCTCCAGGTAGTCGACCAGGCCGGGGCGCAGAACGGTCAAGACGGATGACGTCACGCCGCCAGCCTAGTCCTCTTCCGTCCGGTCGACCGGGTCCACTCCCGGCGTGATCCGCCACACCAGCACGTCCTGCACCTGCTCCGGCTCGCCCAGCAGATCGGTGGTGAGCCGCAGCAGCGCGTCCCGGTTGAGCGGGCCCTTCGGGCCGGTGACCTCGGCGGGCAGGAAGATCGCCTGGATCTTCCAGTAGCGGAAGTCGATCCGTGCCTGAGCCCGGTCCAGGTTCGTGATCCGCGGCACCTGGCCCCAGCGGGCGGCCTTGTAGAACAGCTTGTCGGTCGGCCGGTCCGGTGCGCCGACCCGGCCCACCAGGTGCCGGCCGGTCTCCAGGTAGTCCTGCGGGCCGAGGAAGTACCCGGCCGGGATCCGGAACTGGGCGTCGCCGCCGCGCGCCATCGTGTACGCCTGCCAGCGCATGCTGTCCACGGCCACGTCGATGGAGAGCGGCAGCGAGGTCATCACACCGTCATTGGTGACGTAGTCCTGCCACTTCCCGCTCGCGATGAACTCCGGCTCCGGCGCCCGCTCCAGGGTGCGCAGCGGCAGCGGGGCGATCGGGGCGAGCGCCGCCACGATCAGCACACCGACGGTGAGCTTGGCCAGCACCCCGCGCTTGAAGAACTCGTCGGCCAGCAGCGCCAGCACGATCGCGAAGATCGCGACCACGACCAGCGTGTACCGGACCGGCAGCGCCGAGTCGAACAGCGGGACGTCGACGAACAGCGCGTACAGCAGCGGGGTGTCGCTGTGCTCCTCGCCCATGAACCGCAGCCGCGGGCCGAGCGAGAGCAGGAAGAAGAAGAGCCCCACGACGGCCAGCGCGCGCAGCGTGACCCGGCGCTCCGGCGACGACCGCTTCCACAGCAGGCCCAGCGCCACGACGAAGAGCAGCACGAGCGGGGCGCCCAGGAACGAGGTGGCCTCGGTCGCGTTGGGCGCCAGGTCGGCGCCCCAGCCGAACAGACCGGCCACCGACCGCAGCGGGAACGCCACGTACGACACCAGGTCCTCGGAGTAGAACCGCATCTTGAAGCCGGTGCCGGTGAACTTGAGCGGCCCGTTGAAGTGCATGTACAGCGGCCAGGACAGCAGCGCCCCGGCGATCACCGCGGTCACGCCCAGCGACACCAGGACCCGGCCCGCCGACTCCTTCACGGCGCGCAGGCCCGGCCTGGAGAACACCCACACGCCGAGGAACAGCGCACAGGCCAGGGCGCAGAAGAACAGCGCCTCGGCGGCCACCGAGAAGCCCATGGTGCAGAGCAGGCCGAGAACCACGCCGTTGCGGACCCGGTGGCCCTTCTCCGGCAGCTTCAGCACCCACCACGCGACGATGCCGACCATCCAGCCGGACGTCCAGTTGAGGTGGCCGTTGGCGTGCGAGACGAGACCGGGGGAGAACCCGAAGAGCAGACCACCGACCGCGGCGGCCGGCCCGCTACGGACCAGCCAGCGGCGCAGGAACAGGTACCACACGAAGGCGGAGCCGGCCAGGTTCAGCGTCAGGACGGTGGCGAAGGTGACCTGCGGGCCGGCGAAATGGGTCAGCGGTGCGAACAGCACGGCGTAGAACGTGCTGGACGTGTTCATCGCCAGGTTCACGCCACGCGGCGCGTTCAGCAGGGTGGTGAAGAACGGGTTGCTCATGTGCTGGAGCAGGTAGACGCCGTACGACATCATCCACTCGAACTGCCCCTGGTCGCTCACGTTGTCGGCGACCACGTGACGGTACGGCGCCCGCCACAGCCCCTGGCAGACGTAGACGGCCGCGGCCAACGACACGAGGGCCATCGCGAGGTGCGACTTCCAGGACCGCCACATGGAGGCGGGCCTGGCTTCGGGCTCACTCGTCGTCGGGTCGGCCGGGTCGTCGGAATCCGGGGTAGTCGGGTCCGTGATCGGGGCGGGCGCGGCGATCGTCACGTCGCGGAGATTATCCAGCCCCGAATTCATCGTTCGATCGGGTCCACGCCGGGACGAATGCGCCACACCAGAACGTCGTCCACTTTCTCCGGTGGACCGAGCAGATCGGTGGCGGTCGTCTCCACCGCGTCACGGAACAGCGTCATATGGTCGGAACCGGTGATCTGTTCGGGTAGGAAGAGCACTTCCACATTCCAGTAAGCGAAGTCACGCCGGGCCTGTTCGCGGTCGGCGTTGCTCAGTTGGGCGACGTAGCCGTACAGGGCGGCGCGGGTGAACAGCCAGTCGGTCGGCCCCGGCGGCGCGCCGATCCGGCCGAGCTCCTTGCGGCCCTCCTCGCCGTTGATCATCGGGCCGAGGAAGTAGCCGTCCGGGATCCGGAACTGCGGTCCACCGCGAGCCATCGTGTACGCCTGCCAGCGCTGCCCGTCGGCCGTCACGTTGAGCGCGAACGGCAGGGCGGAGATCACCCCGTTCTCCGACACGTACCGCTGCCAGGTGCCCTTCGCGATGAAGTCCGGCTCCGGGGCCCGCTCCTGGTGGCGCAGCGGCAGCGGGAAGATCGGCAGGAGCGCGGCCACGATCGCCGCGGTCAGCCCGGTCTGGAGGTTGGGCGACAGCCGCCGGTCCACCAGCTCCTGGGTGATCAGGGCCAGCAGAATGCCGAAGACGCCGACCACCACCAGCGCCAGCCGCAGGGGCAGCGCCGAGTCGAACAGCGGCAGGTGGGCGAGCGCCGCGTAGGGCAGCGGGATGGGCAGCTCGCCGTCCATCCAGTTCACCCGGGGGCCCCAGGACAGCACCAGGAAGACGCCGCCGACCACCAGGATCGCCCGCAGCGTGGCCCGGCGGACCGGCGCGGCCCGCCGCCACAGCAGGACCGCGGAGACCACCATCAGGAAGATCACGGGTACGCCGAAGAACGACGACTCCTCGGTGCGGTTGGGCGCCAGGGTGGAGCCCAGCCCGAACAGCGCGGCCAGCGACCGGCTCGGGAACGACAGGTACGCCGCCACGTCCTCGGCGAAGTAGCGCTGGTTGAACCCGGTCCCGGAGAACGTCTGCGGGCCGGCGAAGTGCATGTACAGCGGGTAGGCCAGCAGCGCCCCGGCCACCACGGCGGTCACCCCGAGCGCCCGCAGCACGGTGCCCGCCACGGCCTTCGCCTCGGCGCGGACCGGCCCGGCCAGCGACCAGGTCACGATGAAGATGCCGCTGGCCAGGGCGGTGTAGAAGAGGCCCTCGGCGGCGATCGTGAAACAGCCGGCCAGCATGACGCCGAGGATCAGCCCGTTGCGCAGCCAGCGGCCCGGCTGGCGCAGCCGCAGCACCTGCCAGATGACGACCGGGGCCACCCACCCGGCCGTCCAGTTCAGGTGACCGTTGGCGTGCGAGATGAAGCCGGGGGCGAACCCGCAGAACATGCCGCCCAGCCCGGCCGCGAGCGGACTGCGGACCAGCCAGCGGCGCATGAACAGATACCACGCGAAGGCGGACCCGGCGAGATTCAGGGTGAGGATCGTCACATAGCTGATCTGCGGGCCGGCGAAATGGGTCAGCGGCGCGAACAGCACCGTGTACACCGAGATCGACGTGTTCGCCGCCAGGTTGACGCCCCACGGCACGTTCAGCAGATCGGTGAAGAACGGGTCCGAGCCGTGGCCCAGCGTGTACACCCCGTACCCCAGCAGCCATTCGAAGAACGCCTGGTCCCCGATGTTGTCGGAGAGCCCGTGACGGTACGGGTCACGCCAGAGACCGTTGGTCACGTAGACGGCCAGCGCGAGCGCTGTCAGAGCGACGGCCAGATGCGCACGCCAAGGTCGGCCACGAGGCGGTGGCGTGGACTCGGCGGGCGGATCTGCGGACGCGGCGGGGGTGGGGGTGACGACGGACATCAGCCGCAGGTTAGCAAGAAAGCCTGTTCTCCTAGGGGGCCATGACCGGTTGCGAATCGAGTGCCGCCGCCAGCGCGGCGCCGATTCCGGGGTACGCCCACGCGAACCCGGCCTGTGACAGCACCCCGGGCAGCACCCGCTGACTGCGTTGCGCCTCCCCGGCCAGCCCGCCGATCACCAGGTCGAGCACCGGGCCCGGCACCGAGAACAGGGCGGGCCGGCGCAGCACCCGGGCCAGCTCCCGGGTGAACTCGGCGTTGGTCACCGGCTGGGGTGAGACGAGGTTCACCGGGCCGGCCAGGTCGTCGCGTTCCAGCAGGAACTCGGTGGCGGCCAGCCAGTCGGCCAGGGCGATCCAGGACATCCACTGCCGCCCGCCACCGATCCGGGCGCCCGCGCCCAGCTTGAACGGCAGAAGAAGCGGCTTGATCAGTGAGCCGCCGGCGTCGATCGCCGGAGCGGTGCGCAGCAGCACCACCCGGGCGCCGGCGTCCTCGGCCGGCCGGGCCGCGGCCTCCCACACCCGGCACAGGTCGGCCAGGAACGTGTTGCCGGCCGGGGCCTCCTCGGTGACCGCCTGATCGCCGGTGTCGCCGTACCACCCGACGGCGGAGCTCTGGAGCAGCACCCGGGGACGCTCGTCCGCCGGCAGCCGGCCGATCGTCTTGGCGATGGTGTCGGTGGTGTCGATCCGGCTGGACCGCAGCACCCGCTTGTACGCCTCGGTCCACCGGTGGTCGCCGACATTGGCGCCGGACAGGTTGATCACCGCGTCCGCGCCGGCCAGCACGGCCTGGTCGAGCCGGCCCTGCGCCGGATCCCAGGACGACTCGTCCGGCCGTTCGGAGGGGCGCCGGACCAGCCGGACGATGTCGTGGCCGCTCTGGCGCAGCCGTTCGGCGAGCCGGGTGCCGAGGAATCCGGACGCTCCGGCCATGACGATCCGCATACCTGACCCTTTCCCGAAGATCGGTTGGTTCAAAACAGAACGGGGGGTACGCCGCAACGGCGCACCCCCCGGTCCATGTCGTCCTTAGAGGCCGAGGTCGGCCTCGAAGTGGCCGCCCTCCAGCCGCTCCTTCAGCGTGCCCAGGAAGCGGGCCGCGTCGGCGCCGTCCACGATCCGGTGGTCGTAGCTCAGCGCCAGGTAGACCATCGACCGCGGCGCGATGATCTCGCCCAGGTCCGGGTCGTTCACGATCACCGGGCGCTTGACGACCGCGCCGAGACCGAGGATGCCGACCTGCGGCTGGTTGATGATCGGGGTGTCGAAGAGCGCGCCCCGGCTGCCGGTGTTGGTCAGCGTGAACGTGCCGCCACCCAGCTCGTCCGGCCCGATCTTGTTGTTGCGGGTGCGCTCGGCGACGTCGGAGATCCGCTTGGCCAGACCGCCCAGGTTCAGGTCGCCGGCGTCCTTGATGACCGGGACGACCAGGCCCTTCGGCGCGTCCACCGCGATGCCCAGGTGCTCGGCGCCGTGGTAGGTCACGGTGCCCGCCTCGACGTCGATCGAGGAGTTGACCACCGGGTGCTGCTGGAGCGCCTCGACCGTGGCCAGCGCGAAGAACGGCAGGAAGGTGAGCTTCACGCCGTGCTTGGCCTGGAAGTCGGCCTTCGCCTTGTTCCGCAGGTTGGCGATCTTGGTGACGTCCACCTCGACGACCGTGGTGAGCTGCGCGGAGACCTGGAGCGACTCCACCATGCGGCGGGCGATCGTGGCGCGGATCCGGGTCAGCTTCTCGGTGCGGCCACGCAGCGGGCTCGGCTCCGCCTTCGCGGCGGCCTTCTCGACCGGTGCGGCAGCCCTCTCGGCCTGGGCTGCCGGGGCCGGGGCGGCCTTCGCGGCGGCGGCCTTCGCGGCCGCGTCGATCACGTCCTGCTTACGGATGCGGCCACCCACGCCGGTGCCGGTCAGGGTGGACAGGTCCACGCCCTTCTCGGCGGCCAGCTTGCGGACCAGCGGGGTGACGTAGCCGGCGTCGCCGGCGCCGTTCGACTCGACCGCGGCGGGCGCCGGGGCCTTCACGGGCTCCGGGGCCACCTGCGGGGCCGGCGCCGACTCGATCTTCGGAGCCGGAGCGCTCTCCACCTTCGGCGCGGGCGCCTGGGCGGGCGCGGGCGCCGGAGCCGGGGCCGGAGCGGCGGCCGGGGCGCTGCCCGGGGTGCCGATGACGGCCAGCACCGCGCCGACGTTCGCGGTCTCGTCCTCGCCGACCCGGATCTCCAGCAGGGTGCCGGCGACCGGCGACGGGATCTCCGTGTCGACCTTGTCGGTGGAGACCTCGACCAGCGGCTCGTCCGCCTCCACCTCCTCGCCGACCTGCTTCAGCCAGCGGGTGACGGTGCCCTCGGTGACGCTCTCACCGAGCGCCGGAAGCTTGATCTCCGTGCCCTGGGCGTTGCCCGCCGGGGCGGCGGCCTGCGGCGCGGGTGCCTCCGCCTCGACCGGCTTCTCCGTCGACGGGGTGACCGGAGCGGCGGGCTCCGGCTCCGCGGCCGCCTGCTGGGCCGGTGCGGGCGCGGCCGAACCGGTGTCCTCACCCTCCCCGGCGATGACGGCCAGCTCGCTGCCGACCTCCGCGGTCTCGTCCTCGCCGACCACGATCCGGGTGAGAACACCCGCGGCGGGCGACGGGATCTCCGTGTCGACCTTGTCGGTGGAGACCTCGAGCAGCGGCTCGTCGGCCTCGACGCGCTCGCCCTCCTGCTTGAGCCAGCGCGTCACCGTTCCCTCGGTGACGCTCTCACCCAGCCGCGGCATGGTTACCGATACCGGCATCTTGTCCCAAACTCCTTAACGCGGTGAACGATCGTTTCAGCTTCAGCTGTGCGCGTGCAGCGGCTTGCCCGCGAGCGCGAGGAAGGCCTCGCCCAGCGCCTCGTTCTGCGTCGGGTGGGCGTGTACGAGCTGAGCGACCTCCTCGGGGAAGGCCTCCCAGTTGGTGATCAGCTGGGCCTCGCCGACGAGCTCGCCGACCCGCGCACCCACCATGTGGACGCCGACGACCGGCCCGTCGTTGACCCGGACCAGCTTGATGAAGCCCGCGGTCTTGAGGATCTGGCTCTTGCCGTTGCCGGCGAGGTTGTAGTTGTACGTCGAGACCTTGTCGTCGCCGTACTGTTCCTTGGCCTTGGCCTCGGTGATGCCGACCGACGCGACCTCGGGGTCGGAGTAGGTGACCCGCGGGATGCCGGCCTCGTCGATGACGGCCGGCTTCTTCCCGGCGATCTCCTCGGCGACGAAGATGCCCTGCTGGAAGCCGCGGTGCGCGAGCTGGAGGCCGGGGACGATGTCACCGACGGCGTAGATGTTGCCGACCCCGGTGCGCAGCCGCTCGTCGACGATCACGAAGCCGCGGTCCAGGGTGATGCCCTGCTGCTCGTAGCCCAGGTTGGCGGTCGTCGGGCCGCGGCCGACCGCGACCAGCAGCACCTCGGCCTCGATGGTCTCGCCGCCGGCGATGGTGACCCGCACGCCGTTGTCGGTGTGCTCCACCTTCTCGAACGGCTTGCCCACCTTGAAGTTGATCTTCCGCTTGCGGAAGGCGCGCTCGACCTGCTTCGAGATGTCGGCGTCCTCGGCGGCGACCAGGCGGGGCAGGGCCTCGACGATGGTCACGTCGGCGCCGAACGACTTCCACACACTGGCGAACTCGACGCCGATGACGCCGCCGCCCAGCACGATCGCGGAGGCCGGGACCCGGTCCATCTTGAGGGCGTGCTCACTGGTCAGCACCCGCTTGCCGTCGACCTCCAGGCCCGGCAGCGAGCGCGAGTAGGAGCCGGTGGCCAGGATGATGTTGCGGCCGGTGTAACGCTTGCCGTCGACCTCCACGGTGTCCTTGCTGACGAGCTTGCCCGCCCCCTGGACCACCGTGATGTTCTTGTTGTGCGTGAGCATGCCGGTCAGCCCCTTGAAGAGCCGGCTGACCACGCCGTCCTTGTAGGCGTTCACCCCCGCCATGTCGATGCCGACGAGGTCGGCCTTCACCCCGAACTGCTCGCTCTCGCGAGTCTGGTCGGCGATCTCCGCGGCGTGCAGCAGGGCCTTCGTGGGGATGCACCCGCGGTGCAGGCAGGTACCGCCGAGCTCGGCCTTGTCGATCAGGGCGACCGAAAGATCGAACTGGGCGGCCCGGAGCGCGGCCGCATAGCCACCGCTTCCTGCGCCGAGAATGACGATGTCGAAGGTTCCGCCGTTGGGCTGGCTCACGTTGACTCCAGTGGTCGCATCGTCTCCGGTGTGGGTCACACAATGGAAACGGTCACAGTCCCGTCACCGACATCTTGTCACTTCTCGGCCCGGTCAATGCAGCCAGGTGCCCTACGACACGTTGCCCCGACGTACCCTTGCGGGATCGAACGCGAGGAGGGAACGGTGGCATGGTTTCGGCGGCGTCCCCGGTCGGGAGGACCCGGCGGACGGCCGGTCGACCGCGCCGATCTCGAGCATCTTACGCAATTCGTCCGCTCCCGGCGGGGAGTCGAGGCATTCATCGAGCCACAGACGACGGTGACCGAGACCACGCTGTTGCTCGTCGCACACGACGGCGAGTGGACCAGGCGACGGATCGAGTCACCTGAGGTTGCGCGCCGCTTCGCCCACCAGTTGGCGATGCCGGTCTACGACGTCCGGCTGCTGGGCTATCCACAGCGGATGCGGGACTACAACGAGCGGCAGCGGCGCCGCCCGGCCTGATCACCGGGCGGCCCGCGGCCGTCGTCAGGCCAGGTCGTCGATCACCTGGAGCAGCGTGCGGACCGGCACGCCCGTCCCGCCCTTGGTCCAGTAGCCGTTCGCCTCACCGGTGTGGTAGCTGGGGCCGGCGATGTCGATGTGCGCCCACTCGACACCCTCGGTGACGAACTCCCGCAGGAAGACGCCGCCCTGGAGCATGTGCCCGGCCCGGTCCAGGTTGGCGTTGGTCTGGCAGATGTCGGCGATCTCCGACTCCATGCCCTTGCGCACGTCGTCCGGCAGCGGCATCCGCCAGGCCGGCTCGCCGACCGTCGTGCCGGCCGCCTCGACCAGCCCGGTCGCCTCGTCCGAGCCCATCAGCCCGGAGATCCGCTTGCCCAGCGCGATCACCTGGCCGCCGGTCAGCGTCGACGTCTCGAACAGGTAGTCGGTGCCGTCCGCGCAGGCCCGGGCCATCGCGTCGCCCAGCACCATCCGGCCCTCGGCGTCGGTGTTGAACACCTCGACCCGCTTGCCGTTGAACATGGTGACCACGTCGCCCGGCCGGTACGCCGACCCGGACGGCATGTTCTCCGCGATCGCCAGGTACCCGGAGACCGCCACACCCGGTTCGAGCTCGGCCACCGCGATCAGCGTGGCGGCCACCGCGGCGGCGCCCGCCATGTCCGACTTCATCTCCCACATGCCGGCGGCCGGCTTGATGCTGACGCCACCGGTGTCGAAGGTGATGCCCTTGCCGACGAGCGCGACCCGCTTCGGGTCGGTCACCCCGGACGGCGTGTAGGTCAGCTTCACCAGCCGCGGCGGCGCCTCGGAACCCTGGCCGACCGCCACGATGCCGCCGTACCCGCCGGCCTTGAGCTGCTCGAAGTCGAGCACCTCGACCTCCAGCCCGGCCTCGGTCGCGGCCGCCGCCACCTGGTCGGCGAGGTCCGCCGGGCGCAGCGCGTTGGGCGGGGTGTTCACCCAGTCCCGGGTCTGGCGCACGGCCCGGGCGACGATCCCGGCCCGGCGCAGCTCGGCCGCCGCCGCCTCGTCGGCCGCGTCCGGCACGTGCAGGCGCAGCTCGGCCACCGGGTCGCGGCGGCCCTTCGCCGGCTTCGACTTGTACCCCGCGAAGCGGTAGCCGCCGAGCAGCGCGCCCTCCAGCGTGGCGCGCAGCACCGGCGCGGCGCCCGCGTCGTCCGGCACCGGCAGGGCCAGCACCACGGTGTTGCTGCCGGCCAGCGCGCGGACCGCCGCACCGGCGCCGCGGCGCAGCGTCTCCAGGTCGGGCGCCGGACCGTCCGGCTCGGTGCCGAGGCCCACCGCCACCAGGATCGGCGCGGCGATCGTGCCGAGGGTGGCCAGTTTGGTCACCTCGCCGGGCGCTCCGGTCGCGCCGAGCAGAGCCAGCGTCGAGATCAGCTTGCCGTCGAAGGCCGCGGCGATGCTCTCGGCGCCGGCGGCTGGCAACAGGCTGCCGTCCTCGTCGGGCTGGCTGTGCAGGCCGATGACGATGGCATCGACCGCCGATTCGGCCGGGTCGGTGTCGACCAGGCTGAGGGTGGGCTGGGTCACTCGGACACTCCGGGACGTCTGGGCCGGAACGGCGCCGGTAGGCGCGCTCCCGGCTATTGGGAAAACGGTGTTGTCCCAGCGACTCTAAACCGGCCCAAGGTCACCGGTAAGTTGAGTCTCATGTCTGCCGAGCTTCTTCAGTCTCCCCTGCATGCGCGCCATGTCGCCCTCGGCGCGAAGTTCGCCGCCTTCGGCGGTTGGGACATGCCGCTGGAGTACGCCGGAGGAGGCGTCCTGAAGGAGCACGCGGCGGTCCGCGAGTCGGCCGGCGTGTTCGACGTCTCCCACCTCGGCAAAGCCACCGTCCGCGGGCCCGGCGCGGCCGCCTTCGTGAACGCGTGCCTCACCAACGACCTCGGCCGCATCGCCCCCGGCAAGGCGCAGTACACGCTCTGCTGCGACGAGACCGGCGGCGTGGTCGACGACCTGATCGCCTATCTGTACGACGACGACCACGTCTTCCTCATCCCGAACGCGGCCAACACCGCCGAGGTGGTCCGCCGTCTCGCCACGACCGCTCCGAACGGGATCACGGTGACCGGCGAGCACCGCTCCTACGCCGTCCTGGCCGTCCAGGGTCCCCGGTCCGAGGCCGTCCTCGGTGAACTGGGCCTGCCCGCCGACCACGGCTACATGTCCTTCGCCACGGCCGCCTTCGCCGGGAGCGAGCTGGTCGTCTGCCGTACCGGGTACACCGGCGAGCACGGCTACGAGCTGGTCGTCGGGTGGGACGACGCGCCCGCCGTCTGGGACGCGGTGATCGCCGCGGGGGTCCGCCCGTGCGGCCTCGGCGCCCGCGACACGCTGCGCACCGAGATGGGCTACCCGCTGCACGGCCAGGACCTGAGCCTCGACATCAGCCCGGTGCAGGCCGGCGCGGGCTGGGCGGTCGGCTGGTCCAAGCCGGCGTTCTGGGGCCGCGACGCACTCACCGCCGAGAAGGCCGCCGGTCCCCGGCGCCGGCTGCGCGGGCTCGAGCTCACCGGCCGCGGCATTCCGCGTGGTCACATGCAGGTGTACGCCGGGGACAAGCTCGTCGGCGAGACCACCAGCGGCACCTTCTCCCCGACGAAGAAGGCCGGCATAGCCCTGGCCCTGATCGACACCGCCCCGGCCCTGGCCGACGGCGCCCTGGTGGAGATCGACATCCGCGGCCGCCGAACCGAGGCCCGCCTGACAAAGCCCCCCTTCGTCACCACGCAGGTGCGCTGACCACACCCTCCCACTTCCCCCTCCCGCGGCCCCCATCCTCCCGCGGCCCCGCCCTCCCACGATCTTGGACGTTTCCCCACCGGACGGGGTGGCCCAACGTCCAAGATCGCCAACCTCCGCGCCTCGCGGGTGCGCTGACCCCGCCCTCCCACGATCTTGGACGTTTGTCGCCGGAGGGGGTGGTCGAGCGTCCAAGGTCGCGGCGTTAGAGGGTGATGGCCACCAGGGTCACCGTTACCGCGCACTCCACGGCCGCGCCGAGGACGTCGCCGGTGATGCCGCCGAATCGCCGTACCGTGTGACGTAGGAGAAGGACCACCGCGAACATCGCGGCGGCGACGGCGGCCGGCCCCTGCCATGGACGGCCCGGCACGGCGGCAAGCGCGAGACCCGCGACGCAGACCGCGGCGCCCAGCACCGCCGGCAGCGGAACGCTGGAGGCGACCAGCGCGCCCAGCCCTTCCGGCCGGGCGGCGGGCACACCGCGGCGGCACGCCACGGTCACCGCGAGCCGCCCGGTCGCCCAGGCGGTCACCACGGCCCACGGACCGGCCTCGGTCAGCGCCCCGGCCTGGATCAGCAGCGTGGCGGCGATCGCCGCCACCCCGAACGGGCCGATGTCCGGCTTTTTCATGATCTCCAGGGCGGCGGAGCCGGACCGGTACGACCCGAGCGCGTCGATCGTGTCCGCCAGCCCGTCCAGATGCAGCCCCCGGGTGAGCAGCGCACCCGCCGCCACCGTGACCCCGGCCGCCACCAGCGCCGGCGACCCCAGCGCCCGCAGGCCCTCGTGCACGCCGGCCAGGATCAGCCCCAGCAGCGCGCCCACGGCCGGCGCCACCGCCATCGCCACCGCCGCCGCGGACCGGTCCACCCGGCCGGCCCGCACCGGCAGCACGCTCAGCGTGGTGACCGCCAGCCGGACGCCGTCAAGCACTCGCGACGGTGGCCGGCCCCGGCCCGTGCGGCTCCGGCTCGGCGAACTCGGAGAGGTCGTCATCGTCGTCGGCGAGGTCGTCCAGGCCGTCGTCGCCGACCTCGTCCAGCAGGGCCGGATGCACCGGGGACGCCGAGGCGAGGCCCACCGCCGTACGGATCAGCGGCAGCACCGCCAGCGCATTGGCCCCCTCACCCAGGTCGAGGCCCACCTGGAGCACCGGGGTCAGCCCCAGCACGTCGGCGCCCTGCTTCACCAGCGCGAGCGTGCCCGCCTCCGGCAGCAGGCACCAGTGCCGGGTCTGGCTGGCCAGATCCCGTGCCACCAGCCCGGCCGCGATGCCCAGCGGACCGTCCAGCAGCACCGGGATCCGCCGGGCCGCCGCACCGAGCAGCACACCGGTGGCGACCGCCACGTCCAGGCCGCCGATCTGGCGCAGGATGTCGGTGGCCCCGCGCGGCTCCTGCCGGATCCGGTGCAGCGCGTCCCGGATCGCGGCGCAGCGCACCATCCACGCGGCGTCGTCGAAACGGCCGCCCGGCAGCAGCACCCGGGGCAGTGTCGCGACCGGCTCGGCCCCGGTCGTGGCGGCCAGCACCGCGGTCGCCGCCGCCTCCGTCCCGGCGCCGATCCCGGCCAGCAGGATCGCGTCCCGGCCCGCGTCGGCGGCACCGTCGGCCAGCTGCCAGCCGTCCCGCAGCGCGGCCTCGACCGCCTCCTCGCCGGCGGCCGGGCCGTCCTCCATGGCGCCGGTCTCCGCCGTGCGCAGCACCGCGATGTCGGCGCCGGCCTGCCCGGCCAGCCGGCCCAGCAGACCTGTTCCGGCCTCGGCCTCGGCGATCCGGCGCTCCACATCGGCGGCGTCCACCCCGGCGACCGCGCCACCGGTGTGCCGGCCCGCGATCACCACGACCCGTACGCCACCCCACGCCCGCGGGGTGACCGTGCTCTGCGTGGCCGCCGCGAATTCGACCGCCTCGCCGAGCGCGCCCAGCCCGCCGCCGGGCAGATCGATGTTGACCAGGCGGTCCCGTGCGTCGGGGCCGGAGTCGCTGCTGGGCAGCGGCAGGTCCATGCCGGGCTTGATCTCGGTGAGCCCGGACGCGACCAGCGGCAACGTCAAGGTGGACCCGCTCAGCGCGGCGGCGAGGTCCGGTGCCGGCTCGGCGGGCACGACCGGCTCGACCACGGTGGGCGGCTGCGCGGGCGCCGGCGGGGTCGCCGGAGTGGCCACGACCGGGACCCGGGCGGTCGCGGTGACCGGAGCCGTCGGCACGAAATCGGCCGCGGGAGCAGTAGGAGCAGCGGGGGCCGCGGGAGCAGCGGGGGCCGCAGGAGCAGCGGGGGCAGCGGAAGGGGCCTGGGCCGGGGCCAGGGGGCCGTTGCGAAGCCAGGTCGGCTGACCGGCCACGACCAGCACCGCCCCGTCGCAGACCGAGGCCAGCGCCTGGTTGGTGGTGCCCAGCGCGTCCGCGAACGCCCGCCCCACCGGCGTCACCGGCACCAGCGACAACCCGACCTCCGGGCTGACCAGCACCACCCGCGCCACCGCGCCGCGTACCGCCTCGGCGAGCGCCGCCACGTCGGCCTCGTCGTCCTTGGGCTGCCGGGCCGGGTCCAGGACCGCGGCCACCCAGCCGCCCAGGTCGTCGACGAGCAGTGTCTCGTCCGGACCGGCTTGCGCGATCAGCTCGGTGAGCCGGGCCGGGTCGCCGCCGGTCTCCTCGGTCGTCCAGGACTGCGGCCGCCGCAACTGATGAGCTTCGATGCGTGCGCGCCACTCCGGATCGTCCTCACCGCCGACCGCGGTGGCCACGTACCGCACCGACGGCGCCGAGGCCACGAGGGATTCGGCGAACCCCGATTTACCGGAGCGGATCCCGCCGAGCACCAGAACCGTGTTCCACCGATCTTCGGACATGCCCCGTACCTTAGCCCGTGCTCCGGAAGGGATGACCGGGCTGCGGCGTGGGCCCGGGTGGCGAAACACGGGCTGCGTCCGGAGCCTGGTGCCACGCCCGGACGCCGTAGGGTGGAGGCCCAGCGAGTCATGCGACGTGAGGGGGCGGCTCAATGCCGTGGAGTTGGCGGTACGAGGACGTCGACGGTAAGCCGGTCGAGGGTCCGGCCGAGTCGTTCAGCAGCCAGGCGGACGCCGAGTCCTGGATCGGGCAGGAGTGGCGGGCCCTGCAATCGGCCGGGGTCAGCACGGTCACCCTGGTCGAGGACGACCGGGTCGACTATCAGATGAGCCTCCAGCCGGCGGAGTGACGTGACCTACGAACCGGTGTACGCCCGTACACCGCGCAGCGCCTTCATACCGAGCCCGGTCTTCGTCGGCATCGTCGCGATCTTCGTGGTCAGCGGCGTGATGACCTGGACCCGTTTCGGCAACGTCGGGGTCGACGTCTTCCTGTTCGTCCTCTCGGGCTGGCTGGTCTCGCTCTGCCTGCACGAGTACGCGCACGCGGTGACCGGCTACTTCTCCGGTGACCTGAGCGTCGCCGACCGCGGCTACCTGAAACTGAACCCGCTGAAGTACACGCATCCGCTGCTGTCCATCGTGCTGCCGCTGGTCGTGGTGATTCTCGGCGGCATCGGCCTGCCCGGCGGCGCCGTCTGGATCGACCATCAGCACATCCGCAGCCGGGCCAAGGCGTCGTTGATCAGCGCGGCCGGCCCGCTCGTCAACGTGGCGCTCGGCCTCGTGGTGGCGGTGCCGTTCCTGGCCGGGCTGGCGCCGGAGCTGGCCCAGGACGTGACCGGCCGCTACACGGTGTCCGGCTCCGCCGAGCACCTGGAGTTCTGGGCCGCGCTGGCCCTGCTCGCCTTCCTCCAGGTGACCGCGAGCGTGCTGAACCTCCTGCCGGTGCCGGGCCTGGACGGGGGCAACATCATCGCCCCGTGGTTCAGCCCGGCCTACCAGCGGGCGTGGAACGTGGTCGCGCCCTGGGGCTTCCTCATCCTGTTCCTGCTGCTCTGGCAGACACAGGTCGGCGACTGGTTCTTCACCATGGTCAACTGGATCGCCGAGCTGATCAGCGTGCCCACATGGCTGTACGCGTACGGCTTCGAACTCCTGAGGTTCTGGAGTTAGGGACGGTCGGCCGGGCTGGAGGTGAGCGACGGGTCGCGGGTCACGACCGGCTCCACGATCTCGTCGATCGCCTTCAGCAGGCCGTCCTCCAGTCGTACCCCGGACGCCTTGACGTTGTCCCGGACCTGCTCGGGCCGGGACGCGCCGATGATCGCCGCCGAGACGTCCGGGTTCTGGAGCACCCACGCCACCGCCAGCTGCGCCGTCGTCAGCCCGGCCTCCTCGGCGAGCGGCTTCAGCCGGGCCACCGCGTTCAGCACGTCGTCCTCCAGCCAGCGGGCGATGAACCCGGCGCCGGACTTCTCGTCGGTGGCCCGCGACCCGGCCGGCGGCTGCTCCCCGGCCCGGTACTTCCCGGTCAGCACCCCCTGCGCCAGCGGCGACCAGACGATCTGCCCGAGCCCCAGCTCCCGCGACGCCGGCACCACCTCGGCCTCGATCACCCGCCACAGCATCGAGTACTGCGGCTGGTTCGACACGAGACGGATCCGCAGCTCGCGGGCGAGCGGTGCGGCGGCCCGGATCTGCTCGGCGGTCCACTCCGACACCCCGATGTAGTGCGCCTTGCCCTGGCGTACCACGTCGGCGAACGCCTCCATGGTCTCCTCGAGCGGCGTGTGGTGGTCGTACCGATGGGCCTGGTAGAGATCGACATGGTCGGTGCCGAGCCGGCGCAGTGAGCCGTCGATCGACTCCAGGATGTGCTTGCGGGAGAGGCCGCTGTCGTTCGGGCCCGGCCCGGTCCGCCAGAACACCTTCGTGAAGATCTCCAGACCCTCCCGGCGCTCACCCTTCAGCGCCCGGCCCAGCACCTCCTCGGCCCGGGTCCCGGCGTAGACGTCCGCGGTGTCGAACGTGGTGATGCCGCAGTCGAGGGCCGCCCGCACGCACGCGGTGGCGGCCTCCTCCTCGACCTGTGAGCCGTGGGTGATCCAGTTGCCGTAGGCGATTTCGCTGACCCGCAGGCCGGAACGGCCGAGATGACGGAATTCCATCCCCCGACCGTATCTCCTACAACACCGGACGGGTTTCGTCCGGCAGCAGATCGACCACCGGCGCCGGGTCGCGATGGGCCATGTCGACCAGCGGCTCACCCTCCCGGTCCAGCGCACCCCACAGCCCCGCCGCGTTGCGCACCAGGAACGCCGACGGGTGGATCACCACGGCCGCATGCACCGCCGCCACCACCAGCTGCCCGGTCCGGTCGAGCACCCCGAACCGCTCGCCGGCGTCCACCACGGCCAGGCCCTCGTCGGTGAACCCGTCCACCGGCCCGCCCACGTGCAGCACCGTCGCGAACCGCCGGAACCGCGGCCGCACCGCGATCCGCCCGTGCCGGTCCACCGCGCCCCACAGGCCGCCCTGCCGGACCACCGCCAGCCCACGCCGGAACGGCCGCGCGTCCTCGAACCCGGCCGGCGCCACGACCAGCCGGTTCTGCCGGTCGATCGTGAACCAGCCGGTCGCGTCGCCACGGGTCACCCAGGCCAGGCCCTCGGCGAACCGGCCGGCCGCCAGATAGCCGTGCGCGGCCGGGATCACCAGCTCACCGCTGGAGTCGATCAGCTCCCAGGCGTGCGAGTCGGGACGGCGTACCCAGGCGACACCCTCGGCGAACGGCTGCGCCTCGGCGTACCGGGGTTCCACGGCGGCCGCGTAACCCCACCGCCCGGCCCCGTCGTCGAGCAGCGGCATCGGCGCCTCCGGCAGACCCAGAAGCTCGTCCCGGGTACGCGGGTAGGGGCCCCACCCGTCCCCGGTCCGCCGGGTGATCGCGTCCAAGGCCAGCTCGATCCGCTCCACCAGCTCCGGATCCTCACCCCGGCGCACGTCCAGCGCCCGCTCGAAGTGGTTCACCGCCTCCAGATAACGGCCCTGCTCGAACGCCGACCGCCCGGCCAGCTCACTGATCTCCGCCCGGGTCCGCGCCGGCAACTCCGGCGAATCGGCCTGCGCGAACAGCCGGTCCGCCTCGTCGAACTCGCCCCGCCACTGCAACACGTGCGCCAGCCGCGCCTGCGCGATCGACACCGGCCGCAGCTCCCCGCTGGCCTCCGCGTGCCGCACAGCCTCCCGCCCGTCGGCGAGAGCGTCGTCCAGCTCACCGAGCACCCGCGACACCACGGCACGCAGCCCGAGCAGCCCGGCGCGCACGTTGTCCCGCTCCGCGTACTCCAGCCGGTCGGCCAACCGGTCCGCCAGATCCCACAGCCGGTCCTGCTCGTCCACCTGCTCCCGCAGCGTCCGCGGATCGAACTCCCACGTGTACGACGCCAGGATCTGCTCCGGATCGGCCCGCCGCCGGTCAGCCGGGGCATGCTGGTCACGCCGCTGCCGTACCGGCTCGGTCCGGGCCTCCGGCCGCGCTTCCCGCGACCGTCCGGCCACTCCGGCAACTGCCGCGCCGCCGGCTTCCCCTTCCGCCGACGTCACCCCATTCAGCTGTACGTCCGGAGCACCCGAATCCCGCTCGCCCCGCCCGGCCTCGGCCCCGCCATCGACCGCGGCGTCGCCCTCAGCCTCGGCCGGAGCCGTCTCCCGCTCATCCGGGGCGTCCTCGGCATCGTCGGGAGTCCCGCCCTCGGCCGTGCTCCCCGTCTCCGAGGAGGGTTCGGCCTCATCCGCGTCGCCGGTCTCCGCCTCGGCTTCCTCCGCCTCGGGTTCCGCCTCGGGCTCCGCCTCGGGTTCCGTCTCGGGGGAGGGCCCGGTCTCATCGGCCTCCGCGTTGTCACCGGTCGCGGCTTCGGCCGGAGAGACGACGTCGGAAGTGGCCTCCGCCGCGGAGGCCGAGTCCTCCGGCGCTTCACCGTCGGATGTCGAGCCTGCCCCGGTGATGACGTCCGGCCCGCTCTCTTCCACCCCGGAGGGATCGCTGACGGCGCCGTCGGTCTCCAGCACGACGGGCTCGCCGGCCGGTGCGGTGCTGTCCACAGCCGGGACGGACTCGGTCGACTGCCCCACCGGTGCGTCGTCGCCGGTCGATGGCCCCGCACCCGTATCGCCGATCCCGTCAGTGGCCCCCGCGGTCGTGCGGGGCTCTTCCGTGGACTCGTGGGTGGTCGCCGGGGTCCGGCCGGACTCCTTAGTGAGTTCGTCAGTGCCTCCCGCGAGCAGATAGGAGACCACCGGGACGGGAACCTCAGAGGACGCGGCCTGCTCGGACTCGCTGCTCGAACCCTCGGTATCGGGCGCGGATCCCTGCGCGCCGTGCACCGCCTCCGAGGCGTCCGCCGCGGTCTCCGTGGAGCTCTCCTCTACGTCACCGTGAGAATCGGCGCTCCCATCGACCCGACCGGGTTCGTCGGCCCGACCGGGTTCGTCAACCCGAGCGGATTCGTCGGCCCGAGCGGGCTCGTCGGCCTGAGCGGGCTCGTCGGCCTGAGCGGACTCGTCAACCCGAGCGGTCCTGTCGGTTTGAGCGGGCATACCCGCCGCGGAGGGCTCCTCCGTATCGGCGGAACTCTCCACATGGGCATGCTCGCCCGAGCTGTCAGCCTCGGCGACGACTTCCGAGTCGGCGGAGACGTCAGCCTCTGCCGATTCGCCCACGTCGGTGAGGTAATCGGCGTAGAGCCGCTTCGGCGGGCCGGTGGCGTCGGGCGTCGGGTCGTCGACGTCGCCCAGCGGTTCGTCGTCCCCGGCCGGGATGCCCTCCGCTTCGGCGGACGTGGTCTCCGCTTCGGAGCCGGCCTCGTCCGGTTCCGTGTCGTCGTCGAGTTCACCAGGCGCGAACCAACCCAGCGGCTGAGGGGTGTCGGGAACCTCTTCCTCGACCACAACGGCGGGTTCAGCCTCAGGAACCGGCGTCGTAGCCCCGAGCCCGCTCATCGACAGCAGCCAGCCGAGACCGTGCGTCTCCGGCTCCCCGGTCGACGGCTCGCCCACGCCAGGCCCACCGGTCACCGGAGCAGCCGTGCCCGGCCCGCCGGTCGACGGCTCGGCCGCGAACGGCACGCCGGTCGACGGCGCGGCAGCTGGATCGGTGGCGAACGGCACGCCGGTCACCGGCTGGACCGCCGAGTCTGTTGCGAACGGCCGGGCCGTCGGCGCTTCCGCGGGCCGGTCGACGTCCTCGACCGGTGCGGCCGCGGCGTGGCGCGGGTCGGCGCCCACGCTGTGACGGCCGGCGGGGGACCGGGTCTCGTCCCCGCCGTGCCGGGGACCGGCGACAGCGGTGTGCTCGTCCGGCTTCGGTGCCGTGAACGGGGCCAGCGTCCGGGGGGCGATTGCCTGGGTGCGCTCCGCGCCCGGCCCGGATCCTCCGGCCCCGGTTCGCCGCAGGTCGAACGGCCGGGTCGGGTCCTCGGGACTCGACCCGGGACCGTGGTCGACGGCTCCGGTGGGCGTCTGGCCCGAACGCCGCGGGTCGAGCGGCCGGGTCGGGTCCTGACCCTGGTGTCCGTCTTCCCAGCCCGCCGGGAACGACACACCCGGTGCGGCACCGGCGACCGGCACCTCGTGACCCGGGGACGCCTGGATCGGCGCGCCCGGTCGGAACGCCGCCGGTCCGGAGACCGGTGCGACGCCACCCGGCGCGGTGGGCGATCCAGGGGCGGTGGGTGATCCCAGCGCGGTCGGCGATCCGGGGACGGCGGGTGATCCGGGCGTGGTGGGTGATCCGGGGACGGCGGGCGTGGCCGGTGCGGCGTGGCCGGGCATTCCGGTGTGGGCGTCCGGACCGGACGGTGCTGCCGGCCCGGAGACTGGAACGATCCCGCCGGGCACCGACAGGCCGGGCGTCTGGCCCGGGACCGCCGGATAGACGGCGGCCGGAGGCACGGCGGCCTGCGGGGTGACCCGGGTCGGCTGAGGAGCCGGGCGCGACGGAGCCGGCGAGTTCCGCTCCTGCGGCGCCGGGCGGAGGTCGAACGGCGCGTCCGGGGTGCGGCCCGGACGGGGCGAACGGCGCTCGTCGGCGTACGCCGGGAACGTCTCGGAGGGCACCGGGCGAGCGGCACCGTAGGACGGACCGGCCGGGGAGACCGGCCCACCGGGACGTCCGGGCTGACCAGTCTGCTCGAACTGCCCAGGACCACCCGGGCCGGACACCGCCGGACCGCCTTGGCCACCAGAGTGCGGACCGCCCTGCTCCGCACCACGACCGGCCGGAACGGGTCCGCCGTGACCTGGAGGGACAGGGCCGCCGTGGCTGGACGGAACGGGCCCGCCGTGGCCAGGGACAGCCGGGCGCCCCTGGGAGCCGGGGCCGCCTGCGGAAGCGGGCCGCCCCTGCGGAAGTGGGCCGCCCGAGGAGGAAGGGCCGGCAAACGAATTCGGGCCGCCGTGTGGCACAGCGCCACCCGGGGACGCGGAACCGCGCGAACCGGGCCCGCCGTGTTGGCCGGGATTACCGGGCTGGCCGGGGCCGCCGGGCGGAACGGGTCCGCCGTGCTGGGCCGGAACGTTGTGGGCACCCTGCGGCGGCTGGCCGGGGCTGAAGGAGGCGCGCCCGGATGCGGCCGGTGACACCGGCCGGTTGCCGTAACCACCGGGCTGTTGCGGACCGCGGCCCCATCCGCTGCCGCCGGGTGCGTCGGGCGGCGCAGGATGCTGAGGACCGTGGGCAGCCGGAGTCCGTCCGGCCCGGCCGGGGGAGACCGGCGCGGCCGGCATCGGATGCCCAGGATTGACCGGGACAGGGGGCCGGCCGGGCGTGCCGGAATGGCCCGGGCCGCCGGGAGCGCCAGGGCCGCCGGCAGAGCGAGGGCCGCCAGGGCCACCGTGAGCGCCGGGGCCGCCAGGGCCGCTGGGTGCGCCGGGGGCGCCGGAAGGGGCCGGGCCGGAGCCGGCCGCACGGCCGTACACCGGCGCCGCCCCGCGCCGCTGGTCGGGGCCGCCCGGGGCGGCGGGACCGCGTCCCTGGTCGACGCGGTCGTGCATGTGGATGGGCCGGTTCCAGGAGGGCTCGTCGCGCGGGGCCGCGGGTGCGGGCGGGCGCTGGTCCTCGTACCGGAACTGGTTTTGATCGTCGGGTCGTGGGGTGACCGACGCGCGGCCCCGGCCCGCACCGCTGACCGGCGCCGAGCTGGCCGGACCGGAACCGCCGCGGGACGCCTCGTAGACGGGCGTGTGCACGGCCTTGCGGCGGCCCGGGTCGCCGGGGTAGCGCTGGCCGGGCAGGGGTTCCCACTCCCAGGTGATCTCGTAGACCCAGGCGGGTTCGTCATCCCAGCCGTCGGCGCTCGGCCGGGAGCTCCAGCCGTTCATCGGGCGCCCAGCGGGTGACCCGTCGAATGGCAACGCTCCGTCACGGCGAACTCCACCTGTCAAGAAAATGGGCCGCGTCCGGCCGGGGACCTGCGTAGAGTCACCCGGCTCCGTTGCGGGGGGTTTCGAAAGGAGATTAACGGCGTGGACCAGCGAGACGCCAGCGTGCCGACGATCTCTCGAATAGGTCCGTTCCGCGCCTCCATTGCTACTTTCGGTGCGCTGATCGGGTCGGGTTTCCGGCGGTACGCGACCTACCGGCAAGCCACCATAGCCGGAACGTTCACGAACATAGTGTTCGGCTTCCTCCGCTGTTACGTACTGCTCGCGGTGGCCGCGAACGCCGCCGGGCAGCGTCCGGCCGGGTACACCGCCGAGCAGCTCGCCACGTATGTCTGGGTGGGCCAGGGTTTACTCGCTGTCATCGGCCTCTGGGGCTGGACGGAGTTGGCCGACCGGATCCGCAGCGGTGACATCGCGGCCGACCTGTTACGTCCGGTGCCCCCGCTGGCCGGGTTTCTCGCCGTCGACCTGGGCCGGGCGCTGCACGGCATGCTCACCAGGTTCGTTCCGCCGCTGCTCGCGGGGGCGGTCTTCTTCCCGCTGCACACGCCGACCCGGTGGCAGACGGTGCCGCTTTTCACCGTTTCGGTGGCGCTGGCCGTGGTGATCTGTTTCGGCTGCCGGTTCGTGGTGAACGCGACGGCGTACTGGCTGCAGGACGCCCGCGGGCCGATCACCCTGTGGACGTTGAGCGCCGGGGTGCTCGGCGGGCTCTACTTCCCGTTGCGGCTGCTGCCGGCGGAGTTGACGGTGGCGCTGTGGGTGGCGACGCCGCTGCCCAGCCTGTTGCAGACGCCGCTCGACGTGATCGCCGAGCGGGACGGCCCGGCGTTGCAGGCCGGGCTGGTGGCGTTGCAGGTGGTGTGGGCGGTGCTGATCCTGGCGCTGGGCGCGCTGGTGCAGCGGCGGGCCGAACGGCGGCTGGTGGTGCAGGGTGGGTGAGCTGCGCGCCTATGCCGCGCTCGGGGCGGCGCAGGTACGGTCGGCGACCACGTACCGTACGTCGTTCCTGATCGAGTTGTTCGGCAACATGGGCGCCACGGTCTTCGATGTGATCACCGTGCTGGTGCTGTTCCGGGTCACTCCGGCGCTCGGCGGGTTCTCGCTGGCCGAGGCGATGTTGATCACCGGTTTGAGCACGGCCGGGTTCACGCTGGCCGATTTCGCGGTGGGGAACGTGGACCGCCTCAAATCGATGGTGCGGGCCGGGACGCTGGACGCCGTGCTGGTCCGGCCGCTGGGTGCGCTGCCGCAGCTGCTGCTGATGGATCTGCCGATCCGCAAGGCGCTGCGGGTGGTGTTCGGGTTCACGGTGCTGGTCCTGGCGGTCGCCGCCAACGACATCGACTGGACGCCGGCCCGGGTGCTGCTGCTCGTGGTGGCCCCGGTCGCGGCGGCGGTCTTCTTCGGGTCGATCTTCGTGTCGAGCGCGAGCCTGGCGTTCTGGTGGGTGGATTCGGGCGAGGTGGGCGCGGCTTTCACCTACGGCGGGCGGGACTTCACCTCGTACCCGATGTCGGTCTACGGCGGTTGGTTCCGCGGCCTCTTCGCGTACGCCCTGGGGTTCGCCTTCGTGGCCTATCAGCCGGCGCTGGTGTTACTCGGCGTGCCCGATCCGCTCGGTCTGCCGGCCTGGTCCGGCTTTCTCTCCCCGGTGGTCGCGCTCGCCGCGGCGGCTTTCGCCGCCGGCGTCTGGCGCGCCGGGATCCGTCACTACCGGAGCACAGGTTCATGATCGAAATGCGCGAGCTTCGCAAAGATTTCACTGTACGGGTGAAAGCCGGCCGCCTCCGAAGGGCGAAACGGACCGTCTCCGCGGTGGACGGGGTGTCGCTGAGCATCGGCCGTGGCGAGATGGTCGGCTACATCGGACCGAACGGCGCCGGCAAGTCGACGACCCTGAAGATGCTCACCGGCGTGCTGACCCCGTCCTCCGGCGACGTGTCGGTGTGCGGCCTGGCCCCGGTGCCGCAGCGCACCCGGCTGGCGCTGCGGATCGGCGTGGTGTTCGGCCAGCGGTCGCAGCTCTGGTGGGATCTGCCGTTGCGTGAGTCGTTCCGGCTGCTGCGGCACATCTACCGGGTGCCGGCCGCCGAGCACGCGGCCCGGCTGCGCCGCTGCCGGTCGCTGCTCGACCTGGACGCGTTCCTGGACACCCCGGTCCGGCAGTTGTCGCTGGGCCAGCGGATGCGCGGCGAGCTGACGGCGGCCCTGCTGCACGGTCCGGAGGTGCTGTTCCTGGACGAGCCGACGATCGGCCTGGACGTGGTGAGCAAGCAGGCGGTCCGTTCGTTCCTGGCCGAGCTGGGCGGGTCCGGTGACGTGACGCTGGTGCTGACCACGCACGATCTGGCCGACATCGAGCGGCTCTGCGAGCGTCTCGTGGTGATCGATCACGGCCGGGTGGTGCACGACGGCAGCATCGAGGCCCTGCACGCCCGGTACGGGTCGCGCCGCAGCATCGTCGCCGACCTGGCCGAGCCGCTGCCGGACGGGTTCGAGCTGCCCGGCACGAAGCTGGCCGGGGTGACCGCGAACGGTCACCGGGTCACCTTCGTCCTGGAGTCGTCGACGGCCGGCGCCGCGGTGGCCGGCCTGGTCGCGGCGGTCGACGTCCGGGATCTGTCCCTGCTGGAGCCGGACATCGAGGACGTGGTCGCCCGCCTCTACTCGTCTACCGGTGCTCCATGACGAGGATGGCCCAGGAGTTCGGCTCCAGCGCCTCGTAGCTGTGCGGCACGTCAGCCGGGAAGGTCACGTAGTCGCCGGGGCCGACCTCGACCAGTTCGGCGACCGGGCCGACCCGGATGCGCCCGGCGGACACCACGATGTGCTCGACGCTGCCCGGGATGTGTGGTTCGGCGTCGCGCCGCGCGCCCGGCTCGAGCTCCAGGACGTAGATGTCGCGCCGTGCGTTCGGCGCGCCGGTGGCCAGCAGGGTGCCGTAGAAGTCGGCGTTGTCGGAGCGCACCCGGGGGCCTTCGCCGGCCCGGATGACCCGCACCGGTGAGGCCGGCGGTTCGATCAGCCGGCTGAACGGGATGCCGAGCGCCACCCCGAGCGCCCACAGCGTCTCGATGCTCGGGTTGCCGGAACCGGCCTCCAGCTGGGACAGCGTGGACTTGGCCAGGCCGGCCCGGCGGGCCAGCTCGGCCAGGGAGATCCCGGCCCGGTCGCGTTCCCGTCGCAGGTTCGCCGCGATGACGGCCAGCGGGGGTGCCGGCTGCTGCATGTTCGCTCCATCGGTCTCATCGTTCGGTTTGACGAACGCTCGCGGCTCGTTCAATATTTCGAACTATGGGTACGTTATATCGAACGCGTGCGCAGCTCCGGGACATCGGCGCACTGGCCGCGGCCACGCTCGCGGTGGGCGCGTCCTTCGGCGCCATCACGATCGCGTACGGGCTACCCGCGTGGGTTCCGGTCGTCATGTCGGTTCTGATCTTCGCCGGTGGCTCCCAGTTCCTCGCCGTCGGACTGCTGGCGGCCGGCAACCCGGTCGCCGCCGTCCTGGCCGGCCTGCTGCTCAATGCCCGGCACCTGCCGTTCGGCCTGGCCGTCGCCGACGTGCTCGGCACCCGCTGGCGGGACCGGCTGGTCGGCGCCCACATCATGACCGACGAGACCGTCGCCTTCGCCCTCGCCGAATCCGCCCCACAGGCCCGCCGCCGGATCTACTGGCTGGTCGGGGCCACCCTGTTCGTGGTCTGGAACACCGGGGTCGTGCTCGGCGTCCTGCTCGGCGGCGCCACCGGCGACCCGGACGCCCTCGGCCTGGACGCCGCGTTCCCGGCCGGCCTGATCGCGCTGATCCTGCCCTCGCTGCGAGACCGCGACACCCGCCTCGTGGCGATCGCCGGCGCGGCCGTCGCGGTGCTGCTCACCCCGGTCCTCCCGGCCGGCCTGCCGGTCATGTGCGCCCTGCTCGGCCTGCTGGTCCTGTTCCGCCCCACCCGCCGCCCACCCACCCGCCCGGCTCCCAGTGCTGACTCCGAGCCCGCGAAACAGCCTTGAGAACCAGCCGCCCCACCCCGGCCGGCTCCCGGTGCTGTCGCCGAGTCCGCGAAACAGCTTTGGGAACCAGCCGCTCCACCCCGGCCGGCTTCCGGTGCTGTCGCCGAGTCCGCGAAACAGCTTTGGGAACCAGCCGCTCCACCCCGGCCGGCTTCCGGTGCTGTCGCCGAGTCCGCGAAACAGCTTTGGGAACCAGCCGCTCCACCCCGGCCGGCTTCCGGTGCTGTCGCCGAGTCCGCGAAACAGCTTTGGGAACCAGCCGCTCCACCCCGGCCGGCTTCCGGTGCTGTCGCCGAGTCCGCGAAACAGCTTTGGGAACCAGCCGCTCCACCCCGGCCGGCTTCCGGTGCTGTCGCCGAGTCCGCGAAACAGCCTTGGGAACCAGCCGCCCATTCCGGCTGGCCATCAGGGCTGTCTCGGGGCGCGTGAGACAGCCCTGATGGCCAGCCGGACAGGATCTTCGCTACCCGTGTACTGGAGGAACGATGCTGATCACCGCGATCCTGATCCTCGCGGTCGGCACCTATGCGATCCGCCTCAGCGGCGTGGTCCTGCGCGACCGCCTGGAACTCTCCGAACCCCTGCAACGGCTGCTGCCCATGTCGGCCGCCGCGCTGCTGGCCGCCCTGGCCGGAACGGCCGCGCTGATGGCCGGCAGCGAGTTCGCCGGCTTCGCCCGCGCGGCCGGGGTCCTGGCCGGCGGCCTGCTCGCCTGGCGGAAGGCGCCGTTCGTGGTGGTCGTCGTGGCGGCAGCCGCCGTCACCGCCCTACTGCGCCTTGCCGGCGTGGAGTAGGCCACCGCCCTACTGCGCCTTGCCGGCGTGGAGTAGGCCGCCGCCCTACTGCGCCTTGCCGGCGTGGAGTAGGCCACCGCCCTGCCGCGCTTGGCCGAGGGCCACACCCCCTCGGTGATCGTGGGCGATCGTGGGGGGACCTGGCCGAACGTCGCTCCCTCGGGGCGATCTTGAGTGCTGGTTGCCCGTTGGGAGTCTCCTCCTTGGGCGTTCGCGGTTCTACGTCAAGCGCCCGGTCGGGCGAATCGCCGAATGGGGGCGCCGTCGCCGCGCTAGGCGGAAATGGGGCTTTCGCCGGAAACAGGCGCCCGTTTCGCCCGCTTTGCCCGCCGCTGTTGTGCGATCTTGAACGATTTACCACCCGAGGCGGTGGTAAATCGTTCAAGATCGCTTCGGGTGGCGCGTCCTGCTGGCGAGGGATTGCGGATTCGGCCGTGGGCGACCGAGAAGAAGACTCTTGGGTACATCAATCATCAAGATCCAGGTTACATCTTCGATCTTGGGCTTCGGTCTACCCGCCATGGCGGTGGTCAATCGTCCAAGATCGCAAACCGCGGGAGGCGCGCTCGGCACGTTCTCTGCCGGCCCCTGGGCGCTTTGGCGATTTTGGACGCCTTGCCACCGGTGGCGGTGGTCAATCGTCCAAGATCGCGGGCGGCGGCAGTGGTGGTGGGTGCGGCTGGCGCGGTGCCTGCCGGCGCAGGCGCCCCGCCGCGATCTTGGACGGTTTTCTGCCGATGGTGGTGGTCAATCGTCCAAGATCGCGGGTTGTGGGGCTGACATCACCCAAGATCGCGGGTTGTGGGGCTGACATCGTCCTAGATCGCGGGGTGGGGGGTGGCGGGTGCTTTGAGGGCGGGGTGAGTAGGCAGCTCAGCCCGGCGGGCGCGGCAAAGGCCGGACCCGGCAGAGGCTCGCGCCGAGCAGGCGGGACGGCAAGGTTTTCGGGGAGCGGCCATGCCCGTACCGGAAAGGGCTTGAAAAGACGGAACGCGGAGACCGGGTGGTCTCCGCGTCGCGTGAGGGACGTCAGACGGTCGCGCCGAGCTGGACCTTGGGCTTCGGCACGCGCATCCGCCGGAAGGTCAGGCCGCGCATGATCCCGTAGAAGTAGAGGCCGCCAAGCTTCTGCGTGGTCTGCGGGAAGCGCGCCCGGACGTGCTTCTTGATCCGGCGGGCGATGAAGACGCTGTCCACGAAGACGGCCAGCGCCAGACCGGCCCAGAGCACGTTGCTCGCGTAGTAGACCGCCGGGATGTTGATCGACGAGCCGATCAGCACGACCACCGCGCCGGCGATGAAGAACGAGCCGACGGTACGCCGGGAGTCGACGATGTCGCGGACCAGCGAACGCTCGGGGCCGCGGTCCCGGGCGAGCAGGTAACGCTCGTCGCCGTTGCGCATGCCCTCGGAGGCCTCGGCGCGCTCGGCCCGCTGCCGCTCGCGCATCTGCTTGTACGCCTCTTTGCGGTTGGCTGGGGCGGGGTCCTGCACGCGGCGGCCCTGGGCGGCGCGCTTCGGCGTGACCACCCCGAGCTCCTTCTTGCTGGGCGTGTAGCCCTTGGGGCGCGGCTCGCCGGCGACCACCTCCTGCTCGGCGGGGGAGGCGTCGACGGTGGCTGGCTTTCGGCGAAACAGCGAGGGCACGTTAGAAGGGTAGCCAAACGGCGCGGTGTGTCGCACACCGCGCCGTTGATCGTGACGAACCTGCAGCTCAGAGACGCTCGACGTGGGCGCCGAGAGCGGCCAGCTTCGCTTCGAAGTCCTCGTAGCCGCGCTTGATCAGGTTGACGCCGTAGACCCGCGAGGTGCCTTCGGCGGCCAGCGCCGCGATCAGGTGCGCGAACCCGGCCCGCAGGTCGGGGATACGCAGATCGGCGGCGTGCAGCTTGGACGGGCCGGCGATCACCGCGGAGTGCATGAAGTTGCGGCGGCCGAACCGGCACGGGGTGCCGCCGAGGCAGTCCCGGTAGACCTGGATGGTGGCGCCCATCGAGTTGAGCGCCTCGGTGTAGCCGAGCCGCTGCTCGTACACCGTCTCGTGCATGATCGAGATGCCCCGGGCCTGGGTCAGTGCCACCACCAGCGGCTGCTGCCAGTCGGTCATGAAACCGGGGTGAACGTCGGTCTCCAGCGCGACGGCCTTCAGCTCGCCGCCCGGGTGCCAGAACTTGATGCCGCCCTCGGAGCCGGACACGCCCGCGCGGGCCACCCGGTCGTCGGTGATCTTCAGCTCGCCGCCGATCGACCGGTAGACGTTCAGGAACGTCATCATGTCCTGCTGGCGGGCGCCCAGGACCTCGATCTCGCCACGGGTGGCGAGCGCCGCCGCGGCCCAGCTGGCCGCCTCGATCCGGTCCGGGATCGGCTTGTGCTCGTAGCCGTACAGCCGGGGCACACCGTGGATCTCGATGACCCGGTCGGTGTGCACTTTGATGATCGCGCCCATCTTCTGCAGGATGCAGATCAGGTCGATGATCTCCGGCTCGATCGCGGCGTTGCGCAGCTCGGTGACACCCTCGGCGCGGACCGCGGTGAGCAGCACCTGCTCGGTGGCGCCGACGCTCGGGTAGGGCAGCTCCAGCTTGGCGCCGTGCAGACCGTTCGGGGCGCTCAGGTGCATGCCCTCGGGGGTCTTGTCGACGACCGCGCCGAACTCGCGCAGCGCCCCGATGTGGAAGTCGATCGGGCGCGGGCCGATGTGGCAGCCGCCCAGGTCCGGGATGAACGCGTGACCGAGGCGGTGCAGCAGCGGACCGCACAGCAGGATCGGGATCCGGCTGGAGCCCGCGTGGACGTTGATCTCGTCGGTGCTGGCGCTCTCCACGTTGGTGGGATCCATCACCAGCTCGCCGTCCTCGGCGCCGGCGGAGACCTTCACACCGTGCAGTTCGAGGAGTCCGCTGACCACCTCGACGTCGCGGATCCGCGGTACGTCGAAGAGGCGGCTCGGGGACTCGCCGAGCAGGGCGGCCACCATGGCCTTGGAGACGAGGTTCTTGGCGCCACGAACCCGGATCTGCCCCTGCAACGGCGTGCCACCGTGCACGACCAGGACATCTTCGGTCAACGTAACCTCCAGCCGGCGGGCGTGTCACGCCCGATGATCGAGTAAGCAGAGCGCGGGCGGGGGTACCCGATTCTGCAACCGGGGAAGCATAGCGCTGAGTGACAACCACGGCAGCCGTGGCGATGCGTGAAACGCCGTTTAATGCTGATGGTTGGGGCGAGCCAAGAGAATCCACCGTGCGGGTGGATTCAATTGACTACAGAGAGTCACGGCAAGGCGAGCATCTGGTCGAGGGCGACCCGGGCCTCATGGGCGGTCTTCTCGTCCACCGTGATCACGTTCGGCACCCGTCCGGCGACCAGTTCCTCCAGCGCCCACACCAGGTGGGGGAGGTCGATCCGGTTCATGGTGGAGCAGTAGCAGACCGTCCGGTCGAGGAACATGATCCGTTTGTCCGGGTGGGCCAGCGCGAGACGGCGGACCAGGTTCAGCTCGGTGCCGACCGCCCAGGCCGAACCGGGCTCGGCCGCGTCCAGGGCCTTGATGATGTACTCCGTGGAGCCCACGTGGTCGGCCGCCCGGACCACGTCGTGGCGGCACTCCGGGTGCACCAGGACGTTGACGCCCGGCACCCGCTCGCGCACCTCGCGGACACTGTCGATGGTGAACCGGCCGTGCACCGAGCAGTGGCCCCGCCACAGGATCATCCGCGCGTTCCGCAGCTGCTCGTCGGTCAGGCCGCCCTGCGGCTTGTGCGGGTCGTAGAGGACGCAGTCGTCCAGGTCGAAACCCATCTCCAGCACGGCGGTGTTGCGGCCCAGGTGCTGGTCGGGCAGGAAGAACACCTTCGAACCCTGCTCGAACGACCAGGTCAGGGCACGCTTCGCATTCGACGAGGTGCACACCACGCCCTCGTTGCGGCCGACGAAGCCCTTGATGTCGGCGGACGAGTTCATGTACGTCACCGGGACGATGTCGCCCGCGATGCCGAGATCCTGGAAGTGCTCCCACGCCGTCTCGACCTGGCCGAGCACCGCCATGTCGGCCATCGAGCAGCCGGCCGCGAGGTCGGGCAGGATGACCCGCTGCTCGGGCTTGGTCAGGATGTCCGCGCTCTCGGCCATGAAGTGCACGCCGCAGAAGACGATGAACTCCGCCTCGGGGCGGGCCGCCGCCTGCTGGGCCAGCTTGAACGAGTCGCCGGTCACATCGGCGAAGCGGATGACCTCATCACGCTGGTAGTGATGTCCCAGCACGAACACCCGGCCGCCGAGCGCCGCCTTCGCCGCCTCGGCCCGGGCCACCAGGTCCGGGTCGCTCGGGGCGGGCAGCTCGCCGGGGCAGTCCACGCCCCGCTCGCTGGCCGGGTCGGTGCCCTGCCCGAGCAGGAGCAGAGCCACAGGGGTGTTGGCGGGTTCGGTCCAGGTCGACGTCACGCCAGCCATGTTCGCACAGCGGGTGAGACGGTAGCTGCGCCCCGGAGGGTGTGCTGCCACACTCGCGGTGTGCGCGTACTGATCTGTCCGGACAAGTTCGCCGGTACCCTTTCCGCCCCCGAAGTCGCCCAGGCTGTCGCCGACGGCTGGTCCGTCCCGGGTGACGTCCTCGTGCAACGGCCGCTCGCCGACGGCGGCCCCGGATTCGTCGAGGTCCTGGCCGCCGCACTGGACGGCCGGCTGATCCCGGTGGACACCGTCGACCCGCTCGGCCGCCCGGCCCGAGGCGAGATCCTGTACGCGAACGGCGTCGCCTACGTGGAGAGCGCCCAGGCCTGCGGGCTGCACCTGCTCTCCGCCGCCGAACGCGACCCCCGGGTGACCACCTCGTACGGCCTGGGCCTGCTGCTGGCCGCCGCCGTCGAGACCGGAGCGGCCGAGGTGGTCGTCGGGCTGGGCGGCTCCGCGGTCAACGACGCCGGCGCCGGCATGCTGGCCGCGCTGGGCGCCGCCCCGGTCGACGACGCCGGCCAGGCCCTGCCGTACGGCGGGATCCCACTGATCACCGCGGCCGCCCTGGGCGGTGTCCCCCGGCTGCGGCAGGTGCGCCTGGTCGCCGCCACCGATGTGGACAACCCGCTGACCGGCCTGCACGGCGCCAGCAACGTCTTCGGCCCGCAGAAGGGCGCCGGCCGGGAGGACGTGCTGCGCCTGGACGCCGCCCTGGAGCACTTCGCCGGCGTGCTGGAGAAGGCGTTCGGGATCGAGGACCTGGCCACCCGCCCGGGCGGTGGCGCGGCCGGCGGCCTGGGCGCCGCGCTGATCGCCCTCGGCGGCACGGTCACCTCCGGCATCAACCTGGTCACGAACCTGATCGGCCTGGACCGCGAACTGGACGCCGCCGACCTGGTGATCACCGGCGAGGGTTCGTTCGACCACCAGTCGCTGCGCGGCAAGGTGGTCGCCGGGATCGCCGCCGGGGCCCGCGACCGGGGCCTGCCGTGCGTGGTGCTGGCCGGCCGCAACGAGACCGGGCACCGGGAGGCCGCGGCCGCCGGGGTCACCGAGACGCACACTCTTGTGGAGCATTTCGGCGACGTCGAGACGGCTCTCGCGGAACCGGCTCGTGGCCTGCGGGAACTCTCAGGCCGCCTGGCCGGGCAGTGGAGCAGGTGAGGTGCAGGTGATCTGTTCGGCCCCGGATTGGGAATCCCGGGGATTGGGGTTAGCGTTGCCAGGTACGGCACATGACCGCACCTGGCAGGGAGATACCTAGTGACCACTGAAGCGCACACCGAGTCGACCGAGGCGACCGCCCCGACCGGCGTCATCTTGACCGACGTCGCCGCGGTGAAGGTCAAGGCCCTGATCGAGCAGGAGGGGCGCGACGACCTGCGTCTGCGCATCGCCGTACAGCCCGGTGGCTGCTCCGGCCTGCGTTACCAGCTCTTCTTCGACGAGCGTTCGCTCGACGGGGATGTCGTCAGCGACTTCGACGGCGTCGAGGTCGTGGTGGACCGGATGAGCGCTCCGTATCTTGCGGGCGCGACCATCGACTTCGCCGACCGGATCGACGCTCAGGGTTTCACCATCGACAACCCGAACGCGCAGAACTCCTGCGCGTGTGGTGACTCGTTCCACTGAGACAACCTTTGAACAGGCCGTCCCGTTGTACGGGGCGGCCTGTTCGCTGCTTCGGGCCGGTAGTCTCATCCCGTAACGCCCCCTGTTCCCTACCCCGAGGGCCGAAATGAAGATCGCCGTCACCGGCTCGATCGCCACCGACCATCTGATGCACTTCCCCGGCAGGTTCGCCGAGCAGCTCATCGCGGACCAGCTGCACAAGGTCTCGCTCTCCTTCCTCGTCGACGACCTCGTGGTCCGCCGCGGCGGTGTCGCCCCCAACATCGCCTTCGGGATGGGCAAGCTGGGCCTGCGCCCGCTCCTGGTCGGTGCGGTCGGCGCCGACTTCGGTGACTACCGTTCCTGGCTCGAGCGGCACGGGGTGGACTGCGGTTCGGTGCACGTCAGCGACACGGCGCACACCGCCCGGTTCGTCTGCACCACCGACGACGACCTCAACCAGATCGCCTCCTTCTACGCCGGGGCGATGGCCGAGGCGCGCAACATCGAGCTGCGGCCGGTGCACGAGCGGGCCGGCGGCCTCGACCTGGTGCTGGTAGGCGCCAACGACCCGGCCGCGATGATCCGGCACTCCGAGGAGTGCCGCGAGCGGGGTTACGCGTTCGCCGCCGACCCGTCGCAGCAGCTCGCCCGGATGGACGGCTCGGACGTGCTGAGCCTGATCAGCGGCGCGGAGTACCTGCTGACCAACGAGTACGAGCGGTCCCTGCTGGAGACCAAGGCCGGCCTCACCGGCGACCAGGTGCTGGAGCAGGTGAAGATCCGGGTCACCACCCTCGGCAAGGACGGTGTGGAGATCACCGGCCGGGGGATCGAGCGGATCCACGTGCCGGTCGTCCCGGACGTCCTCGGCGAGGACCCGACCGGGGTGGGCGACGGCTTCCGGGCCGGCTTCTTCGCCGGTGTCTCGTGGGGGCTCGGCCTGGAGCGGTCCGCCCAGGTCGGCTCGCTGGTCGCGGCGCTGGTGCTGGAGACGGTCGGCACCCAGGAGTACGACATCAAGGCTCCCGACTTCACGAAGCGGTTCGCGTCGGCGTACGGCGACGAGGCGGCCGCGGAGGTCGCGCCGCTGCTCCCGGCGTGACCACGACATGGTGTTAGCGGTCTTCGCCGGGCTCCCCGGCGTCGGTAAGAGCACTCTGGCCGCCGCGGTGGCCGCCGAGCTGCCCGCGGCGGTCCTGGCCGTCGACACGGTCGACTTCACGCTCCAGCGGTACGGGGTGCAGGAGCCCCGGCCCGGCTACACCGCCTACGGGGTGGTGGCCGCGGTGGCCGAGGAGCAGCTCCGGATCGGCCACCACGTGATCATCGACGCGGTGAACCCGGTCCGGGCGGCGCGGCAGCTCTGGGTGGACCTGGCCGAGCGGATGGAGGTGCCGCTGCGGGTCGTCGAGGTGATCTGCGGCGACGACGTGGAGCACCGCCGCCGGGTCGAGGAGCGGTTCAAGGCGCGCGACCACGAGGGCATCCCGGACTGGGTGCGGGTCCTGGAACGCCAGGCGGAGTACGAGCCCTATCTGGGCCCGCGCCTGGTCGTCGACACCCACCTGGCCAAGGACCCGGTCCCGTCCGTGGTCGGCTATCTCGACGATCGCCGCCGGTGAGTCAGCAGCCGGTTTTCCGACGCCGTGGGGTTTGCGGTGGCGGAAAACCGTCTGCTGACTCACCGGTTACAAGGCGATCGTCCGCGGAGCGAAGCGGAGCCAGTCAGCTCAGCCTGCGCACGTCGAAGGCCTGGCCGTCGGCGGCGACGAACTCCTGGCCCTTCATCCGGCACCAGGCGGGGATGTCGTTGGCCGCGGCCGGGTCGTCGGCGAGCACCCGCACGATCTCCCCGACCGGCACGCCCGGAATGGCCCTGGCCAGCCGGATCACCGGGATCGGGCAGCGCAGGCCCCGGCAGTCCAGGGTGATCAGATCCCGGCCTCCTTCCGGATGGCGGCCACCACGTCCGGCAGCACGGTGAGGAACCTCTCGACGTCCGCCTCGGTGGTCTCCCGGTGCAGCGACACCCGCACGTTGCCGTGGCTGAGCACACCCATCGCCTCCAGCACGTGGCTCGGGCGCAGCGTCGACGAGGTGCACGAGGAACCTGACGAGACGGCGAAACCGTGCCGGTCGAGGGCGTGCAGCAGGGCCTCGCCGTCGACGTACAGGCAGCTGAACGTGACCAGGTGCGGCAGCCGCCCGACCGGGTCGCCGACGATCTCCACGTCCGGCACGGTGGCGGCCACCCGCTCCCGGATCCGGTCGACCAGGGCGCTCAGCCGGGCCGCCTCGCCGCGCGCCTCGGCCACCACGGCACGGAGGCTCGCGGCCGCCGCGACCACGGCCGGCAGCGAGAGCGCGCCCGGGTGGCGGGGGCGATAAAGATCATCTTGAGGGTACGGGGAGAGCCAGCGCACACCCTTGCGCACCACCAGCACCCCGACCCCCGCCGGACCGCCCCACTTGTGTGCCGAGGCGCTCAGCAGCGACCAGCCCGGCGGCACCGGCGCCCGGCCCACGGTCTGCGCCGCGTCCACGAACAGCGGCACCCCGGCTTCGGCGCACAGCTCCGCGGCGGCGGCCACCGGCTGCACCGTGCCCACCTCGTGACTGGCACTGATCAGGCTCGCCAGGGCCACCCCGCCGGCCCGGACCGCGGTGGCCCACGCGTCCAGGTCGAGCCGGCCCAGCCGGTCCACGCCGACCTCCACCGCCTCGGCCGTACGCGCGGCGTGCAGCACCGCCGAGTGCTCGATCGCCGAATGCACCAGCACCCGGCCCACCCGCGCGCGGCCGCCCAGCCCGCCGAGGACCGCCGCCTGGGCCGCCGCCGTGCCGGAGGGCTGGAAACTCACCTCGTCCGCCCGTACGCCCAGGATCTCGGCGACCACCGCGGTGGCCGCCTCGTGCAGCTGCTGGGCCCGCCGCCCGGCCGCGTAGAGCCGGGACGGGTCGGCCCAGCCGTCGGCGAGGGCGGCCAGCAGAGCCTCGCGTGTCACCGGATGCGGCGGCGCCGCGGTGGCGGCGTCGAGGTAAGCGGGCGCACCGGCCGGATCGCCTGTGTAATCCACACAGGGAACGGTATCGTCCGGTTGTCCGGGAGTTTTCCGGGACGGTCGCCCCCATACCCGGGGCCCTACGCCCCCCGGTGGCTGGTCGCCGTGGCTTGGTCGAGTAATGTGCGACCGTCAGTGAGCCTTGCCGCCAGGTGTCCGATTTTCGGCAGGCGGCGCTGCTAAGGAGGCAGAAGCAGGTGGGCGCAAGGAGTTCGGCCACACGGCCGCGGGCAGTAGGCCGGGCGGCCGGGCTGGTTCTCGGCGGCGCGACGCTGCTGACGTTGCTCTCGGGCTGTTCGATCGAGGACTGGGGTTCCGCATTCGGTAACTTCGGCTGGCCGAGCCGGGGTATCAGTCTGCAGGCACACCAGATGTACGACCTGTGGATCGCGTCGACGATCGCCGCTCTGACGGTCGGCATCGGCGTGTGGGGTCTGATCTTCTGGTGTGTGATCCGGTACCGCAAGCGCGGCGAAGAGCTGCCCGTGCAGACCCGGTTCAACATGCCGATGGAGATCCTCTACACGGTCACGCCGATCCTGATCGTCGCGGTGCTCTTCTTCTACACCGCGGTCGTGCAGACCAATGTCGACAAGCTGTCCAAGAATCCGGACCAGGTCGTCGAGATCGTGGCGTTCAAGTGGAACTGGCAGTTCAACTACCGTGACGGGATGGGCGAGAAGGCCAACACGGTCGCCTCGACCGTCGGCTCGTCCGATGTGATCCCGATCCTGGTCCTCCCGGTCGGAGAGAAGATCCGGTTCGAGGAGACCAGCAAGGACGTCATCCACTCGTTCTGGGTGCCGGAGATGCTGTTCAAGCGGGACGTCTTCCCGGGCAGCGTGCGCAACGTGTTCGAGGTGACCCTCGACAAGGAGGGCCGTTACGTCGGCCGGTGCGCCGAGCTGTGCGGCACGTACCACGCTTTCATGAACTTCGAGCTGGTGACGGTCTCCTCCGAGGAGTTCGACCGGTTCCTCGCGGCCAAGAAGGCCGGGCAGTCGACGCAGGAGGCTCTCGTCGCGATCGGCGAGGCGCCGTTCGCCACGAAGACGTCGCCGTTCAACACGCGCCGTCAGCAGCACTCCTGGAACCAGCCCGAGACCGTAGCCGCAGGGAAGTAGGGGACTCTCGATGAGGACCGAATACAAGATCTTCGCCGCGGTCGCCGTGTTCCTCTTCGGCGCGGCCGCCGTGTACGGGCTCTACACGTTCAACACGCCCAACCCCTCCGGCGGCGGCGGTGACGGGTACGCGGGCGGCACCGAGTGGGTCGGCGTGGTCGCGCTGATCCTCTCCGGACTGCTGTGCTCGATGTGCGCGGGCTTCTTCTGGTTCGTCGCCCGGCGTATCGACCTGCGCCCGGAGGACCGGGAGGACGGCGAGATCGCCGAGGGCGCCGGCGAGGTCGGCTTCTTCAGCCCGGGCAGCTACTGGCCGTTCGGCATCGCGCTGGCGGCGGCGGTGGCCGGCATCGGCCTGGTGTTCTGGATGTGGTGGCTGCTGGCCTTCGGCCTGGTCTGCGTCATTTTCGCCTCGTGCGGCCTGCTGTTCGAGTACTACTCGGGCACCCGGCACCCGGAAGCTCACCTCTGAGCCTCTCCAGCTGAGAAAAGCCCGCCTTCCCCTCGGGGGAGGCGGGCTTTCTCGTTGAGGCTAGGCCGCGGCAGACCGCTGAGCGGGCGCTACGCGCCTTTTCTCGCCGCCGGGCATCCGCAGGTGTACGACGATCGGGGCGACCACCTCAGCGGCTCCACAGCGGGTGCAGACCAGCTCAGGGCAGTCGTCGTGGCCGTCCTCGCACGGCGGCACCTCGAACAGCATGTCGCCGTCGCAGATGGCGCACCGGAGTTCGCGCTCCTGCACGGGGGTTCTCCCTCCACGGGAAGCCGGATTACCCGAATGTCATTCAGACGGTGTCACGTATATCGGACATCGCTGGGCATTCTCCGCGGCGTGTTGCCGGATTCTTGCGGCTACTCGGCGCTTTTCGCCGCCTGCGCGGCCGCCACCCACCGGTCCAGCCGGGCGGTCGTGGCGCCGGAGTCGATCGCCTCGGCGGCCCGCTCGATGCCGTCCCGCAGCGTCTCGTGGAAGTCGCCCGGAAAGCCGCTCTGCGCCGCGAACGCGGCCGCCGCGTTGAGGAGCACGGCGTCGCGCACCGGGCCCTGCTCACCGGCGAACGTGCGGCGGGCCACGTCGGCGTTGAACGCCGCGTCACCACCCCGCAGATCGGCCGGCCGGCTGCGCGCCAGGCCCAGGTCGGCGGCGTCGACCAGCAGTTCCTCCACCTTGCCGTCCCGGGCCATCCAGACCCGGGTGGGCGCCGACGTGGTGAACTCGTCCAGCCCGTCCTCGCCGCGCACCACCAGCGCCGAGTCACCGCGCCCGGCGAACACCTCGGCCATCACCGGGGCCATCCGCGGGTCGAAGCAGCCGACCATGGCCGCCGTCGGGCGGGCCGGGTTGGTCAGCGGGCCCAGCACGTTGAAGAATGTCGGCACGCCCAGCTCACGCCGGGTCACCGCGGCGTGCCGCATGCCCGGGTGGTAGCGGGCCGCGAAGCAGAAGCCGATGCCCGCCTCCTCGACCGTGCGGGCCACCCCGGCCGGGCCCAGATCCAGCGGCAGGCCGAAGTGCTCGAGCAGGTCGGCCGTGCCGGTGGTGGAGGACGCCGACCGGTTGCCGTGCTTGACCACGGTCACCCCGGCGGAAGCCGTCACGATCGCCGCCATGGTGGAGATGTTCACCGTGTTGGCCCGGTCGCCGCCGGTGCCGACCACGTCCACCGCCCGGGTCCGGGTGGCCTCCGGCAGCTGGACCAGCGTGGCGCTGGCGAGCATCGCCTGCACCAGGCCGGCCAGCTCGGCCGGGGTCTCACCCTTGGACCGCAGGGCTATCGCGAACCCGGCGATCTGCACCGGCGTCGCGTTGCCGGCCATGATCTCGCCCATCGCCCACGCGGTGTCCACGGTGGCGAGCTCCTCGCCACGAAGCAGTGCGCTGGTCAGATTGGGCCAGGTGCGTGCGCCCATGGCGGGGCCTCCCATAGGGGGTGTCGTCAGAGAAGTCAGCGGGGAACGGTGCCCAGGGTGCCGAGCGGGACGGCTCCGTCGCGGCGGGCGCGGAGCATGCCGGCCACCGTCTGACCGGTGGTCACCGGGTCGAGCGGGGCGACCAGCGTGGCGTCGACCTGCGCGTACGCGGCGAGCCAGCGGTCCGCGGCACGGGCGATGACGACGCAGGTGGGCGGCGGGTTCAGATACTCGTCCTTGGTCTGACGGGCGATCCCGATGCCGCCGGCGGGGGTCGCCTCGCCGTCCAGCATCATCAGGTCGATCTCGTACTCGTCGAGCAGCCGGCGGCACTCCTCCCAGGAGGCCGCCTCGCAGAACTCGACCTTGAGATCAGCGGCGGGACGCGTGCCGATGGCGAGCCGGATCCGGTCTCGCACGGCGGCGTCGTCGCTGTAGAGCAGAACGGTGTACTCGCTCATCTTGTGCCCCACCTCACGTCCTAGGTCCCGCCGATCGTACCGAACTTGTTATCCGGCGTCGGGTGCCGGTCGGCCCGTGTTCTCGGCGGCCTCGGCGCGGTCCAGAGCGCGGTCGATCCGGCGGGCCTCGCGCTCCGACTGACGGATCCACTGGACCACCAGGATGCCGAGCATCGTGACGCTGACGATCTCGCCGCCGGCCCACAGGATCCCGCCCGCGGTGACCTGGTCGGCCTTGGGATCCAGCCAGCTCAGGCCCAAGTTCGGGTACCAGTCGCCGCCGAGCAGCACGGTGCTCTGCATGATCGTCAGCCCCAGCACCGTGTGGAACGGCACGCTCAGCACCATGAGCAGGGCGCGGCCCGGGTACGGCCAGCGGTTCGGCAGCGGGTCCAGGCCCAGCAGCGGCCAGAAGAAGAGGCAGCCGGTGATGATGAAGTGCAGGTGGACGAACTCGTGCACCCAGACGTGTTCCAGGGTCTGCCGGTAGGCCCCGGTGAAGTAGAGGACGAACGGGTTCGCGATGAACAGCCCGAACGCGACCAGCGGGAACGTCAGGACCCGTACGTAGCGGCTGTGCAGCACGGCGAGCAGCGTCCGGCGCGGCGGCCCGTGCAGCACCCGCAGCGCCAGGGTGGTCGGCGCGCCCAGGGCCAGGAAGATCGGGCCCACCATGGACAGCACCATGTGCTGGACCATGTGCACCGAGATCAGGGTCGTGTCGTACGCCTCGATGCCGGTGACCGTCACCGCCGCGATCGAGCCGAGTCCACCCGCGACGAACGCCGCCGTGCGCCCGGCCGGCCAGTGGTCCCCACGCTGTCGTAGGCGCCAAACGCCGTACCCGTAGAGCGCCGCCGACACCAGAAGACCCAGCGCGATGAGGCTGAAGAGGTTGAGTTCGGTGAAGACGGCCGCCGGGGTGAACGGCGGAAGACCAGTATCCCCGCCATCGGCCGCGAGTAGGGGCAAAACGTGAGAACGCACCACTCGAGGCTAGGCCTACCCGCTGCTCACGGATTATTCCGGGCCTCCCACCCGGCCGGATTGGGGACCCCGAAGGACCTTGGGCCTATCTCGGATGAATAATGAGGCCGTGACTGCGGCAGCCATCGACAAGAGCCGGATCCACTCGCTGACCCGACCCAACATGGTCAGCGTCGGGACCATCGTGTGGCTCTCCAGCGAGCTCATGTTCTTCGCGGCGTTGTTCGCGATGTACTTCTCCATCCGTGCGGCGGACTACTCGCTGTGGGAGGAGCACACCCCGCACCTGAACATTCCGTACGCCACGACGTTCACGGTGATTCTGGTTCTCTCGTCGGTGACCTGCCAGTTGGGTGTCTTCGCCGCGGAGAAGGGTGACGTGTTCGCGCTGCGGCGCTGGTTCACGATCACCTTCGTGATGGGCCTGATCTTCGTGCTCGGCCAGGTGAACGAGTACACCGAGCTCGTCCAGCACGGCGTCAAGATCAACGGCGACGGGTACGGCTCGATGTTCTACCTGACGACCGGGTTCCACGGTCTGCACGTGACCGGCGGCCTGATCGCATTCATCGTCTACATGATCCGGACGACCATGGGCCGCTTCACGCCGGCTCAGGCCACCTCGGCCATCGTCGTGTCCTACTACTGGCACTTCGTCGACGTGGTGTGGATCGCCCTGTTCGCCATGATCTATTGGCTTCAGTAGCAGCGCCGACGGCGAGGATCGCAACAACAAACCAGAGGGACATAACCCATGACTTCTGACACCCCCGCCCGTAGGCGTGCCCGGGTGTTCTCCCGGCGGCGCGGTGCGCCCAGCCGGGTGCGCCGGAGGCTCGGCGCCGCGGCGCGCATGTTCGCCGCGCTGGCGCTGGCCGGCGGCGTCTACACGGCGTTCACCCCGGGCGCCTTCGCCGAGGACAACGTCCCGCTCTCCGCTGCCGCGCAGGAGGGCAAGGCGCTCTTCGACACCAGCTGCATCACCTGTCACGGGCGTGACGGCCAGGGTGTCGACGGGCGTGGACCGAGCCTGATCGGCGTCGGCTCCGCCTCGGTGGAGTTCCAGGTCGGCACCGGCCGTATGCCGATGGCCCGCCAGGAGGCCCAGGCCGAGCAGAAGCCGCCGCAGTTCGACGAGACCCAGACCGAGCAGCTCGGGCAGTACATCCAGGAGCTCGGCGGCGGCCCGGAGGTGCCGAAGGGCGAGCTCGTCGAGAACCTGGAGACCAACCCGGAGGCGCTGGCCGAGGGCGGCAAGCTGTTCCGGGTCAACTGCACCTCCTGCCACGGCTTCGGTGGCGGCGGTGGCGCGCTCTCCTCGGGCAAGTTCGCCCCGAGCCTGGGCGACGCCACGGCCGAGCAGATCTACGCCGCCATGCTCACCGGCCCGCAGAACATGCCGGTCTTCGGTGACAACCAGCTCACGCCGGACCAGAAGAAGCAGATCATCACCTACATCCAGGTCCAGCTCCAGGAGGACAGGGACCCGGGCGGTCTGTTCAACCTGGGCCGTTACGGGCCGTCGACCGAGGGTATGGCCATCTTCCTGGTCGGCATCACCCTGCTGGTCTTCACGTCTCTCTGGATTGCGGGGAAGTCATGACGGCGGTCCATCACTCCGGCGAGGCCGGTACGCCGGTCGACGTCAACGACCCGCACCTGACGCGGTTCGACGTCGTCAAGGAAGGCCTCCGGCGCGACGACATCGAGATCGTCACGTACGAGTCGCACTTCCACGGGCAGAACTCCAAGGCGGAGAAGCGGGTCGTCCGCAACATCTCCTTCCTGTTCCTGCTCTCCGGCCTGTTCAGCGCGGCGTTCCTGGTCTTCTACATCGTCTGGCCGTGGGAGTTCGAGCTCGGCCACACGATGAGCGACTACTACACGCCGATCCTGGGCGTCACGCTCGGCCTCGGCCTGCTGGCGCTCGGCTTCGCGATCCTCGCCTGGGCCAAGAAGCTGCTGCCGCACGAGCTGTCCATCCAGCAGCGGCACGGCGACCCGTCGTCCGACGACGAGCGCCTGATCACCGGGCAGACCATGCTCTACGTGGCGGACGAGCTGGGCGTCCAGCGCCGGCCGCTGCTCAAGGGCGCGATCGGCCTCGGCATGCTGCCGCTCGGCCTGGCCGCCGCGGCCCCGCTGGTCGGTGGCCTGATCAAGAACCCGCACGGCGACCCCGAGCCGATGATGTTCCGCACCGGCTTCAACCCGGTGGAGAACGGGGGCAAGCTGGTCCGCCTCACCCGTGACGACGGCACCCCGATCCGTCCCGAGGATGTCAGCACGGGCGGCCAGATGACCGTCTTCCCGGGCATCCCGCACGGCGCCACCAACCAGCACGCCGACTCGCCGACGCTGCTCATCCACCTCCGCCCGGACGACGCGGCCGAGACCCGGAAGAACGCCGAGGCCGACGCCAACGGCCGTAACAAGGGTTCGATGTACGGCAACTACGTGGCGTACTCCAAGATCTGCACGCACGCGGGCTGCCCCGCCAGCCTCTACGAGCAGCAGACCAACCGTCTTCTCTGCCCGTGCCACCAGTCGCAGTTCCTCATCACCAACAACGCGCAGCCGGTCTTCGGACCCGCGACCCGGCGTCTGCCGATGCTGCCGCTTACAGTGGACGAGGAAGGTTTCTTCGTGGCAGCGTCCGACTACAAGGACACCGTCGGACCTGACTTCTGGGAGCGGCCGTGAAGCGCCGAAAAATCGACCTCGCAGAGGCGCCCGTCACCTTCGCCAAGGGGGTGGACGACCGGTTCCAGGCAGCCACCCCGCTGCGCGGCCTGCTGAACAAGGTCTTCCCGGACCACTGGTCCTTCCTGCTCGGCGAGATCGCCCTGTTCTCGTTCATCGTGCTGCTGCTCAGCGGCGTGTTCCTCACCCTCTTCTTCGACCCGTCGATGACGGAGGTGGCGTACGACGGCTCCTACCTGGGCCTGCGCGGCGTCGAGATGTCGAGGGCCTACGCGTCCACGCTGGACCTGTCGTTCGAGGTCCGCGGCGGCCTCTTCATGCGGCAGATGCACCACTGGGCGGCGCTGCTGTTCATGGCGTCGATCATCGTGCACATGGCCCGCGTCTTCTTCACCGGCGCGTTCCGCAAGCCGCGTGAGATCAACTGGGTCATCGGCGTCCTGCTCTTCCTGCTGGGCTTCTTCGCCGGCTTCACCGGTTACTCGCTCCCGGACGACGGCCTCTCCGGCACCGGTCTCCGCATCGCCTCGGCGATCATGCTGACCATCCCGGTCATCGGCACCTGGCTCTCGGCGGCGATCTTCGGCGGCGAGTTCCCCGGCGAGCTGATCATCGGCCGGTTCTACATCGCGCACGTGCTGCTCATCCCGGGCATCCTGCTCGCGCTGATCGCGGCCCACCTGGGCATCGTGTTCAAGCAGAAGCACACCCAGTGGCCGGGCCCGCTGCGCACCAACGAGAACGTGGTCGGCGAGCGGATGTTCCCGCGCTACGCGATGAAGCAGGGCGGCTTCTTCATGGCCGTCTTCGGTGTCATCGCGCTGATGGCCGGCATGTTCCAGATCAACCCGATCTGGCTCTTCGGGCCGTACCGCGCGGCCGAGGTGTCGTCGGCCTCGCAGCCCGACTTCTACGTCATGTTCATGGACGGTCTCGTCCGGCTCATGCCGAACTGGCAGATCTACATCGGCAACTACAGCATCCCGCCGATGTTCTGGCCGGCCGTCGTGGGCCTGGGCGCGCTGTTCACCCTGCCCATGGCGTACCCGTGGCTGGAAGCGCGCAAGCTCAAGGACAAGCGCACCCACCACCTGCTCGAGCGTCCGCGGGACAACCCGGAGCGCGTCGGCATCGGCATGATGTCGCTGACGTTCTTCCTGGTCGCCACGCTCTCCGGCGCCAACGACGTGATCGCGGACAAGTTCCACATCAGCTTGAACGCGATGACCTGGGCGGGCCGCATCGGCCTGGTCATCCTGCCGCCGCTGGCCTACTACATCGCGTTCCGCATCTGCCTCGGTCTGCAGCAGCACGACCGCCAGGTGCTGGCGCACGGCGTCGAGACCGGCATCATCAAGCGTCTCCCGAACGGCCAGTTCGTCGAGATCCACCAGCCGCTCGGCCCGGTCGACGACCACGGCCACCCGATCCCGCTGGAGTACGCCGGCTGGGTCGTCCCGAAGAAGATGAACCGCATCGGCGCCCTGGCTCCGGCGATCAAGGGCTTCTTCTTCCCGGTCGAGAAGCCGGCCGAGATCCCGGTCTCGCCGGCCGTGGGTGGCCCCGCGAAGCGCGAGGAGATCAAGTCCGGCCACTGAGGCCGGGTGTCACTCTCCGGAAGGCCCGTCAGGCATCTGCCCGGCGGGCCTTCCCCCTTTTCCCGGTACGGGCAATGCCCGCCCCCGAACGCATCACCGGAGTCCCGCCGAGCCACGCGAGGCGCTGCCCGCTCCCGGCCGCGGCGCGCCCGCCGGGCCGGAGCGGGTGGTCACCCGCCCGGTACGACCGTCACGCGGTCTTCCTCGGTGAGAAGGCCGACGAGGTAGTCGACCTCGTCGCCGCCGAGGCTCGTCCGGGCCACCGGGAAGTGGCTCCACTCCAGGCGGAACGGGGTGGTGGCCCCCCACCGGCCGCGGAGGCAGTCGTCGACGGCGTCGAGGTTCCAGCCGAAGTAGCCGCCGGGGCCGTTGATCGCCTCACCGAGCGCGCAGTAGAAGCCGTTCACGTCGGTCACGTACCGGCCGTCCAGCCGGTGGACCGCGCCCGCCGGCCGGTCCGGGGAGTCGTGCCGGTGGCCGGCCAGGGCCAGGCGCAGCCACTCGTGACGCATCGCGGTGTCCAGGGCATGCCAGGTGCCCGGTGCGCTGGGCCGCCGCTCCAGCCAGTCGTCCCACAGGGTCCGTGCCGCCGCCGGAATCGGATCGGTCATTCCGCCGTCGAGGTCGACGTCGAACAGGTCCGGGCCGAGCGGGGACGGCCGGACCGCCGCCACGTCCGCGAACACTCCCGGTTCGAGGGTGCGCAGCTCACGGCCGTCGGCGGCCCGGCCGGAGATGGAGGCGCTGATCCGCAGGCGCCCCGGGCGCCATGTCGCCAGCCGCTCCCGGAGCCACGGCTCCGGCCGGAAACCGATCAGGCGCACGTCGGGCGGCTCCAGCTCCGGCCGCGGCCGGTAGACGCCCTCGACGGCTCGGCAGCGGGCCAGCGTGGTGTCGTCGGGCAGGCTGAGCCGGAACCCGTCGACGGGGACGGCCGGCATCTCGGCTTCCGGCCGCAGATGCCGCTCGGTGTGCACCCGGCCGGTCAGCTCGACCCGGCCGTCGGCGGCGCCCACCACGGTCACGTCCCGGAGCCACGTGTCGTGCGGCGGGGCCTCCAGGCACACCTCGCCGAGCCGGGCCCGCAGGCCCGGCCCGGGATCGCAGTCCACCAGCGCGAACCGTTCCAGGCCGGGCTCGGGCAGATCGGCGAACAGCCCGTCGATCTCGGCGCACGTCCCGACCGGCCGGGACAGCTCGGGGTCGGGTATGTCGTCGCTGTACTCGTCGGTCAGCAGCCAGAGCGGGCGCAACGTCAGTCGGCGTCCGGCAGGCCGATGGCGAAGGCGTCCTCGAGGTCGTGCTTCGAGTAGGCGCGGAAGGCCACGAACGTCTCGCTGTTGATCACGCCGGGCGTCTTGGAGATCCGGCCCGCGATCACCTCGGCGATGTCGTCGAAGTGCGGCACCCGGACGATCGCGATCAGGTCCACGCCTCCGGCCACGGAGTAGACCTCACTGACCCCGTCCAGTGCGGCCAGCGCCTCGGCCACCTCCGGAATCGAGTCGGTCGCGCAGTCGATGTGGACGATCGCGGTGTTCACCAGCGCACTCCTCGTCTCTGAGGACAAAAGTGGGACGCGCTCATGCTATGCCCACCCGGCCCCGCCCCGCATACGCCCTCAGACCTGGACGGTCAGGCCGGTGGCCGTGCGGATGGCGCCGACGAGATGTTCGCCGGGGGCGACGTGGGCGCCCGGCCAGAGAACCGAGCGGACCACCGACCCCTCGACGACCGAGCCGGCGCCGAGCACCGACTCGGTGGCCGCGCCGGTGACCCGGGCCGAGGCATCGGCCAGGGTGGCGGCGGCGGCCGCGTGCATGTTGGCGGCCAGATAGTCGGCGGGCGTGCCGGTGTCCAGGTAGAAACCCCGGTAGCCGATCAGCTCCAGCTCACCGGCCGCCTCGGCGGGGCGCCACACGGTCCGGACGAGGCTGCTGTCCACGTCGGCCAGGTCCTTGGCGTAGCGCCACGGGATGAGCGAGAGACCGGCGAACCGGTGGCCGCTGAAGCCGCCGCTCTCCCCGGGGCGGCACGGCATGGTCAGCATCCGGACCGTCTCGCCGGACCATCCGTCCAGCAGCGCCGCGACGTCCTTGCCCGGGTCACGGACCGGATCGTGCAGGTAGGCGTCGGCGTTCCCGGCCAGGACGGCGCGGCCGTCGATCCATGGGCGCAGCCGGCCGATGCCGCCGGAGGTGCCGATCGGGCCGTCCGGCTCCACCGACAGGTGGGCGCGGTGGCCGACGTGGGCCACCACCTGCGCCGCCAGGTAGGCGGCGTTCACCGCGACGGTGTCCGGCCCGGACAGGCCGAGCCCGGAGAACCTTCGCAGGGCGTGATCGAGCAGCGGCAGGTTGCCGACCGGGCAGAGAGCCTTGGGCAGCGTCTCGGTGAGCGGGCGCAGGCGCCGCCCCTCGCCGGCCGCCAGCACGACCCCGCACAGCGGCGCGGGCGAGGGGGAGGAGATGGGGGGAGTCGTCACGTCACTCGCCGGAGGCCGGGAACGGGACGTGGTAGCGGCCGGCCGGGATGGACGGCGGCAGTTCGCCGGCGCGCGGCCCCAGACCGTAGATGCCGAGCAGCCGGGCGGTGGGCCAGGTCAGGTCCGGCAGGTCGTCGACCGGGAACCAGCGGGCCTCCAGGACCTCGCCGCCGTCGACCGCCAGGGGGGTGCTCGACGCCGGCACCGAGCCGAACCAGACGGTGTCGACCACGCCACCGTTCGGGTGGACGATCGCGTTCGGGTTGCCGGGCGTCAGATCGCCGGGCTCCACGCGTACCCCCGCCTCTTCGAAAAGCTCGCGGGCGGCACCCACCGCGGGCAGTTCGCGGCGCTTGAGGAGGCCGGCCGGAAGGCCCCAGCCGCGGCCCGGCGGCTGGCGCAGCAGGAGGATGCGCCGGGGGCCGTCCGTCTCCGCATCGCTGATGATCGTCACCGCGCCGACCAGGTACTTGGGCGAGACCATCCGGGCCACGTGCCGGCGGACCGGGAGTGGCAGCCCGTAGAAGGCCTGATACGCGAGGCCGCGGATCTGCCGGGGAATGTTCACGGCGTAAGGCTAACGGGGGAGGCTGTGCGGCTCAGTCGGGGTGGTCGACGAGGGCGATGAGCTGCTCGACGACCGCGTCCGGTTCGAGATTGCGCTCGCAGACGGCGACCAGCAGCGTCTCCAGGTCGGGGTAGCCGAGTTCCTCGGCGAGCCGGCGCAGCGGAACCTCGCTGGCCAGGCCCCGGTCGTGCTTGCGGAGGGTGAGCCCGATGGTGGCCCGGCCCAGGCGGACCTTGTCGGCGATGCTGATGCCCGGCTCGTTCTTCTCGTCGAAGAACTGTTTGATCTGCATCTGCGCCTGGCTGGACTTGACGAAACCGAGCCACTCCCTGCGGGGGCCACGCGGCACGCTGGGCTCGGTCTCGACATGGCCGTCGGACTCGGAGAAGACCTCGACGACGTCACCGTCGCGGAGGGGGGAGCTGAGGGGGGCGAGACGTCCGTTGATGGTGGCGGCGAGGCACTGGTCGCCCTGTCGCGGGCCCAACTCGTACGCCAGGTCTACCGGGGTGGACTGACTGGGGAGTTCGTAGGCGTTGCCGTGAGCGAAGACCGTGATCTGTCCCTCGGCGAGGTCACATCGGAGCGAGTCGAGGAACTGTGCCGCGTCCGTCGTGTCCTGTTGCCAGTCGAGTACTCGTTTCAGCCAGGTCAGCTGGTCGGCGCCGGGTGGCTCGTCGGCCACCTTGGGATATCGGTAGCTGGTGGCGACGCCGTACTCCGAGTAGCGGTGCATGGTCTTGGTGCGGATCAGCACCTCGACCAGCTTGCCCTCCGGGCCCACCACGGTGGTGTGCAGAGATCGGTACAGGTTGTTCTTCGGCGAGGCGATGAAGTCCTTGAACCGGCCGGCCACCGGTCGCCAGCGCCCGTGGACGGCGCCGAGAGCGGCGTAGCAGTCGGTGTCCGGGCCGTCCACCACCACGGCGATCCGGGGAAGATCGAGGGGTACGGTGTGCCCGCCCGCGACCGTGTCCTTCCAGATCGAGTAGTAGTGCCGGGGACGCGGGGTCACCTCGGCGGTCACCCGGGAGCGGCGCAGCGCGGACCGGGCGTGGTGCGAGACGTCGGTGAGGTAGTCGTCCCAGCCGGGGCGGTTCCTCACGTGCTCGTCGATGCGGGCGTACGCGTCCGGCTCGAGGTGGAAGAGCACCACGTCGTCGAGGTCGCGCTTGAGGGCCTGGATGCCGAGCCGGTCGCAGAGCGGGACGAGCACGTCCAGCGTGGCCGTGGCGATCCGGGCCCGGGAGGCGGTGGAGCGGGCGCCCAGCGTGCGCATGTTGTGCAACCGGTCGGCCAGTTTGATGATCAGGACCCGGACGTCCTTGCCGGCCGCGACGATCATCTTGCGGATCGTCTCGCCCTCGGCGGCCTTCCCGTAATACGCCTTGTCGAACTTGGTCACGCCGTCGACCAGGTGGGCCACCTCGGGGCCGAAGTCGCCCTGGAGCGCCTCCAGCGTGTAACTGGTGTCCTCCACCGTGTCGTGCAGCAGCGCGGCGACCAGGGTGGTGGTGTCCATGCCCAGCTCGGCGCAGATCTGCGCGACCGCCAGGGGATGAGTGATGTACGGATCGCCGCTCTTGCGGAACTGGCCGCGGTGCATGCTCTCCGCGATCGCGTAGCTGCGGCGCAGCACGGCGACGTCGGCGGAGGAATGGATGCTGCGGTGCGTGCGGGCCAGGGTCGCGACCGGATCGTCGTCGTCGCCCTGGAAGCTGAACAGCGAGCGCAGCCGCCGCGTGAAGGAGAGGTCCTGGGACGTGGTCGGCAGGGCATGACCGAAGGCGGCGCCGTGGCCGGCGTCGACGTCCACCCGGACACCCCCTCACCGATCGCCCGCGAATCAACTGATGCGCGGAGTCGCCTCGCGTTTCGCTGCCGCAAGAGAATCATCGGAAGGGTCCGCTCGCCAAGGCGCCGGCCCACAAATGTGACGAACTATTACCGGGATTCTTTTGCTTCAGTTGCGCGTGCCTTACAGCCTATGCGAGCGAGCGTCATCCGAACGGTCACTTACCGATAGGCGAACGGTTGAGTCTTGATGCGATGCGGCGGCTTCAGCCCTGGTGAGAAGGGCGGTGAAACGTGCGGCGCCACGAACCGGTGACACCCAGTCGCCCGAGGTTTCCACCAAGCGGGTGTCCGGCCGCTCCAGCCATGCCAGGATCCGCTCACTCTCCTCGGCCGTCGCGGCCGGCGCCGGGCCCGGACCGGGCAGCACCGTCTCCGCCGTCAGCCTCGCCGCGTCCAGCGTCGGGCGGGGATGCTCGCGCGGCGGGGAGGTGGCCGCCGCCGCCAGCCGGCCGTGCCGGATCACCGAGATCTCCCAGCCGCCCCTGTCGTCCCGGCGGGCCGCCACGATCTCCTCCAGCCGGGTCAGCGCCTCCAGCCGCTGCATCCGCACCAGGGCCCGGAGCAGGGCGATCAGCCGGGACCGGACGACCGCGGCCTCCTCGTACCGTTGGCTGTCGGCGAGCGTGTCGATCCGGGCCAGGACGGCGTCCACCACCGGGCCCGGGTCGCCCGAGGTGGCGGTCCGGAAGGGCAGGGCGGCGCGGGCGTCGTACTCCTCCGGGGTGATTTCGTGCTCGCAGGGCGCCGGGCACCGGCCCAGCTCGGCCAGCGCGCAGGCCGGCGTCTTCGAGCGCAACGAGAGCGTGTGGGTGCACTGCCGCAGCGGCACCGCGTCGTAGACCCCGGCGGCGGCCAGCTCCGCCGTCCGCCGCGACGAGAACGGGCCCAGATAGGTGGCGCCGTCCTCGGTCAGCTTGCGGACCACGGACAGCCGTGGGTAGGCCTCGGCGGTCAGTTTCAGCCACACCACCCGCTCCGGGAACTTCGACCGGCGGTTGTACGGAGGCGCGTGCGCGGCGATCAACCGCAGCTCACGGACCTCCGCCTCGAGCGGGTGGGCGCACTCCACCGCCTCCACCCGGACCGCCGCGGTGAGCATCTCGGAGATCCGCGCCCGCTTCTCGCCGGCCGTGAAATAGCTGCGCACCCGGGTGGCGATGTCCTTCGACGTGCCCACGTAGAGAGGCCGGTCGTCGGCGGCCCGGAACAGGTAGACCCCCGGGACGTGCGGCAACCCGTCGGCCAGGTGCCGCTGCCGGCGCTGGGCCGGGGTGACCGCACGGGCGAACTCGACGGCGTCGCCCAGCGTGTGCACCTGGAAGCTGCCCAGCCGCTCGATCAGGCCGTGCAGCACGTCGACCGTGGCCTTCGCGTCGTCCAGCGCCCGGTGGTTCGGCTGCACCGTGGACCGGAAGAAGTGGGCCAGCGTGCCCAGCTTGCGGTTGGGCACCTCGTCGCGGGTCAGGGCGCGCCGGGCCAGGGCCGCGGTGTCCAGCACCCGTGGGTTCGGCCAGGGGTAGCCGTGCCGGGCGCAGGCGGCCTTGAGGAAACCCACGTCGTACGGCGCGTTGTGGGCGACCAGGACCGCCCCGCGCAGGAATTCCAGCAGCGACGGCAGCACCGTCTCGATCGGCGGCGCCGGCCGCAGCATCGCCTCGGTGATGCCGGTCAGGACGGTGATGAACGGCGGCAGCGCCTCACCCGGGTTGACCAGCGTCGCGAACTCGCCCAGGCGCTCACCGGCACGCACCTTGACCGCGCCGATCTCGGTGATCCCGGCGCCGTCCGGAGCACCGCCGGTGGTCTCCAGGTCGAGCACCACGAAAGTGGTGTCCGCCAGGGACAGCGCCGCCGGATCCACCGACCCGTCAGCGGACAGCAGCGTGTCCAGAGTGCCCTGCACGTACGCCGGTTGTGTCACGGGCCGGAACTTTAAAGCTCGGGTACGACATAAACCGGGGCCGGGGTGAGAAAAGATCACCTGCTCCGCTGGGCCAATAGGTCGTGAGCGGTGTGAGAATGGGTGGATGTCCGTGCTGTTCGACCCCGACGACCGCCCCGAGGAGGAGGCGGCGCCGGAGGCTGCGGACTACGCCCCCGAGCCGGTCCTGCCCGAGGCGGTCCGCCAGCGGATCACCGCCCTGGCCGCCGCCGCACTGCCCGGTCTGCCCCCCGACGAGATGCCGGTGCCGCTGCGCCGGGTGGCCCGCTTCGCACCCAACCGCAGAGCCCGCCTCGGCGGCCGCGACATCGCCGCCCAACTGGTCTCCGACCCGGTCTTCCGGCAGCGCATCGGCGGCCGGATCATGGCCGAGGCCGGTGACCTCGGCACCGCCGTGACCAGCGGCGTCGCACCGGCGGCGGCCGATCCGGTCGAGGTGGCGGCACTGGCCTACCTGGCCCGCCCCGAGGGCTGGCGGGAGCTGATCGGCGCGGCCGGCGACGCCGTCCGGGCCGAGGCGGACAGCGCCGCGGTGGCCGCCCAGGTGCGTGCCGCCGAGCAGCGCGCCACCCGCGCCGAGCACGACCGGGCGGTCGCCCGGGTCGAGGCCGAGAAGCTGCGCGACGAGCTGGCCCGGGTCCGCGAGGAGCTGAACCAGCTGCGCGAGGAGTCGCGGGGCACGGCCAAGGCGCTGCGGGAGGCGCAGGCCGCGCAGAAGCGCGCCGGCGACCTGCTCGCCACCGAGAAGGGCCGGGCCGCGCGGGTCGCCCTCGATCACGAGGCGGAGCTGCGCCGGATGCGCTCCCGCCTCGCCGACGCCGAAGCCACCGCGGCCACCGGCAAGCAGGCCGCCAAGGACGCGCGGTCGGTCGACGACGCCCGCCTCTGGCTGCTGCTCGAGACGATCGGCCAGGCCGCCACCGGCCTGCGGCGGGAGCTGGCCCTCGGCCCGGCCGGCAAGTTGCCCGCCGACTTCGTGGCCGAGCTCTCCGCCGACCGCCCGGGCGCGCCCGAGCGGTCCCGCGCCCGCGCCCAGGACACCGACGACCCGGGCCGCCTCGACCAGCTGCTCGCCCTGCCCCGGGCGCACCTGGTCGTCGACGGTTACAACGTCACCAAGCGCGGCTTCGCCGACATGTCACTCGAACAGCAGCGCAAACGCCTGATCACCGGTCTCGGCGGGATAGCCGCGCAGACCGGCGACGAGGTCACCGTCGTCTTCGACGGGGCCGAGCGGGTGCACGGTCTGCCGCCCGCGCCGCGCGGTGTGCGGGTGCTCTTCTCCCGCAAGGGCACCACCGCCGACGAGCTGATCCGCCAGCTGGTCCGGGCCGAGCCGCCGGGCCGCCCGGTCGTGGTGGTCTCCTCCGACCGGGAGGTGGCCGACGGGGTGCGGCGGCACGGCGCCTACCCGATGGGCGCCGATTCGTTGCTGCGCCGGCTGTCGCGCTCGTAAAACTGTCATACCCCTCGCTTAGCGTGACTGTCACCGATGGTGGCGGTCCGCTGGCGGGCCGTCTCTCCCCATGGAGGGAAGGGTCATGATCATCGATTGCGGGCGCTGCGCCGAGCGGACCGTCGACTGCGACGGCTGCCTGGTCAGCGTGCTGATGGACACCCCTGACGGGATCGCCGACCTGACGCCGGGCGAGTTGCGGGCGATCGAGACGTTCGAGCTGGCCGGATTCGAGGTGGAGCTGTTGCGGACACCACCCCCGCCGGTCGTGGTGCGGTTGCTCCCGCACGGCCGTGACGTGGCGTGATCATGACGGGAGGGCGGCCGGATCGTGCCGACCTCTCTAGGATGGGCGATCACACGTGCCGCATCGCGCGTTGGTCGAGGCTGGGGGAGCAGGTGAGCGGTGAGATGACACCCCGGCTCTGGGCGGGCGGCGCCCTGATCGTGCTGCTGGTTGCCCTGATCGGGTTCGCCGCCGTGGCCGTGCCCTGGCACCGTGCCCCGGCCCCGCGCGCCGACCAGCTCGCCGCCCTCGGCCAGTTCCCGGCCGACCAGGTGGCCCGCTCCCGCGCCTTCCACGCCGAACTGCGCCCGCTGTCGTATGCGGGGATGCTCCTCGGCCTGCTGATCGCCCTCGCCCTCGGCCTCACCCCGCTCGGCGCCCGGCTGGTCGAGCTGGCCGGCCGGCCGTTCGGTGACCACTGGCTGGCCCGGGCCGTGCTCGGCGGGCTCGCCGTGGTGTTCGTCGCCGAGCTGGTCACCCTGCCGCTGGCGATCTGGCGGCACACCATTGTGGTGCGCTACGGCATCTCCACCCAGACCTGGGGCGGCTGGGCGGTCGACCTGCTCAAGTCGTTCGGGGTCGGCGCGGTCCTCGGCGGGGTGGTGCTGGCCGCCTTCTTCACCGTCACCCACTTCGCGCCGCGCTGGTGGTGGGCGTTCGGGGCGGCCGGAGCGGCCGGGCTCGTGGTGCTGCTCTCCTTCGTGCTCCCGGTGGTGGTCGAGCCGAGCTTCAACCGGTTCACCCCGATGGCGGACGGCCCGTTGCGGAGCGAGCTGCTCGCCCTCGCCGAACGCGACGGCGTCCCGGTGAAGGACGTCCTGGTGGCGGATGCCTCCCGCCGCACCCGCGCGGTGAACGCCTACGTCTCCGGGCTCGGCCCGACCCGCCGGATCGTCGTCTACGACACCATGCTGACCGAGGCCACGCCCGGCGAGGTGGTCTCGGTGACCGCGCACGAGCTGGGCCATGCCAAGGACAACGACGTGCTCACCGGCACGATCATGGGCGCGCTCGGGTCCGCCCTCGCGGTGATCGTCCTCTACCTGCTCGGCTCGTGGACCGGGCTGCTGCGCCTGGCCGGGGTGGAGTCGATCGCCGAGCCCCGGGCGATCGCCCTGCTCCTGGCCGTCACCACGGTCGCCGGCCTGGTCGCCGGCCCGGCCCAGTCGTTCGTCTCCCGCCGGGTCGAGGCCCGTGCCGACAGCCACGCGCTCGAGCTGACCGGCGACCCGGCTACCTTCGAGGCGATGCAACGCCGCCTCGGCACCGTCAACCTCGCCGATCCTGATCCACCGTCCTGGGAGCACGCCATGTTCGCCTCGCACCCGTCCACCGTGCAGCGCATGGCCGCCGCCCGCGCCTGGGCCCAGGGCGCCCGCTGATGCGCACGCTCCTGGTCACCAACGACTTCCCGCCCCGGCCCGGCGGGATCCAGCAGTTCGTGCACAACCTGGCGGTCCGGCAGCCGGCCGGGTCGATCGTGGTCTACTCGTCCACCTGGCGCGGGGCCGCGGCGTTCGACGCCGAGCAGCCGTTCGAGGTGGTCCGCGAGGACACCGGCATCCTGCTGCCCACCCCGTCGGTGGCCCGCCGGGCGGCCGGGCTGGCCCGCGCGCACGGCTGCGACCGCGTCCTGTTCGGGGCGGCCGCGCCGCTCGGCCTGCTCGCCCACGGCCTGCGCCGCGACGCGGGCGTCGAGCGGGCGGTCGGCATCACCCACGGGCACGAGATCGGCTGGGCGGCCCTGCCCGGCGCCCGCGGCCTGCTACGCCGCATCGCCCGGGGCAACGACGTGATCACCTACCTGGGGGATTATCAGCGCACCCGCCTCGACCGGGCACTGCACGGCCTCACCGAGCTGCGTCGCCTCGCCCCCGGTGTGGATGTGGAGAAGTTCCATCCCGGTGTGGACGGCGAGGCCGTCCGCAAGCGGCACGGGCTGACCGGCCGCCCGGTGGTGGTCTGCGTCTCCCGGCTCGTCCCGCGCAAGGGCCAGGACATGCTGATCCGCGCCCTCCCGGAGATTCGCCGCCGGGTGCCGGGCGCCGCGCTGCTGCTGGTCAGCGGCGGTCCGTACCGCAAGACGCTGGAGCGGCTGGCCCGGGAGAACGACGTCGAGGCCGACGTGGTGTTCACCGGCTCGGTCCCGTGGGCCGAGCTGCCCGACCACTACGCGGCCGGCGACGTCTACGCCATGCCCTGCCGGACCCGGGCCGCCGGTCTCGACGTGGAGGGCCTCGGCATCGTCTACCTGGAGGCCTCCGCCACCGGCCTGCCGGTCGTCGGCGGCGACTCGGGCGGCGCCCCCGACGCGGTCCGCGAGGGCGAGACCGGCTACGTGGTCGGCGGCACCGACGTCCCGGCCATCGCGGCCCGGGTCGCCGAGCTGCTCGGCGACCCGGTGCGGGCGAAGGCGATGGGCGAGGCCGGCCGGGCCTGGGTGGAGCGCGAGTGGCGCTGGGAGAAGCAGGCCGCCCGCCTCACCACCCTGCTCACCGGCCCCTAGGCCCAGCCCGCCGGGTTGCTGAAGGACTCCCGGGTCACGCCCGATCCGGTGACCGGCCACGTGCCGAAACGCTCCTCGTGCAGGTGGGCGAAGAGGTAGACGATCGACTCGCACTCGGCGTCCTCGACGGCCAGGCCCGGGTTCGCCCGGACCGCCTCGTAGAACTCCCGGCCGGCGGCGACGATGAAGCCACGCGCGTAGAGGAAACCGTCGTCGGATCCGTCGGCCACCTCGTGGATGTCCCGGCGGTCGATGTCGAAAAGCTTGCGCTCCATGACGCGGTCCAGGCCGGTGAGTTCGCCGCTGCTCAGATCGGCGCTGAGTACCCGGAGACGGTCCAGGAAGGGGTTCAGCCAGGGATCCAGGGCGTAGAGCCAGTCCGGGAAGGTGCGCGGTTCCCGCTGGATCAGCCGCTGCCGGACGGCGGCCGGTTCGTCGCCGAGTTCCGCCCAGGCGGCTTCGAGGAGATCCCAGAACCGGGCCTCGTCGGCGGGCGACGGCAGGACCGCCCCCGAAGTGTCGGTGGTCATGACCGGAACGTATCAATACACGCGACCGTCCATCGCGGACCATTCGGGCGTGAGTGAATGCGGAATCCCGGAGAAGCCGGTGGACGATGCCCGGCCGCCCGGCGTAGGAACGAGGTGGAGTCCTACCTCGATGGAGGCTTGATGCCGGACGGCGCCGCTGCACCGGAATCCACCACCACCGGCGAGACCACCCCCGACGAGCACTCCACGGAGACGGTGTTCACCCCACCGGACGACGGGGAGCTGGAGCTGCCCTACTGGCTGACCAGCACCGAGGAGGCCGCCAACACCACGTTCCTCCAGATGATGCGGCGGCTGCCGAGACTGCTGCGGGAGGCGTGGCTGCTCGGGTGGCGGGCCAGCCGCCGGACCACCGTCGCGGTGCTGACCCTGCAACTGGCCGCCGGGCTGGCCGCCGCCTTCGGGCTGATCAGCGTGGTCGGGGTGCTGGACGGCCTGCTCCAGACGGGACCGACGCCGGAACGGGTGCGGGCCGCCGTACCCTCGCTGTTGCTCCTGATCTTGGCTCTTGCCGTGCGTGGCGTGCTCACCTCGGCCGCGACGGCGGCGCACGGACGGCTCTCCCCGATGGTGTACGAGGCCGCCGAGATGCGGCTGCTCGACCTGACCACCCGCGTCGACCTGGTCACCTTCGACGACCCGGAATGGCGCGACGCCATGGAACGGGCCCGGGACCGGGGGATCTTCGCGGCCCAGCAGGTGGTCGACCACGGCATCGAGGTGCTCACCCACCTCGTCGGGCTGGTCGCGGCCGCCGGTGTGCTGGCCGTGCTGCACCCGGCGCTGCTGCCGATGCTGGTGCTGGCGGTGGTGCCGACGGCCTGGGCGGCGGTACGCGCGGCCCGGCTCGGCTACCGCAGCAAACTGCGGTTGATCGCGGTCTGGCGGCGTCAGCGGATGCTCGCCTACCTGCTGGCGGCCCGGGAACCGGCCGCCGAACTGCGGGCCTTCACCATCCGGCGGTTCCTGCTCACCGAGGTGGGCCGGCTGCTGCGGGTCTCCACGCTGGAGGAGATCCGGGTCATCACCCGGGTGGTCCGGACCAACCTGGTGGGGCAGACGCTGAGCGGACTGGTGACCGGGGCGGCGTACGCGATGCTCTGCTGGCTGCTCTGGACCGGCCGGATGGAACTGGCCGCCGGAGGCGCGGCCGCCTACGCCATCAACATCGGCATCGCCAAACTGCGTGAGCTGGCCTTCACCGCCAACCGGGTGTACGAGCAGGGCCTCTACTTCGCCGACTTCCAGGGCTTCTGCGAGATGTCGCTGGCACACGCCGAACCGGAGCCGGGCCGGCGCGCGCCGCAGGACTTCCAGGAGATCCGGCTGGACCGGGTGACGTTCAGCTATCCCGACGCCGACCGGCCCGCGGTCAAGGAGGTCAGCATGACGCTGCGGCGGGGGCAGGTCATCGCGCTGGTGGGGGAGAACGGCTCGGGCAAGTCGACACTGGCCGCCGTCCTCGCCGGGCTGCACCGGCCGCAACACGGCACGGTCACCTGGGACGGGGTCGACGTGGCGCGGCTGGATCCCGATTCGGTACGCGACCGGGTCGCCGTGGTCATGCAGGAGCCGATCCGGTGGCCGCTGTCGGCGCGGCTCAACATCGCGATCGGGCGGCACGACCGGCCGGCGACCCTCGACCACGTGCAGGCGTCCGCGCGGGCCGGAGACGCGCACGAGTTCGTGATGGAACTGCCCCGCGAGTACGAGACCCTGCTGTCCCGGCACTTCACCGACGGCGCCGACCTGTCCGGCGGGCAGTGGCAGCGGCTCGCCGTGAGCCGGGCCTTCCACCGGGACGCGCCGCTGCTGATCTGCGACGAGCCGACCGCCAACCTGGACGCGCGAGCCGAGCACGAGGTCTACCGGAGGCTGCGCGACCTGACCGAGGGGCGGACCGTGGTGCTGATCACCCACCGGATGGCGAGTGTCCGGGAGGCGGACCGGATCTACGTGCTGGATCACGGGGTGGTCGTCGAGGAGGGCGACCACGAGGAGCTGATCGCGGCGGACGGGCTGTACGCGCAGTTGTTCACGTTGCAGGCGAGCGCCTATCAATCCGCGTGACCCGGGCCACCGCGCCTGACCCGCCGGCGGTTTCGTTCCCGTCCCGTCTGAGGCGTTTGACTGTCGTCGGCGACTTCGTCCCCGTCCTGTCTGGGGTGTTTTCCGGTCGTCGTCGGCTTCGTCCCTGTCCTGTCCGAGGCGCCTGCTGTCGTGGGCGGCTTCGCCTCTTCTCCGCCCGCCGCACCGGCTGATCGACGGCGGCCGTCGTCGCATGTCAGAGTGGGCCTATGGATCCAGTGGGATTGGTTGCGGTGGGCGTGGTCTTGGCGGTAGGCGTGGGCGTGGGCTGGTGGCGGCGGCGCACCGACGGAGTTCTGCGGCCCTCCGCTGCGCCTCTTTCCGTAGCCTCTCCTTCCGCTGTTCCTGCCTCCGTCGGTTCCCCTTCAGTCACTCCTGCCTTCGCTGGCTCCCCTCCCGCCACTCCCGCCACTCCCGCCTTCGCCGGTTCCCCTTCCCTCGTCCCCGCCTCCGCCGCCGCGCCGCCTTCCGGTGGGCCGCTGCCGGCGCGGGAGGATGGGATCATGAGCGACTCCGGTGGGCACATCGACCCTGCCCTGCTGCGGCGCCTCGGGGTGGAGCCGGCGTCCGCCACGCTGCTCCAGTTCTCCACCGCGTTCTGCGCGCCGTGCCGGGCCGTGCGCCGGGTGAGTGCCGAGGTCACCGCCCTCCTCCCGGCGGTGCGCCACGTCGAGGTGGACGCCGAGAGCCATCTCGATGAGGTTCGGGAGCTGGGCATCTGGCGTACCCCGACGTTGTTGATCTTGGATGCTGACGGGCGTGAGGTTCGGCGGGCGACCGGTGTCCCGACAAAGCCGCATTTGATCGCGGCGCTTGCCGAGTTGCTCCCCGTTCAGCCCTGAGCAAGGCCGTTCTTTGCGCTGAGCGAGGACGGTTCAGCCCTGAATGAGGCCGTTCTGTGATGAGTAAGGCTGTTCAGGCCTGAATGGGGGCTGTTCGGTCGGCCGAGGCCACGGTTTTCGGAGCTTGATCGTTTTCCGGGGCGGGCACGCCGGTGCGGACCAGGCGGCGGCAGCCCGGCGCCAGCAGCATCGAGACGCTCGCCGTGAACAGGACGACGGCGCACACCGTCAGCACGCGATCGACGCCGAACCGGCCTTCCAGCGGCCCGGCCAGGGCGTTGCCCACCGGCATGGCCAGGTACGAGGCCAGGTAGTCCCAGGAGCTGACCCGGCCGAGCGCGCGGTGCGGCACGTTCTCCTGGAGTGAGGTGTCCCAGGCGACGTCGTAGAAGAGCAGCCCGGCGTACCCGATCACGGCGCCGATCATGACGGCGGCGAGCGTGCCGGGCCAGACGTAGGCGAAGGCCCAGACCGACATCAGCGGCAGGGCCAGGAGCCCGGCGAAGAGCAGGCGGCGGGGCCGGAACCGCATGCCGACCGCGGAGCCGATCACCCCGCCCAGGCCCTCGGCCGCGGCGATCCAGCCGATCGCGTGCGCCCCGCCGAGCCGCTGGAACGCGACCACCTGCACCAGGACGAGGATGACGCCGTTGCCGATGTGGTAGACGCTCGCGCCGATCAGGTTGGTGAGCAGCCAGTCCCGGCTGCGGATCTCCCGCCAGCCGGCGGACAGTTCCCGGCGGACCGAGGAGCGGGGGCCGCGCGGAGCCCGTACCCGGATCATCGCGGCCGCGACCATCGAGGCGAGGAAGCTGACCGCGTTGATCGTGAAACCGGCCGGCGCGCCGAAGGCGGCGACGGTGAGGCCGGCGGTGACCGGACCGGCCACGCCGCACGCCGACTGGAGGAGGCTGAGCGTGGCGTTGGCTTTCTGCCGGTCCTCGGCCGGCACGAGCAGGGGTTTGAGCGCGCTCATCGCCGGGCTGAAGAAGCTGCCGGCGCCGGCCGACACGACGGTGAGGGCGCAGAGCAGGGCCAGGTGGTAGCCGCCGGTGGCGAACATGGCGGCGATCGCGGCGGTGGCACCGAACCGGATCAGGTCGGAGCCGACCATGACGTGTTGCGGCTGGAGCCGGTCGGCCCAGACGCCGCCGAACAGCGTGCCGGTCAGCAGGGTGAGCACGTTGGCGGCCATGACCAGGCCGAGGTCGCGGGCGCCGCCGCCGGTGGTGGTGACGATCGCGACGGCGAGGGCTACGGTCTGGAACGCGTTGCCCAGCCAGGAGAGGCCCTGGCCGGTGGCGAGCAGCCGGAAGTCACGGGTCATGCCGCCGAACGTTAGTTCAACGTCTAACTATCAACAATCGAATAATCAGATCCGTGGCAGACTTCACTCGTGGAAGACAGCGTCGATCATCACGTCGCCCGGTGGGCCGGGTTCTGGAAGAACGAGCCGGCCTTCGCCCCCGAGGTCGAAGGGGCCCTGACCCGGATGAAGTTCATCCAGCGGTGGATCGACCGCGCTGACCTGGCGATCTTCAATGATGGCTTCACCGTCCAGGACTACAAGACGCTGCACGTCCTGATGGTGCAGCCGTGGCCGACCGAGGCGACCCCGGCGCAGTTGGCCGAGGCGCTGAACGTTACCCGGGCGGCGGTGACCAGCCGGCTCGACCGGCTGGACGAGGCGGGGCTGATCACGCGGCAGATCGACGGCGCCGACCGGCGGCGGGTGATCGTCCGGCCGACGCAGAAGGGCCGGGAGATGTGGAACAACTACATCTTCAAGGGCATGGCGGTCGATCAGCGGGCTCTGGCCGCACTGAGTCATGAGGAGTTGACGCAGCTCAACGCCCTCCTGCGGAAAGTCCTACTTTCCCTGGAGGAATAATAGGGCGCATGGAACTCGACCCCCGCGGCCAGCGATTCGCCGCCGTACTCACCAGCATCGTCATCGCGCTCGTGCTGATCACCGGCTCGGGCTGGCTCGCGCTCGCGCAGGCGCTGGTCTTCGCCGTCACGGCGTGGGACCCGCGGCGCGGCCCCTACCCCATGATCTACCGCGCGCTGGTGCTGCCCAGGCTGGGCCCGCCCGCCGAGCGGGAGGCCGCCGCGCCGGTGCGCTTCGCGCAGACGGTCGGCTTCGCCTTCCTGGGCCTCTCCGCGGCCGGGTACCTCGCCGGGGCCGAGACGCTGGGTGTCGTCGCGGCCGCCTTCGGGCTGCTCGCCGCGTTCCTCAACGCGGCCTTCGGGTTGTGCCTCGGGTGCGAGGCCTATTTGTTGATTCGGCGTCTCAGTAGCAGAAACGCCGAATCTGTCCGAAACGTCTAGAACTTCGGTGCGTCGGGCGCCTCGAGGAGGCCCAGGCGCAGCGCGGTCATGAGCGCCTGCGCCCGGTTCGCCGCGCCCAGCTTCTCGTAGAGCTTCGAGATGTGGGTCTTCGCGGTCGACTCCGACACGAACAGCTGCTTGGCGATCCCCGCCACGCTCATGCCGTCGGCGAGCAGCCGCAGCACCTGACCCTCACGTGGGGACAGCTGCGGGCCGGACGGCGCGAGCCGCCGCTTCATGGCCTCGGCCAGATCGGCCGCGGTGAACGCGCTGGGCGCCGACGCGGCATGCCGGGCGGCGGCCACCACCTCGTCCGCCGGGGCGGTCTTGGGCACGAACGCGCTGGCCCCGGCCTCGAGAGCGCCGAAGAGCTGGTCATCGCCCGCATACATGGTGAGGACGACGATGCCCATGTTCGCGTTGTTCTTCCGCAGGGCTCGGGTGGCCTCCAGGCCACTGCCATCGGGCAGGCGGAGGTCCATGATCACGACATCGGGCTGGAGTGCGCCGGCCTGGCGCACCGCCTCCGCCGCAGTGGCGGCCTCGCCGACGACCTCGAACTGGCGGTCGCGCTCGAATGCGTGTCGCAGCCCCTTACGAATCAGGTCGTGATCGTCGACAAGGAGGACCTTGGTGCGCGTCGTCGGCGCCGGACTGGTCGACATGCTCGGGTTACTCCCCTTCTGGAGCTGAAACGCTATCCCGCACGCTATCGCGCCGAGGCGGGGTTCCGAGCACTACGGCGACGGTTGTCCCGCTGGGGTGTCGCGGCGTGATCTTGAGACGCCCTCGGATACGTTCGGCGCGCTCGGCCATGATGGTAAGGCCGTAACGGCCGTCCGGGCGGGTGTCCGCGAACCCCTTGCCATCATCGGACACTTCGATCTCCGCGTAGGGCGGGTCGACCGTACACGTGACCCAGAGATTCGAGGCGCCCGCGTGCTTGCGGGCGTTGGTGATCGCCTCCTGGGCGATGCGCAGCAACTCCGCCTCGGTGGCGGCCGGCAGCCGGGCCGTCGACTCGTCGAAGGTGAAGTGCACCCGCAGGCCGGCGCTGGTGCCGAGCGTCCGCGCATACTCCGCGATGGCCGCGGCCAGCCCGCCGTTGCGGTCGACCTCGGAGCGCAGCTCGAACAGGCTCAGCCGCAGCTCGGTGATCACCCGGGTCACCTCGGCCCGCAGCACACGCAGCTCCTCGGCCGTCTCCTCGGCGCCCTCCGGCAGCGTGGCCTGGGCGTTGTCGATGCCGTAGCCGACCATCACCAGCTCCTGCGCCACCCCGTCGTGGATCTCCCGGGCCAGCCGCTGCCGCTCCTCGTTGGTGGCCAGCGAGCGCACGTCGTCGAAGAGCAGAGCGGCCTCCAGCCGCAGCGAGGCCGGGCCGGTCACCTCGGTCACCCCCTGGATCACCGGAGACGGGTACGCCCCGGAGGCGTCCGTCTCCAGAATGACCAGCCCGATCGTCCGGACCCCGGCGACCAGCGGCACCACCAGCGACGACACGTCACCGCCCGGGTGGCTGCGCGCCTGCGAGCGGCTGGCCGGCTGCGGCTGCTGGGTGGCCCAGGCGTCGGCGATGGCCGAGTCCGCGTCGAGGGTGGTCTCCCAGTCGACCCGCTCCGCGCCGGTCTGTGCCAGCACCACGAGCCGGCCGCCGCCGCTCGCCGACAGCACCGCCGCCCGGTGGCCGGGCGCCACCGCGCGCAGCTCCTCCAGCAGGTGCTCGGAGATGCCACCCGGGTCCAGCGTGGCGCCCGGCAGCGACCGGGCCACGCTGCGCAGCTGGGTGAGCAGGCGGGTCGCCTCGGCGTACGGCTGGGGCGTCGGCTCGGGCGGCTGGAGCAGCTGGCGCATCGTCTCGGCGGCGAACGTGATGATCGCGCCGAGCACCAGCCACTGCCCGCAGGCGGCTAGATAGCCCGGCTGGCGCAGCGGGTCGCCCGGCTCGGCCAGCACGCCGCCCACCACCATGGTGGCCGCGGCCACCGCGAGCAGCGTGATCCCCTCGGCCGGGCGGCGGCGCAGGGCCGCGGTGAGCAGCGGGACCGCCAGGTACGGCAGCACGGCCTCGGCGCCGAACCCGGCGTCGACCCGGTCGGCGGCGTGCGCGGCGGCCGCGATCCAGCCGGCCGCCAGACAGGTCACCACCACCTCGGCGAGGCGGCCCAGCGGGGCCAGCACGGCATGCCCCCGGGCCACGAAACTGGGCACCGCCGCGATCGCCAGCAGGCCGATCCACCCGAGCTGGGCCGGATCGCCGGTGGCGGTCAGGGTCAGCGCGGCGACCAGCAGGAGCATGACGACGCGGGCGGCGGCTTCGGCCGGGCGGATGCGCGCGGGACCACTGACGAGGGCTGGCACGTGACGGATGGTATCGGCCCGGTCCGGCATCGGCTCGTCAGCACGATGCCCCGGTGGCGCGCCGGGGCCCTCGCAACGGGTAGCCTCCCTGCATGGCGGACACCTCGACACAGTCGATTCAGGTCCATGCGCCCCTGGCCCGGGTGGCCGCGGTGATCTGCGACTTCCCTCGGTATCCGGAATGGGCCGAGTCGATCAAGAAGGTGGAGGTTCTCGAGGAGTACGAGGACGGCTACGCGGCGCAGGTGCGTTTCCAGATCGACGCCACCGTCCTGGTCGACGAGTACACGCTGGAGTACGCGTACGCCGACGACCTCTCCCGCATCGAGTGGCACCTGGTCGAGCCGTCGAAGACCCAGCGTTCCCAGGACGGGTCGTACGACCTGGTGGAGAACGCGGACGGCAGCACTACCGTGACGTACACCCTTGCGGTGGATCTCGCGATCGGGATGCTCGGGATGTTCCGCCGGAAGGCGGAGAAAATGATCATGGACACGGCGCTGAAGGAACTCAAGCGCCGCGTCGAGAGCCTGCCCGCGACCTGAGCGCGGGCCGAGGGGAGCAGGGATGCCCGGGTCAGCGCGGGAGGAGGCCGAACGGCTGGTCGCGGCGATCCTCGCCCGGGCCTCGGCGTCGTCGGCGGGCGGCCACCCGTCCGGGGACGCTTTCGGTCTCCTGGGTGACTCCGTCGCGGGCCTGATCGGCGTGCTGTCCCGCGACGACCTGGCCACCGGCAGCGCCGTGTGCTGCGTCTGCCCGGTCTGCCGGGCGATCGCGGCCGTGCGCGACCCGAACCCGGAGACCGCCGCGCGGATCGCCGCCAGCGCCGGTGACATCGCCAGCGGCGTGGCCGGCCTGATGCGCGCGTTCTCCTCGCTGGCCGCCGAGCCGCCCCGCCCACCGGCGCCACGCGCCAAGCCCGCGGCCGACCCGGACCGGGCCTGGGCCGCGGCCACCCGTGCGGAGGACGGCGAGGAGCCGCCCGCACCGGACACGGCGGGCGACCCGTGGGGTGCGGCCAGCGCGGCCGACGCCCGGGAGGCGGCCGCCCAGGCCGCCGCGGCGGCCCGGGCCCGTGCGGCGGCCGCCGAGCGGGCGGTGGCGGAGGCGGTCGAGCGGGCCGCGGCGGCCCGTGCCGCGAACCCACCTCGTTCGGGCGGGGCGACGGGAGACGTCTGGGCGATGGCGACGGCCGAAATGTCCGGGACAGTTGTCATGGGCGCCACGGAGGTGGCCGCGGACGAGGCGGCCGAACACCGTAGCGTGGATCATGACCTGGGCGCTTCGGCGCCCGAGGACCACGGCACGGAGCCGGGCGACGGCGCCCGCTCCGACGGCGTGGTGTGAACAGTTTGGTAGAGGGGACGGGCAGCGTGACGCTGACCATCGGAATCGACGTCGGCGGCACCAAGGTCGCCGGTGGCGTGGTCGACGAACAGGGCAACGTGCTCGCGTCGGACCGCAGGCCGACCCCGGCGGACGACCCCGCCGGGACCCGGGACACGATCGTCGAGGTGGCCGCCGAGCTGGCGGCGCAGTACCCGGACGCGAAGGCGATCGGGATCGGCGCGGCGGCGTGGATCGACGCGGCCGGCTCGACGGTGCTCTTCGCGCCGAACCTGGCCTGGCGGGACGAGCCCCTCCAGTCGTACGTGAGCAAGGCCACCGGGCTGCCGGTCGTGCTGGACAACGACGCCAACGTCGCCGCCTGGGCGGAGTTCCGGTTCGGTGTCGCCGTCCACGCCGAGTCGATGTTGATGATCACCGTCGGCACCGGCATCGGTGGCGCGATCGTGGTGAACGGCGGTCTGTGGCGCGGCGCCCACGGCATCGCGGCCGAGCTGGGCCACATCCAGGCGGTTCCGGACGGGCATCCGTGCGGTTGCGGCCGCCTCGGCTGCCTGGAGCAGTACGCGAGCGGCAACGCGCTGGTCCGGTTCGGCCGGACCGGGGCGCGGCAGGAGCCGGAGCGGGCCGCCAAGCTGCTGGAGCTGGCCGGCGGTGACCCGCTGGCGATCACCGGCCGGCAGGTCACCGAGGCTGCGCGGGCCGGCGACGGTGTCGCGATGGACGCGTTCGCCCAGGTCGGCTACTGGCTCGGCGTAGCCCTGGCGGACCTGGCACAGAGCATCGACCCGCAGGTCATGGTGATCGGCGGGGGCGTGATCGACGCCGGGCCGCTGCTGATGGGGCCGATCGAACGCGCGTACCGGGAGCAGTTGTCCAACCGCGGCCGCTTCCCGGTGGCCGAGGTGCACGCCGCCCGGATGGGCAACGCGGCCGGCGTGGTCGGCGCGGCCGACCTGGCGCGACGCGCCTGAGGAGGCGGGGTGTCCGGGGTGGCGGGCGGGCCCGGGGTTCCGCTGCGTGTGGTCAGTTACAACGTCCACGGGTTGCGGGACGACCGGGCCGCGTTGATCGGCCTGGTCCGCGACCTGGCCCCGGACGTCCTCGTCGTGCAGGAGGCGCCGCGCCGGTTCCGGTGGCGGCAGAAATGCGCGCACCTCGCCTCCGAGACCGGTCTCGTGGTGGCCGCCGGCGGCCTGCCCTCGCTGGGTAACCTGCTGCTGGTCAGCCTGCGGGTGGCGATCCGGCGGAGCTGGTGCCTGCGCTACCCGCTGACCCCGGGCCGGCATCTGCGCGGCGCGGTGTTCGCCGAGGGCGCGGTCCGCGGCGCCACCTTCACGGTGTCCGGATCGCACCTGGCCACCGACCCGGCCGAGCGCCCGTCCCAGGCGGCGTTCTGGAAGGCCGAGCTGGACCGGATCGAGGGGCCGATGATCGTCGCGGCCGACCTGAACGAGGGTCCCGGCGGCAGCGCCTGGCGGATGGTCGAGGACGGTCTGCTCGGGTCGGCGGAGAACGCGCCGACCTTCCCGGCCGCGGTGCCCAGCCGGCGCATCGACGGGCTGTTCGTGACCCCCGGCGTGGCCATCGAAGGTTACGAGATCATCTCGACCGACCGGACACGCGTCGCGAGTGATCATTTACCGATCGTCGCGGACCTTTTGCTCCCTTCCTCCTAGCCTTTCGGTCTGCGAGGATCGCCGGGTGCAAGACTCCCCGGACCTCGGTGACCGTGGCGGCGCCGTGTGCGTGGTCGGCGCCGGCGCGAGCGGCCTGACCGCCATCAAGAACCTGCGCGAGCTGGGCTTCGCGGTCGACTGCTACGAGCGTGAGACATCGGTCGGCGGCGCGTGGAACTGGCGCCACGACCGCAGCCCCGTCTCCGCCGGAACCCATCTGGTCACCTCCCGGCCGCTCACCGAGTTCCCCGACTTCCCGATGCCGGACACCTGGCCCGACTACCCGCACCACAGCCGGGTCCTGGAGTACCTGGAGCGGTACGCCAAGCACTTCGGGCTGAGCGACCACATCTGGTACGGCATGGAGGTCGTGTCCATCGTCCCGGCCGGCGACGGCCGCTGGGACGTCACGATCAACTCGACCGGCGGCGGTTCGTCCCGGGTCCAGCGGTACGCGGCCGTGGTGATCGCCAACGGTCACAACTGGTCGCCGGTCAGCCCGGAGATCCCCGGCGACTTCAGCGGGCAGGTGATCCACGCGGCGGGGTACAAGGACCCGTCCCGGCTGCGTGACCGGCGCGTGCTGGTGATCGGCGGCGGCAACACCGGCTGCGACATCGTGGTCGAGGCGGCCCAGCACGCCGAGCGGGTGTGGCATTCCACCCGGCGCGGCTACTGGTACGGCCCGAAGTACATCGGCGACCGCCCCGCCGACCAGGTGCGCCACCGGAAGGGCCCGGCCTGGCTGCGGCAGTGGCGCTACCGCCACAACGTCGCCGACCTCACCCGGTGGGGCGTCCCGGCGCCGGAGCACGCCCCGTCCGAGAGCCACCCGGTCGTCAACGGTCTGCTGCCGGAGTACCTGCGGCACGGCCGGATCGAGGCGGTCCCGGACGTGTCCCGCTACGACGGCAAGGCCGTGGAGCTGACCGACGGCCGCCGGATCGAACCGCACCTGGTGATCACCGCTACCGGCTACCGCCCGCGTTTCGACTTCCTCGCCCCCGAACTGCTGGACATCGACGAGCGCGGGCGCCCCGACCTGCACCTGCACGTCTTCGCCCGCAAGCACCCGACGCTCGCGGTGGTCGGCCTGGTCCAGCCGGACGCCGGGCTGTTCCCGCTGGCGCACTGGCAGAGCGTGGCGGTGGCCCGCTGGCTGCGGCTGCACGCCACCGACCCGGAGCGGGCGACCGCCGTACAGCGTGAGGAGTCCCAGCGGCCGCTGACCTCGTGGTCGCGACGCCGGGTGGTCCCCACCAGGCGGCACTGGTTCGAAGTGGACCACGTCGACTACCTGCGCACCGTGGAGAGCCTCCTGAACCGTCTGGAGGGCGCCAAGTGAGCGGACCATGGGGCTCATCGCGGCGCCGGAGCGAAGCGGAGGTGCGCCGATGAGCGAGATACTGCGGTTCGAGGACTGGGCCGAACCCGTGCCGCCCGCCGAGCGCGAGGTCGTCTCGAAACTGCCCGAGGCCGACGAGGGCCGGCCGCCGCTGCTGTTCGTGCCCGGCCTCGGCCACGGCGGCTGGGCGTTCGCCGAGCACTGGCTCGGGCACGTCGCGGCCCGCGGCTTCCCGGCCCACGCCGTCACCCCGCGCGCCGGCGGCGACCTGCGCGCCCAGGCGCACGACGTGGTGCAGGTGGCGGCGTCGCTGCCGCGCCAGACGGTGCTGATCGGCCACGGCACTGGCGCGCGCGTGGTGGCCCGGGCGCTGGGCCGCTACCCGGCCCGTGCGGCCGTCCTGGTGGCCCCGGTGCTGGACGGCTGGGCGGCGCTCGGCGCGGCGCTGCGCAGCAACCCGGCCGGGACCGTCCCGGCGCTGGCCGGCGGTCGCCTGCGGTTCTCCGCCAGGCAGCTGTTCGGCGCGAACGTCCCCGGCGAGGAGGCCAAGGTTCACCTGGAGCGGATCGGCGCCCGCCCGCGGGCCGACCTGTTCGGCCGGGCCGACCTGCCGGAGCCGGTCGGTGGACCGCCGGTCCTGGTGGCCGGCAGCCCGGACGACCGGGTGGTGCCGCGGGCGGCCCTGGACAGGGCGGCCGCCCGCTACGGCGGGGCGCCGCTGCTCTTCCCCGGCATGGGCCACTACCTGATGCTGGAGCCGAGCTGGGCCGAGCCGATCGACGCCATCCTGGACTGGCTGCTCAAAGAGCTGTGAGCCGCTCGGCCAGCCGGCCGCTGTGGTCGAGCGCGCTCAGGTAGGCGCGGGCCCAGGCCATGATGTCGTGTTCGGTGAGGTGCCGGCGCATCGACGACATCCGGGCGGCCAGGTCGTCGCCGTCCGCCTCCATGGCCCGTAGCAGGGTGGCCTTGAGCCCGTCCACGTCGTGCGGGTTCACCAGGAACGCCTGTTCCAGTTCGGCGGCCGCACCGGCGAACTCGCTGAGCACCAGGGCGCCGGCGCCGTCCTCACGGGCCGCCACGAACTCCTTGGCGACCAGGTTCATCCCGTCCCGTAGCGGGGTCACCACCATGACGTCCGCGGTCAGGTAGAGGGCGGCCAGGTCGGAGCGGGAGAACGGCTGGTTCAGGTAGTGGATGGCCGGTTCGCCGACCCGGCCGTACTCGCCGTTGATCCGGCCGACCTCGCCCTCGATCCGGTCGCGCAGGTCCCGATAGCTCTCCACCCGTTCCCGGCTGGGCACCGCCACCTGGACCATCACCGTGTCCCGCACCTTCACGAACCCGTCCCGCAGCAACTCGCTGTACGCCGTGAGCCGGTGCTCGATGCCCTTGGTGTAGTCGAGCCGGTCGACGCTGAGCAGCACCCGTTTCGGCGCGCCGAGACTGTGCCGCAACTGCCCGGCCTGGGTGACCACGTCGGGCCGGGTGGCCAGCGCCCGCATCTCGGCGACGTCGATGGAGACCGGGAAGGCGCCGGTCCGTACGGTCCGCCCGCCGACCGTTATCGCGTCGTCGGTGGCGTGCGCCCCGAGCAGCTTCTTGGCGAGCTGGGCGACGTTGTGGGCGGCCTGTTCCCGTTGGAAGCCGACCAGGTCCGCGCCGAGCATCCCGCGCAGCAGCTCGACCCGCCGGGGCAGTTGCATGTACAGCTCGGGCGGCGGGAACGGCACGTGCATGAAGAACCCGATCAGCAGGTCCGGCCGCAGTTCCCGGAGCATCGCCGGCACCAGCTGGAGGTGGTAGTCCTGCACCCAGACGGCGGCGCCCGGCTCGGCCACCGCGGCGGCGGCCTCGGCGAACCGGCGGTTGACCGTCCGGTACGTCTCCCACCAGCCCCGGTCGAAGGTCGGCTGCTGCACCGCGTCGTGGTAGAGCGGCCACAGGGTCGAGTTGGCGAACCCCTCATAGTAGCCGCGCAGTTCGTCCTCGGTCAGCGACACGGGTTGTAACCGCAGGGTGCCGACGTCTGGCAGAGCCGGTGCCGGGCCGACCCCGCCGGCCCACCCGACCCAGGTGGCCGGGGTCTGCTCCAGGATCGCGTGCAAGGCGCTGGCCAGCCCACCTGGGCTGCGGCGCCACTCGCAGGCGCCGTCCGGAGCGGCGTTGTCATCCAGGGGCAGGCGGTTGGCGATGACGACGAGCGAACTCTGACGCATCACCGTAGGTTACGGGGTAAACACCAGCATCGGTCTATACGACAGCGCCGTCGTCGAATTCGTCGTCGTCGTCGCCCGAGCGCAGCCGCCAGACGAGGGTGACCGCCCCGCCGACGATCGCCGCGAAGCTGATCAACTGCACCAGGTTGCGGTCGATCGGGAGGAGGGTGGGGAAGAGGAACAGCACGAAGCCGATCGTGACGCCCAGCAGGCCCATCACCGCGTACTTTGAGATGTGCGGCAGGGGTGGGGGTGGGGGAGGGATGTACCGCTCGTCCTCGTCGTCCTCAGCGGGCAGATCGTTGCCGAAGGTGTCGAGTCCGTAGAGGATCGACGGCTCCGGCGGTGGCGGGTCGGTCCGGCGCCGGTTGTGCGGCGTGCCCTCCTCGGTCACCGGCCGGGCCGGGGGCGGCGGAGTGTCCTCGGCGGCCGGCCACGGAGCGGTCTCGGCGTCGACGGTGGTGTGGAAGCCCGCGATGATCTTCGCCCACTCCTCGTCCACCTCGGCCTGGGGCCGTGGGTCGGACGGCGCCGGCGGGGCGGGCGGGGTGGGCGGTGTCCCGCCGGTCACCTTCTGCAGGTGCTCCCGGGCGGTCTCCAGCCGGGTGCGGTCGACATAGAGCCGGTCGATCGGAAGGGCGGGCAGTGTGGTCGCCCGCAGGACCGGGTTCAGATCCGCGGTGGGCTGCAGATACGCCGCGATCCCTCCGGCCGCCAGCACGTCGAGCAGATGCTCGCCGATCCGTGGATCCACGTCACCCGCCACCGCGTAGTCGGCAGCGTCGAGCCCGTTGTCGCGCCGCCCACGACGGGCTCCACCCGCTGTCACCGATGCACACCCCCTTGCCGACCGTGTCTTGAATGGTGACACGGCAGGCACCTGTTGCGGGAGTGCGTTGTGGCGCGCCGCCCCCGCTTCGTACGCTTCCTGTCGCCCCGGACACCCGCGGCATCCGCTGAAAGGACGTCAGTGTTCTACTGGCTGCTGAAGTTGGTGGTCCTCGGACCGCTGCTGAGACTCGTCTTCCGCCCCGAGGTGGAGGGCCTGAAGAACGTGCCCCGCTCGGGTCCGGTCATCCTCGCCTGCAACCACCTCTCGTTCTCCGACTCGATCTTCACCCCGCTGATCATGAAGCGGAAAGTGACCTTCGTCGCCAAGGCCGAATACTTCACCGGCAAGGGGATCAAGGGCTGGTTCTCGCGGATGTTCTTCACCGGCGCGGGGACGATCCCGGTGGACCGTTCGGGCGGCGAGGCCGCCCAGGCGGCGCTGAACACCCTCCTGCGGGTGCTGCGCGAGGGCAACGTGGCCGGCATCTATCCGGAGGGCACCCGCTCGCCCGACGGGCGCCTCTACCGCGGCAAGACCGGGGTGGCCCGGCTGGCGCTGGAGAGCGGCGCCGTGGTCGTGCCGGTGGCGCTGCTCAACACCGACGAGATCCAGCCGACCGGGACGCTGGTCCCGGCGGTGAAGCGGGTGCGGATCCGGATCGGCGCGCCGCTCGACTTCTCCCGGTACGCCGAACAGCGCGGCGACCGGTTCGTCGAACGCGCCATCACCGACGAGATCATGTACGAGCTGATGACCCTCTCGGGCCGCGAGTACGTCGACGTCTACGCCTCGACACTCAAGGCGCCGACGGCCTAACCGGTCATCCCGGCGCGGCGACGCAGGGCCTGCACATCGGTGACGACGATGCGCCGGCCCTCGGTGCGCAGCCAGCCCCGGCTCGCGAAGGAGCCGATCGCCTGGTTGACGCTCTGCCGGGAGCCGCCGGCCATCTCGGCGAGCTGGCTCTGGTTGAGCTCGATGGTGATCATCGGCGCCTGGCTCTCCCCGGAGAGCCGGACCAGGGTCTTGGCCACCCGGCCGGGCAGGTCGAGGAAGACGTGATCCGCGTTCTGCTCGGTGAGGCGGCGGATCAGGCCGCCGACCGAGCGCATCACCGCGTCCAGGATGCGCGGGTTGGAGTGGACCAGCTCCATGAAGGCGACCCGGGACAGCGAGAGCGCCTGTGAGTCCTCGATGGCCTCGGCCGAGGCGCTGCGGGTCGACGCGTCCAACAGGGACACCTCGCCCAGCACGTCGGGCGGGCGGACCACGGTGAGGACCGCGCGCTCGCCGGTCGGTGCGGTCCGGAAGACGGCGACGGCGCCCCGCTTCATGATGATCAGCGAGTCGCCGGGGTCGTGCTCCACGAAGAGGATCTGGCCCTTGCGGTAGTGGCGTGGGACGGCCGCGGCCACGACCCGCTGGCGTACCTCCGGCTCGAGCCCGGCGAACATGTCCACGCCGGTGAGCGCGTCGCCGGAATCCGGCAAGCGATGGTCCACGGCGCTATCCCTCCCCCGGTGGGGACCGCGTCGACCATGAGCCGGCGTCGGCCCCACGACGCGAACGATCACTCTTAGCACGAAGCGTGCCTCGAACGCCATTTTCGAAACGGACATCGGGGCTCGCCTCGTACGATCATGTCCCTTCAGTAGCGTTCTGTAAACCGTCAATCTCGTACAGTGACCGTCGCCCATGTTGTCCGTCGCTTTAGCGGCTTGTGCCGAGATAATCCCGCAGTGCCGGATGACGAGCTACTTCGATCGACGCTGCGCGACCAGTGGCACCTCACGCCGACCGAGCTGACCGAGCTTCCGGCCGCACTGCTGTCGCGTGGCTGGGAGTTCGTGGCGGGAGCCGTCCGCTACACGGCCCGGCTCGTGGAGGCGGCCGCCCGTCAGGCCTTCGAGGCCGGGCTGCTCGCCGCCGAGCACCTGCGCGCCCGGCGGATCGACGCGGGGCAGCCGGTCCGTACGCTCGGCGGCGCCCTCACCACGGAGATCCCGCTCGGGGTGCTGGCCGTCCTGCGGCGGGTCCCGGGCCGCTGTCTGGACGGGCGGGACCCGGTCGATCAGCAGTGGTGGGGTGAGCGCCTCGGCGCCGTACACCGGGCTCTTCAGGGTTTTCGGCATCCGGGCCTGCGCCCGTGGCGACTGCCGGAACCTGACGCGGGTCATCTCGGCGCGGAGCCCTGGCTCCGCGGGGCGGTGACCGCCGCGGTCACCGCGGCCACCAGGCTGACCGTGACGGATCAGCTCACCTACGGGGTGCTGCACGGCGATCCGGCGCCGGACGCGTTCGTCCTCGATCAGTCCACCGGGCGGCTCGGGCTGCTGCACTGCGGGGCGAGCGGTACCGGCCCGCTGGTGTACGACGTGGCCGCCGCGGTCGCCTACGCCGGTGGGCCGGACCGGGCGGCCGAACTGCTGGACGGCTACCGCGCCGCGGGTCCGGTCGGCGCCGACGAACTGGACGCCGCCCTGCCGGTCCTGCTGCGGCTGCGCTGGGCCGTGCTGGCCGAACGGGCGGCCCGTCGTGGCAGCCCAGCCGCCCTGGAGACCGCCAGGGTGGCCCTGGAGTCCATGCCCGGATGACGATGGGTCAGGATGGACCCCGATGCCTTACCGCTATTTCTATGACTGCGAGTTCATCGAGGACGGCCGGATCGTCGATCTGGTCTCGATCGGTGTCGTCGACGAGTTCGGCCGTGAGTTCTACGCGGTCAGCACCGAGTTCGACGACTCCCGCGCCGTGCCCTGGGTGCGCCGCAACGTGCTCGACAAGCTGCCGTCGCCGTCCGACCGGGCGTGGCGCAGCCGGGAACGGATCCGCGAGGAGCTGTACGAGTTCCTGGTCGAGCCGATCCGCGGCCGCAACGAGCAGATGGAGCTCTGGGCCTGGTACGCGGCCTACGACCACGTCGCGCTCGCCCAGCTGTGGGGCGCCATGCCGGCCCTGCCCCGGGAGATCCCACGGTTCACCAAGGACCTGCGCCAGCGGTGGGACGACCAGGGCCGCCCGCACCTGCCGGAGATGGCCGGCCGGCACGACGCCCTGGTCGACGCGCGGCACAACCTGGCCCGGTGGAACGCTATGTCCGCGAAGGCCTGAGCGGCGGGACGCACTCCCGCATGACCGCGCGGATGTCGGTGTCGGTCGGCGGCTCGCCCAGTGAGCCGTTGTCCGGCCGGGCCCGCAGGCCGTCGATCACCAGCTCCAGATAGCGCTCGTAGAGACCGGGCCGGCAGTCGGCGCTGTGCTGCGCCAGCTCGGTGACCATCGCCATGATGATCGGGAAGTCGTGGAACCCGGCGTCGGCCCGGAGCGTGCCCTCGGCGTGCGCGCGCTCCATGATCTGCTCCAGCAGCGGCACGATCTGCTCGCCCGCCGTCTTGAAATGCTGCTCGTCCATGCTCAGTGCGGCGTCGCGCAGCCCGCGGTCGGACGCGTGCCAGCGCGCCGACGTGCGCAGGAAGCCGGTGAGCCCCTCCCAGGCGGACGGGGCGGCGAGCGCCTCCTCGGCGAGGGTCACGAGGTCCTCCAGCCGGTCGGTGAAGACCGCCTCGATCAGCTCCTCCTTGGTGGGGAAGCGGCGGTAGACCGTGCCCACGCCCACGCCCGCGTGGTGGGCCACGTCGTCGAGCGTGGCCGCGAAACCACGGGCCGCGAAGACCTCGTGGGCGGCGAAGAGGATCTTCTCCCGGTTGCGCTGAGCGTCGCGCCGAAGGGCCATGTGGCCAAGCCTACAACTAAGTGGAGATGGTTCCTCAACTTCTGCTGCTAGCCTGCCGAAGTGGAGGACGTACCTCAACTTAGTCCCGGAAGGGTCCTGCATGAGCAGCACCGTTATTGATCGGCCGCCGACCACCGGACGTGAGGCGGGGCGCTGGTGGGCGCTCGTGGTGCTCGCGCTGGCGCAGCTCATGGTCGTGCTGGACGCCACGATCGTGAACATCGCCCTGCCCACGGCCCAGGCCGACATCGGCTTCGACGACCACGGCCGGCAGTGGGTGGTCACCGGTTACGCCCTCGCCTTCGGCAGCCTGCTGCTGCTCGGCGGCCGGCTCTCCGACTTCTTCGGCCGCAAGCGGATGTTCGTCATCGGCCTGATCGGGTTCGCCCTGGCCTCCGCGCTCGGCGGCGCCGCCGGCAGCCTGGAGCTGCTCATCGTGGCCCGCGCCCTCCAGGGCGTCTTCGGCGCCGCGCTGGCCCCCGCCGCGCTGTCGCTGCTGTCCACCACGTTCACCGAGCCGGCCGAGCGCGGCAAGGCGTTCGGCATCTTCGGCGCCATCTCCGGCGCGGGCGGCGGCATCGGCCTGCTGCTCGGCGGCGTGCTCACCGAGACCGTCTCCTGGCGCTGGTGCCTCTACGTCAACCTGGTGATCGCCGCGATCGCCGTGGCCGGCGCCTTCCTGAAGCTGCGGGACGAGCCGGTCCCCGCCCACGGCCGGATCGACGTCCCCGGCACGATCACCGCCGTCGCCGGCCTGGTCGCCCTCGTCTACGGCCTGGGCAACGCCGAGTCGGACGGCTGGACCGGCACCATGACCCTCGCCCCGATCATCGCCGGCCTGGTCCTGCTCACCGCCTTCGTGCTGATCGAGCGCCGCTCCACGCACCCGCTGCTGCCGCTGCGCGTCGTCCTCGACCGCAACCGCGGCGGCTCCTACGCCTCCATCGCGATCGCCGGCGCCGGCATGTTCGGCATCTTCCTCTTCCTCACCTACTACCTGGCCGGCATCCTCCAGTTCACCCCGATCGAGACCGGCCTGGCCTTCCTGCCGATGCTCGGCGCGGTGATGCTCACCGCCACCACCGGCGGATCGATGCTCGCTCCCAGGATCGGCCCGCGTCCGCTGGTCCCGGTCGGCGCCCTGATCGCGGCCGGCGGCATGATCCTGCTGACCCGCCTCGAGCTCGACTCCACCTACGCCTCCGGCGTCCTGCCCGGTCTGATCATCATCGGCCTCGGCCTCGGCCTGGTCTTCGCGCCCACCCAGAACGCCGCCACCTCCGGCGTCGAGCACCGTGACGCCGGCGTCGCCTCCGCGATGATCAACACGGTTCAGCAGATCGGCGGTTCCATCGGCACGGCGCTGCTCAGCTCGTTCGCCGCCACCGCCGCCGCCGACCACATGGCCGGCAAGGAGCCGACCCCGCTGGTCCAGGCCCAGGCCGCGCTGGAGAGCTACCACACGGTGTTCTGGTGGTCGGCCGGCTTCTTCGTCCTGGCCGCCGTCGTCGCCGCGGTGCTCTTCCGCACCGGCCCGCTCGACGTCGACCCGGACGCTCCGCCGGCCATGGCCCACTGACGGCCCGGCCACGCTCTCCGGGGCCGGTCGCCCTCGGTTTCCGGTCCCGCGTTCCACCCTTTCCGGTACGAGCGGCGAAGCCCGCAAAAGCACAGCGGCCGCTCGCGGAGCACCACGCGAGCCGGGCGGGACACCGGGCCGCGGCGCGGCCGCCGGGCTGATGCGCGGGTCCATGTCCGGGCCGTGACAAACGATGAGGTCACACGATCACTGATCGTGTGACCTCATCGCCGTCCTACGTGCACGCAACCCGATGCCGGCGCACACGCGGCCCCGTTCGTGTGCCCGGTCCGGCCGGACGGCGCGGGTGGGCGTCCACGACCGGGGCCGTGTGTGCGCCGGCCGCCGGTTGCGGGGTGGGGGCGCACGACGGGGCGGGCCCGCGCGGGGCGGCCGGAACTGTGGGGAACGGGCACCGCGGCCGCGGCGCCCACCGTCGTTCCCGCAGCTCTCGGGCGGGACGCTGCGGCGCTGGGCGGGATCGGGGCGGTCCGCGCGAAAACAGTCCGGTTTCTGTGGGGCGCGTTCACCCCCGTCAGGTACGGCGACTAGAGTGCGATTGCGGGCCCGCCCCGGGCCGGCAACGCTGCCGACGAAATCGTCCCTGGGGCCTCGACGGGCTATCCGCACTTCGCTACCCGATCCAGGGGGAAGAATAATGCGTATCGGCGTGCTCACCGGTGGCGGCGACTGCCCCGGTCTCAACGCGGTCATCCGCGCCGTGGTCCGTAAGGGCGTGACCGCTTACGGTCACGAGTTCGTCGGCTTCCGCGACGGCTGGAAGGGCCCGCTGGAGGGTCTCACCAAGCCGCTCGGTATCGCTGAGGTCCGTGGCATCCTGCCCCGCGGCGGCACCATCCTGGGCTCCTCGCGCACCAACCCGTTCAAGATCGAGGGTGGCGTCGAGAAGATCAAGGCCAACCTGGCCGAGCAGGGCGTGGACGCGCTGGTCGCGATCGGCGGCGAGGACACCCTCGGCGTCGCGACCAAGCTGCACGACCTGGGCGTCAAGGTCGTCGGCGTGCCGAAGACGATCGACAACGACCTGAGCGGCACCGACTACACCTTCGGCTTCGACACCGCGGTCAACATCGCGATGGAGGCCATCGACCGGCTGCACACCACCGCCGAGTCGCACCACCGCACCCTGGTCGTCGAGGTCATGGGCCGCCACGCCGGCTGGATCGCGCTGCACGCCGGCCTCGCCGGTGGCGCCAACGTGATCCTGCTGCCGGAGCGCCAGTTCGACGTCGAGCAGGTCGCCACCTACGTGACCAAGCGCTTCCAGGTGGAGTACGCGCCGATCGTCGTCGTCGCCGAGGGCGCCCAGCCGCTCGACGGCCAGATGGTGCTGCACAACCAGGAGCTGGACAACTTCGGCCACGTCCGCCTCGGCGGCATCGGCCAGTGGCTGGCCGAGCAGCTGGAGGAGAAGACCGGCAAGGAGGCCCGTACGGTCGTCCTCGGTCACATCCAGCGCGGTGGCACCCCGACCGCGTTCGACCGGGTGCTCTCCACCCGCTTCGGCCTCCAGGCGATCGACGCCGTGCACGAGGGCGACTTCGGCAAGATGGTCGCGCTGAAGGGCACCGACGTCGTCCGGATCCCGCTGATCGAGGGCACCGGCGAGCTGAAGACCGTTCCGCTCGAGCGGTACGAAGAGGCCGAGGTCTTCTTCGGCAGCTGATCCATCGGTGAATGCCGGGGGCCGTCCGGTCCCCGGCATTCCGCGTTCTACCGGGCCGGCTGCCGGCACTGGCAGCCGGCCCGGAACCAAGATCGAGGAGTCTGCGTTGCCCAAGCAAACCGTCGCGGTCCTCGGGGCCGGCAAGATGGGTGAACTCGTCCTCTCCGGCCTGCTCCGCTCCGGCTGGCCCGCCGAGCGGCTGCTGGTCACCGTCCGCCGGGCGGCCCGCGGCACCGAGCTGGCCGAACGGTACGGCGTGACGATCGTCGACAACGCGGACGCCGTCAGCCGGGCCGACATCCTGGCCATCGGGGTGAAGCCACAGGACGCGGGCGTGCTCCTCGACGAGATCGGCGGGAAGATCTCGGCCGACAAGCTGGTCGTGTCGCTCTGCGCCGGCCTGCCCACCAGCTTCTTCGCCGCCCGGCTGCCGGAGGGCACCCCGGTCGTCCGGGTCATGACGAACACCCCGGCGCTGGTCGACCAGGCGATGACCGCGATCTCGGCGGGCCCGCACGCCGACGGCGAGCACCTGGCCATCGCCGAGGAGATGTTCAAGCCGCTCGGCGTGACCATCCGGGTGCCCGAGTCGCAGCAGGACGCGGTCACCGCGCTCTCCGGTTCCGGCCCGGCCTACTTCTACCTGCTGGTCGAGGCGATGATCGACGCCGGCGTCCTGCTCGGCCTGCCCCGCCAGGTGGCGCACGAGCTGATCGTGCAGACCGCGATCGGCTCGTCCGTGATGCTGCGCGACTCGGGCGAGCACCCGGTCAAGCTCCGCGAGGCGGTCACCTCCCCGGCCGGCACCACCATCGCCGCCATCCACGAGCTGGAGAAGCACGGCGTCCGGGCAGCCATCCTGGGCGCCTTGGAGGCCGCCCGCAACAGAGCCCGCGAGATCGCTGAGTCAGCTGGCTCCGCTTCGCTCCGCGGCAAAACGCCTGATAACCGGTGACGAGGCAGGTGATTTCCCGCCGCCAGAAACCCCGCTGGCGTCGGCAAATCACTTGCCTCGTCACCGGCGGCGTTTTGCGGGAATGCTGAGTGCACCGCCGTAGGGGTGAGAGTGGCTGTTCTGTGATGAGGTGGACCGGCGATCTCCGCCCGGAAGCGCCTCGCGGGCGGGCAAGCGCGGGTGAAGGTAACCACGCGTGATCTTGGACGTTATCCCACCGGATTTGGTGGCCAAACGTCCAAGATCGCGAAGGCGCGCGAAGGCGCGCGTGAGGGTGCGATCTCCGCCCGGAAGTGCCTCGCGGGCGGGACCGGGCAGTGAGATCGCGGTGCGCCACGGGACGGCGTCGATTGCGGTCGGGGACGGCCGGTCCCGTACCGGAAACGGGTTTTCAATACCAGATGGCGATGCGGCTGCCGTTCTCCTCTTCCGGGGGGCTGGGGTGGCTGAGGGCCGTGCCGGTGGCGACGCGATGCGCGGTCCACGCGACGGCGGCCGCGTCCAGGACGTCGTCGGGTGGCGCCTGACCGGCCGGGCCGAGGCGTTCCGGCAGGACGATGCCGTTGCGGGCCAGGAGTTCACGGCGGCGCGCCTGGCCGCTCCATGTCTTTTTTGCGTGGGCGAGCGGCTCGCCGGCCATGGTCCGGAAGGACAGCTCCGGGTGGGCCTCGAAGAGCAGGCCGGGGTGGCGTTCCCAGATGGCGTTCGCCTCGAGCAGTTTGGGGCGCAGGGCCCAGGACTGCCGGCTCAGGCCGGCCCCGGTCAGCTCGCGGCAGAGGCGGTTCGCCGAGGTGAAGTCGCCCTCCTGCCAGACGGCGCGGGGCGGCACCCGGAAGACGCTGCCGCGGCGTGGCCCGAGCTGGTCGGCGGCCAGGGTGTCGGCGGCGCGCCAGCGGTCCGGGAGCATGCCGAGGGGGATGTCCACGCCGATGACGGCGGCGCCGGAGCTGCCGGCCACGATCTCGTAGAGGGTGGCGGCCAGCACCGCGCGCCCGAAGGCGCCGTCGCGCAATTCGACGCCGACCCAGCCGAGCGCGTACGCGTCGACCCCGATGACGTGAATGCTCATCGATGCGGCAGCAGCTTCTCGATCGTCGCGATCAGCTCGCCGTCGTCCGGCGTGGTGCCGGGGGAGAAGCGGGCGGCGACCGTCCCGTCCGGGGCGACCACGAACTTCTCGAAGTTCCACTCGATGTCGCCGCCGTCACCGATCAGCTCCCGGTAGAGCGGGTGCCGGCCGGGTCCGTTGACCTCGACCTTCTCGGTCACCGGGAAGGTGACGCCGTAGTCGACCCGGCAGAACTGCTCGATCTCGGTCGCGGTGCCGGGTTCCTGGCCGCCGAACTGGTTGCAGGGAACGCCGACCAGCACCAGGCCACGGTCGCGGTAGTTTTCGTAGAGTTTCTGCAATGCGCTGTACTGCGGGGTCAGGCCGCAGCGAGAGGCCACATTGACCACCAGCACGACCGATCCGCGGTAACGGTCCAATTCGGTCGCGCCACCGGTGAGGGCGCCAATGCTGACGTCGAAGATGGTCATGAGCGAAGACTACTGGGTGTGTCTGCTCGATTGCACCCCGTCGTGCCCGCCGGGCTTTTGTTAAAGAGACCTTAAAGGTGTTCACCTGGCTTGACTGGTGTTAATCGATGTGACTACGGTCTCTTCATCCAATTCTTTGGAAAGTTTCCTAACTGTCGAGGAGACATCCCCGTGCACAAAACCACCCGCCGGGCACTGTTCGCCGGCGCGGTCGTGACCGCGGCCAGCGTCGCGGTTCCGGTCGTGTCGGCGTCAGCGGCCACCGCATGTGCCCCCGCATGGACCTCTACCGCCGTCTACGTCAAGGGCAACGTCGCCTCGCAGAACGGCCACAACTGGACCGCCAAGTGGTGGACCCAGAACGAGTCCCCGGCCACCAACAGCACCGAGTGGGCGGTCTGGACCGACAGCGGCATCTGTGACGGCGGCACCACCCCGCCGACCACGTCCCCGACGACCGCGCCCACCACCGCCCCGACGACGGCGCCCACGACGGCGCCCACGACGCCGCCCACCACCAGCCCGACGGTGAACCCCGGCTCCAAGTGGCTCGTCGGCTACTTCGCCGAGTGGGGCGTCTACGGCCGTGGCTACCACGTCAAGAACATCGACACCTCCGGCTCGGCGTCCAAGCTGACCCACATCCTGTACGCGTTCGCCAACACCACCGGCGGCCGGTGCACGATCGGTGACTCCTACGCCGACTACGAGAAGGCGTACACCGCGGCGGAGAGCGTCGACGGCGTCGCGGACACCTGGGACCAGCCGCTGCGTGGCTCGTTCAACCAGCTCCGCAAGCTCAAGGCGAAGTACCCGAACCTCAAGGTGATCTACTCGGTCGGCGGCTGGACCTGGTCCGGCGGCTTCACCCAGGCGGCCGCCAACCCGACCGCCTTCGCCGACAGCTGCTACAGCCTGGTCGAGGACCCGCGCTGGGCGGACGTCTTCGACGGCATCGACATCGACTGGGAGTACCCGAACGCCTGTGGTCTCTCCTGCGACTCCAGCGGCCCGGCGGCGTACGCCAACGTCATCACCGCGCTGCGCAACAAGTTCGGCGCCAACAACCTGATCACCTCGGCGATCTCCGCCGACGGCAGCAACGGCGGCAAGCTCGACGTGGCCGACTACGCGTCCGGCATCGCGAAGCTCGACAAGGTCTTCCCGATGACGTACGACTACTTCGGCGCCTTCGCCGCGCAGGGCCCGACCGCCCCGCACTCGCCGCTGACCTCGTACACCGGGATCCCGACGGCCGGCTTCAACTCCGACGCCGCGATCCAGAAGCTGAAGAGCAAGGGCGTCCCGGCCAGCAAGATCCTGCTGGGCATCGGCTTCTACGGCCGCGGCTGGACCGGCGTCACCCAGGCCGCCCCGGGCGGTACGGCGACCGGCGCGGCGGCCGGCACCTACGAGGCCGGCATCGAGGACTACAAGGTCCTCAAGACCAAGTGCCCGGCCACCGGCACGGTCGGCGGTACGGCGTACGCGTTCTGCGGCAACAACTGGTGGGGCTACGACACCCCGTCGACCATCGCCGGCAAGATGACCTACGGGAAGAACCAGGGTCTCGGCGGCGCGTTCTTCTGGGAGCTGTCCGGTGACACCACCAACGGCGAGCTGATCACCGCCATCAAGAACAACGTGTAGAACCTGTAATCCGTCTCGCGAGGGGGGCACCGGGCGCAGGCCCGGTGCCCCCCTTCCGTACGCTTTCGGCATGCGCCGTGAGTGGCATCAGCTCAGTCATCCCGGGGTGGGCAACCCGGCCTTCCAGACGTCCCGCCCGTCCACCGACTCGGCCGAGGACGAGGCTCTCGGCCTCGACCACTGGCGATCCCTGCCGCGGGTGCAGATGCCGCCCTGGCCGGACATGGGCGAGGTCGCCGAGGTCTGCAAGGTCCTCGACAACGTGCCGTCGATCGTCGCGCCGTACGAGGTCGACCAGCTCCGGCACCGGCTCGCCGAGGTCTGCGAGGGACGGGCGTTCCTGCTCCAGGGCGGCGACTGCGCCGAGACGTTCGCCGACAACACCGAGAGCCACCTGCTCGCCAACGCGCGCACCCTGCTCCAGATGGCGGTGGTGCTGACCTACGGCGCCTCGATGCCGGTGGTGAAGGTGGCCCGGGTCGCCGGGCAGTACACCAAGCCCCGCTCGTCGCTGACCGACTCGCTGGGCCTCCCGGCCTACCGGGGTGACCTGATCAACTCGCTGGACGCGGACGAGGCGGCCCGCGTCGCCGATCCGCAGCGCATGATCCGGGCGTACGCGAACTCCGCCGCCGCCATGAACATGCTCCGGGCGTACCTTTCGGGTGGTCTTGCCGACCTGCACGGGCTGCACGACTGGAACAAGGACTTCGTCCGCGCCTCCCCGGCCGGCGAGCGCTACGAGGCGATCGCCCGGGAGATCGACCGCGCCCTCGACTTCATCCGCGCCTGCGGCATGACCGACAACGAGGCGCTGCGCACGGTCAGCCTCTACTGCTCGCACGAGGCCCTCGCCCTGGAGTACGACCGGGCGCTCACCCGGGTCTCCGACGGCAAGGCCTACGGGCTGTCCGGCCACTTCCTGTGGATCGGCGAGCGCACCCGCCAGCTCGACCACGCGCACATCGACTTCATCAGCCGCATCGCCAACCCGATCGGCGTCAAGATCGGCCCCGGCACGTCGCCGGACACCGCCATCGAGCTGTGCGAGAAGCTGAACCCGTCCAATGTGCCCGGCCGCCTGACGCTGATCAGCCGGATGGGCAACGGCAAGGTCCGCGACGTGCTGCCGCCCATCGTGGAGAAGGTGCACGCCTCCGGCGCCAAGGTCGTCTGGCAGTGCGACCCGATGCACGGCAACACCCACGAGTCGTCGAACGGCTACAAGACCCGCCACTTCGACCGGGTCGTCGACGAGGTGCTCGGCTACTTCGAGGTGCACCGCGGCCTCGGCACCCACCCGGGCGGCATCCACATCGAACTGACCGGCGAGGACGTCACCGAGTGCCTCGGCGGCGCCCAGGGCATCGAGGACCTCGACCTGCCGGACCGTTACGAGACGGCTTGCGACCCGCGCCTCAACACGCAGCAGAGCCTGGAGCTGGCGTTCCTCGTCGCCGAGATGCTCCGTGGCTGACCTGCGGTCGGACACCGTCACCCGCCCCACCAAGGGCATGCGGGAGGCGATGGCGAAGGCAGCGGTCGGCGACGACGTGTTCGGCGACGACCCCACGGTCAACGCGTTCGAGGCGTACGTGGCCGAGCTGTTCGGGCACGAGGCGGCGCTGTTCACCCCGTCCGGCACGATGGCCAACCAGATCGCGCTGCAACTCGTCGTCCCGGCCGGCGGCGAGCTGCTGGCCGGCGCGGATGCGCACGTGGTCACCTACGAGCTGGGCTCCGCCGCGCTCTACGGCGGCATCTCCACGCGCACCTGGGGCTCGGAGGGCGCCGCCCTGGACGTCGAGCGGATCGCCGCGATGATCCGCCCGGCCGGCTACCCCTCGGTGCCGACCGCCGCGATCGCCGTCGAGCAGACCCACAACCTCGGCGGTGGGGGCGTCGTTCCGCTCGCCACGTTGCAGCACCTGCGCGCGGTGGCCGACGCCCAAGGGGTGGCGCTGCACTGCGACGGCGCCCGGATCTGGCACGCCCATGTCGCCGACGGGGTGACCCTCGCCGAGTACGGCGCCCTCTTCGACACCCTGTCGGTGTGCCTCTCCAAGGGTCTGGGCGCGCCGGTCGGGTCGCTGGTGATCGGCAGCCGGGAGCGGATCACCCGGGCCCGGCTGATCCGCAAGCGGATGGGCGGCGGCATGCGGCAGGTCGGCATCCTGGCGGCCGCCGGCCGGTACGCCCTCGACCACCACATCCAGCGGCTCACCGAGGACCACGAGCGCGCCCGGATCATCGCCGAGGCCCTCGCCCCCTTCGGCGTGGTCGATCCGGAACAGGTGCGTACGAACCTGGTCCCCCTGGACCTGTCGAAGCACGACCTGGACGCGCCCTCGCTGACCGCACAGGCCGCCGAGCGTGGCGTCCTGATCTCGGCCATGCTGCCGCGGGTCGCCCGCCTCGTCACCCACCTGGATCTGGACGACGAGTCGATGGATCAGACCATCGAGGTCCTCAGCGAGCTTCTCGCAGCCCCTTGAGCAGGGCGATGTCCGCCGCGTGCCCCTCGTGCTCCACGGTCGGCGTCTCCACGATGATCGGCACCCCGGCGGTGGCCGGATGCGCGAACAGCTCCGCGAACGGCGCCGACCCGATCCGGCCCTTGCCGATCGTCTCGTGCCGGTCCCGGGTCGAACCGCACTCGTCCTTCGAGTCGTTCGCGTGGACGAGCTGCAACCGGCCCGGCCCCACCGCGGCGAGCAGCGCGTCCAGCGTCGCCGTCATGCCGCCCGGGGTGGCCAGGTCGTGCCCGGCCGCCCAGGCGTGGCAGGTGTCGAAGCAGACGCCCATCCACGGGTGGTTCTCCACCGCCGCGAGGTAGGGCTCCAGGTCCTGCACCTTCGACGCCAGGCTGCGGCCGCCGCCCGCGCTCGGCTCCACCAGCAGCCGGGGCAGGCCCTCGGCGGACGCCCGGTCGAGCAGTGGCAGCAGCGCCTCGCGCAGTTGGTGCAGCGCCTTGCCGGCGTGCGACTCGTCGACCGAGCTGCCCGCGTGGTAGACGACCGCGGTCGCGCCGATCGCCCTACCGCGCAGCAGGGCGTGCTCCAGCGTGGCGACCGACCGCTCCACCGTCAGCTCGGTCGGCGAACCCAGGTTCACCAGCAGCGACGCGTGAATGTACGCGGGCAGGTCCCGCTCTCCGATCCCGTCCCGGAACAGGGTGTCCTGCTTCGGGTCGCCGGCCGGCAGCGCCCAGCCACGGGAGTTGGAGACGTACACCTGAAGGGTTTCCGAGCCCGCCGCGTCGACGTAGGGGAGGGCGGCCTTGGCCAGCCCTCCCGACGTCTTCGTGTGCGAACCGATCCGATGGCTCACAGGAAGCAAGTCAGCTGCACCACACTGTTCGGCGGGACCGGAGTGCCACCCGGCGGGTTCTGCTGCCGGACCGTGGCGTTCGGGTCGATGTTGATCTGCACCTGGAAGCCCATGCCCTGGAGCGTGGCCTGCGCCTGCTGGCACGGCTGGTTCGTCAGGTCGGGCAGGGTGAGCTGCGCGGGACCCTTGCTCACCTGGAGGGTGACCTTGGTGTTCTTCTCCGCGCCGGTGCCCGCCTTGGGGCTCTGCCCGATCACCGTGTCGGCGGGCTTGTCGCTCTCCACCGTCTCCTCGGCGGCCTGCAGGCCCCGCTGCGCCAGGATCGTACGAGCGTTGTTGATGTTCTCGCCGACCAGGTTGGGCACCGTGATCGGCGCCTTGCCCTTGCTCAGCACCAGCGTCACCGTCGAACCGGGCTTGAGCTCGGTGCCCGCCTTCGGGTCGGTGGAGATCACCACACCCTCCGGCGCGGTGTCGCTGTAGACCGCCTTGCCCTGCTTCACCTTCAGCCTGAGTGCCTCCAGCTCGGCCTTGGCATAGGTCAGCTCCTGGCCCTCCAGCTCCGGAACCGGATGCACCTCGGGGCCCAGCGACAGGATCACCCGGATCGTGTCGCCCTTGACGATCTTCGCCAGCGGGCCCGGGTCCTGGCTGACCACCGAGCCCTCGGGCACGGTCTCGCTGTACTGCCCGTCGCCGATGAAGACCTCGAAACCCTGCTGTTTCGCGTACGCGACCGCCTGGTCCTGGCTCATCGTGAGCAGCTGGGGTGTCTCCGTGTACCGCCCCGAGGTGACCCACCAGGTGCTGCCGATCACGACCAGCGCCATCAGGGCGACCAGCGCGGTCAGCATGACCCGGCGGCGGTCCTCGAAGAACCCGGCCGCACCGGCGGCGGGCGGGGCGCTCCGCCGGTGCGGCGCGCTGCTCCGGCCACCCTGCTCCGGCAGCCGCGCCCAGGACGGGCGGTGCGACGCCTGGTAGTTGCCGCCCTGGACCGGCGGCACGATGGCCGTCGCGTCCGGCGCGGACACGGTGGGCACGATCGTGGTGGCGTCGCCCGCGCCGGGCCGGCCCGGGATCTGGCGCAGCATCGCCGTCTCCGCGTGGGTGACGCCGAGGCCGTCACGGGCCGCCTGCACCTCGCTCAGCATGGCGCCGGCGTCGGTGGGCCGGGAGCCGGGGTCACGCCGGGTGGCCCGGGAGACGAGCTGGTCGAGGACCGGGGGCAGGCCCGGAGCGATCGTGGACGGGACCGGCACGTCGTTGTCCACGTGCTGCCAGGCCACCTCGATCGGTTCGGCGCCGTCGTACGGCACCCGGCCGGTGAGCATCTCGAAGAGCACGACGCCGGCCGAGTAGACGTCGGTGCGCGCGTCCGCCTGACCGGTCTGCACCAGCTCCGGGGCCACGTAGGCCACGGTCGCCATGAGCTGCCCGGTGTCGTCGACGCTGCTCGCCTCGATGGCCCGCGCCAGACCGAAGTCGGCGACCTTGACCACGGCGTCCACCAGGTCCGCGGACCCGCCGCTGGGCGCCTCGGCGACCAGCACGTTCTCCGGCTTGACGTCACGGTGCACCAGACCGGCGCGGTGCGCGGCGGCGATCGCGGCCAGCATCTGATCGAGGATCGCGAGCGCCTCGACCGGTGTCAGCTTGACCCGCTGGCTGAGCAGCTCACGCAGCGTCTTGCCCTGCACGAACTCCATCACCAGGTAGGGGAGACCCTGGTGGCGGCCCTGGTCGTAGACGGCCACGACGTTCGGGTGCGTGAGGCGGGCGATCGTCTTCGCCTCGTCGGTGAACCGGTCGACGAAGTGGACGTTGGTGGCCTGCGAGGGGTGAATGATTTTCAGTGCGACGGTGCGCTCGAGGCGCTCGTCGGTGGCGCGGTAGACGGTCGCCATGCCACCACGGGCGACGCGACCGGTGATCCGGTAGCGCCCGTCAATCGTTGTGCCGATCAACGTATCGGCGACTGTGGTGTCCATCGGCGTGAAGTGTATGTGTCTTTCCAGTGGGGGTGACCCAGGATGTCACAGCTGAGTCCAAACGGGTACCTAGACCGGCGTGACCAGCACTTCAGCGTTGCCAGCGACGGTGGCGGCGGTCACTGTCGCCGCTTGGTTCGCTGATGTCCGGGGTGGGGGAGACGCTCCCGCTCGCGGACGGGGAGGCTGAAATGTCCGGCTCGGCGGACGTCGCCGAGGGCGCCGCGGTCGGTGTCGGGGCCGGCGGCGTCTCGCAGTCACAGCCCGGCGTGGGGGGTCGCGTGACGGCCCGGCGGGTGGTGGGAGCGGTCGTCCGTGCGGTGCTCCGAACCGAGGTCGGGGTGATCTTCGTGACGACCCGCGGCCTCCTCTCCCGGGCCACCGGCACGGCACCCATCCCGGCCACCCCGCCCACCGGTTCCACCTCGTCCGGCGGCAGCGGCGCCGCGACCGCCGGCGGCGCGCTCGGCCGCTCGGCCATCTCCCCGGCGAACGTCGTGGTGGCGGCCAGATAGGACCCGGCCGCGCCGGTCAGCCCGAGGGCACAGAACGCGGTAACCGCGACAAATCGCCGCGGTGGCCGGGCGTCGGTCCGCGGCGGTTCCCCCGGCAGGTCCACGAGGGACCCCGGGAAGGTGGACATCCCGGTCGAGGTGACGTCCGGCTGCGGATCCCGGCCGGCCGGGCGGCGGCCCAGGTCGTAGCAGACCGAACGCCAGGCCCCGGCCATCTCCCCACGGACGTTCCGCCACAGGCTCATCAAATGTTCTCCGATCTGGTCTGGCACGCTGTACAGGTGACCGAACCCGTAACCACCGGCCCCGCCGGTTGGATCACCCTGCCGGATGTGTCCGAAAAGCTTGGTTTGTCGATCAGCAAGGTGCACCAGCTGATCCGGGAACGCGCGCTGCTCGCGGTCCGCCGGGACGGCATCCGGGTGGTGCCGGCCGAACTGGTCGCCAACGCGACCGTGCTCAAGCACCTGCCCGGCGTCCTGAACCTGCTGCATGACGCCGGGTACAACGACGAAGAAGCCCTCCGGTGGCTCTACGAGCCGGACGAGGGTCTCGGTGGGAACGCCGCCGTCGCCCTCGGCGGCCCGCTCGCCCGCGAGGCCAAGCGGCGCGCCCAGGCCCTCGGCTTCTGACCGGATGCGGCAGTTCGGCTACCTGTCCGTCCTGGCCGGGTGCCTGCTGGCGGCGCTCTGGCTGGAGCCGATCCTCAAGGTCAACGTGCTCCGCCGCGGGCGCCGCCTGATCCTGACCATCCTGCCGGTGGCGGCGGTCTTCATCCTGTGGGATCTGGCCGCCATAGCCGCAGGGCATTGGACATTCGACCCGGAGCAGATCACCGGCGTCCACCTGCCCGGCGATCTGCCCCTGGACGAGGTGCTTTTCTTCCTGGTCGTGCCGTTGTGCGCGATTCTCGGCTTCGAGGCGGTCCGGGCCGTCCTGCGCCGCCCGGCCGGAGACGAGGAACTGTGACATACACCACAGCTGCTCTGCTGGGTGTCGCGATCGTGGTCGTTGTCGACCTGTTCGTCCTCCGTACCCGTCTGGTCACCAGACTGGTCTTCTGGGCGACATACCCGATCATCTGCACGTTTCAGCTGATCTCCAACGGCATCCTGACCGGGCGCGGGATCGTCGTCTACGACCCGGCGGCGATCATCGGCTGGCGCCTCGTCCACGCCCCGGTGGAAGATCTCCTCTTCGGCTTCGCCCTGATCCTGCTCACCCTCTCCGTCTGGATCACCCTGGGCCGCCGCGGCATCCAGCGCACCCCCGCGGCCGGCGAGGGAAGCGCCCTGCTCCGCCGCCTCCGCTCCTGAAGATCAAAATCAGGATGTCGCATCTCGGTGGTGGGTCCGGACCGCTGCTCCCGCCGAGGGCCCGGGCCGGCTCGCTGGCCGCTGGCGCGTCCAGAACGCTCCCCGCCCCGGGCGACGTGCGTGAGTGGTCACCCTCCCCAACCCCCGTGGCCGGTCCCCCGAGTGCGCCCGGCGTGTTTCGGCCGGATCAGCGGAGAGCGGCGCGGACCGCGACGGTGAGCTGTCCCAGACCGATGAGCTGGAGGACCAGCCAGGCCGCGACGGCGACGGCGAGAACCGCGGGGACCCAGCCGGGCGCGACCACGACGGCCAGTGACGCGACGATCAGGCCCGCGACGGTGACGGCGACGCGGGTGGGCCGTTCCCCGACCGTGACGACGCCGATGTCCGGCATGCCGGCGGCCGCGGCCCGCGCGCGAACGTACTCATGCAGCCAACTCGCCGCCCCGGTGCTGACCGTGAGCCAGGCCGGGGCGCCCGCCAGCCAGAAGGCGGCCAGCCAGGCGGCCTCACCGATCCGGTCGGCGACCGAGTCGTACACGTATCCGGCCCGGCTGACCCGCCCGGTGATCACGGCGACCGCCCCGTCCAGCCCGTCCGCGGCCGCCGCGAGCAGCACCAGCGCGGCGCCGAACGCGAGGCCGCCCGCCCCGGCCGGCACGGCGAGCGGTACGGCCAGGCAGAGCAGCACCCCGGCGAGGGTCACCGTGAACGGCGTGACCCGCCGGGCCCCGAGCCAGGACCCGGTCCGGTACGCCAGCCGCACCCACCCCCGGACCAGCGCCGACGCCCGTCGCGGATCGAAGCCGCCGTGCAGCCCGGCCCACGCCTCCGCGTACTGATCCCAGGTCACGACGCCGACGCCGGTCAGGCAGCGGTGGCGACCTCGGCAGGGGCCAGCTGCTGCCAGACCTCCCGGGTCGCGGTGGACCGGTTCAGGGTGATGAAGTGGATCCCGGGAACGCCCTCGTCCAGGAGCCGGGCGCACATGTCCACGCACGTCTCGATGCCCAGGGCCCGCACCGCCTCCTCGTCCCCGGCGACCCGCTCGAACCGTTCCAGCAGAGCCGGCGGGAAGGGCGCGCCGGAGAGCTGGGCGGACCGTTCGATCGTGGCCATCCGGGTCACCGGCATGACGCCGGGCACGATCGGGGTGTCGCTGCCCGAGGCCACGACCCGATCGCGGAGACGCAGGTAGTCCTCGGCGTCGAAGAACATCTGGGTGATCGCGAAATCCGCCCCGGCCCGGCATTTGCGGACGAAGTGCTGGGTGTCGGTCTCCACGTCGGCCGAGCGCGGATGCTTGTAGGGGAACGCCGCCACCCCGACGGTGAAATCGCCGGCCGCACGGATCAGGCGGACCAGATCCTCCGCGTACAGGATCCCGTCGGGATGCCGCACCCACTCGCCCATCGGGTCGCCGGGCGGGTCGCCGCGAACCGCCAGGATGTTGCTGATTCCGGCGCCGGCCAGCCGCCCGATGACGTTGCGCAACTCGGCGACGGAGTGGTTCACCGCCGTGAGGTGCGCCATCGGCAGCAGCGTCGTCTCGGTGGCGACACGTTCGGTGACGGCGACGGTGGTGTCACGGGTGGTGCCGCCCGCCCCGTAGGTGATCGAGACGAAGCTGGGCCGCAGCGACTCCAGCTCCCGGATCGCCTGCCAGAGCAGTTGCTCACCGGCTGGCGTCTTCGGTGGGAAGAACTCGAACGAGAAGGTGGGCGCCGGGCCGCGGATCAGCTCACCGACCGACGGCGCGCCGGGAAGCCGGGAGGGAAGTCCGAGAGACACGGGAGCACTCTACCGGCCACACCGCCCTCGATGATCCGCCCGAACGTCCGGGTCGGTCACTCTATGTGGTCGGCTTTTTCCGGTACGCGATGAAGTGTCAGCAAAAATCGGGCACGCCGTTTCGCCGTACCATGCGATCCGGGTGAGCCGTCGTGGCCGCGACGCGCGCTCCGGCATGTGACGGTCCGTCGCCGCGTGGGTCGTCCGGTGGATCGCGGTGATACGGCCGAACAGGGGGACGGACGACCAGATAGCGTCGACTCCGTGACGAACTCTCCGCTCGAGTCGGCCGGCCTGCGGCCGCGTGTCGACAAGGCGCTCTCCGGTTTCCTCGCCACCCAGCGCGCCCACCTGCTGGAGATCGACACGGCGCTGGCCGAGGTGGCCGACGCGGTGTCGGCGTTCGTGCTCGGTGGCGGCAAGCGGCTGCGGCCGGCGTTCGCGTACTGGGGTTTCCGCGGCGCGGGCGGCGCCGACTCGGACGAGGTCGTGGCGGCCGTCTCGGCGCTGGAGCTGGTGCAGGCGAGCGCGCTGATCCACGACGACCTGATGGACCGGTCCGACACCCGGCGCGGGGAGCCGTCGGTGCACCGCCGGTTCGAGCTGCTGCACACCGCCGAAGGCTGGCGGGGCGCGGCGGCCGGGTTCGGCGACTCGGCGGCGCTGCTGCTCGGCGACCTGGCCATGGTCTGGTCCGACGAGCTGCTGCACTCGTCCGGGATGGCACTGGCCGACCTGGCCCGGGCGCGGCCGGTCTTCGACCAGATGCGGACCGAGGTGACCGTCGGCCAGTACCTGGACGTGCTCACCCAGGCGACCGGCGACACATCCCTGGAACGCGCCGGCAAGGTGGCCCGCTTCAAATCGGCGAAGTACACGGTCGAACGCCCGCTCCTGCTGGGCGCGGCCCTCGCCGGCGGCGGCCCCGAAGTGTTCGCGTCGTACGCGGCGTTCGGCCTTCCGCTCGGCGAGGCCTTCCAGATGCGCGACGACGTCCTGGGCGTCTACGGCGACCCGGCCCAGACCGGCAAACCGGCCGGCGACGACCTCCGCGAGGGCAAGCGAACCTACCTGGTGGCCGCGGCCTACCAGGCGGTGGACGAGGCCACCCGGCAGCACATGGAGTCGGCTCTCGGCGACCCGGCCCTGGACGACACCGGCGTGGAACGCCTCCGAACGATCATCCGGGAGGCGGGCGCCCTGGCCGCCACCGAATCCCGGATCGAAACCCTGACCACCGAGGCCCTGACCGCACTGGCCGAGGCCCCCATCGAGGACGAGGCCCGAACCGTCCTGCACGCCTTGGCCGAGGCCTCCACCCACCGTTCCGGCTGACCGCCTACCCCTCGCCATCGAGGCCCCGACCGCTCCAGTGGAGCCTCGTCGGGGCCTCGCTTCGTCCTACGGGCCTCCACGCTGATCCGCGTTGTCCTCGCGGGCAGCCCCAGGCTTCGCGGGTTCCCGGGTTCGACCACCGCACCGATGAACGGAACGGAAGCGCTCTTTATTCGGTTGTCGGTGGTCGATGCCGCAGCCTATTTTCTCCTCAGCGAATCCGCCGGGGTGGAACGCCCTTGACCTGTGGATTCCTATTATGCAAACGATTTTCCGGGGGTGACGAAATGAGTGCGGTTCTGGTTCTCAATGCCGACTGCGGGCCGCTGCACCGGGTCAGCCTCCGGCACGCGATCCGGATGCTGTTCCGCCAGGTCGCCGTGGTGCACGAGGCCCAGCAGGACACCCGGATCGGGGTCTACCCGGTGCCGACCGTGGTGCGGCTGGTCTCCTACGTGGTGACGCGGTGGCGGCGCGGGCGCGGCCCGGGCTGGTCGCGGGCCGGTGTGCTGCTGCGGGACGGGCGAAAGTGCGCCTACTGCGGCGACTCCGCCTCGACCATCGACCATGTTCTGCCCCGCTCGCGAGGCGGCCGCAACGAATGGCTGAACACCGTCGCGGCCTGCGGTCGCTGCAACAACCGCAAGCGCGACCGCACCCCCGCCGAGGCCCGCATGCCACTCCGGATGACCCCGTTCGCCCCGATCTGGGCGGTAACGCTCACCTGATCGCGACGCTACCCACCGCCCGGTAGCGCCAGACCTTCCCCTCAAGCGGCGGCCGGCGGGTTTACACGGGGACCCGCCGGCCGCCCACCCCTCCCACCCCTCCGTTGGCACGTGGGTGTGGTGCGTGCCTGCTGGTGGCGCTGCTGGCCACGTCCGCGATTTTGCTGCGCCCGCGTGGGTGTGGTGTGTGCCTGCTGGTGGCGCTGCTGGCCACGTCCGCGTTTGTTGCGCCCGCGTGGGTGCGGTGTGTGCGGCTCGGAGTCCAGGTCATGAGGTGGTGACCTGATCCCGGGGCTCGGCCGGCTCGGTGATCCGGCGGGCTCCCGCCCCGCGGCGGGCTCCCGCCCCGCGGTGGGAACGATCGCGCTCCAGCCACCATTCGGCGATGAGCAGCGGGATGGTCCACCCGAGCCAGGCCGTGGCGGCTGAGGCCACCCATGCCAGGAGTCCTTCGTCGCCGTGGAAGGTCGTCTCCAGTTGGGGCATCAGGGCTATCACGAAGATCGCGCCCCAGATGCGGTTGGTGATGATCGAGGCGGTGAGCGCGAAGCTGCGGATCATCCACCGGCGGTGCTCGCCGAACCGGTGGTGGCGGGCGGCCCGCCAGCCTTTCACGGTCACGTAGAGCCAGACCGCCGCGAGCAGCATGTTGCTGGCCCGGGTGGCCGGCCCGAACGGGCTGAGCGAACCGATCGTGAGGGCCGCGACGCCGGCGGGCAGGACGCCGCCGAACACGTAGACCCGGCCGAGCCGCCGGTGCGCGACCGGATGCCGGCGGCGGAACCATGGCCAGATCTGGAAGACCGAACTGACCAGAGCCACGCTGCCGAACAGCACATGCGGCACGAGCAGCCAGAAGTGCGCGACACCGAGCTCCGGTGGCTGCGGAACGCGGGATCGCGCCGGGTCGAAGCTGAGATACGGCGGGATCGAGAAGGCCACGAAGATCACCACGATCGCCGCGAACGGAACGATCCACGGGCGCTGCCACCATCGAGTCACGTCACGCTCCTAACTGCGTATGAGGTACGCATCGAGCGTATGCCATACGCAATAAACCGGGAAGTGCCTAGGATGAGCCCGTGCCGATGGAGATTCCCCGTACGCTCAAGGTCCTCTGGGGTCTGGAAGAGCGCCGCAACCGCGGCCCGCAGCCGGCGCTGACCCTGGACCGGATCGTCGCCACCGCGATCGAGATCGCTGACCGCGACGGCCTCGCGGCCCTCTCCATGGCCCGTCTCGCCGAGCGTCTCGGCAGCGCGCCGATGTCCCTCTACCGGCACGTGGCCAGCAAGGACGAACTCCTCGTCTTCATGCAGGACGCCGCACCGGGCGAGCCGCCGATGCTGCCGCCCGGATGGCGCGCCGGTCTCGGGACGTGGGCCCGGGCGTTGCAGGCGGTCTATTACCGCCATCCGTGGATCCTCCAGGCCTCGGCCGGCCGTCCACCGCTCGAACCCGGTCAGATCGCTTGGCTGGACCGTGGCCTGTCAGTCTTCGACGGCACCCCGCTCACCAGCCGCGAGCGCTTTCAGGCGGTCATGGCGACGCTCTACTACGTGCGCGGCGAGGCGCAGATCTTTGCGGTCCTTCTCGGCGGTGAGGCGGATATGGCCGACGACGCCTACGGCGCTCTGATCGGCAGTCTGGTGACCGCTGACCGGTTTCCGGCGCTGGCCGTCGCGATCGCCGATGGCCTGTTCGCTCCGGAAGTCGAGGACGTCACCTTCGAGACCGGTCTGTCTCGTCTCTTCGACGGCATCGAACTCCTCGTGTCAGCAAAGAACTGATGGCGGAATGGCAAATCTGGAACGGTTGCGCCAGATCCCGGCCCGGCGCGCGAATCTCGACGCGGACGAGTTGGAGCTGATCGACCGTGCCCGGCGTGACGGCGCCACCTGGCCGGAGATCGCCGAGGCGCTCGGCCTGACCAGCCGTCAAGCCGCGGAGCAACGCAGGCACCGCTTGGCGCAGGCCGCAGAGCGTGCCTCCCGCCCGCAGCGTGCCGAGCTGGATCAGGGCTACGGCCACGCCGCCCCGGAGCTGCGCAGACGTGCCATAGAACTGCACCGGAGAATCGGCGCCGACCGCCGCTGGGACGCCCGCTTCCCGCGTGCCGCGCTGGTCCGCGAAACCCTGGTCGCAGCCCCCGACGCGCCTCCCGGCGCCCTTTACGACCTGGTCGCCGCCGTCCTGAAGGATCTGGCGGATCCCAGCGTCCCCGAATTCCCCGCCCCACTGCGTGCGGCGGTCGACCGTCTCCGAGCGGCCGCGATCAGAGGACCGCGATCAGCTTGAGGCGGGCGGTCGCGTCGGCCGGGTTTCAGGTTCAGGGGATTGCGATCAGTTTGAGGTGGGCGGTCAGGTCGGTTGGGTGTCCCGGGTTCAGGGGATCGCGATCAGCTTGAGGTAGGCGGCCACGTCGGCTGGGTCCCGGGTTACGCAGCCGACGTAGTTGTCCGGCCGGACCAGCACCAGTGTCGGCCCGTTAATGTCGTAAGCGCGTGCCGCGTACCCCTCGGGGTCTTGAAGGTGATGGATCGGGACCGTGAGCTCCGGCAGCGGCCCGGCCCAATCGAAGGCCAGGAGCGTGGCATGCGGGCCGCGCAGCAGATCGAAGACGTGGCCCTCGGCGAGAGGAGAGTCCGGCGCGCGGTCGCCGGCTCGCACCGCGCCCGGCTCGGACCGGTGCTCGGCCGCCAGCGTGCCGCCCCGGTAGTTGAGCGAGAGCTGCCGCAGCACCGGGTCGTCACGGCGCATCGCATCCGCCGAGCCGTCGACGTGGCCGCGGTGCAGCCGGGTGCTGATGCCGAGGACGTCGGCCGCGACCGGCAGGCGCTCCTCTTCGTAGGTGTCGAGCACCCGCTCGTCACCCGTCGCGATCTTCCAACCCAGGTTGTACGCATCCTGAATTCCGGTGTTCAGCCCCTGCCCGCCGGCCGGTGAATGCACATGAGCGGCATCGCCGGCCAGGAACACGTCACCCACCCGGAACCGGGACGCCATCCGGATGTTGGCCCGGAACTCGGACCGCCAGCCCACCTCGGTGACCGTGATCGACGGGTCGACTGATGAGACCAGCTGCCCGGGGGAGAGGTCGGTGGGCGGAGCCGTGAGCTGGAACCAGTCGCCACCCGGCAGCGGGCACAACCCGAGCCGGAACGACCCGCGCTCGGAGCCCGGCCAGACATGCCAGTGATCGCGGTCGAGGCCGGTCAACCGGACGTCGGCGATCATCAGTCGCTCCTCCTCGTGGGTCTCGCCCTCGAACTCGACGCCGAGCGCCCGCCGCACCGTGCTCCGCCCGCCGTCGGCACCGACCACATAGCGCGCCTGCACCACCTCGCCGGTGCTGAGCGTGACCCGCACCCCGCCCTCCTCCTGCTCCAACTCGGTGACACCCACCCCGAACTCGACCGGGATCCCCTCGGCGAGCAGCTCGGACGTGCGCCATTGCGGGACCATCCACAGATTTGGCCAGGGCACGGAGGGGGTCGGCTCGTGCCACTCGTCGAGCCGGAAATCGTGATGCCCGCCGGGCACGTGGGCGCGCAGCGACGGATAGTCGGCGCCGGCGGCCAGGAACCGGTCGATCAGCCCGAGATCGTCGAGAACCTCCAGCGTGCGTGGCTGCAGCCCCTTGCCGCGGGACCCGTCGAAGGGCCGCTCCGACCGCTCCACGATCCGGTAGGGCACGCCATGCCGGGCGAGCTGACGCGCGAGGGTGAGCCCGGTCGGCCCGGCGCCCACGATCATGGTGAATCTAGATTCAGTGAACATGAATTCACCATAGGGCACTGCTAATCTCCCGGTCAAGGAGGTTCGGATGGTGGCATTGGGGATGCGCAAGCGGCAGGCGGCGCAGACCGAGGCGGAGCTCAAGGCGGCCGCGATCCGGGTCTTCGAGCGGGTCGGCTATCTGAACGCCAAGATCACCGACATCACGACCGAGGCGGGCCGGGCCACCGGCTCCTTCTACAAGCATTTCGCGAGCAAGGAGGCGCTGCTCGAGGCGCTGCTCGCCGACCTGCTCGCCGAGGGCGACGAGAGTGCCGAGCTGGAGGGCCATCTCGACGACTTCCGGGATCGCGCGGCGGTCCGCTGGCACGTCTCGGCCTACTGGCACTTCCACCGCCGCCATCGCCCGCTCATGGTCGCGCTACAGCAGGCGGCCATCGTCGACGAGGGCTTCGCCCGCCGCAGCCAGGAACTGCTCGAACCGGATCTGCGTCACATCGCCGACCACATGCGTGGCCTCGACCTGCCCGGTGATCCGCTGGTGGCGGCGTCGCTCTTCACCACGACGCTGTCCGGTTTCGCCGCCACCTACCTCGGCGGCCACGGCCGGGCTCCCGGGGTCTCCGACGACGAGGCGATCGAGACGCTGACCTCCTTCCTGCACGCCGGCCTCGGCGGTGGCGCAAGCTGATCACCGCGGTCCGGCTTCCCTTCCGGTACGCTCCGCGCGCCCCGTGGCCGCGCAAGAGGCGGTCTGCCGCGCCGGTTTCACACGGTCGCGCCCCTGGACGCCGCGTGCGATCGCTGGCTCAGCGTGGTCGGAGGCCCGCGAACACCACCGCCAGGGTCCGCTCCCGCAACTCCGCGTCCCAGCCCCCGTGCACCGCTCCGTGCGTGACGCTGACCAGCAGCGCCATCACCTCGGGCAGGGCCACGTCGGGTGACACCGTCCCGGCGGCCTGCGCCTCGCTCAGCAGTCCGCCGACGGCCTCGGTGAGATGGCCGACCGCCTCGGGCAGGCGGACGGCTGTCCCGCCGCTCTCCAGCAGTCCGACGACCGTGCGCTTGTAGGACGCCTGGGCGGTCAGTTCGGTGAAGAACTCGAACAGCCCTTCCCCGCCGCCGCGCTGGCCGGCCGACTCGATCAGCTCGACCAGCAGCCGCTTCATGATTGCGCCGAGCAGGTCGCCCTTGGTGGGGAAGTGCCGGAACACCGTGCCGATCGCGACGCCCGCGCGCCGGGCCACCTCCTCGGTCGAGGCGCCCGGTCCGTTCTCGGTGAACACCTCGTCGGCGGCGACCAGGATGCGGATCCGGTTGCGCTGGGCGTCGGCGCGCAGCGGAGGGCCCTCGGTCTGCCGCGAAGAAACCTCTTCCAAAATGAGTCTCCACTCATTATTCTCGTACCCAAGTCGAGTGCATACTCATCTTATCGGGAGGATCGCTGTGACACCGACCGAGATCTTCGACAGCATGCGTTCCCGCTGGCTCGCCGACCAGCCGACCTACGATCCCGACCTGCTCGCCGACGACGTGGTGGTCGAGGTGCCGTTCGCCGCTCCGGGCCGGCCTGTGCGGACCGAGGGCAAGCAGCGGGTGCTGGATTTCACGCGGGCGGGCCGGGCGTCGTTCCCGGTGCGCTTCGACGACTGCCGTGACGTGGTGATCCACCAGACCGCCGACCCAGAGGTGATCGTCGTGGAGTACGAGTTGGTCGGCACTCACACCGAGACCGGGGTGACCGCGTCGGCGCCCTTCATCGGGGTGCTCCGGGCCAGAGGCGGCAAACTCGCCCACTGGCGGGAGTACCAGCACACCATGGCCATCGCCCAGGCCCTCGGTCAGGCATAGGCCTCAAGCAGGATCAGTGACCCGATGGCGATGAAGACCAGCGGCACGAGCCAGTGGCCCCAGCGCTCGACCACCGCGATCACCTGGCGGTGCGAGCCGAGCAGGGATCCGGCCAGGCACCACACCGCCACGAGGATGGCGAAGACCACGAGGTAGACGACGATCTCGGTCGCGTCGGCCGTACGGAATAGGGGTGTGTAGACGGCGATGTTGTCGGCGCCGTTGGCGATCGTGATGCCGGCGATGGGCAGCGGGCCGGCGGCGACGATCGGCGGCTCGCCGCCGGAGCCGTCGCGGACGGCGCCGATGAGGCCCTTGACGCCGAGGGCGATGGGCAGGAGGCCGAGGAGGCCGACCCAGCGGTCCGGGATGAGGGTCAGGCCGAGCGCGGCGAGCAGTGAGACGCCCACCAGGGTGGCGATGCCGAGGTATTGGCCCGCCCAGATCTGCCAGGGCCGGGGCTTCCCGGAGGCCCGGGCGGAGAGAAAGAGAACGGTCAGAACGATGAGGTCGTCGACGTTCGTGCCTACGAAGACGCCCACGGCGGCTGATACCGAACCCACGCCGGGATCTTAGGACGCGCCCCGGAAGGGCCGAGAGGGCCCGGGAGGCCGTCGGAACGCGGGCAGGAAAGCCGCGAGAGGGCGCGGGAGGCAGCGCGAGAGGGCGCGGGAGCCGCAGAACAGTTCAGGAGGGGCGGTGGGCAGAAGAAACGGATGCCCGGCACGACGCTGTGCCGGGCATCCGAAGAAGCCGGGTATCGGGCACGCCGTTGTGCCCGATACCTGGAGCGGGGGATCAGCTCTTGCTGATCGCCTTGCGGTAGTCGCTGTTGAGGCGGCCGATGAGGCTCAGCGGGATGCCCTTCGGGCAGACCGTGGTGCACTCGCCGGCGTTGGTGCAGCCGCCGAAACCGGCGTCGTCCTGTGCCTGGAGCATGTCGATGACGCGGCTGTCCCGCTCGGGCTGGCCCTGCGGCATCAGACCGAGGTGGGCGATCTTCGCCGCGGTGAAGAGCATCGACGAACCGTTCGGGCAGGCCGCCACGCAGGCGCCGCAGCCGATGCAGGTGGCCGCCTCGAACGCGGCGTCCGCGTCCTTCTTCGGCACCGGGGCGGCGTGGGCGTCCGGCGCGGTGCCGGTCGGGGCGGTGATGTAGCCACCGGCCTGAATGATCTTGTCGAAGGCGCTCCGGTCGACGACCAGGTCCTTGATCACCGGGAAGGCGGCGGCACGCCACGGCTCGACGTCGATCACGTCGCCGTCCTTGAACTTCCGCATGTGCAGCTGGCAGGTGGTGGTGGCCTTCTCCGGGCCGTGCGCCACACCGTTGATGACCATGCTGCACGCGCCACAGATGCCCTCGCGGCAGTCGTGGTCGAACGCGATCGGGTCGTCACCGTTGAGGATCAGCGTCTCGTTGAGGACGTCGATCATCTCGAGGAACGACGCGTCGGCGGAGATGCCCTTGACGTCGTAGGCGACCATCTTCCCGCCGGCCGTGGGACCGGATTGACGCCACACCCTGACCTTGATGTCCATTACTTGTAGCTCCGCGTGCTCGGGTGGACGTACTCGAAGTTGAGGTCTTCCTTGTGCAGGGTCGGCTTGCCGTCGGCGCCGAAGTACTCCCACGCCGCGGCGTAGCCGAACTCGTCGTCGTGGCGCAGCGCCTCACCGTCCGAGGTCTGGCTCTCGGCCCGGAAGTGACCACCGCAGGACTCGCGGCGGTGCAGCGCGTCGATGCACATGAGCTCGCCGAGCTCGAGGAAGTCGGCCACCCGGCCGGCCTTCTCCAGGTTCTGGTTGAGTTCCTCGCCCTTGCCCGGCACCTTCACCCGGGTCCAGAACTCCTCCTTGAGCGCCCGGATCAGACCGATGGCCTTGGTCAGGCCCTCCTCGGTCCGCTCCATGCCGCAGTACTCCCACATGATCTGGCCGAGCTCGCGGTGGAACGAGTCCACGGTCCGGTCGCCGTCGATCGACAGGAACTTGGCGATCCGGTCCTCGACCTGCTTGCGCGCCTCGACCACGGGGGCGTCGGTTTCCGACACCTTCTCGAAGGGCCCGGCGGCGAGGTAGTTGCTGATCGTGTTCGGCAGCACGAAGTAGCCGTCGGCCAGGCCCTGCATCAGCGCGGACGCGCCGAGCCGGTTGGCGCCGTGGTCGGAGAAGTTCGCCTCGCCCACCACGAACAGGCCGGGGACGGTCGACTGGAGGTCGTAGTCGACCCACAGGCCACCCATCGTGTAGTGCACGGCGGGGTAGATGCGCATCGGCGTCTCGTACGGGTCCTCGCCCGTGATCCGGTCGTACATCTCGAAGAGGTTGCCGTACTTCGCCTCGACGGCCTTGCGGCCCAGCCGCTTGATCGCGTCGGCGAAGTCCAGGTAGACGCCGAGACCACCGGGGCCGACACCGCGGCCCTCGTCGCAGACGTTCTTGGCGGCACGTGACGCGATGTCCCGCGGCACCAGGTTGCCGAACGACGGGTAGATCCGCTCCAGGTAGTAGTCGCGGTCCTCCTCGGCGATCTCCCCGGCGGGCTTCTGGCAGTCCTCGGCCCGCTTCGGCACCCAGACCCGGCCGTCGTTACGCAGCGACTCCGACATCAGGGTCAGCTTCGACTGGTGCGAGCCGGACTCCGGGATGCAGGTCGGGTGGATCTGCGTGTAGCAGGGGTTCGCGAAGAGCGCGCCCTTGCGGTGGGCCCGCCACGACGCCGTGACGTTGCAGCCCTTGGCGTTGGTGGAGAGGAAGAAGACGTTGCCGTAGCCACCGGAGGCGAGCACCACGGCGTCCGCGAACTCGGTGGTGATCTCGCCGGTGACCATGTCCCGCACGACGATGCCGCGGGCCTTGCCGTCGACGATGATCAGCTCGAGCATCTCGTGCCGGGCGTTCATCTCGATGTTGCCGAGGCCGATCTGCCGCTCCATCGCCTGGTAGGCGCCGAGCAGCAGCTGCTGACCCGTCTGGCCCCGGGCGTAGAAGGTCCGGGACACCTGGGTGCCACCGAAGGAGCGGTTGTCGAGCAGGCCGCCGTACTCGCGGGCGAACGGGACGCCCTGGGCCACGCACTGGTCGATGATGTTCACCGACACCTGGGCGAGCCGGTAGACGTTCGACTCGCGGGCCCGGAAGTCGCCGCCCTTGACCGTGTCGTAGAAGAGGCGGTAGACGGAGTCGCCGTCGTTGCGGTAGTTCTTCGCGGCGTTGATGCCACCCTGCGCGGCGATCGAGTGCGCGCGGCGGGGGCTGTCCTGGTAGCAGTACGACTTGACCCGGTAGCCGGCCTCGGCCAGGGTCGCCGCGGCCGAGCCGCCGGCCAGGCCGGTGCCGACCACGATGACCGTCAGCTTGCGGCGGTTCGCCGGGTTGACCAGCTTGGCGGAGAACTTGTGGCGCTCCCAGCGGGTCTCGACCGGCCCGTCCGGGGCGGCCTTGTCGACGACCGGTTCGCCCTCGGTCCAGAATTCGTTAGCAACCATGATCAACCCACCAATCCGGTCAGGACCGCGAAGGGCACCGACAGGTACATCGCGACGAGCACCACCGAGAGGACCAGCGCGACGGCCTTGGCCCGGCGCTCACCCTTGGTGGTCTGCTGGCCCAGCGTGCGGAACGCGCTCCAGATGCCGTGCCGCAGGTGGAAGCCGACGGACACCACCGCGAGGGTGTAGAAGAGGGTCACGTACCAGCGGTCCGGGGCGAAGCCCTCGATCACGCGGGCGGACGGGTCCGTGTCGCCGCCGGCCGGGTTGAACGTGCCGGTCGTCAGGTCGAGGATGTGGTAGATCACGAACAGCACGATGATCACGCCGCCCCAGCGCATGGTGCGCGCGGCGTAGCTGCCCTGGATCTTGGGCCGGTGCGCGTACTTGACCGGCCGGGCCTTCTTGGCGCGGATGGTCAGCGCCGTGGCCGCCCAGATGTGCAGGCCGATGCCGACCAGCAGGCCGGTCCGCTGGAGCCAGAGGAACCAGCCGTGCGGCAGCAGGGGTGTGCCCAGCTCCCGCAGCCACTCCGCGTAGTGGTCGAAGGCCGTCGCGCCCACGAAGATCTTGAGGTTGCCCGCCGCGTGCGCGAAGAGGAACAGCACCAGCAGCGCGCCGCTGACCGCCATGATCATTTTGAGGATGACCGACGAGGGCCGGACCGACTTCGGCGGCGTGGGGCGTGCCGTCGCACCCGCCGCGTTGGTCGTCGTCTTCGGAATAGGAGTGTCTACCGCCACGAGTTGGAAGGTAGGAAGTCCTGAACGATTCGTCTAATGCATGCCGGGTCGGCCTACCATAGATATAGGCTATTACCGTGCAGCTGCAACAACTCAGGTACTTCGTAGCGGTGGCAGAGTTTAGACATTTCACCCAAGCGGCGGACGAACTCGGCGTCTCCCAACCTACTTTGAGTAAGCAGATTCACACCCTGGAAATGTCACTCGGAGCCCCCCTGTTCGAGCGGATCCGCGGCGGAGTCACCCTCACCGTGGCCGGGGAGACGCTGCTCCCGCTGGCTCAGCGCATGATCGCGGACGCCGACGCGGCCCGGGACGCGGTCGCCGACATCGTCGGCCTGCGCCGTGGCGAGGTCCGGCTCGGCGCCACCCCCAGTCTCTGTTCCTCCCTGCTCCCGGCCGTGCTGCGCGGCTACCGCGCCGAGCACCCCGGCATCCGGCTGCACGTGACCGAGGGCAGCTCCCAGGACCTGATCGCCGACCTGCTCGCCCACACCCTCGACCTGGCCCTCGTCGTGCTGCCCGAGCAGGGCGCCGACCCGGTCCTGGAGACCGTCGAGCTGCTCCGGGAGAGCCTCGTGGTGGCCTCGGTCGCCTCCGGGCCGTCACCCACCGTGGCCCGGCAGCTGGACCTCGCCGAGCTGCGGCACACCCCGATGGTGATGTTCCGCGACGGGTACGACATCCGTGACGTGACCCTGCAAGCCTGCGAGCGGGCCGGGTTCACCCCCAAGTTCGCGGTGGAGGGCGGCGAGATGGACGCCGTTCTGGCCTTCGTCGAGGCCGGCCTCGGGGTGGCCCTGGTGCCGAGCATGGTGCTCGTCAACCGGCCGCTGCTGCGCGCCACGCCCCTGGCCCCGCCCGGCATGCGGCGGACCATCGCACTCGCCCAGCGCCGGGCCGCCATCCTGCCGCACGCGGCGGCCGCCCTGCGGGAGGCGGTCATCGAGCACATCGCGGCCGGCGAACTCCCGTTCGGGGTACGCGCTCTGTGATCCAGCGTCCACTTCGGGTAGTCAAGTGGGAACCCCGCGTTTAGCATCCGAGTGTGTGGCATGGCGAGTACCGGCATCCCAGACTGGTCGAGGTCTCCGACACCGAGCGGCTGTGGGGCTGGGAGGACGACTTCTTCATGCGGGTGCTCGCTGAGCGCACCGCACCCCGGGTCCTCGACATGGGCTGCGGCACCGGGCGGCTGGCCATCGCGATGGCCGGCGCCGGCCATGAGGTGACCGCCGTCGACCCGGCCGGGGCCGCGCTGGACGTGGCCCAGCGAAAAGAGGGCGCGGCCGGGGTCCGCTGGCTCCAAGGGTCCTTCGAGGACCTTCCGGACCGGCCGTTCGACGCCGCCTTCATGACCGGTCACGTCGCCGAGCACATCGTCACCGACGAGGACTGGTCCGGGGCGCTGCACCGGTTGCGCGGTGCCCTGGTCACCGACGGGCGGCTCGTCCTGGACAGCCGTGACCCGGCCGGCCTGCCGTGGCGGGAGTGGGCGCCGGACGACACCCGGCGGGACATCGTGCTGGCCGACGGCTCGGTGGTGGAGGCGTGGAGCGAGGTCACCTCGACCGAGAAGGACGTGGTGTCGGTCGTCCATCACTACCGGTTCGACGACGGGCTGGAGCTGACCAGTTCGGCCGCCCATCGCTTCCGTGACGAGATACAGCTGCGCGACTCGCTGCGGGCGGCCGGCTTCCGGGTGGATCAGATCTACGGCGGGTGGGGCCGTGAGCCACCCGGGCTCAGCGGGGACGGTGAACTGATAGTGATCGCGATCGCCGAGCCTCGAATGCTGCCGTGATGTGCCGCTTTACCCGCTGAACCATTGCGGGACATGAATCCCGGACTACTATCCGGCACGCATCGGTACCGACCATTACGACGGGGTTGGGTGACATGTCCGACAACGAGTGGCCAAGGGAGTTGCCTCCACCGAACCACGGTGACTGGGGCGACGAACCCCCGCAGGCTCGCAGCCGCATGTTGCTCTCCGCCGCCCTGGTGATCGTGGTCCTGCTGGTCGCCGGCGGGGTCGCATGGCAGCTCATGCGCAACGGCTCCGCCCAGCCGGCCACGCAGCCCAGCGCCGCCCCGCTGCCGTCGTCGACCCAGCCCAGCGTCGCGCCCTGCCCCGACCCGGAGCTGACCGTGGCCGCGGCGCCCGAGATCGAGCCGGTGATCAGGGCCGCCGCCGTCACCCTCAACCCGCCCGGGCAGCGCTGCGCGCCGATCCTGGTCCGGGCCGAGGAGTCCGGCGTCACCCTCGCCGAGGTGGACCAGCCGGACGTCTGGGTGCCGTCCAGCAGCGCCTGGCTGCGCATCGCCGAGGAGAACAAGCTCGCCTTCCGCACCTCCGGGGCCACCCTGGCGTACTCGCCGATCATGCTGACCGCGCCCGAGGCGATCGGCAGTCTGTACATCAAGGACGGCAAGACCACCTGGAACGAGCTGATCGAGGGGGTCGCCGGCGAGCGGATCCCGGTGGCCACCATGTCCGATCCGCTGACGACCACCACCGGCCTGCTCAGCGTGCACGGCGTGCACGCGGCCACCGCCCTGGCCGCCAAGGACCCCGGCATCGCCCAGCTCCGGGCGCTCACCCTGCGCAGCCGCCTGACCGACGCCACCGCCGACCCGGGCCGCCTGCTCGCCCGGATGGCCGCGCAGTCCGACACCACCTCCGCGGTCTACGACATCGGCGTCTTCCCGCTGATCGAGCAGCAGCTCCTCGCCTACCAGAAGGGTGGGCACCAGGTGGCGCTCACCGGTGCGGCGCCCTCCGACGGGATGGTCGAGGCCGACTACCCGTACGCGATCCGCAAGGGCGCCAAGACCGGCCTGGCCGACCGGCTGCGCGCCGCGATCACCAAGCAGGCGCTCACCGAGGCCGGTTTCCGTACCGAGCCGACGGCCGGCGGCGCCCGCCTGCCCGGCACCGGCAAGGCCCTGCTCGACCCGGCCCGGCAGTGGGCCGGATTCCAGAGCCTCGCCTTCCAGGTGCTGCTCCTGATCGACGCCTCCGGTTCGATGAACGAGAAGATCGGCGGCGGTCCGGCCACCAAGGCGTCCCTGCTCCGCGAGTCCGGTGCGAGCGCGGCCCAGCTGTTCAACCGGGACACCACCATCGGTATGTGGTATTTCGGGGCCGGCGCCGCGAGCAGTACCGCGCACACCGAGGAGGTGTCGTTCGGGCCGATCAACGGCGACGACGGGGGCAAGAAGCGGCGGGACGCCCTGACCGAGAAGATCAAGACTTACCGGCCGCAGTCGAACGCCGGCACGCCGCTCTACCAGAGCGTCCTCGACGGTGTCGACGCGATGCGTAAAGAGGTCAAGTCCGGCCGGCCCTCGGTCGTGGTGGTGCTCACCGACGGCGCCGACGGCGGGACCAGGTTCGCCATGTCCCAGCAGGAGTTCCAGAAGCGGCTCGCGGCCGGCCAGGATCCGGCCCGGCCCGTCCCGGTGATCGCGGTCGGTTACGGCCCGGACGCGAACATGCCCGCGTTGCAGAGCATGGCCAAGGCCACCGGCGGCCAGGCGATCGCCGCCAAGAATCCGGCCGACCTGGCCTCCGCCATGGCCAAGGCCTTCCTCGCGGCGCGAGCCGCCAACTGAAGGCAACTAAAAGGCCGGACCGATCTGATCGGCGACGATCCGGGCGGACAGGGTGACCATCGGCAGCCCGCCGCCCGGATGCACCGACCCGCCGACCAGGAACAACCCGTCCACCGGCCCCCGGTTGCCGGGCCGCAGCAGCCCACCCGCGGTTCCGTAGATGGCCCCGCCCGGCGACCCGGTCGCCTCGGCCAGGTCGGCCGGCGTACGCGTCTCGGCGAACTCCAGCCGCTCCCGCACGTCCAGCCCGCGCCGGGCGAGCACCGCCAGCACGTGATCCGCGTACGCCCCGGCCAGCCCCGGCCGCCGCCAGTCCACAGCGGACCATCCGGTGCCCTGCCGTGCCGCGTTGACCAGCACGAACCACGCCTCCCGGCCGTCCGGCCGAACCAGCGGATCGTCGGCCCGGGTGATGAACACCGCCGGATCGTCCACCGGCCGCGCCCGCCGCCCCGGCGCCCCGAAGACGGCGTCGAACTCCGCGTCGTAGTCGGCCGGGAAGAACACCGTGTGATGCGCCAGCTCCGGAGTCTCCCCGCGCACGCCGAGCAGCAGCACGAACCCGGCCAGGCTCCGGTCGGCCAGCCCGCGCAACGGCTTCGGCGCGGGCAGCAGATCCCGGTACAGGGTGACCGCGTCCACGTTGGAGACCACTACGTCGGCGGGCTGGAACTCGCCCGACGCCAGGCGCACCCCGCGCACCCGGTGGTCCGCCTCGATCGCCGTCACTTCGGAGCGCAGCTTCACCCGTACCCCATGATCGGCGCACCGGGCGTGCAGCGAGTCACCGAGCGTGACCAGACCGCCCGGCAGATACCACCCACCGTGCGTGAGTTCGGCGTAGGGGATCGCGGCGAGCGCCGCGGGCGCGCGGCGCGGATCCGTCCCGGTATAGGTGGCATACCGGTCCAGCAGCATGCGCAACCGCGGATCCCGCAGGTAGCGCCGGCCCAGCGCCCGCAGCGACGACCACGGCGCGATCGCCGCGAGATCACCCACCCGCCAGGAGAGCCGCGCCAGCGACGCGGCACTCACCGGACGTTGCAGCACCGACTCCCACGAGGCGTGCCAGATCCGCGCGGCCCGCCGCCAGAACCGGTCCCAGTCCGCGGCCGCCTCCGGGCCCAGCGCCGCGCCGATCCGCTCCAGGAAGACACCGTGATCGGAGGACGAGTCGAGCGTCACACCGTCCGGGAAGACGTGCCGCACCACCGGATCCAGTGGTTGCGGCCGCAGGCCCAGACCCAGGTCGGCGAACACCTCCGGCAGCGTGAGCAGGCTCGGGCCGGTGTCGAAACGGTAGCCGTCCCGCTCGTGGACACCCAGCTTCCCGCCCGGCCGCGCCGCCCGCTCGTGCACGGTCACCCGATGCCCGGCGGCGGCCAGCCGCAACGCCACGGCCAGCCCGCCGACCCCGGCGCCGATCACCACGATCTCACTCACCGCATCGCCTCCCGCACGGTCACAGAGCCCGGCCACGCCAGGTGAGCAGGTTGCGGCGTCGCCGGTGGAACGAGCGCGCGACCAGCCAGCCGAACAGCACGATCGAGAGCGGGTGCGCGAACGCGTCCGGGACGGCCCGGCCACCGGTCGCCACCGCGCTGATCACCCGGCCGGTCACCCCGAGCAGGCAGGCGGCCAGAGCGACGTCCCACCAGGGACTCATCAGGAACAGCATCGGTACGGCGTACAGAAGAAGGAGAAGGACCACGACGGCGGACGCGCCGAACGCGGAGCCGAACGACGCCCACAGCGATTTGCCGTAACCGTCGGTGAGTTCCCGCCAGGAGCCGTACATGTGACAGGTGGCCAGGCGGGAGCCGTCGGCGAGCGCGATCCGGCCGCCGGAGCGTTTCACCGCGCGGGCCAGGCCGATGTCCTCGAGCACGTCGTCGCGAACCGCGGCGTGACCACCGGCCCGCTGATAGCCGGCGCGATCCAGGACCAGCCACTGCCCGCCCGCGGCGGCCAGCGACGGCCGCGGCGAGCGCTCCATGCCGCGCAGCGGCAGAAACGTCAGCCAGGACCATTGCAACAGCGGTTGCACCAGCCGCCCGGCGCCGACGATCTTGGGGTACGGCGAGAGCAGCGTCACCCCGGCACGCCGCAGAAGCCCGGCCGCCCCGGCGATCGCGTCCGGTTCCAGGACCACGTCCGCGTCGACGAAGACCAGCACGTCCGCGTCGGCGGCGCTGTCGGCCAGTTGCCGGCAGGCGTTCGGCTTGCCGAGCCAGCCCGCGGGCGGGGCGGCCCCGGTGAGCAGGCGCACCCGCTCGTCCCCGGCGGCGATCCTCCGGACCACGTCGGCGGTGCCGTCGGAGGAGGCGTCGTCGAGGACGTGAACGGTCAGGTCCGGGACGCCGCGCTGGGCCAGCAGCGACCCCAGACAGGGGGCGACCCGCCCGGCCTCGTCGCGCAGCGGCAGCAGAACGGCGACCCGCTCGCCGGTGACCGCGTCCCGGCGCGGGCGGCGCAGCAGCAGCGCGTTGACCGCGGTGTGCGCGGTGAGCAGCAGCAACGGCGCCAAGGTGAGCCAGACGATCATGCGCGCAGCCGGGGCAGCAGCGGCAGGACGACGGCGCCCATCAGCACGCCACCCCACGCGGCGGACGCGGGCAGGCCCAGGAAGACGGCGTGCGCGAGAACCGACGAGAAGTAGGTCCACAACCAGAGCGCCAGCATCGGGCCGTCACCGGGCGTGGCGACGGCAGGCCCGGCCGCGAACGACAGAGCCGTCATCAGCAGCAGCGCGAACCCGAGCCAGCCCAGGTGATTGCCGATCGGCACGCCGGGCACACCGGGCAGCGCCGGAGCCGGATCGTGCCAGCGCCAGTAACCCTCGGCGACCATCTGCGGATCGAGGAACAGATCCCAGGCCGCCAGACCGACGGCCGCGACCGCGATCCGGGCCGCGCGGCCCTTGGCCACGCGCAGCGCCGCGAGCCACGCCGGCCAGGCCATCCAGGTCCAGGCCAGCGGGATGATCAGGGGTACGCCCAGCAGTTTCGGCCCGAGCTGACCGGAATAGTCGTAGGAACCGAACGGGAAACCGGTCGCCACCCCGATCGCCTCGACCGCGAAACCACCCAGCATCGCCGTGCCGATCAGCGCGGCCGCGGCCCGCACCCCACGGCTGAGCAGCGCGTGCGTCACCGACAGCAGCACCCCGATCAGCACGGTGGCCACGGTCAGCCCGGCACGGGTGTCACCGGTGGTGAGCGGATACCAGACCTGGGCCAGCACCAGCCCGCCGAGCAGGAACCACACCGCTCAACCGCCGGCCTGCCGCTCGACGATCGGGATCTCCCGCCCGAGGATCGCGAACGCCCGCTCGTCCCCCGGGAACAGGAAGTCGCGCAGCACGTCGCTGAACCCGAACCGCCGGTACAGCCGCCAGGCCCGGGACGTCTGCTCGTCGGCCTCCGGAGTGGACAGCAGCACCGTTTTTCCCTCGGCCATCGCCAGCAGGGCACGCAACTGCCGGGCGCCGATCCCGTGACCCTGCGCCGCCGGGCGGACGTGCAACTCGACCACCTCGAAACAGTCGGCCAGCCACCGGTGCCGGGCCTGCTCGTCGAGCGCGGACCGGACCTGGTCGTGCCACCACTGGCCGGGAGCGGAGGTGTAGCCGTACCCGAAGCCGGCGACCCGGCCCTCCGCGGTCAGCGTGGCCACCGCCCGGAAGCCGGGCCGCCGCGCGTGCGAGCCGATGTAGCCGCGGCGGGTCTGCAACAGCTCCTTGCGGTAGCCCATCGCCTCGCCGTAGACCGCCACCACGTCGTCGAGCCGGCGCAGCAGGTCATCCGGCTGCCAAGCAACGAGCCTCATCGCGTCGTCCGCTCCTTCTCGTCAGCGGTCCATCCCAGGACGGTCCGGTCGCCGCTGATGTCCAGCACCGCGAAACGGGCGAAGAGCTCCTCCGCGTACCAGCGGTCGGCGGGGGTGCGGGCGATCACCGCGCGGTGTTCTGGCTGACGGTACGCGAACGCGGTGAGATCCGCCGCGCCGCGCCACACGCTGACCGTGCCCTGCCAGCCGATCGGCGCCTCACCCACCCCGAAGCGGGCCAGCAGCCCCGGCGCGGCCGACAGTTCCCGGGCCACCGCCGGCACCGCCCGCCAGAACCGCAGCGCCCGGGACGGCCGCAACCGGGCCCGGGTCAGCGCCAGCACCATCCCGTCCGGTCTTTTCCCGGACGGCGTGAACGGGCTCCTGCCACCCCAGGCGCCCCTGCTGACCAGCGGTTCCAGATCGACACGCGCCTGCTTCACGGCGATCCGCTCCCACGTGGGGAACCGCACCGGGCGGTCGCTCACGGTGATCGCCGCCCAGCGGGTCAGGTCGGTGTCGCCGGGGCCGAAGGTGGAGCCGGTGCCCGTACCCAGGAATCTGCCGAACCGGACCCCGGAGAGATGGCGGCGGGCGAAGGCCATGCGCAGCATGGCGGAGCCGACGGCCTGCCGCGGGACCCGCCAGACGTGCAGGCTGACCAGATCATCGGTCACCGCGCCACGGTACCGCGGCCTCCGCGGGGCTTCCGGCTACGCGACCTCGGCCGGGCTTCCGGCCGTCACGCGGACCAGCTCCGGATAGGTGATCGGAAAGACCGACCGGGGTACGCCGCCGGCCGCCCAGATCACCGGACAGCTCTCCAGATCGACGTCGACCAGGGTGCGCACCGGCTTCGGATGGCCGAGCGGGGCGACCCCGCCGATCGCCTGGCCGGTGTGCTCCCGGACGAACTCGGGTGTGGCGCGGCGCAGTTTCGCCACGCCGATCGAGGCGGCCACCTTGGCGGTGTCCACCCGGTGCGCGCCCGAGGTCAGGACCAGCAGCGGCTCGCCGTCGGCGTCGAAGATCAGCGAGTTGGCGATCTGGCCGACCGTCACGTCCAGCGCTGCGGCGGCCGCCGCAGCGGTGTGCACCGCCTCGTCGAGGATGACGATGTCGGCCACGTCGGCGCCGGCTTCCCTCAGCGCCTCCCGGACCGCGATGACGTTGGGATGATTGTGCATCCCCTCATCCTGCCCGACTGTCCGCTTCGGTCAGTGACCGACAGCCTTGGCGCTGGCCTCCCACAATCGCGCGGCCAGGGCGCTGTCGCCGGCGTGCGCGGCCGGCCGGGTGACGGTGCGGCCCACGTAGTAGCCGCCGTCCACCAGCTCCGCCTCGGGCGTGGTGGCCAGCCAGACCAGCAGCTCACCGGCCTTCTCCGGGGTGACCAGGAAGGGCGCGTAACGGTAGAAGAGCCGGGTGACCCGGCCGGTGCCGAAGTTGGTGCGCACCACACCCGGATGGAAGGACACGCTGAACACCTCCGGCCAGCGGCGGGCCGCCTCGGCGGTGAACAGGATGTTGGCCGCCTTGCTCGCCCCGTAGGCCTGCCACGAGCTGTACCGCGCCGGATCGCCGGCCAGCCGCTCCGGATCGGGGCTGCCCTGCATGTGTGCCCGGGACGCGGTGTTCACCACCCGGCCGCCCTGCAACTGCTCCCGCAGCAGGCCGGTGAGCAGGAACGGCGCCAGGTGATTGCCCTGGATGGTGGCCTCGAGGCCGTCGCCGGTGCGGCGGAACTCCCCGACCATGCCGCCCGCATTGTTCGCCAGCACGTCGATCCGTGGACAGGCCGCGCGCAGCTGATCGGCCAGGGCGCGCACCTCGGCGAGGCTCTCGAAGTCGGCCCGGAAGGCGGCCGGCTCCCGCCCTCCTGCCGCCGTCACCCTCTCGACGGCGGTGGCCAGCCGGCCGGGATCGCGGCCGACCAGCACCACCTCGTCGCCGCGGGCGGCGAACTGCTCCGCTGCGGCCAGGCCCACGCCGGAACTCGCCCCGGTCACCACGATCGTCGCCATGCCGCCATGGTAGTCACGAAGCCGTCGATCATCCGTTCGAAAAAGCCGGTGGCACGGCGCCGTGAAGGTTGCCTTTTTGTCGGAGGGGGGTGTTAGTCTCTGCGGTAGTTAGAACGGATGTTCGAAAGGGTGTTCGTTCTGCTCCGGGATCGTGTTTCGCGGCACGTGTCCCGGGTGCGGTGGCCCGCGAAGCGCCGCACACCCTGGTCCGGGCATTCGCGGGTCCGGGCCTCAAGGCAGGCCGTCGCTCGCCACCCCCGACCCCCGGTGGTGGGCGACGGACCCGCCGGCGGTGCCGGCCGGGTGTGGTGTGGGGAAGCTTCACACCCGGCCGGCTTGCCGCCGGGCGGCCCGGACGGGCCGCCCGCCGGGGCTCCGGCTGCCCATTTCGGAGCCCCGGTTCCCGGCACGGCATGCTGCGTCTTCCTCCGCAGCGATCGGTTCGACCCACACGTCGGATGCGGAACAGGCGAGGAGATACGACGATGGCGAGCACCACGGCCCCCGGCCTCACGGCGGCTCCCGGTCCGGCGAGCGCCGGCGCGGCCCCCCGGGCGGATTCGCCCACGGTCCCGGCTCACATGCTGCCGCACCGCACACCGTCCCAGCTGCTGGCGCTCGCCCGGACGGGCTTGATCGAGGCAGCGCACACCACCCCTGACGGGCTGCGCTACGCGGCGGCGCATCTGGCCGCCCTGCGCGCGGCCGCCGCCCTGCTCGCTGCCCGGGCCCGGCCGGCCGCGCCCGGCCGCCGCAGCCGGGCGACCAGCGTCTGGTCCCTGCTGGTGCTGGTGGCGCCCGAGTTCAGCGACTGGGCCGGCTATTTCGCGCTCGGCGCCGGCAAGCGCGCGGCGGCCGAGGCCGGCATCCCCCATGTCGTGAGCGCCCGCGAAGCCGACGACCTGCTGCGCGCCGCCGAGCAGTTCGTCACCGTGGCGGAGTCCGCGCTCGGGTTGACATACCAGCCACCCTTGGCCGCGTGACCGCCCGCTCGCCGTCGTGGGCCGGCGGTCCGCCGGGCCGCGTGATCGTCGGCTCGCCGTTGCGGACCGGCCGTCCCTTCGGCCGCGTGACCGTCGGCTCGCCGTTGCGGACCGGCCGTTCTCTCGGCCGCGCGCCGGCCGCCCGACCCGGGTAGCCCGGCTCAGCGGCAGTCCCGGCCAGTGCGGCTCAGCCGCGCCGGGCGCGTTCCGCGAGGGGCGTCAACGGTTGTTTCGCACCGGCACAGGCCCCGGTAGATCGGGTCCCGCCTACCGGGCGCTCTGGGCTTCGGCGGCCTGGCTCCCCGCGGCCTCGGGCTTGGGCGGCCCGGTTCTCCGCGGCACGGGCTTCGGCGGCACGGGCTTCGGCCGGCGCGATCTCGGTGGGCGGGGCTCGGCGGGCGGTTGAGCGCCGGCGGTGGCCGGGTGGGCAGTGATGTGACGGGGATGTGCGACAGAGCGGGGCATGACGTGGCAGGGCGCATGATCAATGGTGCGGCCGCCCTCGCGGGGCTGGTCCGGACGGCGACCGGGACCGGCGAACCGGGGGTGCACCGGCTGCTGCCGGTGGCGCCCGAGCTGAGCGGGCTGTTGCCGGGGCGTGGGCTACGGCGGGGCAGCACGGTGGCCGTCGCCGCCGGGCAGAGCGTGTCGGCCGGTGGCCGGACCTCGCTGATGCTGGCGTTGCTCGCGGCCGCCTCGCGGAACGGCTCCTGGTGCGCGGTGGTCGGAGTGCCCGCGCTGGGTGCGCTCGCCGCCGCGGAGAGCGGCATCGTGCTGGAGCGGCTCGCACTGGTGCCCGACCCGGGGCCGGACTGGCCCACCGTGGTGGCCGCGCTGATCGACGGCGTGGACGTGGTGGTCGCGGCGGTTCCCGGGCCGGTGCCGGCGTCCGTCACCAGCCGGCTGGCCGCGCGGGCCCGGCAGCGGGGAAGCGTGCTGGTGCCGTTCGGTGACTGGTCCGGCGCCGACGTGACCCTCGAAGTCGGCACGGGCCGGTGGGAGGGTCTCGGATCCGGCCGGGGCCGGCTGCGCCGCCGGGAGGTCACCGTCGTGTCCCGCGGGCGGGGTGCGGCCACCCGGCCCCGGGAGATCACCATGTGGATGCCGGGTGTCACGGTCCGGGACAGCATCCCGCCGCCCCCGCCGTCCACGCTTCCCGAACGGCCCCCGGGCCCTCCGCCCGAGCGGGCCGCACCGCCGGAGGCGGCCGCGCCGCGTCTGCTGCGCCGTTCCGGATCCCCGGCGGGGGCAGCCCGGCCGGACCTGACGTGTGCGCAGGTGAGGAGCTGATGGAGGCGGCTGTTCGTACCCTGCTGGTCTGGTGTCCGGACTGGCCGGTGGTGGCCGCGGAGATCGTGGCGGGGGCGCCGGTGGCCGAGCCGGTCGCGGTGATGTCCGGGAACCGGGTGCTGGCCTGTTCCGAGGCGGCCCGGCGGGAAGGTGTGCGGCGAGGGCTCCGGCGGCGGGAGGCGCAGGGACGCTGCCCGCAACTGGTGGTCGTGGAGCACGATCCGGGGCGGGACGCGCGGGCGTTCGAGCCGGTGGTGGTCGCGATCGAAGGTGTGGTGGCCGGGGTCGAGGTGATCCGGCCGGGGGCCTGTGCGGTCGCCGCCCGAGGGCCGGCCCGCTACTTCGGCGGGGA